>CAMZFV010000055.1 GCA_947306175.1 uncultured Prevotellaceae bacterium
TGGTACATGCTGGCCAAGGCCCAGTACATGAAGGGCGACTTCCTGGATGCCGCCGCCACCTTCCGATACATCGCACGTCACTTCTCCTGGAAAAATGACCTGGTGCAGGAATGCCAGGTGCGCGAGGCGCTATGTTATTGCGCGATGGGCTGGCCCATCGAGGCCGATAACGTGCTCTCGCACATCCACATGGAAGAGATCACCAACAAACGCATCCAAGCGCTCGCCAATGCCGCCTTTGCCGACTACTACATCAAGGCCCAACAGCCCGAGGAGGCCATCCCCTATCTGGCTAAGGCTGTCAAGGGCAAGGGTTTCAGCGGCAACGAAAAGGTGCGCATGAACTTCCTGCTGGGACAGCTCTATGAGGACATCGGCGACAAGCATAATGCCTACCTCGCCTTCAAGCAGGCGGGCAGCAGCAACGGTTCAAATTACCGCACCAAGTTCAACGCCCGCATCAAGCAGAGCGCCGTCTATGAGGGTGCCAGCATCGCCAGCGAGGTCAAGGCCCTGAAGCGCATGACCCGCTACGACCGTAACAAGGATTACCTCGACCAGATCTATTACGCCATCGGTAACCTATACCTCACCCACAACGACACGCTCAGTGCCATCGAGAACTACAGACTTGCAGCCGAGAAGAGTACCCGCAACGGCGTGGACAAGGCCATCAGCCAACTCACGCTGGGCGGCATCTACTTTGCACGACGTCAGTATGACGAGGCACAGGTCTGCTATTCCGAGGCCATCCCTCTGGTCAATGAGGACTATCCCAACTACAAGATGCTGAAGAAGCGCAGTGACGTGCTCGACGAACTCGCCGTCTATGCCCAGAACGTCATTCTGCAGGACTCGCTGCTCATGCTGGCAGCGATGACCCCCGAGGAGCAGAAGGCCGTCATTGCCAATATCATCGAGGAACTCAAGAAGAAAGAGAAGGAGGAGAAAGAGAATGCTGAGCGCGAGGCCTACCTCGCCCAGCAGGACGCTAAAGGCAACCCCCTTGGAAACAACAAGAACGAACCTGCCAGCTACAATATCAATACCGACAACTCTTGGTACTTCTACAACACCGCGACCAAGAATGCCGGTAAGACCCAGTTCCAGAAACTGTGGGGCCGCCGTAAACTTGAAGACAACTGGCGCCGCTGGAACAAGACGACCTTCTCATTCAACGACGAAGAGGCCGACAGTGCCCTGCTGGCCCTGGCCGACAGCATGGTCGTCAACGAGAACGGCGACACCGTCAAGGTCGATCTAGAGGCCCTCAAACGCGCCGAGGATCCACACTTCGAGGAATACTACCTCAAGCAGATTCCCAAAACCGAGGAGGATTTCCAGCAGGCCCACGAAATCATCCAGGAGGGACTCTACAACATGGGTACCATCCTCAAGGACAAGATGGAGGACTATGATGCGGCAGCCTACGAGTTCAGACAACTGCTGGAGCATTATCCCGACAACACATATCGCCTCGACGTTTATTATAATATGTACATGATGTTCATGCGCAACGGGCAGGAGGCCGATGCCGATCCCTATCGGGACAGCATCCTCATCAACTTCCCGGATTCCAAGTACGGGCAGGCGATGCAGGATCCCAACTATCTGGAGAACCTCAAGAACATGAACCGCGACCAGGAGGCGATGTACGAGGAGGCCTATGCCAACTACCTCAGCAACAACCACACCGCAGTCCATGATGCCTACGCCGAGATGATGCGCAAGTACCCCTTGTCCAAAATCATGCCCAAGTTCATGTGGATTGACGCCTTGAGCTACCTCACCGAGAAAAATCACGACAAGTTCAAGGAGACCCTCAAGGACATGCTTCAACGCTATCCACAGACCGATATCACCCCCACCGCATCCGAGATTGTCAAGCAGCTCAACCAGGGCCGACGACTGGAGGGTGGCGGCAGCAACCTGCGCGGCATGTTGTGGACGACACGTCTGAGCAACGACACGACGCCCCAGGCACTGGAGCGCACTTTCACGCCGTTTGCCGAGGACAACGACAAGCCCCAGGTATTCATCCTGCTCTACCCCAACGACAGCGTGAACAGCAACCTCTTGCTCTATGAGGTGGCACGCCACAACTTCAACGCCTTCAAGGTCAAGGACTATGACATCGAGCAGATGACATTCGGCACATTGGGCCTGCTGGTGGTTAAGGGCCTCGACAACTTCAAGGAGGCCGCCCACTACCGCACCGTCTTTGAGCAGGACCAGACAATCAATGTGCCCAGCCAGGTTCACTACGTCATCATCAGCGTGGACAACTTCAACCTGCTGCTGACCGAGGGCCGTACCTTCGAGGACTACTTCAACTATCTGGAGGAGAAGAACGACAAGGAACACAGCGACCTCGAGAAGAAGGAACTCGACGAGGCCGAGAAGAAGGCCATGGAAGAGGCTGAGGCTGAGGCTGCCGCACGACGTGAGCAAGAACGTATCGAGCAAGAGCAGTGGGAACGCGAGGCCGCCGAAATCGCCAAGCGTGATGCCGAAGAAAAGGCGCGCGAGGAAGCTGAAGAGAAGGCCCGCCTCGAAGCCGAAGCAGCCGAGAAGGCACGACTGGAGGCCGAGGAGAAGGCTCGCCAGGAAGCTGAGCGCAAGCAGATCCAGGCCAGCGACTACCGCAGCAGGTCCACCGTTGCGGGCTCCTCGACCAAGGAACTCAGCGATAAGGAACTGAAGGCTCAAGAGCGTGCTGAGGAAGAGCACCTCAGACAGCTCGAACGCGAGGCCAAGGCACGCGAGAAGGCCGATCGCAAGCGTCAGAAGGAAATTGACGACAGCATCAAGAAGGAACAGAAACACCAGCGCAAGCTGGCACGCATAGAGGAAATCGCCGAGCAAGACTCCATCGAGCAGGCCGAACGCGAGAAGGAGAAGGAACGCGACTTCCGCTACAAGTGGCGTGAAGACTCGGCCAAGGCTGCCTACAAGGCCGCCGAACAGGCCAAGAAGGATGCCAAGAAGGCCAAAGAACAGGCCCGCAAGGACAAGGCTAAAGAGCGCAAGGAACTCGCTAAACAGCGTGAGCGTGAACGCAAGCAGAAAGCCAAAGAGCGTGAACGAGAACGCAAAGAAAAGCAGAAGGAGCGCAAGGAGCAGGCCAAGGCCCGCGAACAGGAGCGTAAAGAGCGCCAAAAGGAGCGTGAGCAAGAGCGCAAAGAAAAGGCCGCCGAGCGTAAACAGCAAGCCAAGGACCGCGAGCAAGAGCGCAAAGATAAGGCCAAGGAGCGTGAGCAGGAACGCAAGGACAAGGCTGAAGCTGCCAAGGCTGAGGCCGAAGCCGCCAAAGCCGCTGAGAAGGACAAGAACAAGGACAAAAATAAGGACAAGACCACGCCTAGCGATCCAAGTGATCCCAATGGGTCCAATCCTCCCACTCCTCCCAGCGACCCCAAACAGCCCTAATAACAAAAAGAACGACTAACACTATAAAGTGATACTAAGTAAATGAGCAAAGAAAGAATCCTTTGGGCCGACGATGAAATCGACCTGTTGAAACCGCATATCCTTTTCCTCCAGAACAAGGGTTATGAAGTGGAGACTGTCACCAACGGACGAGACGCGCTCGACGCGCTCGAGAGTCAGATTTTCAGCCTCATCATCCTCGACGAGAACATGCCAGGTATCAGCGGACTTGAAGCCCTGCAACGCATCAAGATCATGCAACCCAATGTCCCCGTCATCATGATTACCAAGAGCGAGGAGGAAGACATCATGAACCAGGCCATCGGCAGCGAAATCGCCGATTACCTCATCAAGCCCGTCAACCCCATGCAGATCCTCCTGTCCATCAAGAAGAACCTGCACAGCGACGAGCTCATCACCGACAAAGTCACCAGCGACTACCAACAGGAATTCATGCGCATCAGCCAGCTCATCAACTCGGCACAGACCATCGAAGACTGGTATGAGCTGTATGCGACACTCGTCAGGTGGGAGCTCACCCTTTCCAATGCCGACACCAAGATGGACGAGATGCTGCACATGCAGAAGGTAGAGGCCAACAGCGCCTTTGCCAAATTCGTCAAGCGCAATTACGAGGACTGGATGACTCAACCCGAGCACCCCTTGCGGAGCAACGAGATTTTCAAGACCAAGGTGCTGCCGCTACTCGACAAGGGCGAGAAGGTCTGCTTTGTCGTTATCGACAACTTCAGGCTCGACCAGTGGAGAACGGTAAGCCCCCTGCTGGCCGACTATTTCAATATCGAGAGTGACGAACTCTATACCACCATCCTCCCGACCGCGACACAGTATGCGCGCAACGCCATCTTCTCGGGCCTGATGCCCATGGACATCGAACAGCTGTTCCCCGACCTGTGGGTGGACGAGGAGAGCGAGGAAGGCAAGAACCTCAACGAGGCACCCCTCATCCAGACCCTGCTTGACCGTTATCGCCGCAAGGTCCACTTCTCCTACAACAAGATGAACGACAGCGCCGCTGGCGAGAAACTGATCCAAAACATCAGTATGCTCAAGAACTTCCAGCTCAACGTCCTCGTGTTCAACTTTGTCGATATGCTGTCTCACGCGCGCACCGAGTCCAAGATGATCCGCGAACTCGCCAAGACAGACGTCGCCTACCGCTCGCTCACCGAATCGTGGTTCAAGAACTCCAACGTGCTGGAAATCTTCAAACTGATGGCACAGAATGGTTACAAGATTGTGCTCACCACCGACCACGGCACCATCAAGGTGGACCACCCCATCAACGTCATCGGTGACAAGAACATCAACACCAACCTGCGCTACAAGGTCGGCAAGAGCCTCACCTACAAGGCCAAGCAAGTCTATGAGATCAAGCAACCGAGGAAAGTCGGCTTGCCCGCTCCCAACATCTCGAGCACCTACATCTTCGCGATGAACCACGACTTCTTTGCTTATCCCAACAACTACAACTACTACGTGTCCTACTACAACGACACGTTCCAGCACGGCGGTATCTCCATGGAGGAGATGCTCGTGCCCATCGTCACCCTCTCTCCCAAATAATGAGACGTAAAAACAACTGAAATATGAAAACAATCGAGATACCGATTCCCAATCTGGAAGCCCTCGAGGAAGCTTCCTACAAGTTCATGACCGAGATGGGCGACTTCACCGTCTATGCCTTCTATGGCGAGATGGGAGCCGGCAAAACCACCTTTATCAACGCGCTGTGCCGTCAGCTGGGCGTCGAGAGCGACATGACCAACTCGCCCTCGTTTGCCATCATCAACGAGTACCGCAGCGACGCAACCGCCGAACTGATTTACCACTTCGACTGCTACCGCCTGGAAAAGGAGGAAGAAGCCGTTGACCTGGGTGCCGAGGACTACTTCGACAGCGGGGCCCTGTGCTTCATCGAGTGGCCCGAACGCATCGACGGCCTGCTGCCCGACGATACCGTGCGCGTGGATATCACCGTCAATGAGGACGGCGGCCGTATGCTCAAGATGACCTTCCCCACTGTCTGACCCATGCCCCACTACATCAAGGTCAGTCAGACGGCGAGCACCAACACCTACCTGTCCCGCTTGGCAGCAACGCTGCCAGGCGGTACGGTGATTTATACCCCCAGCCAGACCGCTGGCCGCGGTCAGAAGGGCAACTCTTGGGAAAGCGAAGACGGCAAGAACTTGACGTTCTCGTTATTGCTCAAGCGCCCACCCGTCAAGGCCCGCGATCAGTTCTACCTGAGCGAGGCGGCAGCCATCGCCGTGGTCGAAGCGCTTACCGAGGAAGCGGGCCAAGGCTTCAGCGTGAAATGGCCCAACGACGTCTATTGGCATGACAAGAAGGTGTGCGGCATGTTACTGGAAAATTCCCTGGATGGCAGCGACATTGCCCGTTGCATCGTCGGCATCGGCATCAACGTCAATCAGGAGCGCTTCCTCAGCGATGCGCCCAACCCCGTTTCACTCATCAACATCACGGGCCACGAGCATGACCTGATGGCATTGCTCAAGCGGGTTTGTTCCAGCATCGAGCAACTGGTGGACTCATTGGGGGATGACAACGCCCGAATCGACCTGCACCAGCGCTATATGGCGGCCCTCTACCGCAACGACGGCAAGATTTATCCCTATGAAGACGCCACCGGCCACCGTTTCATGGCCTCTATCGCCAGCATAGCCCCCGACGGCACCCTCACCCTCCTCCACGAAGACGGCACCCGACACGACTACCTCTTCAAGGAAGTTAAACACATCATTAATTCTCACGTATTGTAATCTACTAGAAACTAGGGACTAGAAACTAGAAACTCAAATGAATATCGTAATTTACTGCAGTGCCCAGAATGGGCTGGATGAAAAATACCAACAGCTGGCCCGTGAGTTGGGCCAGTGGATAGGAGAGAACGGCCACACGCTCGTCTATGGCGGCGTGAAATCGGGCCTGATGCACGTCACGGCTTCTGCCGTCCACGAGGCGGGAGGACGTTGCGTGGGAGTCATCCCCGAGATGTTCCAACTCCGCTTGGACCCCTTGTGCGACGAGGTGGTGACTACCCGCGACCTTGCCGAGCGCAAGCAATACATGATAGAGCACGGCGACGTCTTTGTCGTCCTGCCTGGCGGCATCGGCACCATCGACGAGTGGATTTCGACCCTCTGCGTGATGACCATCGGCAACGATGACCCGCGC
The DNA here is from genome assembly GCA_947306175.1 of uncultured Prevotellaceae bacterium. Classification (GTDB taxonomy): domain Bacteria; phylum Bacteroidota; class Bacteroidia; order Bacteroidales; family Muribaculaceae; genus Sodaliphilus. Next base: position 6,652 of record CAMZFV010000055.1, read on the forward strand.
CCGATCATCGTCGCCAACCTCGACGGCATGTACGACGGCACCATCAAGCAACTCGACGTGCTCACACACAGCCCCTTCGCCCGTGGCAAAAGCCTCGACCGCACCCTCATCGCCACTACCCCAGCCCAACTGATCAATATTTGTGCGGAAATCCAGCAAAAAATTGGGGAATAAGCATATTAAACCACAAAAAAATGACTATCTTTGCTACATGCAACAATAATCATTAACCACAAAAAAGCATGTTATGAAAAAGATAGGATTTATCGTACTGGTCTTTTCGTTGTTGTGCGGACTGCCTGCCGAGGCTCAGTTGGGCAATCTCATCAACAAGGGCAAGAATGTCGCCAAGAAGGCCAAGGAAGTCAAGGAGAAAGTTGACGATGAGGTCAAGAAGGTCAACGGAGACGTTGATTTCTACTTCATGGGTGCCCACAAGGGCTTCTACCGCAGCCGCAACCAGAAAATCGTTTTCGATGATCTGCACAAGGAGGGCGACCGCACTGGCAAGAATGTCATCTACACCATCGAGAAAAACGGTGATGTCAAGTTTGATGACGGCAAGAAAGTCGGCGAGGTGCTCGACGGTGGAGTGGTCAATTGCCACAGTACTGCCCCCTACCTCACCCTTGCAGCCAATGGTGACGTCGTGATGGCTGGAGAAGTCATCGGACACATCGACAATGACGGCAATGTGACCCTAGAGGGCACACCGATAGGCAAGGCCAAGGATATCGACAAACAGGTGGCCGCCTATATCTTCTTTGGTATCTTGTATGACAAGCCAGGCATCGATGATGTGAGGGCAAGAATCAAGGAAGAGAAACTGCGCGCCGAGCAGGAGAGGAAACAAGCCGAGGAAGCCAGGCTAAAGGCCGCCCAAGAGGCACAGGCTAAAGGCCAGACCACTACTGCAACCACCAGCTCAACCAAGAAAAGCCAAAACAGCGGCAACAAGGCCACGACCCAGAAGGTCAAGGAATGGACGATCGAGAAGAATGGCAAGCGTGGCTTTGTCGATGCCAACGGCGTGGTCTATGACTGGGCGCACAAGAAGATCGGACAACTGCCCAAGGGCAGCGGTGACATCAAGGACGGCTCGGGCAGCACCATCGGCCGCATCAGCAGTGGTGACATCTACAACCGCAGCGGCAAGGTGGCTTCGGTGACCAGCGGCGGTTCCATTTCTGTCCCGGGATCCAATGCGACAGTTGCCGAGGTGCGTGGCGCTGGACGCATCGACATGACCAAAGACTCCAAGACGCTCGGCTATTGTGATGTCCGCCCCTACGAATGGGCTGTGGCCATCATCTTCTGCGACTTCTTCAAGTTTTAGTCAAGTCGTTTTCCATGCCAGCATGTTCGGGTAACACAAGTTTTTTATCAATCATGTTTTAACAGAGGGCTATGTTTAAAATCATAAGCCCTCTTGTTTTTAATAATCGAAAAAACTCTTAAAAATGGTGGCTCGCTCAGGAATTATTGCTACCTTTGCAGACTATGTCAATTTCGCTGACACATATCCAGGAACAACTGAGGCCTGAACTCGACGCCCTCAACGATATCATCGTTACCACCTTGACCAGTGGGAGCGAGCTGACTAACGCCATCGTTACCAGCTACTTGAAGAGCAAGGGCAAAATGTTGAGGCCCATCGTGACGCTGTTGAGCGCCAAGTTCTTTGGCGGCATCAACGAGAAGGCGCTGCAAGGCGCTGCCGCGCTCGAAATGCTGCACAATGCGTCACTCATCCACGATGACGTCATCGACGAGGCCAAGGAACGCCGCGGGCTGCCCACCATCAACAGCGTGTGGAGCAACCATGTGGCAGTGCTCGTGGGCGACTTCTTTGTCACGGGAGCGTTGCGCTGCGGCGTGAATACCGGTGACGGGCGCATCCTGAGCGCCCTGGCCGACATGGGCCGTGACCTGTCGTTGGGCGAGATTGACCAAGTGGACATCGCACGCAACCACAACATCGACGAGGCCACCTACATGGACATCATCCGCGCCAAGACCGCCTCGTTGTTCGAGTGCTGCGCTGTGGTGGGCGGATATGCCAACGACGCGCCCCAGACGGCCATCGACGAGCTGCGCCGCTATGCCCGCCTGCTGGGTATCTGCTTCCAGATCAAGGACGACACCTTCGACTATTACCATGACCCCATCATCGGCAAGCCCACAGGCAACGACCTGCGCGAGGGCAAGGTGACACTGCCGCTCATCTACGCCCTGCAACGCGAGGACATGCCCGAGCGCGACGAGATGCTGGCCTTGGTGGCCAAGAACGAGCCGACGAGCGAGGACATCGACCGCCTGATCGACTATGCTAAGCGTGCTGGCGGCATCGACTATGCCTACCAGACGATGGAGCGCCTGCGCGACGAGGCCAACGGCATCATCATGCCCTACTCGCCCGACGAGACCATCGAACAATTCCGCGAAATCTTTGACTACGTCATCGAGCGCCGCCTCTAATCAAAAAAGAAAACAATAAATACAATAAAAACAACTTAGAAAGCGGATGCCATAGTATTTATTGTATTTATTGTCTTCCCTTTATTTTTGTAGTAGTAGATGTTGGAGAGGTATTTGATAGCGGGACGAGTTGAGGCGGGCTGTGACGAGGCGGGACGTGGCTGCCTGGCGGGACCTGTGACCGCCGCTGCAGTAATTCTTCCGCCCGATTTCCACAACGACATGATCAACGACAGCAAACAGCTGACCGAGCGCCAGCGCGAACAGCTGCGCCCCATTATCGAGCGCGAGGCCGTCGCTTGGGCCGTCGCGATGGTGTCACCCCAGGAGATTGACCGCATCAACATTCTGCGGGCAAGCATCATGGCGATGCACCGCGCCCTGGACCAGCTCACCGTACGCCCCGAGGGCATCCTCGTTGACGGCAACCGCTTCTTCCCCTACCATGACATCCCCCACACCACCATCATCAAGGGTGACGGCAAGATGCTGAGCATCGCCGCAGCATCCATCCTCGCCAAGACCCACCGTGACGAACTGATGCGCCAGCTCGATGCCGAATTTCCCCAATACGGCTGGGCCAAGAACAAAGGCTACCCCACCCCTGACCACCGCGCCGCCATCGCCCAGCACGGCGTGACACCCCACCACCGCCACACCTTCCAGCTGCTCCCCCAGCCCACCCTCTTCGACAACCTCGACTAACCATGGCGCGACATAATTGCGCCACACAACTACCCTGCCACAACAGGGCCACTGCATGATTGTTACCGCAGCAGGGTCACCGTGAGCCGTGACTGTGTCACGGCTAAATGAGTCACGGCTAGATGGGTCACGGCTAGTTGTGTCACGGCTGGTTCATGGAGCAGATGGCTGACGCCATGGCATTGAGGGCATGGCATTGTGAGCGCTTGATGTCGCGGTGGTCGTTGTGGTACTCCCAGGGTGCAAGCAGCAAAAGGCGCCCCTCGGCACAAGCGTCGAAACGCCGCCCGCCAGGCTTAGCGAGTGGTGCGAAGCCATTCTCTTGCAGGATGATGGTGGGATAACCATGCTCAAAGACTGCCCGCATGACCGCTTTCTCGCCGGGGCTGATGCTTGGAGAAACGAGGACTGCACCACGACCAGCTTGTTCTAGAAAGTGATTCACGGTGTCGAGGATCTGCTCGGGCGTGAGTTTGCGGGTACATTGCACTTGCAGCAACATGGGCGCCTGCAAGAGGAAAATATTCCCGAGCGCGGCGAAGGTGTGGCCCCCTGCCTGGACGTTGCGCTGTACCGTAAAGTAATCTGGATGGTGACGCTTGATGGCAGCACGGCGAGGGTTGTCGTCAATATAGTCCATCATGCGCTGCAGGTGGTTCTTGCCCTTAAGGACACGGTCATGGAAACCCTCTTCCCACAAGGCTGATGCAGGGCCAGCAGGACATGTGGCACGATAGATACGGTTGCAACCCACCTTAAAGCCAGCGATGACATGACCCAAATGACGGGGGATGCGGTCATGGACGAAAAGGATGAAGTGAAGATGGTCAGGCATGAGTTGCTGGGCAACAACCTGGATAGCGGGGTAGTGGATGGGAATTTCTTTCAGTTGGTCAAGAATAGCGCTGCCTAATGAAGTCGGATGGATGATGGCTTCATGGTCAATGCCGTCGCCCGTAATACGGGCGAGCAAGGGACGGCGATTGTCCACGACGAGGGTAATCATGTAGATACAACGGTCCTGATAGTCGTGACCAGCGCACCGGCGCTTCATCGAGGGGATTGTCGGGCGGTACCAATCGGGCTTGCGGTTGTCATTATGCTGGTTGTCACTCATCATGTTGCAAAGTTACTGCAAGTGATGGGGATAGACAAGCCAGCGGGGAGTTATTTCAAAAATGGCGCGACATAATCGCGCCACACAACGACCCTGCCACAACAGGGCCATTGCATGATAGTTACCGCGACAGGGTCGCCGTGAGCCGTGACATAGTCACGGCTAGATGCGTCATGGCGGGGGGATTAAACGAGGACAGGGCCCGCTGTGGTTGCAGGTCCTGTCCAAGATATTAACTTAATCAGTTAGTTGTTAACGGATTACTCGGGCCAGTTGCCAGAGAGCAGGTAGTCGATGATCGACGTTACGTCAGCGATACCGATCTCACCGTCAAGGTTAGCGTCGGCAGTATTGGGAGCTTCACTAGCACTGAGCAGGAGGTCGATGAGCAGGGTAGCATCAGCGATACCTACCTCGCCATTCAGATCAACGTCACCACGCAGACCAACGGGCTCGGTCTGTGCCTTGAAGATGTAAACGGGATTCTTGATCGAGCTGGTCTCCTTGTAGCAAGAGAACAGGATGTTATCAGCGTTGCTATCGTTGAAGCGCATGAACCTGGTAGCATTCTCGCCCACGAACTCGATAACGGGAACCTCGTCGGTAATCGTGATAGTAGCGTCATGAGCCTCAGCATCCAGCTTCAGGTAGTTCTGCGTGTCATTACCGGCAGCGTGCAGGTAACGGCCATCAGCATCCTGGAGGAAGTTCCATTTGCCCTCGTTAGCGGCGTTAAGGGTGAATACATTAGCCTTAACGGTGGTGATGGTGTTGTCCACTTGCTCAACAGCCACAGCAGCAAAGTTGTTGGTCTTGAAGTTAGCCATTGCGTAGGGCTGAACAGTTACAGAGTCGGCAAGCATGTGGTAGCCCACGAAGATGATCTTGTCGCCATCAGCGAGCTGAGCAACATCGGTTACCAGAGTGTAGGTAACGGGCTCCATCTTGTTGTAGGTAGCGGAAACAACAACGCTCTCCTTGGTACCGACAACAGCCTTGGCATAAACGGTGGTGGTAGCGTTGAAGGTCAGGGGCTGGCTGTAGGTGTTCCAATTCTGCTCGTCTGTGCTGTACTTAATGGTAGCGCCGTCCTCGGCAGTGATGGTAACCTCGATGCTCTCGTCAAAGTTGCAAGAAGCGGGCGAGATGACAGGAGCAGCAACGATGCCTTCAACAGCGATGAAGTTGATCTGGTAGGTGCCATCGTAAACGCTCACGATACCGGTGATGATAGCGTCGGCGTTGTTAAACTCGGGAATATTGATACCGAAACGCTTGTACAGGTTAATGGTGGTGCCGTCGGCCAGCGTTGCGGTGGTGCCAGTGACGCTCTTCACATGGTCGATCTGAACATAAGCGTTAACCTTGTCCTCCATCTGATCGGCAGTGATCATCTCGGGAGCAACAGCGGTAAAGCCACAGCTGTCGAGACCAGTAGTGCTAACGAACTCCGTCAAACCATGGAAGATGTCAACCTTGGCCTCCCAATTCGGAGCGAGCTCAGTACCCGGAACAAATACGGGGTTGTCACCACCATTGGTGTTGCCGTAGATCAGTCCGTAGCCGGTGTCATCCTTAATGTACAGGTAAGCATTGTACTGATAGGTCACAACGGCGTTACCGGTGAAACGGAATTCAGTATCATCAGCCTTGTCAGATGCAATCTCGAGAGACTCAATTTCGAGGATGGGCTCCTTGTAAGTGTAAGTAGCGCTAACTACAGCACTCTCAACTTCACCAATAACGGCCTTGGCATAAACCGTGGTGGTCTCGCTGATGGGCAGCGGAGCGGTGTACTCGGTCCAGTTCTCACCATTGTCGTAGTTGTAATAAATGGTGGCACCTTCCTCGGCGGTAATAGTGAGGTTGAAGGGCTCCTCAAACTCGCAAGCAGCGGGGTTGAAGGTGGGAGCTGCAACAACGATGGGAACTTCGCCACCAATGTAAACGCGAATCTCAGTAGCGCGAGCCTGTGCATTGGCGCTGAAGACGATCTCGGCTGCATCACCTACCCAGGTACCATTGCTTTCATTCGTGGTCAGAGTGCCCGTCTCGGTGGACAGGTTGCTGATGGGACGTGAATTGTCACCACCAGTGAACTCAATCTTGGTGATGTTACCCACGGTCGAGGTGAAGGTCAGCGTTGCGTTCTGATAGATGCGGTAGTTCTCGTCGTAAACAGTACCGTCGCTGCAGACCATGGTGACACCGTCCTTTGCAATGGTCCACTCAGCACGGTTGGTAGAACCGTTACCCTTGTCGACAGCGGGGATAAATACGACAACGCCTTCTTCGGCGGGCTCAACCTTGGTATAGGTCTCGCTTACCACGGGACTGTCAACACCGTCCTTGCTAGCTTTGGCATAAACCGTGGTGGTCTCGGTGATGGTCACTGAGTTACCCTCGGTCCAAGCCAGGCCATCGGTGCTGTAATACAGGGTAGCGCCAGCCTCGTTGTTAGTGATAACAACGGTGTAGCTATCCTCAAAGGTACAAGCTGCGGGCAGCGTGGGAGAAGCAACAGTAACAACAGCCTTTTGTACATAAAGCACAGCAGGCTTCTGGTTGCTGGTGTAGCAAGCGAAGCGGGGGCTGCCTTGGTTGTACTGCAACTTGCGGGTGTTGTCAGCATTGTTAGTCAGGACAACACCATCATTGGTGTCAGAAGCAGTCCACTTTGCGTAATTGGTGGTGTTGTCATCGGTCACATTCAGCGAATTACCTGCATTCCAGCAAATATAATTGCCTTCACCGTTAACATCAAAGGTCAAACCTTCGCCCAAGGTCAACTCAACCACAGCAGTGCCATCGATGTCAACAACACCATTGCTGATAGCTACGCTTACAGATGCACCGTAAGCGTCGATGGCACCCATAGCTTTCTGGTTCGCCTCGTTGACGAGGATGTACTTCTTGCCAGCCTCAAGCTGGTCAGCGCTAGTCACCTTCACATAAGTGTTGGCGGCCCAAGCTGACATGGTCAGCAGGGCAAGCGTGAGGAGAGAAAATAATTTCTTCATAAATGCTTGAATGAATTAAATGAATAAAACTATGTTAATAAACAAAAAGTGTTCATCTTTAGGGCTTTAGTAAAGCACGGTCCGTTTCATAGCGCAAAGGTACTGACAATAATATTAATGTGCAACAGTTTCTCTCATTAATTTAATCGCGCGAGACTGATAAAAAATATTGCCGCTGAGTGGCGGTGAAAAAATCAGAGGAGAACCCGACGGGATTCTCCTCTGAGGGAAAAAATAGTATTGTCCAAATCCGTAATACTATCTATTAGAAGATGACCTTGTTGGTCTTGGTGGTGCCGTCGCCGTACTTAGTTACAACGATGTTCACACCATCGAAGGGCTTGTCGCTGGAGAGACCCTGAGCGTTGTAGTAGGTCTTAGCAACCACGTTGTCAGAGTTGATCTCCCTAACAGCAGTGGGAACGTTGTTCCAGGGGATTTCCTTCTCTACTACATAGTAAACGGGCATCCATGAGGGATAATTACTCTTCAGAGGAATCATGGCCTCAACCTCGTAGTACATGCGAACAAGGAAGGAGATACCACCGTTCCTGCTGGCGAAGGTAGCACCGAATGCGAGCTCGTCGTTGAGCGCATCACCATAAACCACATGGGTATCACCATCTACATTATCCTCGACAAGGAGGTAGAAGTTCTCATACTCGCCCTCAACGTTAACGCTGTGACCGTTATTGGGATCCACTTCGTAGCCACGGAGGTTGTCACACTTCAGCCATACACGGTACATCACAGGCCTGTATTCCCAAGTACCCTTATCGGACAGCTTGGCATCGATAGTGATAACGGGATTGAAGATAGCGCACTCCTCGCCATTCTCGTCATACCAGTTGGCGTAGGTGCCATGGTCGCTGACGGTACCATCAACCTCTACATCCAAACCAGCAACATAGTTCTTGTAGATTTCGCCACCATAGCTGTTCTCACCATCATGCTTCACGCGATCCTCGCCGAAGGTCTTAGTTACGGGAACATAGGTCATAAAGTTATCATACTCACCAGTAACTACATTGGTGTCGTAACGATCTACCCAATAATACTCAATTGCGCCAGTGTACTGGGGCAGTACGTCGCTGAACTCGAAGAAGGAGCCATCGGTGCGACGCTGCAGGTGAGAGATTACCTGGCTGGGAGCTGCTTCATTACCGCGCAGGAGGTCAACGTAATATACCTCTTGGGTATTGTAAAGCTCATACTCGATATCGGCATTCTTCACACCAGGAGTCAGCTCAGCCTCGGTGTCTTCCAGAATCTGCTGCTCGGTATAGTAACCCAGGTTGAAGCCGTAATTCTTGATGACGGGAATCTCGACCGTGTTGGTAGTCTTAACGTCGTCACCGATTTCACCGAGCGAAAGGATGTAGCCATAGCGCTCGGCGTGCATGTTCTCGGAAACATCAGCCGAGAACTGATCCACCAGAGTGAGACCATCGAAGTCGATTACACCGTTGTCCACGCCCAGCATACCCTGCAGGGTGACGTCGATGTTATAGTTGGGACGCATATCCTGTTCGTCATACTGTACTGTGTAGCGCACGCCATTGCCGGTAACGGTCAGATTCACAGTAGCAACTTCGATCTTGTTATCGGGGTTAGCCATGTCGAAGCGGTAGAGGATAAACTGGTTCTCGCCAGCCTGTACGCGAGCGGTGGTCAGGGCATTCAGCTCGTCCAGGTTCTCCAAGGCAAAGAAGTTGCGGTAGTAGTTGCGCTCAGCGTTAATCACGTAGTCGCTCTCATAGTGGTCAATGTCCAGAACTAAGAAGTCGTTCCAGCCAGGGATGACCACAGCGTCGGTATTGGACCAAGCGACGAACATGTCGTGATCACCGTCGGAGGGCATACCATAAACAACATAGGTGAGGGTGTAGCTGTGCTCTTCCTGAGGCACGGGATAAGTGTAATGGGTATCATTGGTCACATACAGCTCGGTGTTGTAACCATATTCGTCAACGATATAGACGATATAGGTCTGAGGCACATCCTCGCCACCAGCCAGGGTATTGAGCGACGAAGTCCAGTCAAGCACTACGTCATAGGTGTGCTCCTCGGCAGCTTCCTCGGCATCGGCATCCAACTTAATGGTGTAGATACCCATATAGGGAGCGTGTGCTTTGTTATATACTGCATAGTTGGCAGTGATATAACTGAATGTTTGCCATTCCCATTCACCTTGTGCCGTCTTGTAGGGGTTCTGAGTACGGTTATCAATCTCAGCGGTGTATTCATGGTAAAATGGCCATTCCCAACTATATTCTGTCCAAGTGGTGTCCCTGCCAGTGTACAGCAAGCGGTAGTCGGGGACAAAGATGTTCATACCGGTCATCGACTTGTACTCCTCCTGGTTCTTACCAGCCATCGAGAAGTCATGCTCGTTCTCAATCACCGACATACAGTCGTGAACAACGGGGAAGAGGTCACCAGCGACCATCCTGGAATAGAAGTCCTTGACCTGTGAGCCACTATAACCCGAAGTGGGGCTGAACTGCTCAAACATCTTTTTGAAGGGGACATTCTCACCAGCAATGACTCCATAGCGGTTCTCGAAATTGGTTACCTCACTGTCCTTCTTACGGGCCTGGCCCTTACCGAGGAGGAAGAAGCGGTTGTACTCACCACTGATGTTGAAAGCGGTACCTGCATTCACACCACTACCCAAGCGCAGGCCATCGCACAGCATCTGCACCGAAGCCACATTGTCGCGGATGTAGTTAATCAGCTGACTGGTCTGAGTAAAGTAGTTAGCCTTATAGTTGTTCTCGTTACCATAAGGAGTGATGTGGTTATTGAGAGCAACCATCAGCAGGGTGTAACCGTCCTCGTAGGGTTCTGTCACATCGCTAGCGCTGATGTTCCAGCCACCGTCAACGGCGCCGTAATAAACCGGATCCTCAGGTTCACCGTTCTTGTCATAGGCGCTGAACTTGGGACCCGGGATGTTGGGGTCGCAATAGATCTTCTTCAACAGGGCAACGATCTGATAGGGATCGGTAGCCACCTCGGTGATGGAGTTCTCGTGAGAAACACCATTGGCATCGGTCCACTGATAAGTCATACCATCAAAGTATGCCTTGTTGTGGACAACGCTCTGTGCTTGGGCGCTAAAGAGCCCAAACAGCATGAACAAGGCTGCAAAGAGCCAAGATTTGTTTTTAGTAATCATAAGTCATTAAAAATTAATTAGTTAATAAATATTAATTATACTTATATCAATTCTCAGCATCAATATTTCTTCCTTAAAATTGCAAATTCACGATCACTGTATCAGATTATAATTCAGTTCTCAAGCAGCAATTGGGAATAAATATCAACATTTTCCCACCTGCAAAATTACAATAATTTTTTAAAAAAACGAAAAAACCAGTAAAAAAACAAAGAAAAAAGCGTGGGAAAATAGCTATAAGCATTCCCACGCCACACAAAACAATATCCTATCCTTCAAAAATGGGCTCAGAAAGTATATTTCAGACCCAGGACGGTAACCGACTGGTTGAAGTCTTTCAGAATCTGGAAACGCTCCTCGGTGAAGAAGTGGAGGCGTTCCTTGATGAGGTACTGCGCACCCATGCCGATGTTGGCACCGCAGCGGTTCACACTGGCACCCACATATCCGGCGTCGGCCTCAAAATGGGCATAAGTGAATCCTGCCAGGGGGTAGATGGCAAACGAGGTGCTGGTGGGAATGACGTAGTGGATGTTGAGATTGGCATTATAGGCGCTCAAGCCATCGTTCTTGAAGTAGTAGATAAACTCGGGAGCAACGCGCCAGTTGAGAATGGGCTCATACTGGAGCTGCAAGCCCACACCGGCCATGGAATTCTTGGAAGCATAGGCAAACTGCCCACCCACCGAGAAGTCACCCGCCTCGGCACGGGCACCCAGGGCCGTCATGACAGCCAGCAGGGCGATGATGATGAATTTCTTCATAAGTCGTTAGTTATTATTATGGTTAAACGTTTATCATCGGTTTCTAAGGCCTGGTCTTTTCGGCCAGGATGGCGATGGCGGTGTCGAGAGTGGCATCGCTGGAGCGGTCGTTCTCGTCCATGTCGATGCGCACGTCAGGTGCCACGCCAAATTCGGTGAGCCGCCCCTGGGCATCCATGACGGGACACGAGGAGAAACGCACACGCCACCCGTTGGGCAACTCGCTGGTAAAGGGCAGGCCGCAGCCGCCTCCAGTGGTGTCGCCCACGACGGTGACCTGATTGAGCGACTTCATGATGGACACGAAGTTGTTGCTGGCGCTGAAGCTACTGCGGTTGGCCAGCACGACGACGGGCTTGAGGTAGTGGATGTGGTTCTTGGTCGGCTC
>CAMZFV010000056.1 GCA_947306175.1 uncultured Prevotellaceae bacterium
CCTGTGCCCGCATCTTTGCCAAGACCATCAACTGTGAGCATCCCACGCCCGAGGGCGAGGCCTGCAACGAGTGCCCGTCGTGCAAGGCGTTTAACGAGCAGCGCTCCTACAACATCAACGAGCTGGATGCCGCGTCTAACAACAGCGTGGACAACATCCGTGACCTGACCGAGCAGGTGCGCATCCCGCCACAAACGGGCCGTTACCGCGTCTTCATCATTGATGAGGTCCACATGTTGTCTCAGGCGGCTTTCAATGCCTTCCTCAAGACTCTGGAGGAACCGCCCGAATACGCCATCTTTATTCTCGCCACCACCGAGAAGCAGAAGGTCATCCCCACCATCCTGTCGCGCTGCCAGATCTACGATTTCGCACGCATTACCGTGCCCGATATCGTCCAGCAGCTGCAATACGTGTGCGAGCAGGAGAACATCGAGGCCGAACCCGCGGCGCTCAACGTCATCGCCCAGAAGGCCGACGGCGCCATGCGTGATGCCTTGTCCATCTTTGACCAGGTGGCCGCTTCAACCGAGGGGCACATCACCTATCAAAGCGCCCTCGAGAACCTCAATGTGCTCGACTATGACTACTACTTCAGGCTCGTGGAGTCGTTCCTCATCGGGGATGTCAACGAGGCTTTGCTCATCTACAAGGAGATCCGCGACAAGGGCTTTGATTCCCAGTTCTTTATCAACGGCTTGGCTCAGCACTTGCGCGACCTGATGGTGGCCAGCACGCCCAAGACGCGCATCCTGCTGGAAATGAACGACGAGGTGGCACAGCAGTACGGCGTGCAGAGCGCCAAGTTGACCCCCGCGTTCTATTACCGTGCCCTTGACCTGTGCAATACCTGTGACCTGAATTACCGCAATGCCAGTAGCAAGCAGTTGCTGGTGGAACTTACCTTGATAAAACTGTGTCAGCTGGTGAAGGCGCCACAACCCCAAGCTACGGCACCTCAACCCTTGCAGAAAGTGGCTCCCGCCGCCCCTGCTCAGCCTGCACAGCCTCAGCGTCCTGCCCCCCAGCAGCAAGCGCCTCAGCAGCCCGTTCAGCAGGCGCCTCAGGCTCCACATCCCGCATCGGCTGCCCCTCAGCAGCCTGCACTCCGTTCAGCCGCGATGCCTAACAAATTGGCTGCTGCGCCACGCATCATGGTGAACAAGCCCAACCCCACGGCAGCAGCTGTCCCGTCAACCCCCGTTGCCCAGTTGCGCTCGCAGGAGTTCACTCCCGAGCAGTTGCAGGAAGCCTGGCAGGGTTACATCATGGAGCATCCGCAGGAGCGGGCGTTGGTGACCACCATGTCCTATGCTTTGCCCCAAGTGGGCGCTGATGCCGAGCACTATGTGATGACTGTAGGCAGCCCCACCGAGCAGAAAAATGTCGAAGAACACAAAGCGGCGTTGTTGAAGTTCCTGTGTGACGCCTTGCAGAACGACCGCATCAACCTTGAAGTCAAGGTGAGCGAGGTCCCCATCGACACTCCCAAGATCCTATCCCCCCGCGAGGTCATCGACCAAATCAAACAAAACAACCCCCACTTCACCCAATTCCTGAAAGACTTCGACCTAGGATTAGCGTAACATTAAAAGAGTCCATTGAATACAATAGATGCTATAGCTCCTATGGAAACTATAGCATCTATCAATTTTGCTGATAATCAGTTAATTCCGTTGATACTGGAGGCTTTGGCGTTGAAGAAGTTGTCGCTGTTGTTCTTCAGCAGGTTGTACTCGCTGTGGTTGCCCCAGGAGGCGGGTTTGTCCTCGATGACGGTGTCTTCGCCCGTGTCGTTGTCGATGTATTGCTCGATGCGGGCTTGCCAGGCGCGGATGCGCGCCTGTGACGAGCTGCGGTCCATGAGGCCCTTGCCGTTGGTGACGAGTTCCTTGAGATATGCCACGTACTTGGCCTTGAAGTCATTGAACTTGAGGATTCTGGCAATCAACGGGTTGTTGTCATTGCCCCAGTGCAGCGGGTTCTGGCGCCCCGCATCACTTTGTGCCCCGCAGCGCATGCTGGTGCCCAGCGTGTTGTCATAGTCATAGGGAATCATGAAGAACTTATATCCTGTGAGATTCCTGCCGTTGAAGTAGAGATAATAGTTGTTGGCGTTGTTCCAGTAGTCGTCCCACATGCCGACGGCCACGTTGACGGCATAGGTCTTGAGCAACAGGTCCACGTCGGTCACCTCCTGTATCCAGGTGTAGAACTCGTTGTCATTTAGATTACATATCTTGTTCATGAAGTCCACCAGCTGGTCTCGGGCATTCTCAAACTCGCTGGTCTGGGTCTTGAGCGTGTAGGCGTGGCGGTCATCAGTGTCATCGTCATACCAAATGTCGCCGTTGGGATTGTTCAGGCCCGAGGCGCCGTTGCGGCATTTCCACAGGTAGCCGTTGCTTGCGCCGAAGAGGTCTTTCCTGTCCTTGAGGTAGCGCTTGTCGATAGGCTCCAGCATCTCATACACCCCATAATAGGCTTCCTTGCTGTCACCCTCGACATGAAGCCACAGGCGGCAGTAATTGTCCCTCACGGCAGTCCATACGCCAGCCCGCCTGAACAGGTCATAGCAGAACATCTCGCGCACGTATGCGGGGTCGTCCTTGAACCACTTGAGATGCAGCTTGCGCACGCCCTGGATGGTGTGGGCATCATCCTCGACATACTTGGTCAGGTTCACGCCGAAGTGGACGTGGTGCCAATCGGTGTTGTCGCGTTCGTGCATGTGCCCGCTCCAGCCTTCGGGACGACGGCGCGAGGTGTTGCCCTTGAGCCGCAGGCCCACGCTGTCGATGACAGTCGTCTCGTTATCTTTGACGAATGTGGCAGTCGCCACCACATACTGGGTGGTGAAGGGGTTGATGTCATAGAGCGTCAGCAGCTGGTTCCACTGGGTGCGGCTCACGTCGATGTGAATTTCGGGAATCACCTCGTCGTCCCACACATAGTCGTAGCCTTCCTTGACGGGCTTGGGCAACTCTCCTCCCAGCAGGTAGTCGATGAGGGCGTTGATGTCGGCGATATTGACTTCCTTGTCGTAGTTGACATCGGCACGACGCATGACCTCTGGGTCTTCATCGCTGCCACTCAGCAGGACATCGATAACCGCGTTGACATCGGCGATATTGATCTCCTTGTCGCCGTTCACGTCGCCCACAACGTAGGAGTACGGGTCGGGAACAGTGGGCTCCTCATATTCCTTGATGCTGAACGTGAGGTTGTTGAGATTAAATGTGAACGTATAGTCAAGGCCGCTGCCGCTGAACTTGTAAGAGTGGTTGTTGTTGCTCTTTTGGGTGGTGTACTCATGGTCCAGAGTCACCTCCTGGCTGCCGTTGCCGTTAGGGCCATAGCGGTAGTTGGCGTTAAAGACGTTCCAGTCGTTGGTCTGCCCGTCGGCAAACACAAACCAAATGGTTCCGCTCACGTTCACATCAAAGGAATAGATTCCGTTGCCATTGTCTGTCATCTCGACACCGTTGGCTGGATTCCAATTGCCGAAGGGGGTGTTCCCCACAATATATATGGCCGCCTGTGCCGGCATGACTGCCAGCACAAGCGCCATGATGGTCAAAACATAATACTTTTTCATCTTGAATTCTGGTTGCTGTTTTTATTGATGCTATAGTCTCTATAGATGCTACAGCTTCTGGTAATGTGTTACTCGTACCAGGTCGAGTACATGAGGTAGTTCTTGGCGATTTTCACGTTGATCTCGCTGGCCTGCTTGGGGTCAACCATCTTCTTGAACTTCGCCGGACTGCCTGCCCACAACTCGTGGGGACCCACCTTGGTGCCGCCCAGCACGACGCTGCCAGCGGCGATGATGGCGCCCTCACCAATTTCGGCATGGTCCAGGATGATGCTGCCCATGCCGATGAGTGCCATGTCACCGATTTTGGCGCCATGTACGACCACGTTGTGACCGATGGACACGTCATTGCCGATTTCGGTGACCGATTTCTCATACAAGGTGTGTATCACACTGTTGTCCTGGATGTTGACGCGATTGCCAATGGTGATGGTGTTCACGTCGCCACGCAGCACGGCATTGAACCAGATGCTGCAATCGTTGCCCATGGTCACATCACCTACAACGACAGCGCTGTCGGCCAGGAAACAGTTCTCTCCAATCTTGGGGTCAAAGCCCCTCACTTTCTTGATGATAGCCATATATGATGTTTAAAGTTTAGAGTTTAGAGTTTAAAGGGGTTAGAGTTCCTGGGTTTTGGCTGCGAGCCATGCTGCCTCGTCAGCATTGAGCAGTGGAGTGATGCGTTCGCGTACCATGCGGTGGTAGTCATTGATTTGGGCCACCTCCTCGGCAGTGAGCATTGTACGGTCGATGAGTTGCAGGTCGTAAGGGAAGAGCGTCAGCGGCTCGAAGGCGAGGAAGTTGCCGAAGTCCTCGGTCTTTTCGGCCTCGACAACGAGCAACAGGTTCTCGGTGCGGATGCCATATTCGCCGGTCTTGTACAGGCCGGGCTCGTTGCTCAGTATCATGCCAGGCACCAGCTTCACGTCAACCAGATTGGTGCGGATGCTTTGCGGTCCCTCGTGGCAGCCCAGGAAGTGACCCACGCCGTGTCCCGTGCCGTGACCATAAGTCATGGCCTCTTGCCATAGTGGCAGACGGGCGAGCACATCAAGCTGGCAACCGGTAGTGCCCACGGGGAACTTGGCGCGTTGCAGGGCAAGGTGGCCCTTGAGTACAAGGGTGAAGTCGTGTTTCTCCTGCGCTGTGGGATTGCCCAAGGTGACGGTGCGGGTGATGTCGGTGGTGCCGTCAAGGAACTGCGCGCCACTGTCCACGAGCAGGATGCCCTCACCGTGCAGGGTCGATGCGGTCTCGTCGGTCGCCTCGTAGTGCACGATGGCGCCATGCTCCTTGTAGCCGCAGATCATGGCAAAGCTGTCTTCAACATAGAGATCTTGTTTAGCGCGGAATTCCATGCCCTTGTTCCACACGTCCACCTCGTTGATGGTGCCTTGCGGGGCAGTTTCCTCGATCCACTTGAACAGGCGTACCAGCGCGGCGCCGTCGCGCTCCATCGCATGGCGGAAACCCTCGATTTGCACCTCGTTCTTGATGCACTTGAGGTCGGTGATGGGAGAGCGAAAATAGACCTTCTGGCAGGGTAGGGCATTGGCGAGGGTGTCGCTCACGCGGTTGGGGTCGATGAGTACCACCTCGTGCTCGCTCACGCGTTCCAGATAGCGGACGATATCATCATAGTCGCGCACCCTGACACCGCAGTCCTTGAGGTGCTGGCGCACCTCGTCGGTTACCTTGTTATCATCGATGAACAGTTCTTTCCTGTCGCGTGAGATATAGGCAAAGGCGATAGCGACCGGGGTGAATGCCACGTCGTTGCCGCGCAGGTTGAGCAACCAAGCGATATCGTCAAGGGCGGTTACCAGCATGGCGGTAGCGTCGTTGTCCTCAAGCACCTTGAGCAGGCGCTCGATCTTTTCATTGGCTTCCTCGCCGGCATATTGCACCTCGTGTACAAAGGCGGGTTCGCTGGGGCGGGCGGGACGGTCGGTCCAGATCTTGTCGGCAGGGTAAAACTCGGTCGCAAGCATGAAGCCGTTCTCGCCGCAGAAGCGTTCCAACTGGTTGGCGTCCTGTGCGCTATACAGGCGTCCGTCGATGGCGATGACAGCATCCTCCTCAAGGACCTGTTGCAGCCACTCGTGGATGGTGGGGTCGTTGCCCATGTTCTCCTTCATCATCACAAAGCCACTGTCCTCAAGCTCAATGTCGGCTTGAAGGAAGTAACGTGAATCGGTCCACAGGGCGGCCTGGTCAAGCGTCACCACGGCAGTGCCGTTGCTACCTGTGAATCCGCACACCCAGTCGCGGAACTTCCAGTGGTCACAGATGTATTCACTCTGATGCGGGTCGGTGCCGGGGATGATCACGGCATCGACATTCAGGCGGCGCATCTCCTCGCGCAGCGCCTCAAGGTGAGGATAAGTCTCTCTACTCATTGTCGTATTTGGTTTTTGTTGTTTGGTTTCGAGTTACTAACCTGCAAAGTTACAATTTTCTTGTCAATAAAGACAACACCGTTCCGATTTTTATAAAATAAGGAGTGCCGACGTCCACTGCATCGGCACTCCTTGATGAGATTGTGCAACTGGTTAACAGTTGCGGGTCGGTTTTATTCGGCGGGGGTGATGACACCGTCACGAACGGCCTTGTTGTAGTCGGTCTCGCGGGTCGGAATCATGAAACGCCACTCGTTCTTCTCATCGGGCTTGATGGTCACAGCCAGGGTGGCGAGGAAGTTGCCGCCCTCGGCATAGGTGTGGCGCACGAGGGTGTCTTTCCAGCGCTTCATGTCAAACCAGTCGAAGCCTTCGCCCCACAACTCGACGCGGCGATAGAGCTTAATCTCGTTGAGCAGATCGGCACCAGTCTTGTTGCAGCTGTACTCGGGGTCACGGCCCGAAGTCTTGTTCAGAGCCACAAGTGCTGCCTGAGCGGCACTGGCGTTGCCCATCATGTACTCAGCCTCGGCCTCGATGAGCAGCATCTCACTGGAGCGGAAGTTGTTCAACTCACCCACACCAGGGGTGTCGTTGCAGCGCACCTTAAACTGCATGTAAGCATAGACGGTGGCGTTGCTTAACAGGTCGGGATACTTGGCCTTGGTATCGGCATAGAGGGCAGTTTTGGAACCAGCCTGACCGCTAGTGGTCGTGTAGGTGTAGCCCGTGGGATCGAGCCACCACTGACGACGAACGTCGGTTGCGGGAATCTGCTCGAACAGCTCCTTGCTGATGCACTTGGGATAGTTGCGCACGTTACCAGCGTTGCTGTTGTAGGCAATGTAAGCATGGTAGCTGTAGTAGTACAGCGTCTGGTCAGTTGCACTATAGCCACCCCAGATCCACTCGCTGTTGTGCGTGCAGAATCCATCGTACAGCAACTGGGTGTTGCTCATCAGCGGATAGTTGGCGCGGGCCAGCTTGGCATACTTAGAGGCATTGCTCCAGTCGCAACGGTTGAGGGCTGCGCGGGCATAGGTAGCATAGGCCACCTCGATGTCGGGCAGGAAGAACTCGTCGGCACCACGCTGACGGCCAGATGACTGATAAAGGCTGATGGCCTCATCGAGGTCAGAATAGATCTGCGTGTATGCGTCAGCCAGCGAAGTCAAAGGCAGGTCACCCACGCTCTCGTCAAGACGGAGCACAAGACCCGGGCAATTGCCGTTGTCAGAGTCCACCCAACGCTTGCAGTAGATTTGTGCCAGCATCATGTAGGCATAAGCGCGGAAGGTCAGACCTTGAGCTTTCAGGAACTGCTTGTCGGACTCAACACCTTCGGCCTCATCAACGTGCAAGATCACACTGTTGGCATTGCTGATCAGCTTGTAGTAGTAGAACCAGGGATAGTAAGTGTAGGAACTGGTAGGCGTGTCATGGTTGTTCTGGTTGATGAGCAACGCCCAACCGGGAAGGTTCACATAGAAATCCTGTCCGGGATAGTTGCCATACCACATCTTGATGCAACCCTCACCACACATACCCTGCGTGCCGAGGTACTGGTTCATCATCACGCGGGCACAGCCGTTAACGGCCAACTTGACATTATCAGTGGTCTCGAATGCGGTTGCAGTACCAGTCTCTGCGGTCGGTGCGGTATCGAGGAAGTCACTCGAGCACGATGAAAGACCGAGAGCGGCAATACCTGCAATCAGAAAATATTTGAGATTTTTCATAATGATATTCTGTTATTATTAATGTAACGATTGTTAAGTGATACTGCAGAGCGATTAGAAACCAAATTTCACGCCGAATGAGAATACGCGCGGAGTAACGAGGTAGTCACCTACGTAACCGCTGAAGTTCTGCTGAGCGTTCATACCCTTACGGGCTGTCTTGGTGTACAGGTTTTCTACAGTTGCGCTGAGAGCGATATTGGTGAAGCCAATCCTGTTCACGAGGGCGCGCGGCAAGCGGTAACCCAGACCGATATTCTTCACGATAAAGTAGTTAGAAGAAGTGATGTAACGGTCGCTGGTAGCGCTGTTATAGCTATTGTCGCCAGAATAAACAGCAGGTGTGCCGTTGGGATCGAGACGGCTGGCAGGATAGTTGACATAGGCATTGTCACCCTCGCCAATGGTCATGCTCTTGATCTGGTCCTCAGTATAGGATACAACGGTTCCGTTCAGGTCCTTGACCCAAGCATTCTCCAAGTCGGCATGGATGGCGCTGGGAGTACCGCCCATCGAGGTCAAACTCTGGTAAGTCCAGTCGATACACTTGGCACCAAGCTGGAACGAGAAGATAGCACTCAGAGTGAAGTTCTTGTACTCGATGGTGGGATTGAAGCTGCCATAGAGTTTGGGCACTGCGCTGCCGTGCCACTCACGCTTGCCGTAGGTGGCGGGCTTGTAAACGTAGGGAACACCGTCGATGACAACGTACTCACCCTCGGGAATGGCCTCACGGTTGGTGATGTCCTCACCCGTCTTCAGCATGCCAGGTACATAGTAGTCGTGGTCGTTGAAGGTGTAGAGCGCCTTACCGGTCATGTCGTCAATACCCTTATAGGTATAGGTGTAGAAGGAGTACATCGAATGGCCCACACGGTAGTTATACTGACCGCTCTGGAGACCTGCATTATACTCATCCTTTTCACCGCCCACATTGTAGATGTCCGGCATCTTGGTGATCTTGTTCTTCAGGTAGGTCAAGTTGAGACCCAGGTTGAAGCGGAAGTCATTAGCGCGGATAATGTCATAGTCAGCCGACAGTTCGACGCCGCGGTTCACCATGTTACCCAGGTTGACCTGTACCTGTGACACACCGCTGCTGGTGCTGGTGGCACCTGCCGACAGAGGCTGGTTCAGGTTGAAGATCAGGTCGTGGGAAGCCTTGCTGAAGTACTCGATGCTGAAGTTCAAGCGGTTGAACAGACGGCCTTCGAGACCGATGCCCCAGTTCTTAACGGACTCCCAGCTAAGCAACTCGTTGGTGAGCTGGCTCTTTACAAGAGCACCCATGCCACCATTGACGGTGATGTCATACAGAGCCATGTAGCTGTAGTAGTCGGCTGCACGGTCGTTACCTACTTCACCGTAAGCGGCGCGCAGTTTCAGGTTGTTGATCCAGTCATACTTGCGGATGAACTCTTCACGGCTCAGAATCCAGCTGGCACCAATGCTGTAGAAGTTACCCCAGCGGTGGTCCTTGTGGAAGCGTGAACTACCATCACGACGGAACGAACCCTCAAACGCATACTTGTCGTCGAGGACGTAGCGAACGCGGCCCAGGTAGCTCTCCTTGCGGTCGTTGTTCTCGTAGTCATACAGGTTCTGGATGTCCGAGAAGTTGATCATGTCAACGTGTCCAGCCAGGGTCTCGTTGGCCTTGAAACCATAGAGGTAGTTATACTTGTAGTAGTAAACCTCATGACCAACCATTGCCTCAATGTTGTGGCGGTCGGCGTAGCTGTGGTTCCAGTTCAACAGTTGCTGGAGCGTGAAGTTCTTATAACGGTAGATGGTGCGCTTGGTGCGGGCGTTATTACCCTGACCGTCACCGATGATGGCATTGTTGTAAGTGCGGTTCTCGGTGTTGCGGACGTTCAGGTCGCCGTTGAAGGTGAGCTCGAAACCATAGGGAAGACCAAAGGTTACGTAACCCATACCGTCAAGGGTATTACGGTAGGTCTTATCCTGATCCAGTTCAGTCTCCCACAAGTAGTGGCGGCCTGAATACTGGGAGCGACCCCACATTTCACCGTTGTCATAGATCTTGTTGCCCTGCTCATCGAGGATGTATTCACCCGCCTGGCTATCCATCTGGTGCAAGTGGATGGGATAAATGGGGGCAATATTGCGGCAGTAACCGAAGGCGTTCTTGTAACTACCCTCGCTGTCGGTGTGGTAGTTGGTCAACTGGTGAGAACCGGCAATTGTCAAGCCTGTCTTGAACCAGCTCTTGGGCATCAGATTGACGCGGGCGCGACCAGTGATACGCTCAAAGCCTGATTCCTTGGTATAACCTTCCTCCTTGGTGTAGCTGGTACCTAAGTAGTAGTTGGCAGTCTTGCTACCGCCATCACCACCCAGCGTGTACTCCTGACGGAAACCGCTGCGGATAGCAGCCTTGAACCAGTCAAGGTCATCAGCCAAGCCGCTCTTGATCTCTGCGTTGTTTTTCAGGTAGATGCCATCGAACAGAGCATTGTCGGGCTGGTTGAAGATGTTGTAGTGCAGGTAGTCGGTGATAATACCTTGGTTGGCGTTGGCAATGGCCTGGCTCATGGACATCACTTTGGGTGTGCCGTCAGCGTTGGTGCCGCTGTTGCCGGCAGCATAGTGCTCGCGGGCATAGCTCTGCATCATGGCATTCATCCAGTTGCGGGCGTCCATGCGGTCATACTCGGGAATACCACGGTTATAAGTACCCATCATGACCGATGCGTTGATGCGCACCTTGTCATCACGGCCTTTCTTGGTGTTAATCAGCACAACACCGTTACCGGCGCGGTTACCGTACAGGGCAGCCGAGGTGGCGTCCTTCAGCACGGTGATGCTCTCGATATCGGCGCTATTAAGGTCACTGATGTTACCACCAAAGGGTACACCATCGATCACGTACAGCGGCTCGTTGCTACCGTTGATCGATGCGAAACCGCGGATGCGGATCGAGGCGTCGCTACCAGGCTGGCCATAGGTGGAGTTGACCACCAGACCAGTGGTTGTACCTTCCAGAGCCGAGGTGACGCTGGTCACAGGACGTGCCTCAATCTGTTGTGAGGTCACCTGTGACACGGCACCGGTAAGCTCACTCTTCTTGGCTGTACCGTAAGCTACTACCACGACCTCGTCAAGGTCTTGAGTGTTGCTGTACAGCTCAACAACCATGCCGTTCTCGGCTTTGACAGTGACGGGAGTCATGCCGATGAAGGAGATGTTCAGCTGGCTGTTAGAATTGGGCACGTTTACGGTAAAGCGGCCATCGATGTCGGTGGCAGTTCCCGTGCTGGTGCCTACAACGGTGACTGTTGCACCGATGACAGGTTCGTTGTCACTTGCCGACACGACAGTGCCGTGGATAGTGACCTGCGCAAGCGCTGCTGTACACGTCAGCAGCAGACTCACAAGCAGTAAAGAGAATCTTTTCATACGCTGTTTGTTTTAGTTTATAGTTAAAATTACACAAGTTAAATTAATTTGCACTTCGAAATTTGATGTGTCTCCATTGGAGGGGCATCAATGTCTTCAGGGGTGGAGAGAATGTATTTTTTCCCGAAGGAATAATTCACAAAATTACTACTTTTTTTTGAATTACTATAAAAATATGTGAAAAAGTTATCATTTTCGATAGTATTGAATAGCCATTGCCCCGAATTTTACTCGAAAATCGGGGTTCCAATGCAGCCGTTGGGCGCTTGAATGTGTAGCATGGCACAGACGGTAGCTGTGATATCGGTCATGTGGGTTAACCGACTCGTCTCGCCAGGGGTGATGTGCCAGCCCATGAAAATCAGGGGGATGTGGGAGTCGCTTTGGCTCCATGTACCGTGGTTGGATCCGGCTTCTTCTTTCTTGCCCGCATATACGCCCGTACGGGGCACGACATAGATTTCGCCACTGCGCTCGGGGAAGTATCCCAACTTGATGCGTTCCTTGAGGATGGTGGGCACAGGGTGGTTGTCAATATTGGCGACGTCAATGGCCCATTGGATTTCCTCAGGCTCCTCCAAGGCCTTGCAGGCAGCACTCATCACCTTGTCGGTGTCAAGTCCTGCGGTATTGATGACCTCGTGGTTAAGGTAGAAGGTGTATTCCATCTCAGCCTTGAGCAGGCTATCCACGCCGAACTGCTGTTTCAGGCGCTTGTTGGCCTCGATGATGGCTTTAGGGTTGTGCCAGCATCCGCTGGGCAGTCCGTGCTCGGTCATGCGCTGATAGCTGTGGGTGCCGCCATGGTCGGCGCTGAGGAACAGCAGGTAGTTGCCGCGACCGATTCGCTGATCCAGCAGTTGGATGAAGTGGGCGATTTCCTTGTCCAGCTGCCAATAGATGGAGTCTACCTTGGGCGAATGGGTACCGTAGTAGTGAGCGCACATATCGGTGTTGGAAACGCTGATGGTGAGCATGTCGGTTGTCTCGCCTTGGCCTAATTTCTCATTGATGAGTGCTTGCTCGGCAAGGGCAAAGGTCAGCGTAGTGCCTATGGGCAGATTATAGACGTCACTGGCGAGTTCGTTGCGGTATCGCTTGTTGAATTCGCTGACCCACTTGGGCAGTTTATTCATGTAGTAGGTACTGGTGACCATCGACTTGCTGCCTTTATCATACCAGTAGGCACCGATGGGGTGGTGACCAGATGGTAGAATAGCGGCGCGGTCCTTGAGGGCGATGCCCACTGTACGGCTCTTGAAGTTGGTGGCCAGTTGCAGTTGGTCGGCGATGTTCGTGGTGATGAGGTTGCGCGGAGACTTGCCGCGGGTCTTCTCATTGCCGCCCACGCCTTTTTCGCTATCGTCCTGCACGCTGGTCACGTTCTTGCCGTTGAGCATGAAATTGTTGCCGGCGATGCCGTGGAAGGCGGGTGTTGTGCCCGAGAAAATGCTGGCATGACCGATGGCTGTCACCGTGGGCACATAGTCGATAATGGTGTTGTTGCAACGGTAACCGTCGGTGAGCAGGGTCTTGAAGCCTCCCTCGCCCCATTGGTAGTTATAGAGGTAGTCCCACCTCATCTGGTCAACAACCAGACCCACAATCAACTTGGGCCTCTCCACCTGAGCATTCATGCACATTGCCACCATCATTGTAATGGCAAAAACAATAGTTCTTGTTAGCTTGTTCATCTTCATCATATGGTTTAAGTTTTTGTTTTTAATTCTTTGTTTTTCAGACAACAAAGACAACTTATTATACAATAGGGCCAATTATGTTGTCTTGGTTGTCAATCATGTTGTCTTGGTTGTCTGAAGAGGGGTTAGGGGTGGCGGGTGGTGCCGCGGAGGACTAGGCGGGTTTTGACGATGCGTTTTTCGGCGTGGTCGGCGGGGAGGGTGCCTTCCACCAGGCCGATGAGGATATCGGCCGCCTCTTTGCCCACTTGGGCGCCGCGTTGCTCTACGGTGGTCAGCATCGGGTCACACACCGTGGCACGGAAGCCGTTGGTGAAGCCGCAGATGCTTACTTCGTCGGGCACATTATATCCCAATCGTTTGACCACGGTGAGTATGCCGATGGCCGTCTCGTCGTTGACGGCAAAGAAGGCATCGGGCGGGTTTTCCATGCGCATCATGGCCGGTGTAATGCGCTCGGCGTCAGCACGATTGTCACAGATGCGCACCAATGACTCGTCAAGCGTCAGCCCGTGCTTGTAGAGGGCATCGCGATAGCCGTTGAAGCGGTTTTTGGCGATGACCATGTTCATCGATGCGCCGTAGAAGGCGATGCGCTTGCAGCCAGTCTCGATGAGATGTGACACGGCGTTCATCGTGCCCATGTAGTCATCGACCACCACGCGACTTGCGTTCAGGGCAGGGCAGATGCGGTCGTAGAACACCAGTGGGACGCCTGCCGACGCGAGATGTTCGAAGTGGTCGTATTTCTCGGTATCCTTGGCCTGGGAGACGATAATGCCGCACACCTTGTTTTTGAGCATCGCTTCGCAAATCTGTACCTCGCGGTCATAGCTCTCGTTGCTCTTGGCCACCATGATCTGGTAGCCTCGCGACGACGCTTCGGCCTCGATGCCGTCGAGGATGGACGAGAAGTAATAATGTACCAGTTCGGGCACAATCACCCCAATGGCACGCGAAGGGTTGCGCTTGCTGTGGCGCAGTTGCTCAGCGATGACGTTGGGAAAGTAGTTGTGCTCGCGGGCATATTGTTGGATGGCCTGACGGCGCTCGCGTGATATGCTGGGGCTATCGCTCAGAGCGCGCGACACAGTGGCGACCGACACGCCCAACTCACGGGCGATATCTTTCATCGTCAAATGTTGCTTTTCGTTCATCGTTTGTTATTGGATATATGATTAATAAGCATGAGAATTCACAAGGAATCAGGTGCGAAATTAGAACAAATAATTGAATTACGCAAACGATTGCACTTATTTAGTGAAAAATTTAACATTATAAAAAAAGAAAAATAACATGAAAATTTCTATTTTTGCCTTGTTTTAATTGCCATATTGGCGCAAATTAAAACCAACTGATGAAGTGAGAGTGTTTTATATTGCTTAACCAATAGTCGTTAAACATTTGATTACCAATATAATATTAACTTTAAAAATTTAAAAATGAAGCAGGTAAACATCAGAATTCCGTTTAGGATTCTTACCCTCGTGATGGGACTGTTCCTGTCACTGGGAGCCTATGCACAGATTACTGTGAATGGCATTGTGAAGGATGCTACCGGCGAGCCTGTAATCGGCGCGAGTGTTCGTGTCGTAGGTACGCAACAGGGAACGGTGACCGACTTTGACGGTCTGTTCACCCTTGAGGGCGTGCCCCAGGGCGCCAAGCTCTTGATCACGTCTATCGGCTATGATGACCATGAGGTCACCGCAGCCAGTGACTTAGTAATCACCATGGCCGAGAGCACCCAGATGCTTGAAAATCTGGTGGTCATCGGTTACGGTGTCGTTAAGAAAAACGACTTGACCGGTTCGGTAACGGCGCTGAAGCCCGATGCCAAGAACAAGGGTGTCGTTGTCAGCGCGCAGGACATGCTCGGCGGTAAGGTTGCCGGTGTGAGCGTGACCAGCAACGGTGGTGAGCCCGGTGGCGGTGCCAACATCCGCATCCGTGGTGGTTCGTCACTGAATGCCAGCAACAACCCCCTGATCGTTATCGATGGTATCGCCATGGATAACAATGGCGTGAGTGGTCTTTCTAACCCCTTGTCACTGGTTAACCCCCAGGACATCGAGAGCTTCAACGTGTTGAAGGATGCATCGGCCACCGCTATCTACGGTAGCCGTGGTTCTAACGGTGTCATCATCATCACCACCAAGAAGGGCCGTCGCGGCCAGCGCCCCAGCGTGTCCTACAATGGTAGTGTGACCTGGAGTAAGAAGAAAAAGACCATCGACGTGATGGACGGTGACGAGTATCGCGCTTTTGTAAAGAAAATCTTCGCAGGTAACACCCGTGAGGAGAATGCCTTGTCGCTGCTCGGCAACGCCAACACCGACTGGCAGGAGGAAATCTACCGCACAGCACTGAGCCACGACCACAACTTGACCGTGGCCGGTTCGATAGGTCAGATTCTGCCTTATCGTGTTTCGGCCGGTTTCACCGACCAGGAAGGTATCCTCAAGACTTCGGACTTCAAGCGCTACACCGTGGCTTTGAACCTGAATCCCGCGTTCTTTGAGGACCACCTGACCATGAACCTGAGTGGTAAGATGGCTTGGACCAAGTCGCGCTGGGCCGACACCGGTGCTGTGGGTAATGCAGTACGTATGGATCCGACTCAGCCCGTCACCAGCACCGACAGCAAGTATGGTGTCGTGGGTGGCTACTTTGAGTGGCTCCAGGTGAATGGCTCGGATTCCGCTTGGCCCTACACCAAGAACACCAACGCTCCTTACAATCCCGTGGCTATGCTCGACAACCATGACAACAGTGGTAAGGCCCACTCGTTCATCGGTACTGCCGAGATTGACTATAAGATCCACGGCTTTGAAGACTTGAGACTGCACCTCACCCTGGGTGGTGACTTCACTGGTGGTAATGGCCACAATATCAGTGCCAATATCTCCAACACCTCCAACTACTGGGGCAACACCAGCTACTACACCCAGAGCAAGGAGAACTTGCAGTTGAGTACTTATGCACAGTACTTCAAGGACTTCAACGACAAGCACCACTTCGACATCATGGCTGGTTACGAGTGGCAGCACAACTGGCGCAAGGAGTACAACGAATCGTGGGGTACCTATCCTAAGAATTCGGCGCTCTTCTTCACTGAAGCTGACGCTGAAAACGGCGCACTCGTAGTGACTCCTGGCATGTGGATTCCCGCTGCCCGCTACAATGTGGGTGACAGCAAGGGTGGTGCTATCCGTGCCGAGGGCGTTTATCGTCAGAACAACGGTCTGGGCTATCGCACCGAGAATTATCTGGTATCCTTCTTTGGCCGTACCAACTACACCTATGACAACCGCTATCTGTTGACCTTCACCATGCGTTATGATGGTTCGTCACGCTTCAAGAAGCATTGGGCACTGTTCCCCTCGGCAGCCTTGGCATGGAAGATCAACGAGGAAGCCTTCATGAAGGAAGGTCCCTTCAGCGACCTGAAACTGCGCCTCGGTTGGGGTAAGACTGGTCAGCAGGAAGGCATCGGTGACTACAACTACTTTGCCACCTATGTGATGAGCAATGGTAGCATGGGTGCGTTCTACGATATCAGTGGCGACGGCTCTAAGGCTAGGCCCAACGTTTATAACCCCGAGCTGAAGTGGGAGACCACCACGACGACTAACATCGGTCTGGACTGGGGTGTCATGAACCAGCGCCTGAGCGGTAGCATCGACTGGTACTATCGCAAGACCACCGACCTGTTGAACTGGGCCACCTTCTCGGCCATGACCAACTTCCGCAACGCGTTCTACAAGAACATCGGTTCGCTGCGCAACACCGGTATCGAGATGTCCTTGAACTGGAAGGCTATCTCCACCACCGACCTGTTGTGGACTATCGACTATAACTTGACCTACAACAGCAACAAGATTCTTGAGCTCATCAGCGACGATCCTGATTACTTCGTGACCACTGGCGGTATCGGTATCAACGGTTCGGCCCAGGCACACGTAGCAGGTTATCCCTCCAATAGTTTCTATGTTTACCAGCAGGTTTACGACCAGAATGGTAAGCCCATCGAGAATCAGGTCGTTGACCGCAACGGTGACGGCGTGATCAGTGATGCCGACAAGTACCTGTACAAGTCGCCGTGGGCTCCTGTTACCATGGGTCTGGCCTCGCGCTTGGATTGGAAGAACTGGGACTTTGGCTTCAGCCTGCGTGCCAGCATCGGCAATTACATGTTCAACAATGTGATGCAGGGTTATCACAACGTGAGCCCCGCTTCGGTATTCGAGGAGGTTTCCGGTTTCTATCTGAACAACCGTCCCAAGGCTTCGGTAGAGATGGGCTGGCAGACCTATGACAACAAGTCTATCTTTAGCGATTACTGGGTACAGAACGCTTCGTTCCTCAAGTGTGACAACATCACCCTGGGTTACAGCTTCTCCAACCTGATGAAGCGTAACAGCTTTAATGGCATCGGCGGCCGTATCTATGGCTCCGTCAGCAACGTGTTCTGCATCACCAAGTATGATGGCATCGATCCTGAAGTCTTCGGTGGTATCGGCGGTGACATCTTCCCGCGTCCCATCTCGTTCATCCTTGGTTTGAGCTTGAACTTCTAATTGCGCTGATACATTATACTAATATATAATTAGATATATCACAATGAATAAGTTTTTCAAATATATATTGAGTGCTGCTGTGGTGCTGATGTTTACTGGTGGCCTGTCCTCCTGCATCAACGACCTGGATGTGGAACCCATCGATCCCGCATTGCAGAGCGATGTTACCCCCGAGCAGCTGTTCAACAAGTGCTATTCTGTCTTCGCCACTTCAGGTAACAATGGTGGAGACGACAATGTTGACGTTGACGGTCTTGATGGCGGTTTCCAGCACAAGTACCGCCAGATGTGGAACTCTAATGAGTTGACCACCGACGAGGCCATCTGCGGTTGGGGTGATGAGGGTATTCCTTCCT
>CAMZFV010000057.1 GCA_947306175.1 uncultured Prevotellaceae bacterium
CTGTGCGCCTGATAGGACTCGAACCTACACAACCGGAGTTACCAGATCCTAAGTCTGGCGCGTCTACCAATTTCGCCACAGGCGCGGGCTATCTTGCGGATTGCGGGTGCAAAGATAGTAAAAAGTTTTTAGTTTCTAGTTTCTAGTCCCTAGTTTTTCACTATAAACTGCTCCAACGCCACATATAACTTCTTGTTTTTCAGACATTTAAAGAAACAGACATAACAACAGAAGAGAATAATTATAAAACTGTTGTCAAGGTTGTTTTTTTGTTGTTTGAGTTGTCTGATGAACTACCCTTGTTGTTGGATGGTGGCGAGGATTTGTTTGAGTTGCTCGTCAGCGGCGGTGAGTTTGTTGCGGCAGATGTCGAGGAGTTCCTTGCTGCGCTTGGTGTAGGCAGTAAGGTTGTCGATGCTGCACTGCGGGTCCTGCATCTTCTGTACCAGCTGTTCGAGTTCGGTCACAGCCTGGGTGTAGGTCATTTCTTCCATTTTCTTTAGTCTTTAGTCTCCCCACGCCACAAAGGTCTTCGACCTATGCGCCATGGGGTTAATTACACGTCAAGGCCGTCGGCCTTGTGCAGGTCTTCGACCTGCGTTACAATTCTCATTCTCTTAATCGATGGTGGCGGTGGTGGTGTCGTCGGCAAATTGGACGGTGATGTGGTCGCCGGGGTGGAGTTGGCTGGCGGCGGTGACGCACTTGTCGCCTGCCCTCACGAGGGCATAGCCGCGGCGCAGGGTATTGACGGGAGACAACAGGGCTGCCTTGTCAGTCAATGCCTGCAGGCGCTGCTGCTCGCGTTGCAAGGTTCGAGCCACCGCCTCACTCATGCGCTCCCCTGCCCGATCCAGACGCGTGCGCTGTGTGGCGATGAGGTTGGAGGCTGAGAGCGGGATGTTGGTGGCATAGTTGTCGAGACGGATGCGGTTGGTGTCGATGATGTGGCGGGCGGCAGCGGGTATCATGCTGGAGAAATAGGCCAGATGCTCGCGCGCCTGACTCACCGTCTCACGTACGGCGGTCACGACGGCATCCTGCAACTCCTCAAGATGTGCTAACGCATTGGTAGCACGCTGAATCAGCCACTCGGCAGCGGCCGTGGGCGTTTTCACCCGAACAGAAGCCACATAGTCGAGCACCGTCACGTCGCGCTCGTGGCCAATGCCCACGATGACGGGCAGCGGGAACTGCGCCACAGTCGCCGCCAAATCGTAGTTATCGAACGAGTTGAGTTCGGATGTCGCTCCACCGCCACGGATGATGACCACGCAGTCAAAAAGGTCGATGTGGCGGTTGATACGGTCGAGGGCAGCCATGACTGTTGGAACGGTCTGAGCGCCCTGCATGACAGCATGGAACAGGCATGTGTAGAACTGTAAGCCGTAAGGGTTTCCCTGAAGCTGATTCATAAAGTCGCCATAGCCCGCCGCACCTGCAGCCGAGACGATGGCGATGCGCTGCGGCACCTCGGGCATCGGCAGCTGCTTGTTCATGTCGATGACGCCATCGGTAGTGAGGCGCTTGAGGATTTCCTGCCGCTGACGCTCCATGTCGCCCATCGTGTAGCTGGGATCGATGTCATTGATGACCACCTTGATGCCATACAGGCGGTGAAACGTGGCCGTCACGTTGACCAGCACCTTCATACCCGTCGCCAGAACCTGGCCTGTGGCGTTCAAGAACTTTTCATACAGCTTCCTGTAGTTGCCTGCCCAAATGGCCGCACTCACCTTGGCAACGGTAGTGCCCTGGTCGTCTTTCTCGATGAGTTCGGTATAACAGTGCCCGCTACGGTTTAAGCGCATGTCGCTGCACTCGGCAATGACCCACTGGTTCTGGATGTCACTCTTGCCATTCAGATGGTCCTCGATGCGCGCATTGAATTCGCTCAACGAGAGCCCCTCAGGCATGTTTGGGAAAAGAGACGGCTGCGGCATGGTCACTTCTTGACAGGCTTGATTTTCAAGCCATCGAAACGGTAACTGATCGAGGGCTTGAAATACTCTGCAAAGCGCTTATACTCCACTGGGGCAAGGAACTGCTCCAAGCCATGCGTCGCCTCGATGATGTCATGACGCTCACCCTTGAAAGTGAGTTGGATGAGCGGGAAAACCATCACGGTCTGCAAGTCGGCACGCGTGTCGGGTGACATCTTTTTCACGATGAAATCGTCGATTCCGGGCATCTGGAACAGGCGGTCGCTGGTATATCGCTGCCAATGGACGTTCCACTGGGTGAGGCGGCTGTCGGGGACAGGAGTCATCACCGTCTCGATGACAGTGATTACGGTATCCTTGCCTGCAGTCCTCATGCGCATCTCCACGATGCGGCCTTCGCTCGTCTTCACCTTGAGGTAGGCGCTGTCGAGTTCTAATAGGGAGCTGCCCCCCATCAGGTTGTTAGGAACCTCGACGATCTGCCCGCTATTGTAATAGTCCACCATATCGAGGCGGTTGGTGCGCGTCAATAGCGGGAAGATGTTCCCCGGCTCAATGGCAAAAAGGTCGGCTATCGTCCGGGCTGCGCCGTCAAACGACAACACTGCCAGCGCCACTGCCAAAAACACAAAAAAACGTCTCATCGATTCACTCATCATGCTACAAAGGTGGTATGTCAATACTCATGCCTTGAAATCTTTTATCGTGCTAACGCACGAGAAATTAAGCAAAAATTAATTTTAAAATTATATAAAAATTTTGTTCAATTTCTCGCCCGCAGGGCGATTAAAAACCTAGGGCTGGATATCGACACCCACCTTGTAAAAGTCTAGGTCATTAACTGTTGCCTCCGTACTGCTTCTTCACCTCGGGGAGCCACTTCTGGATGTCAGAGATGCGGGTTGCATGGCTCGGGTGCGAGCTCATGAACTCGGGCGGTTCCTGTGTCGTGGAAGCCGCCATCTTCTGCCAGAAGGTGATGGCTGTGTCGGGGTTGTAACCAGCGATGGTCATCAGCACAAGGCCCATCTTGTCGGCCTCACTCTCATGCTTGCGCGAGAAGGGCTGCATCACACCATACTGGGCACCCAGGCCATAAACCTGCTGTGCAATCTGCTGGGTGGCAGCGCTCTTTCCGCTGGTGAGGATGCCGATGGCGTTGGCGCCATATTCGGCCAGTACCTGCTGGCTCATGCGCTCGTTGCTGTGTTTGGCGACAGCATGGGCCACCTCGTGGCCAATCACCACAGCCAACTCGTCGTCACTGCTCACAAGGTTCATGATGCCCTCATACACGACAATCTTGCCGCCAGGCATACACCAGGCGTTTACCTCGTCGCTCTTCACCAGGTTGAACTCCCAAGCGAAGTTCTCCAACTCGCTCTCCAGACCTGCGTAACGGAGGTAGGCCTCGGTAGCGGCAGCGATGCGCTGACCGACGCGAGTCACCTGGGCGCTCTTGGTCTTATTGGTTGAAATAGCAGCCGTCTGCATGAAGCTGGCATACTGCTGGAGACTTGCTGCCAGCACCTCCTGGTCACTGACGAGATTTAACTGTTTACGGCCCGTGATGGGAACCGATCCACAACTGGTGAGCAGCATCGCCGCTACAGCCAGCATTGCGATAATCTTTTTCATAATCTGTAGATTTTTAGTTATACAATTTAACGAATTATACTCTTCTTAATGGGTTTGCACAACCTCGGTAGGCGGCAGAGTCGCATTGCGCTTGTCCACCGCCTCGATGACGCGCGTGGCGAGCTTCTTGAAGGCGATACCGCTCACATCGTTCATCCTCACGACGGGCTGGCCGTCGTCACTGCCCTTGCATATGCCTGCTACGAGGGGAATCTGTCCCAGCAGTTCCACATCAAGCTGCTCGGCTAGCCGTTTGCCGCCGTCATGCCCGAAGATGAAGTACTGCTCATCGGGATGTGCGGCAGGCGTGAACCACGACATGTTCTCGACAATGCCCAGCACGGGAACGCCCACATGTTCGCCCATGAACATGCTGATGCCCTTACGCGCATCGGCCAGCGCCACCTGTTGCGGCGTGGTCACGACGATGGCGCCCGTGATGGCGAGCGTCTGCACCAGGGTCAAGTGGATGTCGCTGGTACCCGGCGGCATGTCGATGATAAAATAGTCCAGCTCGCCCCAGTCGGCCTCGGTGATAAGCTGGCGCAGGGCGTTGCTGGCCATGGCGCCACGCCACAGCACGGCCTTTTCCTTATCCACGAGGAAACCGATAGACAGCATCTTCACCCCATATTTCTCCAAGGGGATAATCAGGTTCTTGCCATCGACCTCATGCATATAGAGTTGTTCCTCCTCGGCACCAAACATCTTGGGCATCGAGGGGCCGAAAATATCGGCATCGAGGATGCCTACACGGAATCCCTGCAGGGCGAGTGCCACGGCAAGGTTGCAGGCGACGGTCGATTTGCCAACACCGCCCTTGCCCGAGCTCACGGCGATAATGTTCTTCACGCCGGGCAGCGGGTTCTCTATCTTGCGCACAGGATTGTCCTGGCGGGTTTTCACACCGATGTTGCCCTTGATGTCCACGTCTCCTCCCACATGGGCGAGGATGGCGGCCTCGGCTGCCTTGACCACGCTCTTGATGAACGGGTCGGTGGGTTTCTCAAAGGTCAGCGACAGGCTCACACGGTTGCCGTCGATGCGTATGTCATCATTCACCATGCCCATGTCCACGATGTCTTTTCCCGAACCGGGATAACGGACCGTGCGCAGGGCGTCGAGTATCAGATTTGGATAGATGGTCATAATTAGTTTTTAGTCCTTAGTTTTTAGTTTTTAGTTGGCCGTGGCGGGAGCCACGGCATAGATTAACACTGTCTCAACTCCTACGTTAACTCATTCTCTCGCTGTTCCATGAGCTGGGGCATCTGGATGTAGCCACGGTTGTAGCTGCGGTAGGTGTCGGGCTCAATGTCGATGTCGGGTTCAACAAGCTCCATGCCGTGAGGCAGGGCGAAGCGGATGTACTTGATGGTCAAGCCGCGTTGCAGCCATTGCATCTCATAGTGCGTCTTGATGTCAAGGATGTCATCGGCCAGGCCGCTGGCATACAAGTCATCAGTGTCGGCCTCCACAGGCAGGTGGTTTTCCTCCACCAGGGCGTGGGTATAGGTGTAGAGGAACGGGCTGTCGGTCTTGAGGTGGATAATACCGCCGTCACACAGGATGTTGCGGTAATTGTCCAGGAAGCGCGTCGAGGTGAGGCGCTTGTTCACCTTCTTCATCTGCGGATCGGGGAAGGTGATCCAGATTTCGGACACCTCGTCGGGAGCGAACATGCGGTCAATCAGCTCGATGCTGGTGCGCAGGAACGCCACGTTGGGCAAACCCAGTTCAGTCGCCAACTTGGCACCGGTCCACATGCGGGCACCCTTGATATCGACGCCGATGTAGTTCTTGCCAGGGAAGCGTTGCGCCAGTCCCACGGCATATTCCCCCTTGCCGCAGCCCAGCTCCAGCACGATGGGATTGGAATTCTTGAAGTACTGCTCATTCCACTTGCCGCGCATGGGGCAGCCTCCCTCTTGCGTCACGACGGCAAAGGGAAACTGGAACACACATTCCATGCGCTCCATGTCGGCAAATTTCTTGAGTTTATTCTTTCCCATAACTTATGGTCAATGCGTCAATTTACTTGATGGCAATTTTGTGGCTCATGCCGTCGATGACCACCACATAGTAGCCAGGCTCCAGATCGTACCGGTTAATACCGGCCACGGTGCGCATTTCACGCGACGTGCCATTGACAGCCACCACCTGGGCGGTGCCGTCAGCGTGGCTCTCGATGCACAGGGTGCGGCCTTCTACCCACAGGCGGCCGGTCATGGCGGTCAGGTCTTCCACACCAGTGCTGTTGCTCACGCGGGCCACATAATTGGCGGCATGCCAAGCCACGTTGTTATTGTCGGCCAGCACGACATTGCTCAGGATGATATCACTCTCGACGGCCAGCGATGCGTCGGCACGGACGGTAACGCTCAAGACTGCTACATCGTCGGACTCAAATGCCATTTTGCCCATCGAGTAAGTCATGGCGCGGGTGGTGAACTCAGCCACCTCACGGGCATCGTCCTCATAGCCACGGCTTGACTTGATGCCGACAAGGCTAAGACCCTGCGGCAGGGTGATGTCACACTGCAATGCGCTATAGCCCGCAGCATGGTCTAGCTCGAAGGTCAACACGCGCTCCTCGCCAGGCTGTATCGCCACATCATCAAGATGCAGCAAGTCACCAGTGTTCACTTGAGCGGTCATCGACTTGCTTGACCCCAGGATGATATCGAGCAAAGCATTGATGTCAGCAATGTTGATCTCACCGTCCTCATTCACATCGGCACGCAGCCAGGTATCATGATCGACTGCCTTGCCCAGGATGATGTCGAGCAACGCGTTGATGTCGGCGATATTCACCTCACCATCGGCATTCACGTCACCCCTGAGCCATGTGTTGGCAATCAAGAACTCTTTCCACTGCTCGGCCTCCTTATAGAGCGGTATCGAGCCTTTGGGCACCGTCAGCGGGATAATGGACTGATTCACGCCAGCCCAAACGTTCTCGCCCAACTGGGGCACCTCCTCAGCATTGCTGATCATCTCGGTCATGCCGAGCATACCAGCCATCGCGTAGGAGCCTACCCAAGTCACTGTCGCAGGCAGCTCCACGACCGACAGCTGCGACACGTTATAGAGCGCATAGTCGCCCAGTTCTGTCACACCCGTCATGTCAACAGGCTCAGTCAGACCCGTTCCAGCGAACGCGTAGTCGCTGATGCTTGCGAGTGAGCCACCCAACTGAATGCGGTTGAGGTCAGTATCATAGAAAAAAGCACCTTTACCCAGGTTGGTCAAGCCTGAAGGTAATTGGGCCGCCTGGACGGGGGTTTGTACCACTGCCCAGTCGCCCATTGTCGTCAAGTTGTTGGAGTCGGCCAAATCCAGACTCGTGATGCCGGTTCCTGCCAAAACGCGGTCTCCCATCGTCTGCAATGCGCCACCCAGATTGACCGTGGTCAATGATGGGCAGTCCATCAATGCGGTAGCATCCAGGCTACACAGGCGGCTTGACGGAGCAACCGTCAGGCTGGTGAGTGACGTGCAACGCATAAATGCGCCGCAGCCTACCGTCGTCACACTGGCAGGCAAGGTGATGCTCTGGAGCGAACTACAACCAGCAAAGGCATAATCGCCCACCGAAACCAACGTCATGGGCCATGTGATCTCCTCCAAACTGGTGCAACCGCTAAAGACTGCCGTTCCAATGGCTGTCAATCCCTTGGGCAGTTTTACACTTGTCACTCCCATGCCGGCAAACGCTCCCGTCGGGATAACATCGGCTGCAAAATCCTGATTCCAATAATGCGACTCAGTGGTATGGCATGCGACAACCTGCACCCCAGTCAAGTCAACGGTGCGCAGTTGATTAAGGTTCTCGGCTATGAAGTAGAAATCCTGTGCGTCCATCGTGCCTGTCACGGTCAAATCGGTGATGGAAACATCGGACACCTTGTCCTTGAGCGTGCCAGCGGTATTGGTCACCTCAAGGGGTTGAGCCTGAATCGCCATCAGGGAGAGCACAATCAATATGAGTCTTTTTATCATATCACCATTCTTTCATGTCAAGCATTAAACATGCAAATATAAACCAAAATCATGAAACTTGCAGCTATTTTAACAAAAAATGAAGCCCCGTTCATGTATTTACATATACATGAACGTGAAAAAGGACAAAAAAGTATCTATCTGATAGGCAAAAGACTCACTTTGTCACTTCTGGCGCAAGCGCTCCAGCACCTGTGCCGCAGTGAGACCCGTCACGGGATGACGCCACACGGGATTGAGCTCCTGCATGGGCAACAGAAAGAAGTCACGGTCAGGCAGGTGGGGATGTGGCACTTTCAGCGTGGGAGTGTCGATGACGAGGTCATCAATGGCCATGATGTCAATATCCACTAGGCGGTCGATGTAATGACCCTCGCTGTCACGGTGGGACTGACTACCCAAGCTACGCTCGATGTCATGGATATGGTCAAGCATCTGCTGGGGAGACATCTCACTGCACAGGCTGACGCCCACATTCAGGAAACGGTGCTCACTCTCAAATCCCCACGGCTCGCTCTCGACAATCGATGAAACGGCACATCCGCCACTGCTCAGCGATAATGCAACGACGGCGCGATAGAGGTTATCGCGCCGGTCGCCCATATTGGTACCTATATTCAGGTAAAATTTCATGTTACAATGTCTTGTGAACCTCGATCTCCTCAAAGGCCTCGATGATGTCGTTCTCCTGCACGTCGTTGTAGGACTTGATGCTGAAGCCGCAATCATAGCCGCTGCTCACCTCCTTGACATCATCCTTGAAGCGCTTGAGCGATGCCAGTTCACCGGTGTGGATAACGATACCATCGCGGATCACGCGCACCTTGCTCTGGCGCTTGATTTTACCCTCAACAACCATGGCACCTGCAATCGTGCCGACCTTGCTGATGTGGTAAACCTGACGCACCTCGGCGCTACCGGTAACCTCTTCCTTGATGTCGGGCGACAACATGCCCTCCATAGCGCTCTTGACCTCTTCGATGGCGTCATAGATGATGGAGTAGAGACGGATGTCAACACCTTCCTGCTCGGCAGCGCGCTTGGCCGAAGCCGACGGACGCACCTGGAAACCGATGATGTAGGCATCGCTGGCAGCAGCCAGGGTCACATCGCTCTCGGTAATGGCACCCACAGCCTTGTGGATGACATTGACCTGTACCTCGGGGGTAGACAGCTTGATGAGCGAGTCGCTCAAAGCCTCGATAGAACCGTCCACGTCACCCTTGACGATGATGTTGAGCTCGTGGAAGTCACCCAGTGCACGACGGCGGCCGAT
Organism: uncultured Prevotellaceae bacterium; assembly: GCA_947306175.1. Taxonomy (GTDB): domain Bacteria; phylum Bacteroidota; class Bacteroidia; order Bacteroidales; family Muribaculaceae; genus Sodaliphilus. The sequence continues at coordinate 8,860 of CAMZFV010000057.1, forward strand.
GTCCTCAAGGGTGACACGGGTCTGAGTGCGGCGGCTCTGCTCGCGCTGCAACTGCTCACGCTTGTTGGCAATCTGGCGGGCTTCCTGGTCGGTGTCCATCACATTGAACTTGTCACCGGCGGTGGGAGCGCCATCCAGACCCAGAATCAATACGGGGGTCGAGGGGCCACTCTCGGTGATGCGGGCATTACGCTCGTTGAACATGGCCTTCACCTTACCGAAGTGGGTACCTGCGAGGACGATATCGCCCACGTGAAGCGTGCCGTTGTCCACAAGCACGGTAGCCACATAGCCACGGCCCTTGTCCAGCGAGGACTCGATGACCGAACCCGTCGCCTTGCGGTTGGGATTGGCCTTGAGGTCGAGCAGATCGGCCTCAAGCAGCACCTTCTCCATGAGTTCATTCACACCGATACCCTTCTTGGCCGAAATATCCTGGCTCTGATACTTGCCGCCCCAGTCCTCCACGAGGTAGTTCATCTGGGCCAGCTCTTCCTTGATCTTCTCAGGGTTAGCACCAGGCTTGTCGATCTTGTTGATGGCGAAGATGATGGGCACACCAGCAGCCGAAGCGTGATTCAAGGCCTCGACGGTCTGCGGCATTACGCTGTCATCGGCAGCGACAATCACAATGACGATGTCGGTCACCTTGGCACCACGGGCACGCATAGCGGTAAACGCCTCGTGGCCAGGGGTATCCAGGAAGGTGATGCGGCGGCCATTGGGCAACTTCACGTTGTAGGCACCGATGTGCTGGGTGATACCACCTGCCTCACCAGCAATCACGTTAGAATTGCGGATGTAGTCCAGCAATGAAGTCTTACCGTGGTCAACGTGACCCATGACGGTCACAACGGGCGGACGCTGAACGAGATCGGCGGGATCATCCTCCTCGTCGTTGATGGCCTCGGCAACCTCGGCACTGGTGTATTCGGTCTTGAAGCCGAACTCATCGGCCACAATGTTGATGGTCTCGGCATCGAGGCGCTGATTGATGCTCACCATCACGCCTAGATTCATACAAGTGGCGATAACCTTGTTGATGGGCACGTTCATCATGATGGCCAAGTCGTTGGCCGTCACAAACTCGGTGAGCTTCAAAATCTTGCTCTGAGCTGCTGCCAGAGCGGCTTCCTCGCGTTGTTCCTCGCGGAATTCCTCGCGTTTCTCACGACGACGGGCGGCGGCCTTCTTGTTGGTCTTGGCAGTGAGGCGTGCCAGCGTCTCCTTCATCTGGCGCTGAACGTCTTCCTCGCTCACCTCGGGACGCAGAGGCCTGCGGTTACCCTTCTTGTCCTTACCACGCTTGCCACCTTCATCCTTGCCGCCACGGCCCTTTCCAGGCTGGGAGGCGGGCTGGTTGCCTGCGCTCTCGATATCGATTTTCTCCTTGCCGATGCGTTTGCGCTTCTTCTTTCCGGCATTGTCGGCCTGAGCCTTGGCGATGCGCTCGTTGCGCTTCTCCTCTTTGCTCTTCTTGCGGGGACGGGTCTGCTGGTTGATCGAAGTCAGGTCAACCTTGCCCACCACCTTGAGTTGAGGACCGCCTACGGTCTGTGACACAGGCTTGAATACGTCATCGTCAGCTTGTTCGGCTTCCTTGGCCTCAGCTTGAGGTTCAGCCACCTCATCGGCTGATGGAGTTGACGGCTCATTGGCCTCAACCTTTTCCTCGACTTTAGGCTCAGGCTCTGCCACGGGCGCGGATTCAGCCTTTTTCTCGACCTTAGGCTCAACGACCTCTTCCACAGGCTTGGCCTCCACCTTTTCCTCCACCTGCTTCTCAGGCTCGGGCTTCGGCTCGGGCTTCTGAGCGGCTTTGGGCTTGTTTGAGGCGTCCAGGTCAATCTTACCCAGGATTTTGGGCTTTTGGCCAGGCACTTCGGTCTTGATTTCACGCGACTCCTTGGGAGCGCTGTGTTTAGCTTTCTCCTTCTGCCGTTCGTTGGCAATCTTGTCCGACTTGTTCTTGAGGTCCATGTCGGGCTTGAATTCCTTCACAAGCATCTCATAGACATCGTCGGGGATACGCGCGTTAATGCTAGCGCCGATCTCGATGCCCTTCTTGTTCAGGAATTCTTCGATGGTCTGCCTACCAACGTTTAAATCTGCGATGACTTTACTGATCTTTATCGCCATATATTGTCTTTTATCGGTTCGCTTGCGGCAATATGCCTTCAGCTTTTATATTTGTTTGCTATTTTGTATTTCAGTTTTCAGATGGATGCGGATGCCGCTGACAACTGAGAACTGACAACTAAGTTAACATTATTCCTCAAACTCGGCACGCAGCACGGCGAGCAGGTTATCAACGGTGTCCTCCTCGAGGTCAGCCCTGTCAATGAGGTCCTCACGGGGCGTGCGCAACACGCTCTTGGCGGTGGCAAGACCCACATTCTTGAGTGCCTCGATTACCCACTCGTCAACCTCGTCCTTGAACTCATCCAGGTAGATGTCTTCCTCACCCTCGGTCTCCACGTCGCGGTAAACGTCGATACTGTAACCAGTCAGGATGCTGGCCAACTTGATGTTCAGGCCACCCTTACCGATAGCGAGCGAAACCTCCTCGGGACGGAGGAACACCTCGGCATGCTTGTTCTCGTTATCCAGACGGATCGACGAGATCTTGGCGGGACTCAAGGCGCGCTGGATGAGCAGCTGGGGATTGTTGGTGTAGTTGATGACATCGATGTTCTCGTTGCGCAATTCGCGCACGATGCCGTGGATGCGGGCACCCTTGACACCGACACAAGCGCCGACGGGATCAATGCGGTCGTCATAACTCTCGACAGCGATCTTGGCACGCTCACCGGGGATGCGGGCAACGGCACGGATGACGATGATGCCGTCATGAATCTCGGGTACCTCCTGCTCAAACAGGCGGCGCAGGAAGTCCTGGCTTGTGCGGGACACAATCACCTTGGGATTGTTGTTGGTATTGTCCACGCGCTCAATCACGGCCCTCACGACATCACCCTTACGGTAGATGTCGGTGGGAATCTGTTCCTCCTTGGGCAACAAGAGCTCGTTCTTGTCATCGTCGAGAAGCAGCACTTCACGTTTCCACACCTGATAGACCTCACCAGCCACCAACTGGCCTTCGAGTGCCTTGAACTTATTGTAGATGGCATCCTTCTGCAGGTCAAGGATCTTGCTGGCCAGCGTCTGACGCAGGTTCAGGATTGCACGGCGGCCAAACTTGGCGAAATCGATTTTGCGGGTGTGCTCCTCGCCCACCTCACAATCGGGATCATCATCGGCCTGTGCGTCGCTCAACGAGATCTGCTTGTTGGGGTTCTCCACCTCGCCATCGTTCACGATTTCCAGGTTCTGATAAATCTCGCAGTCACCCTTGTCGGGGTTGACAATCACGTCAAAGTTGTCGTCGTTGCCAAACATTTTGGACAGCACGCTGCGGAATGACTCCTCAAGCACGCTGATGAGTGTGGTCTTATCGATGTCCTTGAGTTCCTTGAACTCGGCAAACTGTGCGGTCATGTTCACCGCTTCTTCTCTTTTAGCCATAATCTAGTTTTTAGTTGTTAGTTGTTAGTTTTAAGTTTTTAGTAATAATTGTTCATTCAATCCCTTTTCAGGCGACACAAACTGTACTTACAACTTAAAACTTACAACTTAAAACTCAAATTTTGATGATATTTTTTGTTTGTTTGATGTCACTGTATTTGAAACGCTCCTGTTCCTCGACCAGCTCTGGACGCTTCTTGCCCTCCAGCTTACGCTTCACTGTCGTGGAAAGCGTAAAGCCCTCGGCATCGGCATCGGCAATGATGCCCTTGAGTTTGCGGCCATCGGCGGTAAGCACCTCAACCTCATAGCCGATATTCTTGCGATACTGGCGCGGCAGCAGCAACGGCGACGTGATACCGTAGGAGCCCACTGTCAACTCGTAGTCCTCGTCATCGCGGTCAAACGCTGCGAGCACGGCGTCATTGACTGCCACGCAGTCATCGATGGTGATGTCCTCGTCGCTGTCGAGGGCCACGTCAATCACGTTGTCCTTGCTCACCTTGATGGTGACCAGGTACATCTTGGTGCCCTCCAGGGCCTCGTTGATCACTTGTTCCAGTGCCGTCTTGTCAATCATATCTTTTTCTCAGTTGTAAGTTCTAAGTTTTAAGTAACAATAGTTCTTTCATTCCCTTTTCAGGAGATACAAACTGTACTAACAACTTAAAACTTATAACTCAAAACTCAAATTTTTATAATAAAAACGAGGAAGCCCGAGTGCCCCCTCTCACGAATGCTGGCGCAAAAATACTATTTTTCCCGCATTCACGCAATATTTAATGTGAAAACCGCCACAAAACAGTAGAATTATTCACATTATTTAACTTTATTTAATAAAATACATGGCCAGCCATGCGGCATGATGCAAGTGGAGACGCAAAATTTTGCGTCTCCACAATGCATATTTCATAACGTCTCTGCGACTTGGGGAGTGAGCCAGATAGGTGAGGATGCTTTCACTTCTCACCCCTCTGCGATCACAACGAGCATCATGGCCACTGGCCAGTCATCAGGTAATCGATCAACGCGGTCACGTCACCGATGTCCACACCGCCCTCGAGGTCACAGTTAGTGGCTTCAATATCAATACCTGACTCTTCACCTGTGAGCAGGTAATCAATGATGGCCGTCACATCGGCAATGTTCACATCGCCATCGCTGTTCACGTCACCACGACCGTTGAAGAACTCCATCGTGGCAACCACTCCCAAGTGGTTGCTCCAGGCACCCTTGCTGTCACCCACCATATAAGAGATGGTGTGACGGCCGCTAGGCAATGTGCTCATGTCGATATTTATTACACCAGCCACGGTCTTTCCGCTCACTGGAAGCGTACCTGCCACGGCATGCTCCACATCGTCATCCACCCAGTAGCAGTAGTTGACCAGCTCCACGTCCTCTTCAACAACCGCATGGGGTTTGATGAAAAACTCAGTCACCGTCGAACTCCACCGGCCCAGATCATCCTGAGCACGGATAGTCAGCGTATGCAGGCCCGCAGACAGCGATGAGATGTCAAGCGAGACAGGCGAGTTACCGATTTCCTGGCGCGCAGCATAGTTATTGTCAAACCACACTTCACGACGCTGAATCACCGAGGCACTCGAGGCATCGATCTCGTGAGGAATAATGAACGCTTGAGTCAGCGCGGGACTCCACAGGCCCAAGTCGTCCTGAACACGCATTGTAAACCAATGCAGGCCTGCAGGCAACGACGAAATATCGACCGAGGTGGGCGAGGCAGCAATCGTCTGGCGTGCAGCAAAGTTATTGTCTAGCCATATTTCACGGCGCTGGATCGTCGTGGAACTCGAGGACTCAACCTCATGAGGGATGATGAACGCCTGAGTCAGCGCGGGGCTCCAAACGCCCATGCCGTCCTGAACGCGCATCGTGAGCCAGTGCAGCCCCGCAGGCAGCGCCGAAATATCGACAGTGGCGGGCGAGGCAGCAATCGCCTGACGCGCAGCAAAGTTGTTGTCTAACCAACACTCGCGCTCTACGATGCCGTCCTGGGCTGTCGCCACCATGCAACTGACAGTGGCGAGCACTACTATGCAATATTTGAAAATACTCATAGTCTTGATTGGTTTAAAAACGATGGGTTATTCTCTTACCTCAGCCTCAAAGTTCAACTTGAGCTGCGAGCCTTCAACGTTCATATCGAGGCTCCTAATCACAGGAATGCGGGGAACCTTGCTCCACCCTTGACCGCCATGCAGGCCAATCTGGGTGCCATCGGTGCCAATCCACACATCGGGCTGCTGCAATTCCCATGTACGGTCAGCGGAATAGGTTCCACCTTCTCCATCTACAAACATTCCGGCCCCAACGCTATAATAACAGTTTTCATCGTGGATAGGATTTCTATTGGTACTCCAAAATATACAATTTGATGCAACACTTTCGGCATCCAAAATCCAAATGTCACCATTGGCAAATACATCATTCGTATAATAGTATGGATCGTTTCCGCCACCACATAGTACACAATGATCCACAACAACCGAACTCAACGCAGGAAAACCAGCAATGGCGCCACCGACATAACAATTATTGATACGTACTGAAGTAAATGGTACATCCGCAACACTGCCAAAAGTACCTCGTATAACACTCCTATAGAATAAGACATCTCCTAACACTGTATTTGTCGGATAATAAAAACAGACTCTTCCTGATAAATAGCAGTTCTGAACGCATATTGACTCAACATTAGTAGGTTGATTATTCCAATTGACAGTGAAATCACCAATGGAACAGCCTTCTATATGAAGATTTGATATCGTGCCGTCAACATTAACTGAACCAATTGAACTCACCCTAGTGCCTGTCACATCGTCATTCTCAAAGCCGGCACCATAGATGGTGAGGGACTTACTGATGGTAACGCCAGTAAACGTGCCTTCTGAAAGGGTGATGATATCTCCGTCCACTGCAGCGTTATATGCATCCACAAACGCGTTGCCCATTCTGAACACCGTCAACTCATTACCATGCTGCAAGGTAGCGGTCCATACATCATTCTTTTGTCCTTGAGCCGTCATCATGCTGCCCAGGACCATCATTGCTAAAAGAATTATTTTCATAATCGTAATTGGTTTTAGGTTATTGTTAAAAGTTAATCATTTCGACAAATATACTCACAACTGCGATTTCAACCTAATTTTCACGCAAGAAATTACCTAATTTCAGTAAATTTTATCAAATTGCATAGGACATCCGCATTTCATTAAATCATGGAAAAGTAACAAAATCATTATATTTTTGCTTTGGGACAAATTTTTGGATTAATTTTGCGATAATCAACAAGACAGTGAATACAAGATGAAACCGGCGATTGTATTATTGACGATACTAGTGGTGGGAGGAGCTATTGTGTGGCTTATCGACAAGCTGTTTTATCAGCATAAAACAGGCGAAAATGTCGATGAAACCGAGGAAAATCTCATCAGCGAGGGTTCCGCACAACAGGGATGCGCCGACGAGGCCTGCGGCCTGCGCTCCATCTGTCCCAGCGAGCAGATTCTTGCTGGCGAGTGCAAGCAGGAAATCACCTATTATGACGACGAGGAACTGGACGCATTTATCGGACGGGATGAGCACAATTACACCCCCGAGGAACTGGAGCAATGGCGCGACGTGCTATACACCCTGCGGCCCGATGACCTGCTGGGATGGGGGCAGAGTATCAAGCACCGCGGACTGGTCATGCCCGGCGCCATCCGAGAGGAATTCCTGCAACTTGCCGCTGAACATCGCAGTTCTTGAACAATAAAAAAGGTCTTTCCTCGTTTAATTAGGTACTAAACATTTAATAAGCACAGTTTGAACAGGACTCAACGCTTCATACCGATAATGATTATCGCGATGGTGGTCGTGCTTGCCGCGTGCAGCAACAAGACCAACACCGCGCGGTCGCGTTTCTGGCAAGCGTTCACGACCAAGTATAACGTTTATTATCACGGTAAGACCAACTATGACGAGCAGGAAAAGGCCATGATGGATGCCTATGAGGATGACTACTCCCAGCACCTATACATGCACCCTGCCGAGGCCCGTTCCAACCCCAAGGCACCACAGCCGTCAGGCAGCTTTGAGCGCACCATCGAGAAGATGGAGAAAGCCATCGCCCTGCACTCCATCAAGAAGAAACCTAAACGCAAAGGCGGGAAAAACAGTGACCCCAAGTTCCGCGAGTGGATGGCACGTGAGGAATATAATCCCTACTTGCACAACGCTTGGTACATGCTGGCCAAGGCCCAGTACATGAAGGGCGACTTCCTGGATGCCGCCG
>CAMZFV010000058.1 GCA_947306175.1 uncultured Prevotellaceae bacterium
GGTTGGCCAGCACGACGACGGGCTTGAGGTAGTGGATGTGGTTCTTGGTCGGCTCAAAGTAGTAAGGATAAGGCTCGCTCAACTCGTTGTGGCCCTTGCCCGTTTTGTGGCGAATATAGCCCACGAGGGTCTTCTCGTCGATGAAACGGGAGACGAGCTTCTCGACATTGGTGAGCAGGCCGCCGCCATTGCTGCGCACGTCGATGATCAGGCCGTCGGCAGTAGAGAGGTAACTCAGGATGAGGTCAAGGTTGCCCTCACCGATGTCCGACGAGAAGGAGCCGTAATACAGGTAACCGAAGTTGTCGGACAGGATCTGATACTTGATGCCCGACGCCATCTTGTAGTCGAAGTTGAGGTAGTGCTGGTCGATGATGCGCTCGTCGTAGTTGACAGGGCACTGCTCCCATATCCAGTAACGCGACACGTCGTGGCTGGCGATGAGGTTGGTGTGGCCGTCGCGCAGCTCCTTGAGCATGTCACCGCAGACGTCAAACAACTCGCGGTCGGTCATCTCGTTGGACACGAGGGCACGGTAACGGCTGTGAATCTGGTTCCAGTCCACCTGCTTGTAGTCAAAGAAGCTGTAATGCTCATCCATAATGGTCCACAGGGCCTCAAAGTTACCCACCTGGTCCCTCTCCCACTCATCCTGCTGCGCACACCCTCCCAATACCAAACTAACTACAAAAACTACAAAATATAGTATTATTCTTTTCATCACCTTGAAATTATTAAACTACGAATTACGCGAATTAAACTAATTGGCATCCGCATACTTTATTATTTCAAATTCCACTAATTGTAACTGCATACTTTATTATTTCAAATTACACGAATTGCGTCAGCATCATTTCATGAATGATTAGTTGATGATGCTGGTTTGTGGATATTGCAAAAACGTTCGGTTTTTAAACTCGTTTCGCCAAAGTTAGCGAGAATACCCAACTCATAGCCAGTTGCTTTCAAATAATTGATGACTTGGGCTTTCTCGACATCTGATAATCTGTTGAGAGCTTTCAGCTCCACAATAATCTTATCATAACACACAAAATCGGCGATATAATCTTGCTGTAGAGGAACTCCTTTATAAAAGATCTTGAGATTGGCTTCTCTCTTATACGGAATTCCCTTTTCTACGAATTCACGCTCTAGCGCTTCCTGGTAAACTTTCTCCAGAAAGCCGCATCCCAGTTCACGATGAACCGTCATCATGCATCCAATGATATCGTATGATTCTTTAGGATAAATTACCATAAATCTATGTAATTAGTCAAATTCGTAAATAATTGAACGCGATATGTAGTTTGTTTAATTCGTAAATAATTGAATGCGGATGCTAATTAGTCCAATTCGCGTAATTCGTAGTTTATTATTGAATGCGGATGCTAATTAGTTTAATTCGCGTAATTCGTAGTTTAAATTTATTTGGTGCCGATGCCGAGGACTAGGGAGTGGGTGACGTCGTGGACCTTGAGGTTGTTGACGCTCCAGTGCTCCAGGCGGCTGCGGTAGCCGATGCGCAGGATGGTCTTGCCCAGGTGCAGGTCGGCACCCAGGTAGTTGGTCATGTCAAAGCGGTTGCCCCACCAGCCCAGATGGGCGAGGTTCTTGTGGTTACCCAGGTAAATCTCGTAGTAGCTCTCGTCATACTCGGGAGCGAAGAAGACTCCCAGCGCTGGCAGCTGCGCCTGATAACGCAAGGTGACGGGCAGGCGCCACATGCGGGTATCAAGGGTCGCCATGGCAGCTGCGCCCACGTTCCAGTGAGCCCGCACCGACACGGGATTGTTGCTGTTGACCTCGTTGTAGGCGATGCCGGCACGCAGCTGGGTCATGGGACCCACACTCAGGTTCACACGATGGGCGATGGCATTGTGCCACTGGCGCTGCATGTCGAAGGAGATGTCGCCCATCAGCAGCTGGATATCGTTGTTGCGGGCGGGGTTCTCGACATAATTGTAGTCGGCTCCCACCTGAAGATGCCACAGCCACTTGTCGGAACGGAGCGTCCGCATGAACTCATAGCCCATCTCGAGGTCCAGTCCATCATAGGTGATAGGCGTCAAGTAACTGTCATGCACCGACGCATACCCCGCGTCAACGGTAAACACCGACAACTTCTCCTGACCCGCAGCAGTCAAAGCGCCTAAAACTACTAATAATATTAATATTCTCTTCGTCATTAAAAAACTACGAATTTCACGTATTGTCTTTACATTCAATAAACTACGAATTTCACGTATTGTCTTTACATTCAATAAACTACGAATTACTCGGTGAGGCCATTTAGTTTAATTCGTTAAAATTGAATGCGGATGCCAAAAATTAGTCCAATTCGCGTAATTCGTAGTTTAAATTACTCGTCGAAGGGGATGCGTTGCTGGCCAGTGAACTGATCGAGCACTTCATCCTGGCTGATGCCGTCGGCGGCAGGGTCGGCTTCGGCGCCCTCGTCGGTATCGGCGACGGTAGTCGTCTGCTCCTCGACGGGTGCCGGTTCGCGAGGCTCAATCTCGGTGATGGTGGCTACCTCCCAATTGGTCACGCGGCGGCCCTTGGCCTTGAAGGTCTTGACACCGATAAACTCCTCGGCATCAATGATAAACGGCTCACGGAAAGCATCACCGCCACCCATCTTCACCTCAAAGCGCGGACACGGCTCGTCGCTCAACAGCAACAGCTGCGAGTCGGGGTTGGTGCCGATGAAGCTCTGTTTCTTGGTGTTGTCCTCCAGGGTGAAACGCTTCACATAGGGGTGACCCTGGTCGGCATCGTCGAGCACGGCGGTCCACACCTTGTCCTTGTCATACTTCTCGATGCGCAGGATGCCGTCATCATAGTGGTTGGTCGCCTCGGCGCTGGTGGTATAGAACTCGCCGCCCTGCATGATGACCAGGATGCGGTCGTCACCGCCAAACAGACCCAGCGAACGTCCGTGACCCTCATAGTTGATGCGCAGGATATCAGGGTCGAACCACACCTCGCGGTCGCCTAGCGTGGACTGGCCCGCCTCCTTGAGGGAGATGCGGTGCACCTCGTTCTTGGTCACGATGTTGCCGCGTGCCTGCTTACCCTTGATGGCCAGCTCGGCCAGGTTGACGTCAAACTGCAGGATCTTGAGTCTGAACTTGGGCTTGAGGGTGATGCGCAGCACCTCGGCCTCGCCGTTGGGGTTAGCGGTGAACCACACAATCTTGCTGCCCGGCTTGCCCATAGTGATGTCATACTCCTTATCACGTGTGATGCCCGTCACGGCAAAACGTTTCATGAAGATGGTGCCACCGCGGCCATCCTGGTACAACACATTATATATAGTACGGGTGTCACCCTTCTTGAAGACGTTCAGATAGAGGATGTTCTTACCTACATAGATCTTGTCGGCCACTTTGATGACCTTGAACTTACCGTCCTTGTAGAAGATGATGAGGTCGTCGATGTCCGAGCAGTTGCAGACAAACTCGTCCTTCTTCAGGCCCGTGCCGATGAAACCGTCGGCGCGGTTGATGTAGAGCTTCTGGTTGGCCTCGGCCACCTTGCTGGCAACGATAGTGTCAAACTCGCGGTTGATGGTGCGGCGCGGGTACTTGGAGCCATACTTGGTCTTCAAGCCCTCAAACCACGAGATGGTGTAGTCGGTCAAGTGGGCGAGCTTGTTGTCAATATCCTCGATGCGCTCCTTCAGGCGCATGATATTCTCGTCGGCCTTGTCGCTGTTATACTTGATGATGCGCTTCATCGGGATCTCGAGCAGGCGCAGCAGGTCGTCCTGAGTAATCTCGCGGTAGAACTGCGGCTTGAAGGGTGTCAGGCGCTTGTCGATGTGCTTGAGGGCACGCTCCTGGTCCTTGGCGTTCTCAAACTCCTTGTCCTTGTAAATGCGCTCCTCGATGAAGATCTTCTCCAGCGACACGTTGTGCAACGTCTCCATCGTCTCGCCGCGCTGGATCTCAAGTTCCTGGCGCAGGATGTCACGGGTGCGGTCCACACTGTAGCGCAACACGTCGCTCACGGTGAGGAACTGCGGCTTCTGGTCCATGATGACGCAGCAGTTGGGCCAGATGGAAATTTCGCAGTCGGTAAAGGCATAGAGGGCATCAATGGCGATGTCGCTGCTCGTGCCCGCCTGCAGGGAGACGATAATCTCGGCTGTGGCGCTGGTATTGTCCTCGACCTTGCGGATCTTGATCTTGCCGCGTTCGCCGGCCTTGAGGATCGACTCGATGACAGTGCCCGTGGTCTTGCCGTAGGGGACATCCTTGACCAGCAGCGTCTTGTTGTCGAGTTTCTCAATCTTGGCGCGCACACGGACATAACCGCCGCGCTCACCGTCGTTGTAGTGGCTCACGTCGATGTAGCCACCCGTCTGGAAGTCGGGATAGAGGTGGAACTCCTCGCCACGCAGGTAGCTCACCGCCGCGTCGATGACTTCGTTGAAGTTGTGCGGCAGGATCTTGCAGGACAGGCCGACGGCAATACCCTCGGCGCCCTGGGTGAGCAGCAGGGGGAACTTGGCGGGCAGCGTGAGCGGCTCACGCTTGCGGCCGTCATAAGACAAGCCCCAGTCGGTCACCTTGGGGTTATAGACCGCGTCGAGGGCAAACTCGCTCAAACGGGCCTCGATGTAACGTCCGGCAGCGGCTCCGTCGCCCGTGAGGATGTTACCCCAGTTACCCTGGGTGTCGATGAGCAGCTCCTTTTGTCCCAGCTGCACCAGCGCGCTGTAGATCGAGGCATCGCCATGGGGGTGGTACTGCATCGTGAGGCCCACGATGTTAGCCACCTTGTTGAAGTGGCCGTCGTCGGCCTCCTTCATGGCGTGCATGATGCGGCGCTGCACGGGTTTAAGGCCGTCCTCGATGTGGGGCACGGCACGTTCCAATATCACATAAGAGGCATAGTCGAGAAACCAGTTCTCGTACATGCCACTCAGTTGCAGTTTCTTATCTTTAGGCACCTGGTAGCTGGAATGGGCCTGCGACTCGCCGCCTTCCCCACCCTCCTCGGGCGTGTTGTCGGTGTCATCGTTGGCTATAGTACCGTCTTGGGGCTCGCCCTCAACAGGCTCCTGCTGATCCAGATTGTCCAGTTCGTCGTCGTCTTTCTTCATAATAACAGGCGTTTTAACTTGCAAAGATACGAAAATTTTTCAATTTACGCCCTATTTCACTCAAAGTCCACACTTAGTCCACACCAAAATACGATGATAAATTGCGGGATTGGTGATTTATTACTACCTTTGCCATTCAATAAGAATACTAACCATATCAATAACAATAGGACAATGAATTTTGTAGAAGAACTGAAATGGCGTGGCATGATCAATGACATCATGCCTGGAGCAGAAGAACAACTCAACAAGGAAATGACGAGCGGATATGTGGGCATCGACCCGACCGCCGACTCACTGCACATCGGCCACCTGGTGGGCATCATGATGCTGAAGCACCTGCAGCGTGCCGGACACCGTCCCATCGCCCTCATCGGCGGTGCCACGGGTATGATCGGCGACCCCTCGATGAAGTCGCAGGAGCGCAAACTCATCGATGAGGAGACCCTGCGCCACAACCAAGAGTGCATCCGCAAGCAGTTGGCCAAGTTCCTGGACTTTGACAGCGACGCGCCCAACCACGCCATCCTCGTGAACAACTATGACTGGATGAAGGACTTCTCGTTCCTGAACTTCATCCGCGATATCGGCAAGCATATCACCGTCAACTATATGATGGCCAAGGACAGCGTGAAGAAGCGCCTGGCCGCCAACGCCGACCATGGTATGTCGTTCACCGAGTTCTCTTACCAGCTGCTGCAGGGATACGACTTCCTCTACCTCTATGAGCACGAGAACTGCAAGCTGCAGATGGGTGGCAGCGACCAGTGGGGCAACATCACCACGGGTACCGAGCTCATCCGCCGCATGAACGGTGGCGAGGCCTACGCCATCACCTGCCCGCTCATCACCAAGGCCGACGGCGGCAAATTCGGTAAGACCGAGAGCGGTAACGTGTGGCTCGATCCCAAGCGCACCTCACCCTACAAGTTCTACCAGTTCTGGATCAACGTGAGCGACCTTGATGCCGAGAAGTACATCAAGATCTTCACTGACCTGAGCCAAGAGGAGATCGCCGCGCTCGTGGCTGAGCAGGAGAAGGATCCCGGTCTGCGTCCGTTGCAGAAACGCCTCGCCAAGGAAATCACTACGATGGTACACAGCGCCGAGGAATATGAGATGGCTGTTGAAGCCTCACAGATCCTGTTCTCCAACAAGGCAAAAGACATTCTTCACAAGATTGACGAGGAGACCCTGCTGAGCGTGTTTGAGGGCGTTCCCACATTTGAGGTTCCCCGCAGCGCCATCGAGGAGGGCACCCCGCTCATCTCGCTGTTGACCGATGTGGCTGCCGTCTTCCCCAGCAAGGGCGAGATGCGCAAGCTCACCCAGGGCGGTGGCGTGAGCATCAACAAGGAAAAGCTCGCCGACCCCAACATGGCCGCCAGCACCGACTTGCTGCTCAACGACAAGTACATCCTCGCCCAGAAGGGTAAGAAAAACTACTACCTGCTGGTTGTGAAGTGATATTAAAACGGGTTCTGCGCCACTTGGCACAGGACCCGTTCCTTATAAAAGACTATTACATAATGAATAAACCGGGGTGATATCCCCATTAATATTAACCAACTAAAATTTATTAACTTTTTATGGAACAGAATCGAATTACAGACAAAGACCTGCAGATGATTCTTGACTACTTCAAGCAGTTTCAAATCAGGCTATCGGATATGAACATCGATGACCTCATGCTGAAACTCAAGGAGAACAGGCTCACTGACAAAGAAAAGGCAAAGATTGACGAAGATTTTGCTACGATGAGACATCCCGGGCCAGACGTAGTGCCTGTTGAAGAGTTTAGAGCACTGCTCAGGAAGTTTAGGCACGAGAAAAGAGGTCCTAAGCCCGCAGACTGGCCTTTCCCTAATGACATGGACTTCACTAAGCATCGAGAGGATATTGAAGCCATCATCAAGAAACTGAGGAACGATGACTCCATGTTCACCAAGGATGAGGTCAACAAACTTGCCAATGCTTTATTACATAAGATGTCTTTTAGTATCATGCACTCGGTGCGGGGAGCTAGTGAGGATATCTGGTATTATTGGATTCATGGTCATTGGCCCAAGGGAGGCCCCAACTCCAACGAGTTTCTGCAGGACCATTTTTTTGAGCCGTTTAGATGCCACCTCACGCCAGAACAGATTGATGCCAAAATCGCCAAACTGCTTGAACTGAAGAAGCGAGCAGGTGTCGTACCAACCGACGACGAAATGTTTGGCAATCCGAAACCAGACCAATTCCCGATACCGAATATAATACATGCCAATCCAGTTACACGTGATGACGTCTTCACAGATGAGGAAATTGCCGCTATCATTGAAGCTGCCAATATGCCTAGAAATGGTGACGAAGTACTGACCCAAGCCCAGATTGACGCCATCGTCGAAGCTATGACGGCAAAACTGCGTGAAGCAAAGGAGGCAGGACCTGTTCTCACCCAAGAACAGATTGACGCTCTCATCAAGGAATTGACCGAAAAGTCCACTTATCTGCCAAATCCGATGACACAGGAAGAGTTAGAGGCTATGTTCGCAAAGATCACAGATCTAATCAATCAGAAGAAATAAGGCAGTATTTTCTGGATTAATCGCAAAGCATGTCTGCTAGACTCATTATGAAGTGATCAGAAATCTATCCGACTGATGACACAGAAGTGAGTCGAAGCAAAAAAGAGATATTAACTTAAAAACGATTAAAGATTATGGAACCAAAAAAAGATTTTAAGCGTGAAGAAACGGATCCCGGCATCATTGCCTTGATCAAGGAATTATTGAGATGTGGTACAATGGAAGAGGACAAAGCGCAGAAGGAAATTGACAGGATTCTCAAGGAGCTGGAAAAGTACCTCTCTAAAGCACAGATTGACATGCTGCTCAGAAGACTGCGCACAAGAATCACTTGGGATGAACTCTCAGATCGTGAGAAGGCCGAGATTCTTGGAAACTTTCCTCCAGCATGAAATAGCAAAAAAATCCTGCTAAAAAGATTGCAAATCAAAAAAAAGCAGTAATTTTGCACCGCATTTAGAGAATGCGGGCGGCGTTTCAGCCATTAAAGTGAACTTTATGGCATTCAACTTGCACCGCATTTAGAGAGGCATGCCTCTCTGATGACCACGGATTGCCTTGTAGTGTAATGGTAACACAACGGTTTTTGGTGCCGCATTTCCTGGTTCGAGTCCGGGCAAGGCAACCACAAGTAAAGGAGTTGAACTTTTTCAACTCCTTTCTTGTTTAGTGGGCATATCTGTTTCAGAATTGTTACACATTTAATCGTAGATAATACACTGAATACCAGACACCTATAACGAATATTATTATTTTTGAAGAGTATTATTGTTCTTGGTGCGTTATTATGGAAAAATCAAATTCCACCAATATTTGCACATTAAATCCAGAATAATCAGTAACTTTGCAAATCATTATTCTCGCGCTGAAGCTTAAGCAGATGACAAGAATGGTGTATGTATATGAAATGCATTTATAGTTCTTTGTCCTTGATGTGACTTTAGACAATGAGGCTAT
Source organism: uncultured Prevotellaceae bacterium (assembly GCA_947306175.1). Classification (GTDB taxonomy): domain Bacteria; phylum Bacteroidota; class Bacteroidia; order Bacteroidales; family Muribaculaceae; genus Sodaliphilus. Next base: position 8,638 of record CAMZFV010000058.1, read on the forward strand.
AAGGGATGGCAAACTTGTAGAACGAATAGTCTGTAAATCACTGATATTTCATATATTTACGAATTGTCCAGAATTTATTGTCTTGTATTGGGTTCAGCGTGACGTAAACTATAAAAGGTGACAATGCTTCAATTCAAAGAACTAAAGAAACTTCTTAAGAACGACCTGTCTGGACTGCCCTCTATTAAGATCGCTCTTGCAGGTGATACTGCAACCCAGTTCTTAGTAACAGCTATTCAAGGAGTGGGTATTCAACGTGGCTATAGTATCGATCTTTTTGAGGCGGAATATAACCAGGTGGAGCGTCAACTCTTAGATCCAACAAGTGATCTCTATGGATTTGATGCTGATTTCGTTGTGATCTTTCAGTCAACACATAAGTTAGGCGAGTATCATAGTTTGTTGTCCGCCGAGCAACAGCTATCGCTGGCTGATGAAAGACTGGCGTTTTTGGCTTCTATATGTGAGAACCCGGTTTTTGCCAACAAAAAGATTATCTATTTCAATTATCCTGAGATAGAAGATACTGTCTTTGGCAGTTATGCGAATAAGGTGCCTTCATCGTTGACCTATCAAGTCCGCAAGCTCAACTATGAACTGATGAATATGGCTCAGCGATATCCTAATCTTTTTATTTGTGATTTAGCGGGTTTGCAGAATAAGATGGGCCGTGACATGATGTTCTCATCCAATGTATATATTAGCACAGAAATGGTATTGAGCTTAGATGCTTTGCCCTATGTTGCAAGTCGAGTAATGGATATTGTTTGTGCTATTAAGGGCCAATTCAAGAAATGTCTAATTTTAGATCTTGACAATACCCTTTGGGGTGGAGTAATCGGTGATGATGGACTTGAAGGTATCGAGTTGGGACACGGTTTGGGTATCGGCAAAGCCTTTTCTGAGCTCCAGATGTGGGTGAAGAAGCTGAAGCAACGTGGTATTATTATCTGTGTAGCTTCCAAAAATAATGAGGAAACTGCAAAAGAACCCTTCGAGAAGCATCCTGATATGGTATTGAAACTCGATGATATTGCGGTGTTCCAGGCAAACTGGGAGACAAAGGTTGATAATATCCGTACCATTCAACGAATACTGAATATCGGTTTCGACTCCATGGTGTTTTTGGATGATAATCCTTTTGAAAGGAATATAGTACGCGAAAACATCAAGGGAATTACTGTACCAGAGTTGCCTGAAGATCCTGGAGATTATCTGGAATACCTATATTCATTGAATCTCTTTGAAACGGCCAGCTATAGTAGTGCTGATAAAGACCGTACTAAGCAGTATCAGGTTGAAGCCAAACGAGTGTCACTCAGCAAGACATTTACCAATGAGGCAGACTTCTTGAAATCTCTTGATATGAAGTCAACTGTCAGCGGTTTTACAAAGTTCAATACTCCACGTGTTGCCCAACTGTCTCAACGCAGTAATCAGTTTAATCTCAGAACTGTTCGCTATACCGAGGCTGAGATCTCGGCTATGGCAGAGAATCCTGATATTATTGATCTGAGTTTTACTTTGAATGACAAATTCGGGGATAATGGCTTAATAGCTGTTATCATATTAAAACCCATGGACCAAGATACGTTATTTATTGATACTTGGTTCATGAGTTGCCGTGTCTTGAAACGGGGAATGGAGAGTTTTACTCTGAACACAATCGTAGAACGTGCTAAAAGTGCTGGCTATAGAAGAATTGTAGGCGAGTATTTACCAACTACAAAGAATAAAATGGTGGAGCGTCATTTTCCGGATTTAGGTTTTATAAGAATTCAAGGTGCAAGTTCTGATTTATATGAATTGGATGTGGATACCTATCAGCCAAAAGAGTGTTATATCGAGAAGCAAGAATGTGAATGAGCCGCAGTGTGGATTACTGAAAGCATTATTACCGAATTAACATGTCTTTTTTGACTGCTGATAGGCATAATTAAAAAAAAAAGAGTATTATGGAAAGAAAAGAGATTTTTAAAAAACTGAATGATATCTTTTGTGACGTCCTTGATTTGGACGAGGTTGAATTATCGGATTCCACCTGTGCCGATGATATTGAAGAATGGGATTCTCTGAGTCATATTCAACTGATTGTTGCTATTGAAAAGACCTTCCGCATTAAGTTTACTTCTCTAGAAATCATGAAGTGGAAGAACGTCGGCGAAATGGTTGATTCAATCATGTCTAAATAAGTAATATCAAAGTGGTTGTAAACTCTCTTAGTTTTCTCTGGTTCTTTATTGTGGTATTTCTGGTATATTATTTGCCAGTAATATCACAAAGAAAGAATTTACAGAACATCTGGATCCTTATCACGAGCTATTTTTTCTATGGCTTTGTTGATTGGAAGATGCTTCCTTTGTTGTTCTGCATCACGTTTGTGTTCTATTTGCTAGGAGCTTGGCTTAAAGCTTCAATGAATAGAAATGAGTCCAAAAAAGCATCTAGAATCACCACTCTGGGTGTGGTTTTAGGCGTAGGACTGCTACTTTACTTTAAATATTTGAATTTCTTTGCAGATTCGTTCGCTTCGTTGTTGCAGGCTATAGGCTTACGTGCCTCATGGTCTACATTAAATATTGTTCTGCCCATTGGTGTCAGCTTCTTTACTTTCAAGTTGATCAGTTATGTGATTGAGATTCATCGAGAGAAAATACAACCAGCAGATAATTTTATAGAGTTTGCAACTTATATCGCATTCTTCCCAACGATTTTGTCTGGCCCTATTGACAGGCCAAACACCTTCTTACCTCAGTTAAGGAAGAATCATAATTTTGATTATAATCTAGCCGTTGACGGTTGCCAACAAATCCTTTGGGGCATTTTCACAAAGATGGTAATCGCAGACACCATCGCTTTAATTACAACTGAAGCATGGACTAACTATGCCGACAAAGATGCCAGCTACCTTATTTATGCGGCCTTACTCTCACCTGTACAGGTGTATGCAGACTTTGATGGCTATTCTAATATGGCGATTGGAGTTGGAAAACTTCTCGGTTTTAGTGTAACTAAAAACTTCAATCATCCATTATTAGCAAGAAATGTTTCTGAATATTGGCGCCGATGGCACATGTCGTTAACAAGTTGGATTACTGATTATGTGTTCATGCCGCTAAATATTGCATTCCGGAATTTGGCAACCTTGGGGCTGTTCCTGGCTATCGCAATTAATCTGGTGGTGATTGGCTTATGGCATGGTGCTAACTGGACATACGCTGTGTTTGGATTATATCACAGTTTATTGTTTATACCGCTTCTGTGCTTTGGTTCATTCGGAAGGAATAAAAAATTAAAAGAAGGAAAACTGGGGCTACCATTGATGAAAGATCTGGCCATGATGATACTGACATATGTGTTTGTCGCATTTGGCCAAATCATTTTCTTCGCTAAAGATGTACCTTCAATATCCTCATTTATATCTACAGTTGCAAACGGTTCTTGGAATTGTTCTTTCCTATTTGATATTAGTACGATAGTTCCATTACCAATGGCCATCTTCCTTTTTTGCATGGATTGGATTTCAAGAAAGAAAGAATTTGCTATACAAAGGTCTTCACTCATTTATACAAATAAAACTATCAATATTCTGATTCTCGATTTGTTCATAGCCTTAGCAATTTCATTCTTTGGTTATAATGGACAAGGTAGCTTTATCTATTTTAATTTCTGAATTCGATATGTTGAAGAAGTTTATATTATTATTTCTAACATTTTGCTTTTTATACATATCTATGATGGCTGCAGCAAAAGCCTTCTGGGTGACCACTGCACCAAGCCGATTAGAACGGAATGTTATTGATAGTGACGTACATACAGTTGTGTTAGGCGCTTCAAGTGGAGAACATGCTTGGAATGATTCTATAATTCCACATTCAATAAACCTCTGTAATAGTGGCGTTAGTTTGGGTGTGAGTTACAATAGCCTCAAATGGATTGAGGGCTATAATAATGTTCAGATTGATACTGTTATCGTTTGTTCAGGCTTTGCTTCGTTTATCTATTTCGAAGATAAAAAATTACCAATCCCAAGGTCGTCTGAAGAAATTTTTTCAATATTAGATTATCCTGATTTTTTAAGATTTTACTCAAAAAAAGCGTCATTTTGGGAAAATTCCCTCACATCATTGCCAATGTGGTGGTTTGCATCTAGAAAGCTTGGAGGCGCTTATCATTATATTGATAGAGAAAAGGTAAATCATCCCCGGTCATATGATATAATTAATGCTATAATAGAGAGTTATGGCGGAAAATATGGCATTACAGAACAGAAACTCTATGATAAGTGTACATATCAAATTTCTTATTTGAGAAAAATTAAAGAATATTGTGAAGATCACAATATGACGTTAGTTCTTTTAAGTACTCCTGTTTATAAATACCATGAATTGCTAGATGATACCGGATATCGTCAATTAATGTGCAAAGAACTTGGAGACAGTGCATTAATCGCTGATTATTCAAGATTTCATTTACCTGATTTGACTTATTATGGTGATCTTGAACATACCAATTATAAAGGGGCAAGATATTTTAGTAATCACATAGTAAATAATGGACTAGAATTACAGTATGCCATTGACTTTGCTGCCAACCCTTAAATAGTCAATACTATTACCAGTTGAAGATGTTGCGCAGGAGCCACCAGGCGAGTACTATCACAAGGAAGAGCCAGATGAGCACGGAGGGATGGAGGCGGGCATAGAGGCGTGGGTTGCGCACGCGCTGGGTCTCGGCAAAAAGGCACAACAGTATCCAGGGCACCGCAATGAACAGCATGGCGTTGTAACGGAAGGCTGTCACCACGTCGCCGTTGAGTAGCGCATGGATAGCCCGCTGGCTGCCACAGCCGGGGCATTTATAACCCGTAAGCGACAAGAAACCGCACTGCGGAAACAATGCCGATGATGAGGGATCAACGGCATAGTAAATGAAGCCGAACACCATTAGTGCGGCAATGGCAATGATAACAATGAGCGTGCGACGCATGGCTCAGGACTACATCATCCTGCGCCCATCATGGACATCATGAACGGCCTCCAGACGACACCGACCACAACCGAGGCGATTACCCACCAGGCACTGGTCTCGCTGGCACTCTTGGCACCTGCAAGGTCACCTGCAAGGTAACATTTGGTCACCTTGTTGGCATAGATGATGGCCACGATGCCAAAGGGGATGCAGCACAGCACACAGGCCAGAATGGCCCACACCAGGTTGGTCGGCGGACATGGCTCTTGAGGCTGTTCTGTCTGCAACGGCTGGTATTGATGTTGCTGGGGCTGTTGGGTATAAGGCTGTTGCGGCTGGTAGGGCTGTCCCACGACAGGTTCGGTTTCAGTTGCCTGCGGTTCGGCGGCAGGCTGCTGGGGTGCCGTGCCCGCATTCACCATTTCATACAAACCCTGCAACTCGGGTAGCTGGGTGATTTTCACCCAATCGGTAAGCCCCTCATGCCAAACGTAGGCTGCCGACGTGAGCCCCATTTCCTTGAGTCCGTCGAGATCCACGGGACCAGACTGCACTCCACGATGATTAATCCAATATTGCATAATCTATTGATTTTTTTCTCTGTTGCCACAAAAGTACAAAATATTTTTTAGACTTCAGACATTAGACCTTAGTTTTTCAGGTCATGATTAGAAATCGCTGAAGAAACTGGGTCTGATGAGCAGGCCGAAGCGGATGCGCGAGTGGTACTGGTTATAGTCCAGCATACTCTCGCCATAGCCGTTGTAATATTGCAGCATGATGAACTGGTTGGAGTTGTGGTTGATGCGGTAACCCAGCTGCACAATGGTGTTAAAGTTAAGGTTCCATCCCTTGCGCTTGACCAGCGTCATGTCGAGCACCCACTTGTCGTCGAGGCTCTTGGCCTGAAATCCCGCTTGAGAAATGCCCATATACTTGAGGATGTCCTTATTATACTTACCATCGACGATGGGAATCCAGAACTTGGCGTGAGCCATCAGGAACGGGGAAATGTAAGCCTCGCCCGCCCATGAAATCTTGTTCCAGCTGCGCGATGCAGTTCCGTCGCGACCGTTGGACTCATGCTCAATCATCATTGTGAGTTTACCCACCAGATGGTCCCTCATGATGATGTAGCGCGAGAGACCGATACCGGGGTTGAAGTTCAGGTCATGAAAGGGCAAGGATTGCTCAAGCACATTCCACATGGCCTTTTGGGTATAGAACAGGTACAGATAGGTGTTCCATGGGAGCACACTCTTGGTGAGGCGCTGCTGGAAACTGATCTGGAACTTGACGTCGCTGTTGTGGATAGTCGGCTCGCCACCCAGCACAGTACCGCCAACGAAGTAAGTATCCTTGTACAGGCTGAAGTAGGGCCTGTTGTCAAGTTCTTCACGAATGCTGTCGGCGATATAACCCACCCTGTCGGTAGTGACAATCTGTCCCCACGCGGGAAGAAACATCCCCGCAACAATAGCGGAGAATAACAATAGTGTGCGTCTGATATTCATATTTCAGCTTTAAGTAATGGTTTGAATGCACAAAGGTAGTGATGTTACCCCAAAAATACTTTATGATTGCACAATTTTTTGTTCAAAAATAGGGGTTAATGGGTCGATAGTTTGGAATAATCGTTATATTTGCGTTTTCAACCACAAACAGACAAGAGGATTATGGCAAAGCGATTCATGATTTGGGCAATGACGATGCTGGCGGTGGCTGCCAGCGCAATAGCTGGTGATGACGTGGAACTGGCGATGGCGATGGCCCGCAGGCTGTCGCCAACGCAACTGCCTGACAAGGTGCAGTTCCAGCAAATTGATGCCGACCAGGGCAAGGATGTTTTCACCCTGGAGAGCCGGGGCGGTAAGGTCATCATCGGCGGCAACAATGCTGGTTCAATGGCCGTGGGCCTGAACCGCTACCTGAACCGCTACTGCAAGGTGACCGTGTCCTGGTATGCCGACGTACCTGTAGAGTTGCCAAAAGTCCTGCCCGACGTGCCCGCCCCCGAGCGGGTGACGGCACGGGTGCCGCAGCGCTTTTTCCTCAACTACTGCACATGGGGCTACACGATGCCCTTCTGGCAATGGCATGACTGGGAACGATTTATCGACTGGATGGCGCTCAACGGCGTGAACCTGCCACTGGCCATCACGGGACAGGAAGCAGTGTGGTACAACGTGTGGACAAGCCTCGGCATGAATGACAAGCAGGTGCGCGCCTACTTCACGGGACCCGCCTACCTGCCCTGGCACCGCATGGCCAACATCGACGGCTGGTGCGGTCCCCTGCCCAAGGAGTGGCTCGAAGGACAGACCGCCCTGCAACAACGCATCGTGGAGCGCGAGCGCGCCTTGAACATGCGCCCCGTGCTGCCTGCTTTTGCAGGTCATGTCCCCGGTGCCCTGCGCACTTTGTTTCCTGATGCCGATATTCAAGCCCTGGGCGGATGGGCTGGCTTTGATGACCAATACCGCACCTATTTCCTCAATAGCGAGGATCCCCTGTATAGCCGCATCCAGCGCTTGTTCCTGGAAGAACAGACGCGCCTGTTCGGCACCGACCACATCTACGGCATCGACCCCTTCAACGAGGTTGATCCGCCCAGTTTCGAGCCCGACTATCTCAACAAGGTGTCACGCCACATCTACGAGAGCCTCACCGCGGTTGACCCCGAGGCCGAATGGCTGCAGATGGCGTGGTTCCTCTATTACCAGCGCAAGGACTACACCCAGGAGCGCACCCGCGCCATGCTCACGGGTG
>CAMZFV010000059.1 GCA_947306175.1 uncultured Prevotellaceae bacterium
GTTTGTTTTTCGCACACCGCAACGGAGTTGCGACTTATGCTACAAACTTTGTCGAGCTAAAGGTTAGAGTTTAGAGAGTTTGGCATGAAAATTGCTGTTTATTTAGAAACTAACAACTAAAAACTGAAGAATTATGAACTACTTGAATGACAATAATGTGAACGGCTATCAGACCGCCGTTCAAGCCGAGAACGAAATGACGCTGCAGCGCTACGTCGCAGCCGTGATGCGCAAGGTATATGGCAAGATGACCCTGGGTCTGTTGCTCACCGCGCTTATCTCGTACCTCGTGGTCTCGAGTGAGACCCTGTTGAGCATCATGTTTACCAACACGGTAACCCTGTGGATCGCGTTTGCCGCCGAGTTGGGACTGGTCATCTTCCTGAGTGCCCGTGTCGATAAACTGAGCACCACCACGGCGACCGTTCTGTTCTATCTGTATAGCGCCTTGAACGGCATCACCTTGACGCCCATTTTGTTGGCTTATACGGGTACGTCTGTCGCCATGACGTTTGCCATCACGGCAGGCACCTTTGGCGCAATGACCTTCGCGGGCTATATCACCCGTCAGGACTTGAGCAAGTTCGGCTCCATCCTGTTTATGGCCCTTATCGGTCTCATCATCTGCATGTTGGTGAATCTGTTCCTGCAGAGTTCGACAATGGGCTGGCTCATCAGCTGCGCAGGCGTGCTCATCTTTGTGGGCTTGACCGCTTGGGACACCCAGGCCATCAAGCGCATGTGTGCCGAGGCTGATCCCTCGATGGCAGGCAAGGTCGCCACGATGGGCGCCCTCACCCTCTACCTCGACTTTATCAACCTGTTCCTGCACCTGCTCCGCTTCTTCGGCAACCGCAATTGATGCTTGCTGCGCAAGCAGTTTAAAGTTTAGTGTTTAGCGTTTAAAGGTTAGAGGGCCATCCGCACTCAATAAACTAGGGAAATAATAACACAACAAATACTATCAACCCTGGCACTCATCTGCCGGGGTTGAATGGTTTTTTTGAAAAACACTGGGCGAAAACATGTGGATTGTAGGTTTTTTTGTTACATTTGTGGGGTTATTAATCAAAAAGAAAGGATGAGATAATGAAACGGATTTATACTATTGCATTGCTTGCTTTGCTGCCCGTGATGATGATGGGGCAGGGCTGGCCTTCGGGCTATAGTGGCGTGATGCTGCAGGGGTTCTATTGGGATTCCTACAATGACTCGAAGTGGACCAACCTGGAGTCGCAGGCTGATGAACTGTCTGAGTTCTTCAAGCTGGTGTGGGTTCCGCAGAGTGCCAGCTGCGGCGGTTATAACTCGATGGGTTATGACCCCGAGTACTGGTTTTCCAACTACAACAGTTCCTTCGGCAACAAGACGGAGCTGCTGTCGATGATCAACACCTTCAAGAACAAGGGTATCGGCACCATTGCCGATGTGGTCATCAACCACCGCAAGAGCATCACCGACTGGGTGACCTTCCCCAGCGAGCTTTACAAGAATGTGACTTATCGTCTGGTCTCGACCGACATCTGTCGTGACGATGATGGCGGCGCCACACTCAATTGGGCGACCCAAAACAACAAGTCGCTGAGCGCCAACAACGACAGCGGTGAGGACTGGAGCGGCCTGCGTGACCTGGACCATTCCAGCGCCAATGTGCAGAAATGCGTCAAGGCCTACCTGAATATGCTGCTCAACGACCTGGGCTATGCGGGCTTCCGCTACGACATGACCAAGGGCTACGCTGCCAGCTACACGGGTATGTACAACACCTATGCCATGCCTACTTACTCGGTGGGCGAGTACTGGGACGGCAACCTGACGAACCTCAAGGCGTGGGTGGACGGTACCAAGGTCAGCAATGTCATCCAGAGTGCTGCCTTTGACTTCCCCTTCCGCTATACCATCCGCGATGCGGTCAATAACAACAAGTGGACCAATCTCGCAGGTAGCGGCAAGGGCCTGAATATGGAAAACAATTACAAGCGCTATGCGGTGACCTTTGTTGAGAACCACGATACCCAGTACCGCAGTGCCAGCGACCCGCAGGATCCCCTCAACCAGTATGTCGAGGCTGCCAATGCCTATATGCTGGCTATGCCTGGCACACCCTGTGTCTTCCTCAAGCACTGGATGGATTACAAGGAGAGCATCAAGCAGATGATTTATGCCCGCCAGCTGGCAGGCATCACCAATACCAGCACGACCACGCAGCAGGCCAGCAGTTCGGCCTCCAATTACCACGTGCAGCGCACGACAGGCACCCGCGGCACACTGCTCGCCGCTATGGGCACCACGACCTACACGATTCAGTCATCAACTTATGTGGTTGTGGCTAGTGGCACCAACTACCGCCTGGCATTGAGCAAGAGCACCGAGACGGCTTGGGCCAGCGTGCCCAGCGGTAAACGTCAGGATCCGTTCAACGTGACCCTCACAGCCATTAGCCAGACCGCTGGCGCCCAGATTGTCTATACCCTTGACGGCAGTGAGCCCAGTGCCACTAACGGCACCGTGATTTCCAGCGGCTCGTCGGTCGCTATCAACAAGTGCCTGACCCTCAAGGCGGGCTTGCTTATCAATGGAACGGTAACGGGCGTCATCACCCGCAATTACACGGTGGTGAACGAGATCTATGATAACTACGAGATCACTGTTTATCTCAAGGATCCGACCGTTGCTCCCAACAACTGGCCGAGGGTGACCTACTACTGCTGGGACAGCAATGACCAGCAGTTGTGCGGCAACTGGCCTGGCGAGGTGGTGACCGACACCCGCATGATTGGTGGCGTGAAGTTCTATTACAAGACCTTCACGATTACGGGCACCAACTATTGTGTGAACTTCGTGTTCAACCAGGGCGGCAGCACAGCAGGCAGCCACCAGACAGTAGATGTGACGGGCGTGAGGGAGACCGCTTTCTTTGAGGTGACCACCCAAACGAACAAATACCAGGTGCGCGACGTGACGGACACCTATCTGCCTTATCTGGATGTCACTCCCGGCGATGTGAACGGTGACGGCATTGTCTCCATTGCCGATGCGACGGCGTTGATTGACTACCTGTTGGGTGGTGATCCGGCCGCGATTGACAGTGGAGCCGCCGATGTGAACACCGACGGCCAAATCTCCATCTCGGACGTGACTTTCCTCATCGACTACCTGCTGGGCGGCAATTGAAATCATGCGATCAATCCTCTGGCGCCAAGCCGCTGGCCAGCGGCCGGATAAAGGATTATTGTCCCCTTGATACAATAAAAGGGCGGTTTTGGAGTTATTTAGGAAAAGACAATTGTAATTTTTTCTAATAGAAATGAAACTGACGAAATCCATAATTGCCATCGCACTGATGGCTACCGCCCTGACCGCTTGGTCACAGGACGACATCAAGAACACCGAGTTCAACCCCGTGACCACGGGCGTTACCTCGCTGAGTATCACCCCCGATGCGCGTGGCGCGTCGATGGGTGACTTGGGTGCCGCTACCGAGGCCGATGTGAACTCCCAGTTCTGGAACCCATCCAAGTATGCCTTTGCCTACAGCCAGGCAGGTGTCTCGCTGTCCTATACCCCGTGGTTGCGCAAGATTGTCAACGACATCTATCTGGCCAACCTGTCGGGTTACTACAAGATTGGTAGCAGTGACAACCAGGCTGTGAGTGCCTCGTTGCGTTATTTCTCACTCGGTGAGGTAATGGCAACCGACGGTGACGGATCGATGGTATCGACCATCAACCCCTTTGAGATGTCGGTCGATTTGGGCTATAGCCGCAAGTTGAGCGAAAAGTACTCAATGGGTGTTGTGCTGCGTTACATCTACAGTGACTTGGGCTATCCCAGCCAAATGAACACGGGTGAGTCTTCGAGCGCATCGGCTTTCTCGGCTGACCTTTCGGGCTACTACACCACTTTCCCCGTCATTGGCCGTAACGAGTGCCAGTGGTCATTGGGTTTCAATCTCTCCAACATTGGTTCCAAGGTGTCTTATAACAAGGGTAACGACCCCGCTTATCTGCCTGCTAACCTTAGGATTGGTACCGCGTTTACCTTCCCGCTGGCCGACTATAACAACCTGACCTTGGCCTTTGATGCCAACAAGTTGCTCGTTCCTGCCAAGCCCCGTCTCACAGACTATGAGGACGCATTGGCATACGATGACGCCCTGCAGGAATGGAAGGACAAGTCGTCCATTTCGGGTATCTTCGACAGCTTCAGCGACAACTTCGCCAAGCGCATTACCTATTCGTTGGGTGCCGAATATGCCTACAACCAGCAGTTCTTCCTGCGTGGAGGTTACTACTACGAGAGCAAGTATGCCGGTAATCGTCAGTACTTTGGCTTGGGTGCCGGTTTCACCCTCAACGTCATCAAGATTGATGCCAGCTACATGATTGCGACGGCGCAGAACAGTCCTCTGGACCAGACCTTGCGCTTCACCCTCTCGTTTGACCTTGACGGCATTAAGGGCCTTTTTGGCCGCAACTAATCGTGTGAGAAATCAACAATAAAACAATGTTCCGAATTGGGATGGGATTTGACGTTCATCGGCTTGTTGAGGGCCGTGAACTGTGGCTCGGAGGGGTGAATATCCCTTGGGAGAAGGGTTTGCTGGGCCACAGCGATGCCGACGTTGCCATCCACGCCTTGTGCGACGCCCTGTTGGGCGCCGCCGCTTTGCGTGATATCGGTTACCATTTTCCTGATACCGACCCCCGCTACAAGGGCATCGACAGCCGCTTGTTGCTGCGCCATGTGATGCGGTTGCTCGACGAACAGGGTTACGTGCTGGGCAATTGCGACATCACCATCTGCGCCGAGCAGCCCAAACTCAATCCCCACATTCCCGCCATGCAGCAGGAATTGGCTGCCTGCATGGGCTGTGAACCGTGTCAGGTCTCCATCAAGGCCACAACGACCGAGAAATTGGGCTACACAGGCCGAGGCGAGGGTATTGCCGCCTATGCTGTAGCCCTCATTCAACAGAGTAGAAATTCATAAAATCAATGACCGAGGCTCGACTACAGCGGCGCATCCCCTATCTTGACATCCTGCGTGTCATCGCTTGCCTGCTGGTCATCCTCATCCACACACCCATACGCCAGTACGGCACCTACTATAACACACCATCAGTCGCTGGTGCGGTCTATACCGTGCTGGTGGCAGTGAACTGCAACCTCTTTTTCATGATCACGGGAGCCCTGCTGTTGCCTGTGGTCATGCCTGCCAAGCGGTTCCTGAAGCGCCGCCTGTGCGTCATCCTCTTCCCGCTGGTGGTATGGACGGTGATTTATCTGCTGGAACACGCATTCCTGCTTCACAATTTCACGCCACGCTTGTTGGCGTCTATTCTCTTTCACCCCGTCGAGGGCCTGCTGTGGTACGTCTATGTCCTCTTGGTCATCTATGTGACCTTGCCGCTGGTCAGCAAATGTATCGAGGCCATCGGCAAGCGTGGTGTGGAGACGTTGCTGGTGCTGTGGGTACTCTCGTCGTTCATCCCTTACCAGCACGGCGTCTTCATCGAGGCATCGCAGTATAGCCACAACATGTTCGGCGCCTTTGCCAACTACTACGGCTACGTCCTGCTGGGCTATTACATGCACCACTATGGCCTGCCCGTGTTTACCCGTGAGCATGGATGGAAATGGACGCTGCTGCTGGCCTTCGGCATCGTCGTCATGCCCTTGTTCGAGTTCCTCGTGCAGGGTCATTTCGGCATCACCTGGCAACAGCACATTGATACCGTCACCACCGACATCAGCATCAACAACATTGCCTTGGCGACATTACTTTTTGCCCTCGTGCAGCGTTTTGCTCCCAAGCAGTATGATAGCAAACGCCATCCTGCTGCTGCCACGTGGTGGCCGTTGTTGAGCGTTTGCACCTTCGGCATCTACCTGTCCCAGATGATTGTCCTGCGCCAGATCGTATGGCCCCTGACCGCCTCGTGGCTAGGCCATACCCATTGGGTCATCGACAGTCTAGTCAGCGCTATCCTCACCTTCGCCATCTGCTTCATCCTCGTCCTCCTTATTCGCCGTCTCCCCTTCCATAAATTCCTCATCGGCAAATAATTCTTGGCCGATTGGGCAAAAAATCCGCTTCATTTTTTGATATGTCTGCTGTTAGGGTTATCTTTGCATAATCAGTAACTGAAGCAATATCATATATGAAGAATCTTTATTTATTTCTTTCGCTTGTGTTGGCGGCAATAGTGAGCATGCCTGCTCGTGCCGATATCGTGGTTAGCGGCAATACCTATCATGTCGATACCATTGTCCATCGTCAGGTGGGTCCTGGTATCATTAACACGATTATCCGCCTACCGGATTTCTCGCTCAACGTGTATGTGGTGTCGGTGGACTTGAACAATCCCAACAACCGTGTGGAGACGACGACGGCCTATAACACCCTGGGCCGTACCGAATTGCTCGCGGATGCGATGGTGCGCAACCGCACTGCCACCAAGCGACCAATCGCGGCTTGCAATGCCAACTTTTGGGTCACCTCGTCGGGTTTCCAGTTGGGAACACCCATGGGAGGCGTCGTGCGTAACAACAGGAGTGTGGTCAATGACAACAATACTTATGACCAGTGGAACGGTGGCCCCTCGCGCACTGGTGTTGCATCGATAACGGGCGATAAGACGCTCGTGTTCGGTCGTATGATGTGGTACGGATCGATTGCTGCTCCTGGGCTTACACAGGCATTGACCTTACACAATATTAACAGGCGTGCTGTGCATGGTGAGAACTGTCTATGGACTTCGGACTATACAAGAACGCGAGAGTTTGAGGACAACTGGGTGACCCATGACACGCGCGGCAACAATCACTCCGACAATTACTATCTCACCTTTGTCGAGGGCGACAGTTGGAAGACCAATGCACCGATGACGTTTACTGTTTCCAAAATCATTAATGACGCTGATCGACAGACCTTGGGAAACTATGATGCCTGCCTTACCATCACTGGCGAAGCCGACAAAGCTGCTATGTCTGCCCTCGTTGTGGGGGATACCCTCCAAGTGACCTCGGGTTGGCACACCTTTGCCGAGGATGGGGCAGTCCTTTATCCCAATATCGAGAACCTGGTGACTGGCAATGCCACCATCATGTTCAACGGCGAACTCACTCAGAGCAACTATGACCAGGACTACAACTACAACATCTATTCCCGCACCATCTATGGTGCCAGTGCCGATGGCAAGCACCTCTACCTGATGGTTGTGGATAAGTCTAATAGCCCGCTATATGGCATGTCGTGGGGATGTCGCACGTCACATGCGTGTGAAATCATGAAGCAGATGTGTCCCGACGTGAATACGATAGTGAACATGGACGCAGGAGGATCAGCCGAGATGCTCGTGCTGGGTTCCGTCATTAACACCACTACCGAGGGCAATGCCCGTGGTGTCGCCTGCGGCTGGATGGTCGAGGCCATTGGCGAGGAAGACCATGAGGTGGCCAGCATCGCCTTTGACAAGTTCCGCATCGATATCCCGACAAATGCCATGGCGACTCCGCGTGTGTTGGGTTACAATAAGATAGGCGAACTCGTTAACGAGGATGTCCAGGGCTTTGAGCTCTCGTGTGACGCATCTTTGGGTAGTACAAGCGGCATGACCTTTGTCGCTGCCAGTGACAGTACATTTGGCACATTGACGGCCACATTGGGCGACATGACCGCAACTGTCCCTGTCAAGGTGTTTGAGGCACAGCCGTCCATCGTACTCAAGCCGATGCTCATTGATAACCGGGAATATCCTATCGAAATGATGACTCAAGTTGTTTTCAACAACTATTTCTATGACCCTGCCATGGTAACGTGGAATTTGGCGGATCCTACTGTGGCGAGCATCAACAACGGTGTCCTGCGTGGTGAGCGCAACGGAACGACATTGTTGACCGGAACATTGGGCTCCTTTAGCGATGAGACTGAATTGTCGGTCGAGATCAGCCCCACACCCTATCTGTATCAGACGTGGGACAGCTGGACGTTCAAGGGTGCCGGTGCCAAGAACATCTCTATCGATGAGGCGACGGGCGACATCAGCTTTGATTACAGCAGCAACCGTGCGCCTTACCTGCAGATGAGCAAGGACTTGACCCTCTACAGCCTGCCCGACACCGTGGGCATCACGTTCAATTCCACCATGCCGATAGACTTTATTCAGATTGATGCGCGCAACCGCAACTATCCCACATCTAACTTCCTCAGGATTGATCCCGAGGGCGATGCCACGACATTCGCGCCGGGCGTTGACCATACGATTCTGTTAGACATGGAGTCGTTGGGCGGTGTTGACAAGGTGGGCACTTTCCCCATTACCATCAAGGCCATCAAGTTCACCATTAATAAGAGTGGCTCAACAGGCGCTCACACTCTGGCCATGAAGTCGTTCTATTGCCACTATCCCAACACCAGCGACTCGCAGGGGCTGACGGGAGACGTGAACGGTGACGGCGAGGTGAATATTGCCGACATTAACGCGCTCATCGACCACATCCTGACTGGTGCATCGGACGCCAGTGCCGATGTGAATGATGACGGCGAGGTAAATATTGCCGACATCAATGCTGTTATCGACCTGATTCTTTCATTATAGTTTTGGAATGGTTGCCTCGAAAAACTAAGGTCAAAGGTCTGAAGTCTAAAGTCTTTTTTGTACCTTTGCACCGCTTTTAGCAAAGGGTAACTTTTTAACCGATGAAAGAGAACGAAAGACCTGAAAAAGGTAATCAGATTATAGAGGAAGCGGCGCAGGCTGAATACAAGTACGGCTTTGTCACCGACATCGAGACCGAGGTCATCCCTAAGGGGCTTGACGAGGATGTCGTGCGCCGTATCTCGGCCCTGAAGGGCGAGCCCGAGTGGTTGCTGGAGTTCCGCCTGAAGGCCTACCGCCACTGGCTGACGCTCAAGGCTCCCACGTGGGGCCACGTCCATGTGCCCGATATCGACTATCAGGACATCAGCTACTATGCCGCCCCGCGACAGAAGAAAAAAGGCGAAGTCAAGGAGATCGACCCCGAATTGAAGAAGACTTTCGACAAGTTGGGTATTCCCCTGGAGGAGCAGATGCGCTTGAGTGGTATGGCGGTGGATGCCGTGATGGACAGTGTGAGCGTCAAGACGACCTACCGTGAGCGCCTGGCTGAGTTGGGCGTCATCTTCTGCTCCATCAGTGAGGCCGTGAAGGATTACCCCGACCTGGTGCGCAAGTACTTGGGCAAGGTGGTGCCTTATACCGATAACTTCTATGCCGCTTTGAACTCGGCAGTGTTCAGCGACGGATCGTTTGTCTATATCCCCAAGGGTGTGCGTTGCCCGATGGAGTTGTCTACCTACTTCCGCATCAACGCTGCCCAGACGGGTCAGTTTGAGCGCACGCTCATCGTAGCCGATGACGATGCCTATGTTTCCTATCTGGAGGGTTGCACCGCGCCCATGCGTGACGAGAACCAGTTGCACGCCGCCATCGTCGAAATCATTGTTGAGGATCGTGCAGAAGTGAAGTACAGCACCGTTCAGAACTGGTATCCCGGTGATAAGGACGGCAAGGGCGGTATCTACAACCTGGTGACCAAGCGCGGATTGTGCCGCGGTGACCATAGCAAATTGTCGTGGACCCAAGTCGAGACGGGTAGCGCCATCACGTGGAAATATCCCAGCTGTGTGCTTAAGGGCGATCACTCGGTAGGCGAGTTCTACAGTGTGGCCCTGACCAACAACTGGCAGGAGGCTGACACGGGCACCAAGATGATTCACTTGGGCAAGAACAGCACGAGCACCATCGTGAGCAAGGGTATCAGCGCCGGCCACAGTCAAAACAGTTACCGCGGTATGGTCAAGATTGCCCCCAAGGCGACCGGTTGCCGTAACTTCACCCAATGTGACAGTCTGTTGCTGAGCGACACCAGCGGAGCCCACACCTTCCCCGTCATCGAGGTGGGTAATGACACGTCGGTGGTCGAGCACGAGGCCACGACGAGCAAGATTAACGAGGACCAGATTTTCTACTGCAATCAGCGCGGCATTCCGACCGAGGATGCCGTGGGACTCATCGTCAACGGCTATGCCAAGGAGGTGATGGCCAAGTTGCCGATGGAGTTTGCCGTCGAGGCTCAGAAACTCCTCAGCATCTCGCTCGAAGGCAGTGTGGGATAATGAGTTATATGTGAGAAATAATGAGACGCAAGATTTTGCGTCTCTACAAAGATAAATAATATGTTAGTAATAAAGGATTTACAGGCCTCGATTGAGGACAAGCAGATATTGAAAGGCATTAACCTGACCGTTAAGCCCGGTGAGGTGCATGCCATTATGGGCCCCAACGGTTCAGGTAAGAGCACCCTGAGCGCTGTGCTTACGGGTAACCCCGCCTATACCGTAACGGGCGGCAGTGTGGAGTTCTATGGCAAGGACCTGTTGACGCTCTCTCCCGAGGACCGTGCCCACGAGGGCCTGTTCTTGAGCTTCCAATACCCCGTCGAGATTCCCGGTGTGTCGATGGTCAACTTCATGCGCACCGCCTTGAACGAGAAGCGCAAGTACTTCGGGCAGGAGCCTTTGAGTGCTGCCGACTTCCTCAAACTCATGCGCGAGAAGCGCTCTATCGTGCAACTCGACAACAAACTCGCCTCACGTGCCGTAAATGAGGGCTTCTCGGGAGGAGAGAAAAAGCGTAACGAGATTTTCCAGATGGCGATGCTTGAGCCCAAGTTGAGCATCCTCGACGAGACCGACAGCGGCTTGGACATCGATGCCCTGCGCATCGTTGCCAGCGGCGTGAACACGCTCAAGAGCAAGGACAACGCCACCATCGTCATTACCCACTACCAGCGTCTGCTGGATTACATCAAGCCCGACTTTGTGCATGTGCTCTATAAGGGCCGCATCGCCATGAGCGCCGGTCCCGAGTTGGCGCTGGAGCTTGAGGAGAAGGGTTATGACTGGATTAAGGAACAAGTCGATTCACAGCAATAAAGCGACAAATGAACGCATTACAGCAATATATCGACCTGTATGACGAGCACCGCGAGCTCATCGAGCAGCAGTCGCCCGCGTTGTTGAACGCGGTGCGTGCTGACGCGCGAGAGCGCTTGGAAGGGGCACGACTGCCGCGCAAGGGTAGTGTGGACTTTGAGGCGACCGATTTGGAGGCTGTGTTTGCCCATGACTATGGTGTGAACATCAACCGCCTGCCCTTTGAGGCCGACCCGGGCGAGACCTTCCACTGCGATGTACCCAACATGAGCACTTGCCTGTATTATTCCAGCAACGACGCCTTCCACAGTAGCGCCACTGCCGAGCGTAACATCGGTAAGGTAGTGGTGGAGCCGTTTAGTATGGCGGCTGTGGATTATCCCGAACTGATGAGCGACTATTACGGTAAGTTGGCTCGTATGACTGACCCCACGGTGGCCCTCAACAGCCTGCTGGTGCAGGATGGCCTGTTCATCTATGTGCCCGATGGTGTCGTGCCCGAGCGTCCTATCCAGTTGGTCAACATTTTTAATGCCGCCCTCGACATGATGGTGCAGCGTCGCCTGCTCATCATCGTGGGCAAGAATGCCTCCCTGAAACTGCTCGCCTGTGACCATACGCAAAGCCCCGACTACCATTATCTGAACAATCAGGTGGTCGAGATTGTGGCTATGCAGGGAGCCACGGTCGATTACTATGACATGGAAGAGAGCACGCCGAAGACCAGCCGCGTGTCGTCTATCTATGTGGATCAGCATGAAGGCAGTAATGTGCTCATCGACGGCATCACGCTGATTAATGGATTTACCCGTAACAACTACCACGTCGAGGTCAACGGCGAAAATGCCGAGACCCAGTTGTTAGGCATGACCATTGCCAGCGGTGAGCAGCATGTGGATAGCCACACCTTCATCAGTCATAATGCACCGCGTTGCCACAGCAACGAGATGTTCAAGTATGTGCTCAACGACAATGCCGTGGGCGCCTTTGCCGGAAAGATTCTGGTGAAACCCAACTGTCCGCGCGTCGAGGCCTATCAGGGTAACCGCAACCTGTGTGGTGCTCCGACGGCAAAGATGTACACCAAGCCGCAACTTGAGATTTACACAGATGACGTGATGTGTTCCCACGGCTCGGCGGTCGGTCAGCTCGACGAGGAGGCGCTGTTTTATATGCGCACCCGCGGTATCGGTCTTGACGAGGCCCGCCGCCTGTTGATGCAGGCCTTTGTCGCCGATGTCATCGACGGCGTGCGTCTCGATGCCCTCAAAGACCGCCTCCACTACCTGGTGGAAAAGCGCTTTGCCGGCACCTTGAGCAACTGCGCAGGCTGCCTGGCCGCATGTCGCAAGAATTGAAGAATGTAGAGACGCAAAATTTTGCGTCTCCAAGCGATAAATAAAAATGAGACGCAAGATTTTGCGTCTCTACAAGTCTAAAAAACATGGACATCAACAAGATACGCGAGGATTATCCCATCCTGAATCGCCAGATTGAGGGGCGACCGCTCATCTATCTCGACAATGCCGCCACGTCACAGACGCCGCGTCCCGTAGTGGAGGCCATCGACCAGATGTACTACCACTACAAGGCCAATGTGCATCGTGGTGTACACACCCTCTCGCAGGAAGCGACCGATCTGGTGGAGCTCACCCGTGAGAAGGTGCGCGCCTTCATCAATGCCGGCAGCATTCAGGAGGTGATTTTCACCCGTGGCACTACCGAGGGCATTAACCTTGTGGCCTCCTCATTCGGGCAGATGCTTGAAAATGGCGACGAGATCATTGTCACCGTCATGGAGCATCACAGCAATATTGTGCCCTGGCAACTCATCAGCCAGCGTAAGCGTGTGACCTTGCGCGTCGTGCCCATCGACGACAGCGGTCAGGTCGATTTGCAGGCCTATGAGGACTTGTTCAGCGACAACACCCGCTTTGTCGCCATTGCCCATGTGTCTAACGTGCTGGGCACCGTCAATCCTGTCAAGCAGATGATTGAGATTGCCCACCGTAACGGTGTGCCCGTCCTCATCGACGGCGCTCAGGCCGCCCCCCATGTCAAGGTCGATGTGCAGGACTTGGATTGCGACTTTTATGCCTTCTCCAGCCACAAGATGTATGGTCCCGCGGGAGTGGGCATTCTCTACGGTAAGCGTTATTGGCTGGACAAAATGCCGCCTTATCAGGGTGGGGGAGAGATGATCGGTCAGGTGTCGTTTGAGCGCACCACCTTTGCCGAACTGCCCTTCAAGTTTGAGGCAGGCACCCCCGACTTTGTGGATATCGCCGCCTTTGGTGCAGCAATTGACTATATCAAGGACTTGGGTATCGATAACATTGCTGCCCATGAGCACGAACTACTCACAGCCGCTGTTGATGGTTTGAAACAGATTGACGGTATCCGTCTCTTTGGCACAGCCCCGGGCAAGAGCGGCGTGGTGTCGTTCCTTGTGGACAATATCAGCAGCTATGACATGGGCTTGTTGCTCGACAAATTGGGTATAGCAGTACGCACGGGCCACCATTGTGCCCAGCCGCTGATGGCACGCTATGGGGTAAGTGGCATGGTGCGCGCCTCATTTGCTGTATATAACACCCTCGACGAGGTCGCAGCCTTCGTCGCTGCCACCCGCCGTGTCGCCGACATGCTGCGGTAAAAAAGAAAACTTGTTTGTTCTTTAGGCCTTAGGGCTATAGTTGCGTCCAACGACGTTGCACAGAAAGTTGCGTCCCAGGTAGGATGCTAGGATTCCTATTTTGTTTTTGATACGTACGTTCGGGTCAAGTAACCGCTTGAACCGTAAGCGCTTGATGCCTTCCCAGCAACGGTCCTTGAGCGCCTTGTGGTCGGTGTTTTTATCTTGGTTGCTGAGTAGCAGGATGTTGAAGTAGGCGCTCAGCAGTCGGCTGCGGGCAGCGTCAACGTATTGAGTGTCATTCAATAGCGTTTCCTGTTCCAACTTCTCGCCGATATTGATTACATCGGCACGCTTGGGCGAGAAGGCATCTAAAATGCTGTTCTCGCGCTGGCGGTAGCCGTAGATGACACGGTCAACTTTTACCACCTTGTCGCATTTCTTGAGCAGGGGATAGATGATGGCGAAATCCTCGTAGTACATGCCCACAGGATAACGGATGCCGTCGAACAATTCTGCACGATATAAGCGTCCCCATGCCGAGTGTGTGAGTCCCTTTTGGTACAGTATGGCCAGCATGGCGCTCTGCTCATTGTAGCGGCGGAAGATAGGTTGCTCTTGTGCTGGCCATTCCGGCTGGCCGTCGGAGAACGGGATATAGTCGCCAACGACCATTGTGGCCTCTTCCTTGAGCATGACATCAAGCAGCGTGGCGGCACATTCGGGATGCAGCACGTCATCACTGTCCACCATCATCACGAGGTCGCCGTGCATGACGTCGAGGGCCGAGTTACGGGCTGCCGACAAACCGCCGTTAGGCTGGTGGATGACCTGAATGCGGTCATCGCGTTGTGCCCACTGGTCGCATTTGTCACCACTACTGTCGGTGCTCCCGTCATCGACCACAAGGATCTCCATGTGGCGGTAACTCTGGTCCACGATGCTCTCCATGCACTGGTCCAGATAAGCCTCCACGTTATAAACGGGAACTATGACAGATATGAGCGGCTCTCGTTCCATCTCTAAAAAAATAGTTGCTATAGAATCTATAGTATTTATAGTATCTATAGCAACTATTGACTGATTACTTTACTTTCCACTCGAAGCCGTCCTTGGTGTCCTTGACCTCGAAGCCAAACTCGGCGAGTTTGTCGCGGATGAGGTCACTGGTTGCCCAATCCTTGGCGGCCTTGGCATTGCGGCGCATCTCCAGTAATAGGTCAACGGCCTGGCGGTAAGGCTCCAGGTTCACGCTGTCGCCACCTGCGGCATCGTCGCGGATGCCCAGCACGTCGAACAGGTAGGTCTGGAATACGTCCTTCAACTCGTCGATGTCGGCCTGACTGAGGCTGGCGTGGCCGTCGTTGGCCTGGTTGATGACCTTGCAGGCATCAAACAGGGTAGCGATAACCGTCGGCGTGTTCAGGTCGTCGTTCATGGCATCGGCGCAGCGCTCACGGTAGTTGTCGAGGGTGAGCGACGACTGGGGTGCAGCGGTTAGGGTATTCAGGCGATGCCAGCCGTCGAGCATACGCTCCATGGCTTTCTCGGCAGCCTGCAAGGCCTCGTTGCTGAAATCTACCGTGCCACGGTAGTGGGCCTGAAGGATGAAGAAGCGGATGGTCATGGGTGTGTAGGCCTGGGTCAGCGCGGGATGGTTGCCCGTGAAGAACTGCTCCAAGGTAATGAAGTTGCCCAATGACTTGCCCATCTTCTGGCCGTTGATGGTGATCATGTTGTTGTGCATCCAGTAGCGCACCATTTCGTCGCCTTGGCTGGCAACGGCCTGCGCGATCTCACACTCGTGGTGCGGGAAGATGAGGTCCATGCCACCGCCGTGGATGTCGAAATGCTTGCCCAAATATTTGCGCCCCATTGCGGTGCACTCGCAGTGCCAACCGGGGAAACCCTCGCTCCAGGGCGACGGCCAGCGCATGATATGCTCGGGCTGGGCCTTCTTCCATAGGGCAAAGTCGGCCTGGTTGTGTTTCTCGCCCACGCCTTCCAGTTCGCGGCTGGCGTTGAGGATGTCATCGAGATTGCGACCCGACAACACACCGTAGCGGTGCTTGCGGTTATAGGCCTCGATGTCAAAATAGATGCTGCCGTTGCTCTCGTAGGCGTAGCCGTTCTCCATGATCTGCTTCACCAGTTCCTCCTGCTCGATGATGTGTCCCGTGGCATGGGGCTCGATGCTGGGAG
>CAMZFV010000060.1 GCA_947306175.1 uncultured Prevotellaceae bacterium
TAGGTGCCCGTCTGCATGTTGAACGACTTGGTGGGCAGCATCTGGTCCTCCTTGACAAGCGACATCTGGCGTGAGTTATAGATATAGCCCGCGGTCAGGTCAAACTGCGGCAGATAGGCGGCTGCCGCCTCCTTGCGCTGATAACCTGCCTTGTCGATGGCGAGCGTGGCCTGCTGGATTTCCTTATTGTTGCGCAATGCCATGTGCCGACACGAGTCCAAAGTCACTACCTGGGCCGACGACACCAGCGACAACGCGCAAAGTGCTATAAGAAAGATGTTTCGCATAACAAAAAAACGATGTAAGTCTGTTTTACTGACTGCAAAAATACTACTTTTTTCAAACAGAAAAAACAACTGTTCCAAATAAAACACAATTCGTGAAATTTGGAACAGTATTTATCTATCCATGCCTTAATGCACGGCCTCGGCACAACCCCCAAACCTAATGCCTAAAGCCTAAAACCTAATGCCTAATTCTTGTAGTAACACTTCACCTCGCCGACGGGAAGCTTGCCCACCAGCAGCAGCGGGATGCGGCTATCGTCGGTGGACATCCATGCGCTCAGGTTGTCGCTGGATTGCTTGCCACCCTTCTGGGTGAAGCGGAAAGTGATCGCGTGGGCCTTGCGCTTGCTGCCGTCGCGCATCTTGATGGTCTCCACACCCTTGTAGTTGATGGTGAGGTACTCCTTCTCTTTTCCCGAGAAAATGACGGTGGTATAGTTCTTGTTGCGGCTCAACTCATCATAATCCAGGTTGCGCAGCATGTAGAAGACACTCACCATATCATAGGCCTGCGACTTGGCGCTCAGGTCAATCGAGGTGGTACCGCCCTTGCGGTAGCGCGTGCAATGGGCGCTGGTGTGGCTGTAGTTATAGGAGAACTTGATGAGGTCACGGGCATAATAGTCCTTCTCGTGGGTCAACTTCTCGTATTGCAACGGTTTCATCTCATTGTTCATGGTGCACTTGAGGGTGTCGCGCACGGGATACACCTTGTCGGCCCATGAACGGGTCTTGCCCGTGAGTTGGGCAAAGTAGCCGTCCTTGGTCTTGCGCGTCGTCAACGTGGCGTCGGCGGCATGTTTCCAGATCATGCCCCAGTGATACACCACCTCATAGTTGAGGGTCTCGTTGCTGAAATCCCTTGCACCCATCTGCTGAGGCAGCACCATGGCCACCACGAGCATCATCGTTGCCAATAACTTTTTCATCGCTTCAGATAATTGTAGATTTACTTTTCCCCTCTTAGACCAGCGTCACCCCGATTGGTTTAATAGGAGATAGCAACCTTGCGGGTCGAACGCTCCCCGTTGGGCAGCGTGGTCACCTGGATGGCAACAGGAGCCGATACAGGGGAGTCGATGGGTTGGCCCATCAGATTGAAAAACTGGTCCTTGCGTGGCTGATTATCCATCGGGATGCCAATCAGCGACGAGGTGGGCACCGTCACAAGCGTCGTGTCATTCTGATAGATGATTGTCGAATTGTTCACGGTTGAGCCTCGGCATTTCCATATCGGCATGATGCCTCCTTCAAACGTGGGACTTGCCTTGAATTCAAAGGTCATCACTGCCACAGTGTCGGGCGGGAACATGCTTCCCGTCGAGGGGTAAATAAAGACCATGTAGCAGCCATTTTTCTGGCTATAGGGACATGACAACGTCATCCGATAATCGAGGGAATACTTGGTCAACTGAAAATCTTCCATCATGAGACCCTCAGGAAGGGTGATATAGAACTGCACCCCGCGGGTACGCTCCACGTTGGCCAATATCACAGGGACTACAATCGAGGAATCGGGGGAAAGCTCAAAGTCCTCGATAAAGACGCGGCTCTGACTCTGGGCCACAGCGCTCACCGCCAACAACGCCAACAATATGGTCATCAAAAAATGCTTCATATCCTATATTACTCTTTCTTGTCGCCGCAAAGTTACAATATCTTTCCCATAACTCCAAGAAATCAATCAAAACCTATAAAAAACGTTAAAACTATTGACAAGGCACCAATTTTGTTGTAATTTTGCAACATCAAAATTATTGTTTTACCATTTTATCGATTCTTTACTATGAACAACACTTATCATGAAATTGAACACCGCGAGTTGTGCCAGCAGCGAGACAAAGAATTTTTGGCACTTTACCACCCCACACTGGACGCCATGCTCGAGCAGGGCATGGACGAGAGCGAGGCCAGGCGTGCCGCTGTCGAGTTTACCATCGCCAACGGACATCCTCGCTACCACGTGAACCATGAGCGCGCCTATCGCTGCGTGTGCCACCTGCTGCAAGCCGAAGACAAACGTGGTGCCGGATCCCGCACCTACCGCCGCATCGATGACAACGACTTTGCCAAGAGCCGCCTGCGTCGCCAGATGTGGTATGAGATCACCGACCAGGTCAAGCCCCTGCTCAAACGCGGAATGAGTGTGGAGCGCGCCATCGACCACGTGCTGGAGCACTGCCGCGCCTCGCGCTTCTTCATCTCCCCCGCCACTGCCCTGACCAAGATCTGTCCCCAATCTCGCTCCCGCGCCCTGCGCTAACCCACTCTAGAACATCTAGAACATCTAGTCACTCTAAACTTTAAATTTATATCACCATGAAATACCATATCGACATCACCATCGACCTGGACGACATCCAGCAAGCCATTTACACCGAGGGCGTTTGGCATCCCGCCGACAACGCCACTGCATGGGGTGTGAACCCAAGTAATGAACCCATCGTTGACCGTCGCGTGCGCGAGGGCCTTGACGACCTGTTGGCCCGAATGAGCGGATACATCGAGAACCAGAACATCAACTTCAATCTCGATCACCAGAACATCATGCTGAGCCTCGCGCTCGATAAGCGCCCCCTGTTCACCATTGCCCGTGACCTGAAGAGCGCCATCATCAGCACCCTGGCCAACTACACGCTCATGACCCTCTATGGCGACGAGGACTGCATCTACGGCACCGCATGGCGCCTGAATCGGGCACGAGTAATGCTCCTGCTGTGCCGCCCGAAATAAAGAAAGACTAATGACACCAATTAAAACGAATGGCATCCGCAAGCCGTCTGCGGATGCCATTAAAGTCTAAGAATCTATTTAGATTTAAAATACTTATCTTTTTTATAGTGCCAAGCGCAAACCGAGACCATCAGTTGCCGAAGAAGTTTGAGAATAATTACGGAAAGACACACGACAATTACTCAAATCGCCAGCATTGCCGCCTCGGCAAACGCGTCTAGTGCCTGAAGTCGGTCCCGTTGGGTTGATCTGCGCCTCACTGCTATAGCTATCATACCAGTCCTGACACCACTCATACACATTGCCGCTCATGTCATAAAGGCCCAACTCATTTGGCAATTTCTGGGCAACGGGATGTGTCTGATAATCGCCGTTGTCACGGTACCATGCCACTGCATTCAGGTCGTTACCACCTGAATACACGTAGTTATGGCTATAGCTGCCGCCACGGGCGGCATATTCCCACTCAGCTTCGGTAGGCAGACGGAAGGTCTTGCCTGTCATCTGGTTCAACTTGGAGATAAAGGTCTGGCAGTCTTCCCAACTAACCTCTTCTACAGGGCGGGACAGATCATCTTCATAACCGTTGGAACTAGAGTGTGAGCTTGGGTTGCTACCCATCACGGCGACCCACAACGCCTGCGTCACCTCGGTCTCACCGATTCTATAGGTTGAAAGAGTCACCTGATGCGCCGGTTTCTCATTACCCGAAGCTTGGGTATCGTCATCACTGGCACCCATCATAAATATGCCACCCTGGACAGGTATCATCTTAAATGACACCCCGCCCACGGTGAAGACATTGGACGGCCAGCCGCCACTCAACAGGTAGTCGATCAGGGCGGTCACGTCAGAGATGCCCACGCTGCCGTCCACGTCACAGTCAGCAGCATCAAGATTGATGCCACTGTCGTCACCACTCAATAGATAGTCAATCAGGGCTGTTACGTCTGCAATGGTCACTTCACCGTCATTGTTCACATCGCCGCGGGGAGCGACAGGTTTCGCAGTGATAGCTACATTATCGATGGCAAAATAGTCACCATAGGGATGGACACTGCTATCCTTGGTATAACTCCACGTCAGCGTATGGACACCAACGGGCAAGTCCACAGTAAAGGTCTCCCAGTTGACATTCTGATAGGCCCCATAGCTGCATTGCATCACGCCATCTATATCAAACTCGCATTTGTCCCAGTATGTACTGGAACCCTCTCCCCAAGCCTTGAAGTCAAACGACAGTGTAGAGTTAACTACAACATTAACCGTGGCGGTCAATATAGATTCACTGGAGGAAATACCACCATTGCCCGACTCAGCATAATCACGGCCATCGTCACTAACGGGAATCCAGGGATAATCTCCCTCAGTGATGAAGTGGATTTTTCCTCCCTCAACATTCAATGCTGGATCCAGATTAATCCTTACGGCTACATTGTCGATGGCAAAGTAGTCGCCCGTGGGGTCTACGCTGTCGTCCTTGGTGTAGCGCCAGGTCAATGTGTGGGTGCCGGCTGCCAGATTCACCTCAAAGGTTTCCCAATCAGCATTCTGGTAGGCTCCATATCTGAACACCTCGGTGGCATCAACAGCAAACACACATTTGTCCCAAACCGTCGAGAGGCCCTCACCCCAGGCCTTGAAGTCGAACGACACAGTGGACTCCTCATCTACCGTAACCGTGGCGGCCAGTATCGATACACTCGAGGGCACCCCAGCATTGCCCGACTGAGCATACTCACGGCCATCCTCGCTCATGGTAATCCAAGGATAATCACCAGGGCTTACGAAATGGATGGTGCCGCCAGGAACATTCAAAACCTCATCCAAATCACCTTCGAAATTAAACCCCTCGACATGGGCGAATCTATTCCAGCAGTCGGTGGACTGATAGGAAGCTATCGATCGCCGAGGCACATGCAAGACGGCATTGTCGTAGACAGTCTGTTCAAAAACGGATTCATGAAATGGCCCTGCCACTTGACTCAAGGAAATGATGGAGGATAAACTGGTGCACCCGGCAAAAATATTCACAGGCCAACCGCCGTTCCTGTAAAAGGTGCAATTCTCGCCAATGAGCAGCGTGGTCATTGAAGAGCAACCATTGAAAGCATTTCCTCCAATATAGGTAACCGAATTGGGTATAGTCACACTGGTCAGATCACTACAACCGTAGAAAGCGGATGAGTCGATGGTTTCTAACGTGTTGGGCAGTTTAACACTCGTCAGGCTCGTACAGCCATAAAATACGCAAGATTTGACAATGGTCAGCCCTTCTGGAAGTTCAACATCCAACAATCCCTCACAACCACAAAAGGCATACATACCGATCTCTTTTATCGTACTGGGCATGGTCACACTGGCCAATCGAGTGCAATAATAAAAAGCGTATTGACCAATCGAATCGACACTATTGGCAATTTCCATTTCCGTGATCCGGTCACAATACATAAAGGCTCCAGCATCGACCGCGGTCACATCGTAGGTATTGTTACTATATGTGGCCGTAGCTGGAATGATCCAGCTACCTGAAGGCGATGAATTCATGCATCCCACGACCTTGGCCGTGGAGGGACTGGTTATGACAAACTTAAGATTGACATACGAAAAATCATACTCAACTTCATCACCGGCACTGGCGCCGATGGCACACGTGAGGGCGGCCACAATGGCTAACGCCCACGATAGGAGTAGTTTCTTGCTCATAACGGTAAGTATTTAAAGTTAATAATTCTTGGGTATAATAAATGATTTTGCAAATATAGTAAGAAAAAATGAAAAAATTAAAACCATTTGGCCAAAAGAATACAAGCATTAGAAAAAGCTACAACTTACTTGAAGATTATCTCAAGATTTTGTCATTTTGCAAAAAATTGATTACCTTTGCCATGTGCAAATATTTCTTTGAATCAGTTTCCAAGATTGACATGCAACCCGACACAGGACACTAAGCAATAAAGCCGTATCATAGTTTTATCATTATACTAACAATTAAAAAGTGTCTAAGATGAAAAAAGTAAAAACTCTATGGGTTATGATGTGCCTCATGGCCGTCATGACAATGATGGCGAACCCCATCAGTGAAAATCAGGCAAAGAACATTGCCGCCAACTTCATGGCCAGTCATGCCATGCCGTCAACAACCCTCAAAATGGCACAGAAAGGTCCACAATTGAGCTCTACCACCACCGACAAGGCCGCCTATTATGTGTTCAATGGCAATCACGGTTATGTCATTGTCGCCGGCGATGACCGCGCTCCCGCCGTGCTGGGCTATAGCGACAAGGGCACCTTTGACGCGGCCAATGTCCCCGAGGGCTTGCAGGATCTGCTGGAGAGCTACACGGCACAGATCATCGCCCTGGGTAAGGGAGGCCAGACAGCGAAACTCCTCTCCTCGGGCGAAGCCATCACCCCGATGGTGACGGCCGCATGGTCTCAGAATGAGCCTTACAACACCCTGCTGCCCACGCTGCCCACTGGCAGAAGAGCAGTAGCCGGCTGCGTCGCCACAGCGATGGCGCAGCTGCTGTACTACTGGCAGTATCCCGTCCAGGTCACCCAGACCCTCCCCGAGTACACATCCACGTACTATAACATCTACATGCCTGCCCTTGAACCCATCGAATTCAACTGGGAGGCCATGCAGGACTGTTACATGAGCAACGACACCGAGAGTGACGGTGCCATCGCAGCTGCCCAACTCACCCTCTACTGTGCCCAGTCGGTACAGATGAACTTCCAGAATGGCGCTTCTGGAGCTAATACCACCCGCATTCCCCGTGTGCTCTCCACCTACTTTGGCTTCAAGCCTACAGCACGCTGTGAGTATCGCGAGAACTACACCACCCAGAGCTGGAACGACTTCATCTACGGCGAGCTGGCCGAGGGACGTCCCGTGATCTACAGCGGCAGCAAGAGGTCGGGCGGCCACGCCTTCATCTGCGACGGCTATGACGGCGAGGGCATGTTCCATGTCAACTGGGGATGGGACGGCATGAGCAACGGCTACTACCTGCTCAACGTGCTCAATCCCGACGCCCAAAGTACAGGCAGTGCCAGCGGCGCCTACGGCTACATCTACGAACAATATATCGTTTGTGGCATCGAACCTGGCGAGGGCGAGGGCGAAAGCGAGTTTGCCCTCACTGCAGGCAACGTTGCACTCAATGGCGCCGTCACCACCCGCACGTCCAGCAACGCCAATTTCAGCGCCACGGTAACATGCCGTTTCTACAACTACACCGACCAGACAATGAATGTGAGCTTCGGCTGGGGTCTCTATCAGGGAGATGAGTTCGTGTCGCTCCTACAGCAGAGCGGTGGCCAGCTTCCATCAGGTTACTTCTTCCGTAGCGAGAACGAGACGTTGAACTTCGGTAGGGGCATCACCAGTGGCACCTACCGCATCGTGCCCATCTACAGCGAGTATGGCTTGCAGAACTGGCGACCTTGCAAGGGTACCGATGTCAACTACATCGAGGTGACCATCGATGGTGATAACTGCACCGTTACGGGTTGTGGCACCGCCGGCGCTCGTGACTACGCAGTCAACGGCATTACCCTCTGTGGTACCGCACACCACGGCCGCCCCGTGGATCTCGCCTTGAACCTGACCAACAACGGCTACTCGCAGGGCGATCTGCTCCACATGTTTGTCAACGGCACGTTCAACTCAACGGCCTATGTGGGTCTTGAGCACGGCGAGACCGATGACATCATGTTCCGCTTCCTCCCGACGGCACCTGGCGACTACACCTGCATGTTCTCCTTCAACCAGGACGGCAGCGATCCACTTTGCCAGACGACCATCACCGTCGATGAGATGCCCGCCGCTGACCTGAGCATCGACTGCGAGGTGCTCAACGTCACCGATGCCGCCAACCGCATCATCACCGACAACAAGTTCCGTGTGGTACTCACCATCACCAACAACGGCGGGGAAATGTACAATGATGACATCACGGTGAAGCTGTACAGAGACAAGGACGGCACCTACGGCAGCAATTCCCAGGTAATGAACCAGAAGCTGCAACTCAATCCTGGTGAGACCGCCGAGATGGAGTTTGACATGGACAACGTCATCGACGGCTGGAAGTACTTCGCTACCATTTCCTACTACAGCGAGGGCAGCGAAGTGCAGGGCGCCAACATCTACTGGTACACCATCGTGTTCCCCGAGGAGCCCGTCGAGCCCGATGTGCTCATCGGTGACGTGGATGGTGACGGCAATGTGACCGTCCAAGATGCGACCATGCTGATTGACTACCTGCTGGGCGCCACCACCGCCCCCATTGTCTTCAAGAATGCCGACATCGATGGCAACGAGGACATCAGCGTCGCTGATGTTACCCTGCTCATCGACATGCTGCTGGGCAACTAACCCATCCGACACCCACCCAACAAGAATGCGCGGCCCCATCAACAGGACCGCGCATTCCTTTATAGAATAGCATTAAAGTCTAAAGCCTAAAACTTCACTTTCTTCGTCTCAACGCTGCCGTCGCTGTAGCGTGTCACGACGATGTTGATGCCATCAAACGGCTTGTCGCTCTTCATGCCAGCGACGTTAACATATTCAACGCCTTGAACGGCACGTTGCGGAGCCACTTCCTTAACACCGGTATTGATACCCGTGAGGAAACCTGCGATGATGTGAACATTGCAGGCAGGCATCGTGAAGGTGTAGGTCACAATGTTGCGGCCTTGCTCATCAACACTAACATCAACCATATTGAGGATGACCTCGCAATTGATATCGTCACCATCAGCGTCAATCTCATGGAAGGTGTAACCAATGGTCTCGACCACGGTGAACGAGACGGTTACATTCTCATCCGAGGTGCCTGAGACAACACCACTGTTGAATACAATCTCACCAGCCACCTCGGGGTCGCATTCGGCAGTCACACGATAGGGTCCTAAAATAGGATCCTCGGTAAATATGGCCTGAATCTTGACGTCACATGCGGGCATCTCAAACGAGTAGTTCACTGCCTTAGCGCCATTCGGGAGCGGAGTGGGCGTGACGGTGATCGTCTCGTCGGCACAGATGACATTGACCGCGGTGAGCGAGTAGCCGCTGTTCTCGGTCACGGTGAACTTCACGAGTTCGCCTTCCATCGAAGTGCCGTTTTCAACGCCTTCGGTCAGTTCGATAACGCCACCCTCGGCAGGAATGCACTCGGTGGTCACGTTGTAAGCGACAGGAATCAGCTCGAAGTATGCCTGGATGTGCATGTCACAGGCGGGCATCTCAAACGAATAGGTCACCGTCTTGGTGCCATCGGCATTCTCGACGGTCGACAGCTGGGTGGGAGTGACACTGATGGTCGCATCAGCACAGTTGAGGTTGACTGAGGTGAGCGAGTAGCCGCTATTCTCAGTCACCGTGAACGTCACCGTCTCATCTTCCTGCGAGACGCCTTCAACCACGCCGCCAGTCAGGGTGATGACGCCGCCATCGGCAGGAACGCACTCGGTCGTCACGCGGTAGGTATCGACGTCAGGTATCAGGGTGAAGTTGGCCACAATCTTCACGTCGTCGGCGGGCATTTCAAACGAGTAGGTCACCGTCTTGGTGCCATCGGCATTCTCCACCTCCGAGAGCTGGGTGGGAGTGACGATATTGCTCACGTTGTTACAGAAGGTCTCAATCGAGGTGAGCTCATAGCCACTGTTCTCGGTCACGGTGAACGTCACAGTCTCATATTGCTGAGAGGTTCCTTCTACCACGCCACCGGTCAACTCGATGACGCCACCCTCCTCGGGGATGCACTCGGTGGTCACTTGGAAGGACTCGGCGAGCTTGTAGAGCCATACGCGCTGCTGACTGTCGCTGTTGTAATTGAGCACCTTAAACTCCGCATTGTCGTAGTCATAGCGCACAGTGTAAGTGTTGCCGCCGCTCGACATGTCGTTGAACTTGAGCAACAGGTTGTTCTCGTTGGCGCTGATGTACATGTGGGCACGGCAGTAGTCATTGGGCGACGTGCGCGTGATCAGATTGTAGTTCTGGGAACGGATGTAGCCGTTCAGCGTGTTCAGCCAAGCGGCCTTTTCATACTTGTTGCTGGTCCTCAAGGTGTCGTTGTTCACGCCCTCCATCTTGAACAGGCAGGCATTGCCGTCAACCTTCACCTTGGTCTTGCCGTCATTCATCCACTCCACGATGTCGGTGGCGGGGAAGGTCAGGTCATCGGTCTTCTTGAACTTCATCACCTTGTCATAGTAACGGCTCACGATGATGTAGGTCTTGCCCTCCACAATCTGGTCGGTAGTGGTCACCAGGTCAAAGATGTCGCCATCGAGCTTCTCGTAGATAATGTCCACCGAGCCAAAACGCACAGGGAATCCTTTGGTCTTGAACTGAATGGCACTGGTCTGTCCAGTCCATACACCATCATAGCCGTCATTAACGACCTCATATTGGCCCAACTGTCCGGGATAGGTGAAGTTGTTCACGACGCTGATGGTCGTGGGACCCCAGTAGAATGAGTTGAAGTCATTCTCAAGCGCATTGTCCACACAGTGGAAAACCACCTTCTTGATAATGTAATTGGCCGAGCGGATCTCAAAGATCTTCTCGTGCATCTCAAGCAGGAAATTGTCGTTGTCCAAGCCTCCGGTGAAGGTCATCATCACACCGTCCTTGATACAGTAATAAACACCCGTGCCATCCTCATACAGGCCCTCGCCTCTCGAGATGGTCACGGCATGGTCACTGGCCAGCACCGAAAGGGCGGCCGTGAGCAACAAAGCTAACGTCAGTAATAGCTTTTTCATTTAAAAAATAAAGTACAAATTAAAAATTGATAAAATTGAGAAAAGCACCCACGGGACGGCCACAAGGGCCAAATCCCGTGGATGAAAAATACAGAATTAATTACTTGATCATCTTCACGGTCGTGCAGCTACCGTCGCTGTAACGTGTCACAACGATGTTGAAACCGTTGAACGGCCTGTTGCTTATCTGGCCAGCGGCATTCACATATTCTACGCTCTTAACCGTGCGTGCCACATTCACCTCATTGACAGCAGTCACAACATGGTTAGCATCCACATTCAAATCCAACGGATAAACCTTGATGTCAGGTGATAAGTATTTCGCCTGATCAGGCTTAATGTTGACACGGTTGGGACCATTAAATACAATGGGGCCACCATATTCGTCAGTGTTGCGCTGAACAATAATATGGAACTGATACATATTATTGGCATTCTGAGGATCGTCCAAGGCGGTGCGGACGTTGCCATACATGTTGTAATGCCAAGGAAGCATGGATCCTCCATCTTCTACCGAGACGGGATCCAACCTGAAGGCACCGTCAAAGTCATGACCGTTAATAGCCACGCCATCACGCTCGGGTGCTACAAACATCTTGTTCTCACTATCCCACATCGCAAAGGTGACCAGAGCATACTCCTGAACCTTGGGATTCAAGAAGAAGTAGTGCTTGCCATTGGTCTTGCTGATAGCGCCTTGGGACTCAGGAGTCAGCATCAGATAGTCCTCGTTGAAGTTACCGCAGCAATAGATGTTGGGGAGATAAGGAGCAGCGCCTCCGAGCGACAAGGAACCTTGTACCTCCATCTTGTAGTTCAAGACGTCGGTCAATTTTCCCGTCACGCTCTTGGCATCGATAAACTTACCAACGCCATCAGCGGCATCGGAATTATTATCAAGGATCAGTTCTATCCAGTTGCTCTGATCCCAACCTGTCCATTCAACGTCATTTTCAGGATTGTTGTAGAAATTCACAACTTGCTGCACAGTCAACATATAGTCGATCTGTTCAAGTTCAGCATTCATCGAGGTCTTGGCAATCGATCTGTTGCCCTGGTCCTTACACCACAGGCTGTTCTCGAAGGCAAATACACCCACGAGCTGGTCGGCAATGGTGTAGGTCTCACCCTCCACACCAGTGCGCTCAATCTCCGACAGCGGACTCTCAAATGTCGCCATCACCGTGACATTGCCGGTGGGCATGACGAAGGTGTATTCATTGCTGCCTGAAGGCGTGGGAGTGATTTCCTGTTCTGTGGTTGTGTTCGTCACAGTAACTGAAACCAAATTATAGCCACCGGCAGGTGAAACACCGAATACCACTTGGTTGCCATTAGCCACCGACACGGTCTGCGGCGTGTTGACACCATTCAGCCAAATAGCGCCACCCGCACTGGGTGACCATGAAGTCGTCACATCATAGCGGGTTCGCTCATAATCGGCATGGATGGTCACATCATCATCCGGCATCGTGAAGCTATAGGAGCCAGTGCCATTGGGATTAAAATTCTGTACGATTCCGTTATTGCTGTCAACCACATCAATACCAGTAAGGGTATATACACTGGCATCAGTGTCGGTCACAGTGAAGTTCACCGTCTCACCTTCAGCAGCATTAGTGGGAGCATTGATGACACCAGCATTAGAGCCCTCGGGATTAACTTGCGTTGTGATGTTATAAATCGTGGCAGCTGGAACGATGTAATTGGCGTTGCCTGTTACAGTGATGTAACCGAGAGCAGCTTGGGCGTTCACGGTTGTAGTAGCATCAACCTCAGTGATGGTAACAGTGCTGCCCACGGTGTTGGGAGTCGGCAGAGTACCGTCAAGGCTGGTGGCGTACTCAATCGTCGTATGCAATGGCTCATCGGGATTGATGGTATGTACCAATAGCTCCAGGTTGCTGGAGATATTTACCTGATCACCAGCTGCCACGGTAGTGCCGCTGACGGGATCAAAGGTAAGCGTGAGCTCATGCTTGGTGACGGTCATCTCGGTCTTGTTCTTGTTGACCGTGATGGTGTAAACTCCCGGATCAATCTTGAAACAATAATTAGGATCGGTTTGATAGAGATTCTCGGTAGCGGACTGGTTATATGCCAAACCTGTAATGGGCACATCGTTGTATTGGGCATTATAACGAGCCGAACTGGGAATGTCACTCCATTTAGGATCGTTGGGATCTGAAATAACCTTCGACAGTGAGAAGTATCCAAAACCCTCATCAGCTGCAGTAACATTCAAGCCCGTGAAATAAACGTCCAAGCTATAAGTCTGCGTGTTGGCATCATAAGTGAACTTGGGACCATAAGGTTGCCAACTGTTCAAACCATTGGCGGTACCCAGCAGGTACAGATCGCTAATGACTTCATAAGAAGCATTATCCTCTTTCTTGATGTAGCCAAGGTTGACATTAGCGATAATCGTTGTAACACCATACTCAGAAATCTCACAGGTGCTACTATTCGCCTGGTGATCCGGGGTTGCCCAATTGTCCGTCGTATAATAGAAGGTCATATGCGACGGCTCATTGGGATTGATGTCATGTACCAATTGCTCAAGGTTACTGGTCACAGTCACCACGGTGTTTATGTCTACAACCGTGGGGTTGTTAGAATCTCCACCAGCAGGAGTAAAGACGAGAGTAGGTTCATACTTGTCTATACTCATGTAGTCCAAATCCTTGCTCACTGTGATGCGGTAAACGCCTGCAGGAATCTTGAAGGCCATATCGTTGCCGGTCTGGAAGCAATTATTGTATGTATTGCCGTCCTCAACCCAATAATCAAGGCTGGTGGCATAGATACGAGATCCACTGATCTCACCCCAGCCTGTGTTCTCGTCGGGATTGGTAGAAATCATC
The DNA here is from genome assembly GCA_947306175.1 of uncultured Prevotellaceae bacterium. Classification (GTDB taxonomy): domain Bacteria; phylum Bacteroidota; class Bacteroidia; order Bacteroidales; family Muribaculaceae; genus Sodaliphilus. The sequence continues at coordinate 13,670 of CAMZFV010000060.1, forward strand.
CTGGACAGGCTAAAGTGGCCATAGGGATCACCTGCACCATTATTATAGAGTGAATCGCCCTTGAAGTAAACGTCGATGTAGTACACCTGATTCTCACCGTCAAAGGTAAACTTGGGACCGTAGGGGTGCCAAGCCGTTTGGCCATTGGCGGTACCGAGCAGATACAGATCATGGGCTTCCTCAAAATTAGCCGTCAAGGTCACCGCATGGTCTGGCATAACGAACGAATAAACGCCGTTAGCATCGGGCGTCATGGTTGTGGTAACGCCATTATCGGTCATGGTAACCGATTGGAATATATAACCATCGGCGGCAGTCGGCTTGAACGTCACCGTCTTACCCTCGTTGGAGTAATATTGTCCGCTAAAGTTGGTATAGCCGTTGATAAAGTTAAATTGGCCACCATTAGCGGGATTACATACCGTGTCAATCTCTAAAGGCGACAAGAAGTTAGCCGTAACATTGACGTTGGCAGCAGGCATCGGGAATTGGTAATCATTTCCGAAGTCGTTTGCAGCCGTCGGGGTCAATGTCGTCACCTCGTTGGTAGAAAGATTGGTCACGGTCACCGTGCCAACACCCCATCCGTCAGTCGGGCCGACAAAGAAGGACACATTGTCATAATGCTGTGAAGTGTAATTGCCATTGCCATCATTCAGCACACCCTCACCAAGCGTGATATAACCGCTGTTATTATTGGGCAAGCAAGTGGTAGTGACATAATATGTCTGGGCCGGCTTATACAGGTAAACGCGCTGATTAGAAGAATATTGATTATTCGATGAGTAGTCAATGTCCCTAAACAGGCTGCCGCCATTGTAGTGGCGGATAGCAAAGGTTCTCGTCACGCCACCCGAGGGGGCAGCGGTCTCAGTGCTATTATGCTCATACTTAATCAACGCATTATTGTTCGTATTGCCGCTAACTGAGATGCTAACGCGGAAATATTGTTCGTAATTTGTTACGCTTGACACACTATACAAGTTGTAACCTTGTCCGGAGCCTGGTCCAGCTGACGAGCCAGACACATTGCCGCTGCGGCGACGCATGTAATTATCTCCGACCTTAATATACCAAGGACGAGAGCTATTGCCTGACGACTGAAGCTTCATAAGTTGTACCTCGTCGGTGACTCTCACCTTGTTATTATTGTCTAACAGGGTCACAGGTGTCGAAGTGAAGGTAGTCAAATTGTCATTGCCATAATAATCCTCCTTTCCCAAGGCTTTGGAAGCATATTGGCTTACCAACACGTAAGTCTGACCATTCTGAATTTCAGAGTTTTCGGTCACCTTTTCATAGATGTCACCAAATTCCTTGTCGATAGTAATCTCGACGGAGCCGAAACGTACAGGCTTACCCTCCGTCTCAAACTTGACATATTTGGACGGCGTGGAACCTCCGACCCACGTGCCTATATAACCGCTATAGGTATAGGTGCCTGTGGGGGTGTAAGGGGCGCCAGTGAACTCACTGATGGTTGAAGGACCCCAATAGAAGCAATCCAAGTTATCATCTGTGGTGTTGTCCAAACAATTGAACTTGATCTTCTTGATCACATAGTTGTTCGAGAAAATGTCAAATACCACCTGCTGATGCTCCACCAGGTAGTTGACATTGTTCAGACCACTGGAGAAGGTCATCGTGATGCCACCCTTGGAGCAATAATATACCCCAGTGCCATCCTCATAGATGCCTTCGTTGCGATTGATGACAATCGTCTTTTCGCCAGCCCATGCAGGTGGTAGTGCAAAGGCTAGCATCATTAGTAATAACAGAAATTTTCTTTTCATAATAGTGATTATTAACAATAGTTCGGTAAATTTTTAAAATTTGATGTTTATATGTCTCGTTTTAATAAC
>CAMZFV010000061.1 GCA_947306175.1 uncultured Prevotellaceae bacterium
GGACGCCGCCCTCTCACGGCGGAAACCAGGGTTCGAGTCCCTGTTTCTCTACCAAACAAAGCCTTCAGCATTCGTGCTGGAGGCTTTTGTTTTTTCTGTATCAGGTGATGAGTGCTGTGAATATGTCGCGGCATTTTTTTATAGTTTCTGGCAGAGGTAGAGGAGGCGCTGGCCTGTGGTTGCAGTGGTGCCGAAGATGTAGTGGTCGCCGCCATCTTGCAGGTGTAGGCGCTGTCGCAGTTGCTGGGCAGTCATGGGGTAGTTGCGGGTGGCGACATTGGCGCGGGTGATGCCTGCCAGCGTGTGTGATAGTTCTTTCTTGTTCATCGTCGTGACGGCGATGATCTTGAAGCGGCGCCCGGGAAAGTCTATGATATCTTCATTGGATATAAACAGGTGGCTATCGATGGCAAGTGCCTTGACAGGATAGCGTTGAGTAATCAACCCAAAGCAACCGGCCTTCATGATGGGGGCATTGGGCTCGTACAGGAAGGCAGCTTCATCACTTGTCGCTATGACCGGGTTGAGGTCATTTTCCGAAGGTTTGTAAACAAGCCGCTGATCGTCGTTCACGCAGTGGATAACGGGCTCGCCCGTGTGACCAGCACTCATGAGGATAAGCAGTTCCTTACACTCGTTGGCCGTGCTCACGATGTGAACCTCGGTAACACGTTCTCCCAGGTCGTTCACGGCCTTGTGCCAGTCGAGCATGGGAGATAGCTTCAGCAAGATGTGGTCTGCCGCCTTGAAAAGCAGCTCAAGCAGTTCCAGCACGTTTGGGGTGCAGTCAGCGATGGCGTATGTGCGGGCTTTGTTGCTGTCGCGCCGTGCCGGGTCAAGGTAGAGCAGGGTTGAGGCAGGATTGGGGTTGATATTCTCCAAGAAATCTTCGGCCTCGCCATGAATGACGGTGCCATGGTCCAATCCAAGCAACGGGAAATTATGTCGGGCAGACTCGCACAATTGTTCCTGCCGCTCAACATAAAAGGCCACTTTAAAACTCCTAGCCATGAAAGCAAAGTCCACGCCGAAGCCACCCGTCAGGTCAACCAGTGTTTTGCGGCACTCCTGCGGCAAGCGTTCCACAACTCCACATTTATATATTGCGGTCTGTTCGCTACTGCATTGCTCCATCGATAGGTGAGGGGGATAGACGAGGCCGTCGATGGCTGCCCACGAGGGCAATTTGCGCCGAGCCGTCTGCCAGCCTTGAATCTGGTCCAGTGCCCACGGCAAATCAATCTCACCGTCACGCCGAGTCTGCAAGGCCAACGCTCTCACGTCATCCTCGCGGTGCTCCTGCACAAACTGTATCGTCGCCTCGTTGATCATTCGCTAATTTCCGTTTTTCTCTTCAAAAACGGTTGCAAGAACTCGTCAAGGGTGTCCACGTGCAGTTTGTGGGCAATCTGGATTTTTTTGTTGGAGACAGTTCTCAAGTTTGTGTAGCGCATACAGATCATGATGACTGTTCTCGAGAATCCGTGGCAGGTCAAAGCAATCAGGTTGATCTCGTCCTCGCGAAGGCTGCCTCCTGCTGCCTCCTGTGCCTTGACCAGCACGTTGTCATACAGCTCGTTGGCCAACGCTTGCAGGTTGTCCCAATAGGATGCCCCCACCTCGTCTGGGCCATGCATGGTCATCAGAGATTTAAAGCGCTTGGCAAAGGTCGTCTCATTGCACTCGTAGGACCATTGCAACAGTTGGTGAACGACTTGTATCTGGTTGTCCACGATGCCCTTGAGTTCATCGGACTGTTGTTTTGACGTTTCCCGTTCCTTGAACATCGCCTGCATGTTCTCTAAGCTGTTGATCGACTGGTCGAGGTCGGATTTCATCAACTCATATTCGGTCTGCTGGATTTTCAGCTTGTTGCGGTAACGCCACAACAGGAAAGCCAACGCTCCTGCTATCAGGGCCAACAGCGCTAATCCCAAGAGTGTCCCCCTCAATCGCGAACTCAGCAAGGCGTTCTCCAGCGCGGCCTGCTGGGTGTCATATTTGTTTTCGGCCTCCACGAGTTTGTCGTACATGCCGCTCATGGTCACCGAGTCGGCGAGATTGTGGGTCAGGTTCAGGTAATTGATGGCGTCGTCCACCTTATTCTCGCGGCGGGCCATGTCGGCGAGCAATTGGTAGTGCATGATGCTGTCGGCGGCGGTAGTCATTGCCGGGGCGTGTTGCAGGTAGTAACGGGCCGAGTCCATGCGTCCCAGGTGCATGTAGGCCGAGGCGGCAGTGTAGTGAATTCTGGGGTGTATCTTGAGGCTGCCGTTCCAATCAATGGCCTCGACTGCATCGTCCTTTGCTCCCTGGTAATCTCCACGGGCAGCGCGGTACTCTGCACGGCTGAAGAGGTTAGCCACCACATACTGCAGCTTGATTTCCTGCTTGGCGAGGTGAATGGCGGCGTTGATGTAGTACAGAGCGCTGTCCTGTTTCTCCTGATTGATGCGGTATAGGCCACCCAATTCGCTCAGGCAGATGATTTGGTGCGGTTTGTCATCCAGCTTCTTGAACAGGGCAAGCGCCTCTCGGTACTTGCTGGCACCTAAGGTTTTGGCTCCGATGACCTGACTCTGATAGAGTTCGCCCATCATCATTTTGGCCATCGCACGGTTCTTGAGGTCGTCGGTACTGGCGACGTCCTCAGCTTGGCGCAGGCAGGTGATGGCTTTGTCCAGACGGCCCAAATCTTTGTTGGCGCAGGCCTGGTAGAGTAGGGAGCGGGCATGTTTTTCCTTGTCGTTGTGGGCTTTAAAATATTTCACGGCCATATTGATGCTGCTATCGCTGGTGGCAGCGATGTGGCAGGCGTGGTTGGCTTGGGCCGTCAACAGGGCGTAATAGGCTTTGTCGTTATGATTAAAAGATGTGGTGTTGAGCACTTGGAGCATCTGCATGGCGTCCTCGGTCAGGTTTTGTGCAAGCAGTGAGTCAACCAGTGTGAGCTGACTGTTGTCAGCGCGATTATCACATCCGCTCATCGTTGCTACCAGCGATACTAAGATCGCAAGGGAGAGGAAAAACTTATTATTTGTCAAGGTTGTTTTCATTGTTGTCAGTGTAATCTGAAATATACAGGAGGCTGTTTTCACTGCAAAAATAAGCTATTTTTCGGTCATAATCCACTCAATAGAATGACAAATTACGCGCAAATGACCTTTTTATTTTCTAACACCTTGAAAATCAGTCAATACAATTCTTGAGAATGACCATCGAATGTTAGCCGTTTTTCAAAAAACCGTTGTAACTTTGCAACCGAGAGTTAACCCGTTTTTATCAAGCTAAAAATGATTGATTATGAAACACGGTAGATTGATTTGCGATACGCTTAGGGCGATTCGCCTTGACATTGCGCGTGCCAATGGTATTGAGTATGTACCCACCCCCTGTCACCACAAGGGCGAGTGCACTGGTACATGCCCCACCTGCGAGAGTGAGGTGCGTTACCTGGAGCGCGAAATCGCACGCAAGCGTTCCCTTGGCAAGGCGGCACTTGTCGCTGGCGTGAGCCTGGCCGTGTCAAGCCTTTCGGCCGTGGCTGGTAACAGTGCATCAAGTGAGGCGTTGATGTCAAACTATAGCACTCCAAGCCAAGTGAGCGACACGACAAAATACTACGAAGTCTTTGGTAATAATCCCTATCAGATGCCACAATTTCCTGGTGGAGAGCGGGCATTGATGAAATATCTTCAGGAAAATGTGAAATATCCGCCTGAGGCAATCAAGGACAGCATACAAGGAAAGGTCATTGTACAGTTCCTTGTAGAGAAGAATGGAGAAGTAGGAGAAATCAAGGTTGTCCGTTCAGTACATGAACTTCTTGACAATGAGGCGATACGAGTCACCAAGACGTTGCCTAAATTCTCTCCAGGCCGCGAGTTCGGGGAAGCCGTCAGTGTATGGTACACCATGCCCGTAACTTTTAGGCTGCAAGACAAGAAGCAAGAATTTACTGAGGAGTGAAAAAATAGGTAAATTTGATTGATAAGAAAAAGCGAATTTTTTTGGCTTTTTGCGAAATATTTATTATATTTGCGGTTTCATAATAGACGTTGGTATAGTATTAATAAAAAGATTTACGTTATGAAACACAGTAAGATAATCTGCAAAACGGCCCTCGTGGCATGCGTGAGTTTGTGCCTGATGAGTTTCATCGCCACTTCATGCCGTATTGCTCTTGGCAAATCAGCACAGAAAACTGCACAAGTAACTGTACCGGAGACCGTTCAGGAAACGGTACTGGAAGCAGTTTCTCTTGAGAATTTGGAACTCGTGAGCGGTACTGTGCTTGACGAGGCGGACAATGAACTTTTAATTGGGGTCACCGTCTGTCAGGAGGACAATCAAAAGAATAGCGTTGCAACCGACATAAATGGGAAGTTCATGATAAATGTGCCTGCTGGCGCTAAACTAAAAGTCTCCTGTAAAGGTTATTTTGATGCTGTTGTTGAAGCTAGGGATAGCATGACCGTCTTTCTCAAGGGAGATCCAAAGTATGAAGTTGGAGATGTAATTGCCCTGTAATCATGGAGTCAAGGAGTGAACAAACTGCTCCGTTGATTGCTGTGGCAAGACATCGATTGATGGTCGATGGGCAAGGGGTGACCACGCTGGTCGCCTTTCATGGCTGCACCCTTCATTGCCAGTACTGCCTGAATGTGGAGTGCCTGAAACCCGAGGGCCTGTGGCGCACCGTTGCACCTGACGAATTGCTCGACGAGGTGATGATCGACAACCTCTATTTCCTCGCCACGGGTGGGGGAGTGACCTTTGGCGGCGGGGAGCCTGCCATTCGCAGTGGATTCATTGATGCCTTTTGCCGCATGGCACCATCAGAGTGGCATTTCACGATCGAAACCGCCCTCAATGTGGACCGCCAGCACTTGGAGCGTCTCTTGCCACACATCCACGAATATTACATCGACATCAAGGACATTAACCCCGACATCTACAGGCGCTATACAGGCCAGGATAACAGCCGTGTGCTCGATAATCTGCAATGGCTCCTGAGCCATGACGGCATGGCTGACCGCATTATCGTGCGCCTGCCCCACATCCCTGATTTCAATACCGATGAAGACGTGCAACACAGCCGTGATTACCTCTCATCCCTGGGCGTCACCCGCTTCGACGAATTCACTTACCAACGAAAAAATCAGACAACATAGACAACATCATTTTGACAATTGGAAGACAACATGGTTTTGATGATTGTCTTGGTTGTCATTAATGGTCTAATGTGTTGTCTTGGTTGTCTGATATGACGCATTTTATTAAACTTATTTGGTTGTTTCGGGTCTATATGCTATCTTTGCACTATTGAAACAACAAAGTTTAATTTTAAAATACTACGATTATGAAGAAATTATTTTTGATGGCAGCACTGTTCTGCTTTGCAGCAGCTCCTGCCGCAATGGCACAGAACTACGAGACGCCGCAAAAGGTTGAGCAGGTCAAGTATGACCAGACCAAGTACGAGCAGAATGCTGATGTAGCCAAGAAGCAAGCCGAGGCTGCTAAGAAGCAGAAGGAGGCTTTCAAGGAGCAAGAGAAGAAGGCTAAGGAAGCTAAGAAGGCTGCCGAAAAGAAAGAAAAGGAAGCCAAGAAGGCTGAAAAAGAGGCTAAGAAGGCTCAAAAAGAAGCTCAGAAGCGTCAAAAGGCCACCGAGAAGTACAACAAGGCCGTTGACAAGGTGAAAGATGCCGAAAAGAAGAAAGCCGAGGCTGAAAAAGCCTATGGCCAGTTGCCCGAACAGCAGATGAAAGAGAAGAGCAAACTCGAGGAAAAGCATGCCAAGGCCGAATCTAAAGGTCTCACCGACGACAAGCGCCTGAAACAGGATGGTGAGAAGTTGAAACTCGATGAGAAGCACGCTAAGCAGAACGTGAAGGCCCAGCAGAACCTTGAGAAGGCCATCAAGAACTACGACAAGGCCATAGAGAACCTTGAGAAGGCCAAGAAGGAAATGGAGAAATTCAAATAAGCTATTAGCTATTTGTTATAAGGGATTAGAGGTTAGTGATTTTTGACAGTCACTAACCTCTGTTTTTCTGTGGAATTGCTGATTGTTTTTTAAACTATTCGGGACGTTCGTAGTCTTTATAGTAGAAAGATGATTGAAATATTGTTTAACTAATAGTTTTTACGATTATGAAAAAAGTATCATTATTATTTGCAGTGATTTTCTGTTTAGCTATAGCACCCGTCGCTCAGGCTCAGAGGGTGATTCGCGATTCTCGTTGTGTCGTTCCTTCGCACATGCCTCCCGCGATGATGAATGATGCAACACTCATGCAGGATAGGGCAAGATGTCAGGGTCTGCCGGCTTTCAAGGTGGAAAGGTCCAAGTCTCACGTGTTGAACAGGTCAAGTGCTGCCCGAGAGATGGCTAAGGCTTATGTGCAGAAGATAGGCCTTGCCAATCCAAGCCTAGATTACGTGGAAACTCAAATCTTGGTAGAGAAGATCCAGGAGGCCGCCTATCAGTATGACAAAGCCCTTGACAAGATGGAGAAGGCCGCATTGAAGAGATTTGAAGCTCAAAAGGACTATCGTGAATTGCTCATGTCGGAGAAGTCTGGAAACACCATCCTTGACAAGAAGCAAATCAAAAGAAACGAGAAGGCTCAGCGTGAGCTCGAGAAAGCCATCAAGAACTACGACAAGGCGGCCGAGAAACTTGAAAAGGCCAAAACCGAATTGGAGAAATACACCTAAGGTTTCCCCCTTTATAGCAATGAGAAAATGATAAATGGTCAGAGGCCAGTGATCAACAAAGTCACTGGTCTCTAATCTTTTTTTAGGGTTAATATGAAAGCGCTTTTTCGGCTCTATACAAAGCGCCAGCCAACTAAAAACTAAAAACTAACAACTAAAAACTAAAAAAATCACTACCTTTGCACGACTTTTCTAGAAAACGACTGAATGGACTATCAACTCATAGCCACGCCAAGCGGTACCAATGCCCGTGCAGGACTCATCACGACCGACCACGGCCAGATCGAGACGCCCATCTTCATGCCTGTCGGCACGGTAGGCGCCGTTAAGGCGGTACACATGACCGAACTGCGTGAGGACATCAAGGCGCAGATTATTCTGGGCAACACCTATCACCTGTACCTGCGTCCCGGTATGGACATCATCGAGCGTGCCGGAGGCCTGCACAAGTTCAACGGGTGGGACCGCCCCATCTTGACCGACAGTGGCGGTTTCCAGGTGTTCTCGCTTGCCGATAACCGCAAGCTGACTGACGAGGGCGTGACCTTCCGCAGCCACATCGACGGCAGCAAACACCTGTTCACTCCCGAGAAGGTGGTGGACATCGAGCGCACCATCGGCAGCGACATCATGATGGCACTGGACGAGTGTCCGCCCGGCACCAGTGACTATAACTACGCCCGCAAGTCGTTGACCCTGACCCACAATTGGCTGGCCCGCGGTTGGAAGCACTTCATGAATACCCAGCCCCGCTATGGCCATAGTCAAGCCTATTTCCCCATTGTGCAGGGCTGTGTCTATAAAGACCTGCGTCAGGAATCCTCCAAATTTGTCGCCGACCTGGGTGCTGACGGTAACGCCATTGGCGGCCTTGCCGTGGGAGAACCCACCGAGGTGATGTACGAGATGATAGAAATTGTCAATGACATTCTGCCCCAGGATAAGCCCCGCTACCTGATGGGCGTGGGCACGCCTGCCAACATGCTCGAGGCCATCGACCGCGGTGTCGATATGATGGACTGCGTGATGCCGACCCGCAATGGCCGCAACGGAATGCTCTTCACCCGTCATGGCATCATGAACATGCGCAACAAGAAGTGGGCCGACGATTTCTCCCCCTTGCAGGAGGATGGCCCGTCGATCGTGGACCACATCTACAGCAAGGCCTATGTGCGTCACCTGTTCATCGCCCAGGAAATCCTCGCCATGCAGATTGCCAGCATCCACAACCTGGCCTTCTACCTGTGGCTCGTGGGCGAGGCCCGCAAACATATCATTGACGGCGATTTCCCCGCCTGGAAGAAACAGATGCTCCACGATGTGCAGCAACGTCTGTAACGGATAATGATGGAAGAACTCAAGGACATAGAGCAGCCTGTAGAGACGCAAAATCTTGCGTCTCCTGAGCCGTCCGATGTAGAGATGCAAAATCATGCGTCTCCCGCTGCCAAGCGCTACCCGTGGTACTACGTGAAGCGCTTTGACCGTTACATCATCAAGCACTTCTTGGGTACTTTCTTCTTTGCTATCCTGTTGCTGTTTGCCATCGTGGTGATGTTTGACATCAACGAGAAACTGGATGCTGTACTCACTGCTCCCTGGAAGGCGACAGTCTTCCAGTATTTCATGAACTTCCTGCCGTTTGTGCTCAGTCAGTTCAGCCCCTTGTTCACTTTTATTTCGGTGATTTTCTTCACCTCGCGTCTTGCAGACCGCAGCGAGATTATCGCCATGCTTTCCAACGGCATCAGTTTCCACCGCCTGACGGCACCTTATCTATTCTCGGCTGCTGTGATTGCCTTGGGAAGTTACCTGCTGGCGGCCTATATCATCCCGCCCGCTAATATTGAGCGCATCGCCTATACCAACAAATGGGTCAAGAACAAGGAAGTCATCTACGGAGACAATATCCAGTTGCAGGTCAAGCCTGGCGTGATGGCCTATATGGCCCGCTATGACAACACCACGCGCAGCGGTTTCCGTTTCTCGCTCGAGGAGTTTGACGGAAACACCCTCAAATCGCGCCTCACGGCCGAAACCATCAAGTATGATTCTGTGGGCCTTTGGACGGTGCGCCAATACACCATCCGCGACTTTAAGGGTATGAAGGAAACCATGACCAAGGGCTCGGTGATGGACACCTTGCTCAATATCGATCCGCGCGACTTCCTCATCTCCAAGAACGATGAGCAGACCATGACCTCACCAGAGCTCAAGGACTATATCAACAAGCAGAAGGCCCGTGGTGTGGCCAATATCAAGAATTTTGAAATCGAGTATGAGCGCCGCATCGCGATGACCGCCGCCGCATTCATCCTTACCATCATCGGCTTGTCACTGTCGTCGCGCAAGGTGCGTGGCGGCATAGGCCTGAACATCGGTCTGGGCCTGTTGCTGAGTTTCTCCTATATCCTGTTTATGACGGTGACCTCTACGTTTGCCGTATCGGGCTACACTTCACCCCGTGTGGCCATGTGGATTCCCAATTTTGTCTATATCATTATTGCAGCAGTCCTTTATTACAAGGCCTCCCGATAAATTATTCTATCATTTCCAGGAACTGGTTCTCGTCGATGATGTCGATGCCCAGTTTGCGTGCTTTTTCCAGTTTGGCGGGACCCATGTTCTCTCCTGCAAGGATGAAGCTGGTGGCGCTGGATATGCTGCTCACGTTCTTGCCGCCATTCTGCTCGATCATGGCTTTGTATTCCTCACGAGAATGTTTGGCGAACACACCGCTGATGACCACCTTCTTACCCATCAGTTTGTCGGTTTGACCGGCAGTCTCCTCTTCGGTCAATGCCATCTGGACGCCAGCCGCACGCAGCCGTTCCACGATGACGCGATTGCGCTCCTCGGCAAAGAAATCGACAATCGACTGCGCGATCTTCGGACCGATTTCAGGTATCGCGGCAAGTTGATCAATGGGCATGGTCATCAAGGTGTCGATGTCGCGGGTGTGGCGTGCCAGCACTTTGCCCGTCGTCTCGCCCACGAAGGGGATGGACAGGGCGAAGATGACTCTGGCATAGGGCACCTTGAGGCTGTTCTCGATGCCACGCAGGATGCGTTGTGCGCTGCGCTCCTGGAAACGGTCGAGGGCGACAAGCTTATCCTGAGTAAGGTCATACAGGTCGGCGACGTCGTTGACCAGTCCGCTCTTGTTGAGAATGACAGCCACTTCTTCACCGATGCCGTCGATGTCCATGGCATGGCGTCCCACGAAATGCTCAATGCGTCCGCAGATTTGTGGCGAACAGCCCCACTTGTTAGGGCAGACCCACGCAGCCTCGCCCTCAACACGCTGTAGGGACGTGCCACATGACGGACAGTGGGTGACAAAGGCGATGGGCTGGCTGCCCGGCTCGCGCCGTTTCTCGTCAACGCCGACAATCTTTGGGATGATTTCGCCGCCTTTTTCCACATAGAGCATGTCGCCCTCATGGATGTCAAGCTGCTCGATGATGTCGGCATTGTGCAGCGACGCACGCTTGACGATGGTGCCGCTCAGCAGCACGGGGTCAAGGTTTGCGACAGGCGTGATGACGCCCGTGCGTCCCACTTCAAAGGAGACGAACTGCAGCTTGGTGCATTCGCGCTCAGGAGCAAATTTATAGGCAATGGCCCAGCGGGGTGACTTGGCTGTCGCGCCCAGGTTGAGTTGTTGGCGCAGGGAGTTGATTTTGAATACAAGACCATCGGTGGCAACTGGCAATTTCTTTCGTTCCACATCCCAGTGGCCGATGAAGTCCTTCACGGCATCGATGCTGGGCAGGATGGACATTTCGCCCGTCTTGAACCCCCAACGCTTGAGGGCCATGATGTTGTCGTAGTGGGTATCATAAGGCAGGTTGTCGCCCAGCAGGAAATAGAAGATGGCGTCCAGCCCGCGGCGGGACACCTCGGCACTGTTCTGTAACTTGAGGGTGCCGGCTGCGGCGTTTCGTGGGTTGGCGAACAGCGGCTCCTCGTTGAATTGGCGCTCCTCGTTGAGCTTCTCAAAACTCTTCCACGGCAGGAGGATTTCGCCACGCACCTCAAACTTATCGGGCAGGTCGATGAATCCGGTGATTTCCAGCGGCACAGACTTGATGGTGATGACATTGGCGGTCACATCGTCGCCTTGTACGCCATCGCCACGGGTCACGGCACGCACGAGGCGCCCGTGCTCATAGGTGACTGATATCGACGTGCCGTCATACTTCATCTCGCCCACAATTTCACTGGGCTCACCCCCGAGGCCATCCTGGGCTCGGCGCAGGAAGTCCTGCACCTCCTCGATGCTGTAGCTGTTGGATAGCGACATCATGGGGCGCTCGTGGCGCACTTGGGTGAAACCCTTGCTGATATCACTACCCACGCGTTGGGTGGGGGACAGCGGATCCTGGTACTGGGGGTAATCGCGTTCCAGATCTTGCAGCTCGCGCAGCAAGGCGTCAAACTCCTGGTCGCTGATGGTGGGCGCATTCAGCACATAATAATTATGGTTGTGGCGGTTGATGATTTCCCGCAATTCCTTGATTCGCTGTTCAAATAAATCCATCTTTTTGTCGTTTCTTGAGGTTTTAATGCGCTAAATTAATGTTTTTTTCTCTATTATGTGTTCTCCTTGTCATTTTTTTCACTAAATTTGCAGTTCAAAATCATTTCAGTATATATGAAAAAGTTGTGTAAATTTTTGGTGTTGCTGGCCGTCACAGTGGTCGTGACATTCTTATCCTCCAGTTGTTTCAGGCAGGACTATGTGATGTTTGAGGATGGTGATTTTGATGGCATGGAATTCTCAGACTATGACCTCATGCACAATGCCGAACTCGATATGGACGACGTTGACCGCGACTGACGTTGCTCTCGACAACATTTATTTGCATTCTTTTTAAAAAATATTAAAAGACATAATATGTTGTAGGTTAGTGTTTTAAAAGTTTCGTTAAGGGTTAGCCTACCGCTTTTTGTCACTTTTTTAACATCTGCTTAACAATTATTGTTGTATATTTGCAGCCAATTATTACGTAATGTTTCGGGTGAAAGAGTTCAACTCGGGCAAATCAAGTACTTAGATTTATATTTATGAACCTATTAGAGAATAAGTTAGCGCGATATGATGAGCCGCAGAAGGCAAAGGCTGCCGGCATCTATCCATATTTTCGCGCCATCTCAAGCGAACAGGACACCGAGGTCATCATGAATGGGCGAAAGGTGCTCATGTTTGGTTCCAACTGCTACTCAGGTCTGGTCAACGATGAGCGTATCAAGCAAGCCGCCATCGAGGCCACCCGGAAATATGGTACCGGCTTGGCTGGTTCGCCTTTCCTCAACGGCACGCTCGACCTCCACAAGGAGTTGGAGCGCAAGTTGGCCGAGTATGAGGGTAAGGAGGATGCGATGATTTATAGCACTGGTTTCGGTGTGAACCTGGGTGTGATTTCAGCGCTCACGGGCCGTGAAGATTACATCTTGTGGGACGAGCAGGATCATGCTTCGATTATTGAGGGCCGCCGTCTGTCGTTCTCCAATTCACTCAAATATAGGCACAACGACATGGCTTCGCTCGAGGCACAGCTCAAGAAGTGTGAGCCCGACCGCGTCAAGCTCATCGTCACTGATGGCGTCTTCTCGATGGAGGGTGATGTGTGCAAGCTCCCCGACATTGTGGACCTGGCCCATAAGTATAATGCCAGCATCATGGTCGATGAGGCTCATGGTATCGGTGTGTTTGGCGAGGGCGGCCGCGGCGTGTGCGACCACTTCGGCCTGCGCGACGAGGTGGACTTGATCATGGGTACATTCTCCAAGTCGATTGCTTCGCTGGGCGGTTTCATTGCCACTAGCAAGGTCATCACCAACTACTTGCGTCACCATTCCCGCAGCTACATCTTCACCGCCAGCATCACGCCGGCTTCGACTGCGGCAGCGATGAAGGCTCTCGAAATCCTTATCAACGAGCCCGAGCGTCAGGAGCACCTGTGGAAGATCACTCATGAGGCCTTGCAGGGCTTCCGCGACATGGGATGCGAGATCGGCCATACCGAGACGCCCATCATCCCCCTGTTCATCCGTGACAACAACAAGACGTTTGCCATCACGCGTGACCTGTTGAACGAGGGCATCTTTGTTAACCCCGTCGTTTCTCCCGCTGTGGCACCTAATGACACGCTCATCCGTTTCAGCCTCATGGCTACGCACACCCACGAGCAAGTCGCCTTTGCCCTCGAGAAGATCCAGAAGGTATTCCGTGCTTACGGCCTCGTGCCCTGACACAAGTCACAGAAATCAATTTCATCTCAATAAGATCACGTGAAACCATGCCAATTTAGGCGTGGTTTCACTGCGTTTAGGCACTTTCAACACAGTTTTTCCATTCATTATTGAAAAAAATACCTAAAAACATTTGCTTGATAAAAATGTATTAGTAATTTCGCAACATCAAATTCGACAGATAAACGCTTAAACACTATGATATACAAATTTGTCATTGTCTCGGACGAGGCCGATAATTTTAAATTGCAGATCGCCATTGACTCGACGGCGTCCTTCATGCAGTTGCGCAACATCATCCTGGATTCTGCTGGATATAGCAAGGACCAGATGGATTCATTTTACATCTGTGATGACGAGTGGAACAAGGAGAAAGAGGTCACTTGCATGGACATGGGCAGCGACAGCGATGAGGATATCTGGATCATGGACGACACGCAGTTGGATGAACTGCTCGAGGACGAGGGCCAGAGAATGAAGTTTGTGTTCGATTATATGACAGAGCGCTACTTCAAGGTCAAGCTAAAGGAAGTCATCCCGGGCAAGACGCTGCACGACCCCCTGTGTGAACGCAAGGTGGGAAATCCTCCTGCCGAGAGCGTTGATATCGCCGATTTCATCACCATTCCCAAGATTCCCGATGCCAGCAACATCGAGGCTATCGACAAGAGTGAATTCTATGGTGATGAGGAGTACGACGAGGATGAGATTTCCGACTTCGAAGAACTGGATAGCCTTGACGCTGACAATTACAAGTTCTAAGATGTTGAGATAATGAAAAAGTGAGCGGTTTTTTTGCCTTCTCACTAAAATTCACTAATTTTGCTGACGTAAAACAAACACATTAGGACATGAAAAAATTAGTTATAGCGTTTGGCGCATTGTTTGCGATATCCTTCTTTTCCTGCACGGGCAACGTCCAGCAGGAAGGAGACGATAGCATGGAGAAAGATTCCATCGAGAATGCCGATACCGCTCTGCTCGTTTCGGGCATAGCCGTTGATGGAGCGATGAACAGCGTTTATCTCCTGGTCGGCGAAGATACCATCGAGTTTGACTATCCCGACCTTGATAGCGACCATCGCGCATCATGGGAAATGGGTGACTCGGTAACCATCCGCTATTATGTTACCCAAGACGGAGACAGCGTCACCGACGTCATCAACGAGACCAACGCGTAAAGATGATATAAGCCACTCAAGTGGCAAAAATGCGGTAGTAGCTCAGTTGGTAGAGCATCAGCTTCCCAAGCTGAGGGCCGCGGGTTCGAGTCCCGTTTACCGCTCAAAG
>CAMZFV010000062.1 GCA_947306175.1 uncultured Prevotellaceae bacterium
ATATCATCTGGAAACTGCTGCGGCAGCACATCAGCAAGGGCCAACTCATCGGCTTTGCCATCGCCAACCTCATCGGATTGACGATTGTCCTGCTGGCCGTTCAGTTCTATCGCGACGTGCGCCCCGTGTTCAACGACGAGGAGAGCTTCATCCGCAAAGATTACCTCATTGTCACCCGCGCCGTGACGGGCGCCGGGGCCATGATGGGCAACAACGGCGAGTTTACTGATGCCGACATCAGCGACCTGGAAGGGCAGCCGTGGTGCCGACAGGTGGGTGAGTTCCTCAACAGCGACTTCGCCATCGACGCCCGCCTAGGCGTAGGTAGCGGCCACTCCATGCGCAGCCAGTTCTTCTTTGAGGCCATCCCCGATGAGTTTATCGATATCGACCCCGACGAGTGGGGATTCTCTCCCAGCAAGCCCGAGGTGCCCGTCATCATCTCTCGCGACTACCTGTCGCTCTATAACTTTGGCTTTGCCTCCACTCAGGGAATGCCCCGCATCAGTGAGGGGCAGGCCGAAATGATTCCCCTGGAATTCACCTTGAGCGGCAACGGCCTGCGCGATAACATGCCGGGCCGCATCGTGGGCTTCTCCAACCGCCTGAACACCGTCATCGTGCCCGAGGAATTCATGGAGTGGGCCAACGAGCGCTATGGTACAGGCATCCCACAACAACCCCAACGCCTCATCGTCGAGGTGAACAGCCCTGGCGACGTCAAGATTGAGCAATACATGGACGAACACCACTATGAGGTGGCAGGCGACAAGATGTCGACAAGCAAGGCCAACTACTTCCTCACCGTCATCAGCGGCATCGTCATTGCCGTAGGCATCATCATCAGTCTGTTATCGTTCTTCGTGCTCATGCTCAGCATTTACCTGCTCCTGCAGAAGAACACCCAAAAGATCCAAGACCTCCTGCTGCTGGGCTATTCACCCGCCCAGGTCTCCAAGCACTACATCATGCTCGTCGTCGGACTTAACGCCGCCGTTCTCGTACTCGCCATCGTGCTGATGCTCCTCGGCAGGCTGGCCTACATGGACATGATTCGCGCCTTCGGCGTTGGCGGCTCCAGCATCTGGGTGGCCATCCTCGTCGGCATCATCATCATGGGTGCCATCACTGCAGGCAACATCCGCGCCATCCGCAACAAAGTCGCCTCCCTCTGGCTCCACGAGAAATAAACGGATGTCAATCAGATGATTTTATCAGACCAAAGGTCGTTAAGAAAATCCATGACAGGGATGACCTCGACACCATTCATCTTACGCCTGTACTTGTCGAGAGAAACTATAATCAATCTTGCTTGGGGGAAATCTTCAGCGAAACCTTTTAGGCCATGAGTGTGACGAGACATTACTTCAGTGCTTGACTTTATTTCAATGGCAAGACGTCCATCCCCAATGATGGCATCCACCTCATAGCCCGTAGCCGTACGCCAATAAGTCAGTTTATCTCCTATGTGGTTATAACCCAAATAGGCAATCATCTCTTGGATGACAAAATGTTCAAACGCGTGGCCAAAATCCTCTGAACCAGGCTCCAAATGTCGCCTGTTCATTAAATAATTGGCTATGCCCACATCAAAGAAGTAGAACTTAGGAGAAACCACGCCTTTTCGCTTTTTAGTTCTTGAAAAACCAGGAATAAGGTATCCCAATAAGGTATCTTCAAGAATTGAAAAATATTCCTTGACTGTGCGCTGGTCGATGCCGCAATCCTGCGCCACATTTTTATATTTAATAATCTCCCCGTCACATTGCGCAGCAACTTCGAGAAAACGGGCAAATGTGTTAAGATTCCTAGCTAAAGCTTCTTGTTTTATTTCTTCACTGAGATAAACACCTATGTATCCCCGCAAGCGTTCCCACGGATCACTCACCATGTAATGGCGAGGTATCATTCCGTTATTTACAGCCCGAAGGAGATCGAAATCATGCACTTCGGCACTTACCAACGGATACATTTGTTCTCTTGTCGCCCTGCCTCCAAGTAGGTTAGTACCTACCCGCTTCAATTTACGGGCACTCGACCCGCTCAGAATAAAACGTATGCCTTTACGTTGAATCAAATAATGCACTTCATCAAGCAGTTGAGGCAACTTTTGTATCTCATCAATTATAACAGTATCGCCTTCTCCAAAATCCGCCAACTCCTCGGACAGAATTTCAGGACGACGCAACAAGCGCTCATATTCTGACGACCTCAACAAGTCATAGTAGCGATAACCTGGAAATTCGCTGGTAAGCCAAGTCGTTTTGCCAACCTGACGAGCACCCCATAAGAAAGCACTGTCATTATATTTGCTCTCTATCTTCAGTAATCTCTTATATGCCTCCATATTGTCATTATTTGACAAAATAATTACATTACGATGTCACAAAATTATAAAATAATTACAATATCGAAAAACTTTTCCATAAAAAAACACTCAAAAATCTTTTTCCTCGCCATGTTGTCGCCTCAAAGGCACCTATCACACGCCAAGCAGTTTTTACATCAAAAGAACTGTCTTTTTTTGCTTGCATCTCAAGATTAGTCAAATAAAAAGTACTTTTTATTTGGCACTCCGCTCGAGTTACACTAATTTTGTGGTGTAAATTAACCTATTAACATAAAATAACAACAAAAACTACTGATTATCAAATGAGTATGGAGAAGAAAATCGTGGAATGCGTGCCTAACTTCAGTGAGGGACGCAATATGGCCGTTATCAAACAAATCACCGATGAGATTGAACGAGTTAAGGGCGTGAAACTGCTCGACGTGGACCCGGGAGAGGCTACCAACCGTACAGTGGTGACCTTCGTGGGCGAACCCGATGCCGTGCTTGAGGCCGCTTTCCAGGCTGTCGGCAAGGCTGGTCAACTCATCGACATGCGAGGTCACCATGGTGCCCACCCGCGTATGGGTGCCACCGACGTGTGCCCGCTCATCCCCGTAGCCGGCATCACCCTGGAGGAGTGTGCCGAACTGGCCCACAAACTGGCCGAGCGCATTGCCCGCGAACACAATATCCCCTGCTACTGCTATGAGGCTGCAGCCATGAAGCCCGGCCGCCAGAACCTGGCCGTGTGCCGCGCTGGCGAGTATGAGGCACTGCCCGAGAAGATGGGTAACCCCGAGAAGGGTCCCGACTTTGGCGACCGCCCCTTTGACGAGGGCGTGGCCCGCACGGGCTGCACCGCTGTGGGTGCCCGCGACTTCCTCATCGCTGTGAACTACAACCTGAACACCACCTCGACCCGCAGGGCCAACGCCATCGCCTTTGACGTGCGCGAGAAGGGCCGCCCCGTGCGTGAGGGCAACCCCATCACCGGCAAGATCGTCAAGGACGAGAACGGCAACAACGTGATGAAGCCCGGTACCCTCAAGGGCACCAAGGCCATCGGCTGGTACATCGACGAGTACAAGATTGCTCAGGTGTCGATGAACATTACCAACATCAACGTGACCCCGCTGCACGTCGCCTTTGACGAGGTGTGCCGTTGCGCCCAGAACCGCGGCATCCGAGTAACGGGTACCGAAATCGTGGGTCTGATGCCCAAGCGCTGCCTCATCGAGGCGGGCAAGTACTTCCTGGAGAAGCAGCAGCGCTCGACGGGTATCCCTGAGGAGGACATCATCAACATCGCCATCCACTCGATGGGTCTGGACGATCTGAAGCCCTTTGACCCCAAGGAGAAAGTCATCGAGTTTATGCTCGAAGCCGACAATAAGACCAGCAACCGCCTCGTGGACCTCACTGTGACGGGCTTTGCAGATGAGACCTCGCGTGAATCGCCCGCTCCTGGCGGTGGCTCCATCAGCGCCTACATGGGCGCCCTGGCCGCTTCGCTGGGCACGATGGTCGCCAACCTGTCTAGCCACAAGCCCGGATGGGATGACCGCTGGAACGAATTCAGCGTATGGGCCGACAAGGGTCAGGCCATCAAGGTCGAACTGCTTCACCTGGTTGATGAGGACACCAACGCATTCAACCGCATCATGGCCGCCTTCGGTATGCCCAAGAAGACAGAGGAGGACAAGGTTGCCCGCACTGCCGCCATCCAGGATGCCACGCTGTATGCTACCCAAGTGCCCCTGCGCACGATGAAGGCCTCGTTCAAGGCATTCGAGATCTGTCGCGCTATGGTCGAGACAGGTAACCCCAACAGCGTGACCGACGCTGGCGTGGGTGCTCTTGCCGCACGTGCCGCCGTGCTGGGTGCAGGCATGAACGTGAAAATCAATGCATCGAGCCTCACCGACCGCGCCGTTGCCGAGGAACTCATTGCCGAGGCCAACGAACTGGTAGCCAAGGCTAACGCCGAAGAGGCCGAAATCACCGCAATGGTTGAAGAGAAAATCAAGTAAAACTAAGGACTAAGGACTAAAAACTATTATAATCATGACCAAAGAAGAATTTATTGCCGACATTCGCGGTGGCATCCCCGAGGAACTGCCCGAATTGCAAGCCTATGACACCGAGATTAACCATGCGCCCAAGCGCAAGGACATCCTCACCCCCGAGCAGAAGAAACTCGCTCTGAGGAACGCCCTGCGTTACTTCCCCAAGAAACTCCATGCCGCACTGGCGCCTGAGTTTGCCGAGGAGTTGAAGAAGTATGGCCGCATCTATATGTACCGCTACCGTCCTAAATATGAGATGTATGCCCGTCCCATCGACGAGTATCCTGCACGCTCACGTCAGGCTGCCGCCATCATGCTGATGATCCAGAACAACCTGGATCCGCGTGTGGCACAGCATCCCCACGAGCTGATCATTTATGGAGGCAACGGTGCCATCTTCCAGAACTGGGCACAGTACCGCCTGGTGATGAAGTACTTGAGCGAGATGACCGACGAGCAGACGCTCGTCATGTACTCGGGACACCCCCTGGGCCTCTTCCCCTCGCATAAGAACGCGCCCCGCGTGGTGGTAACTAACGGTATGGTCATCCCCAACTACAGCAAACCCGACGACTGGGAGCGTGACAACGCCCTGGGCGTGAGCCAGTATGGTCAGATGACCGCCGGCTCCTATATGTACATCGGCCCGCAGGGTATCGTGCACGGCACGACCATCACGGTGCTCAACGCTGCCCGCAAGCAGCTCGTGAAGCGTGGCCAGAAGGGTGGCGACATCCATGGTATGCTGTTCGTTACCGCTGGTTTGGGTGGCATGTCTGGTGCTCAGCCTAAGGCTGGTAACATTGCTGGCGTGGTGAGCGTCACGGCCGAAATCAACCCCCTCGCTGCCAAGAAGCGCTACGAGCAGGGCTGGGTCGATGAACTGCATGACAACCTCGACGAACTCATCCCCGCCATCCGCAAGGCTGTCGCCGACAAGCGCACCGTCTCGATGGCCTACGTGGGCAACGTCGTTGACCTGTGGGAACGCCTCGCCGCCGAGGATATGCACGTGGACCTGGGTAGTGACCAGACCTCGTTGCACAACCCGTGGGCAGGCGGCTACTATCCTGTGAGCTTAACCCTCGAGGAGAGCAAGCAGATGATGGCCGAGGATCCTGACCAGTTCAAGGAGCGCGTACGTGAATCGTTGCGCCGCCAGTGCGCCGCCATCAATAAGTTGGCCGACAAGGGCATGTACTTCTTTGACTACGGCAACGCCTTCCTGCTCGAATCGAGCCGCGCAGGCGCCGACATCATGACAGCCGACGGCAAATTCCGCTATCCTTCCTACGTGCAGGACATCATGGGCCCGATGTTCTTTGACTACGGCTTCGGTCCCTTCCGCTGGGTTTGCACATCCGGCGATCCCAAGGATCTGGAGACGACCGACCGTCTCGCCGCCCAAGTGCTTGAGGAAATACGCAAGGATGCTCCCGAGGATATCCAGGGCCAGATGGACGATAACATCCACTGGATTAAGGAGGCTGGTCCCAACCACCTGGTAGTGGGTTCACAGGCCCGTATCCTGTATGCCGACGCCGAGGGCCGCACCAAGATTGCCTTAGCGTTTAACGACGCTATCCGCAGCGGCGAACTGAGCGCGCCTGTCGTTCTCGGTCGTGACCACCACGATGTGTCGGGTACCGACTCTCCCTTCCGCGAGACCAGCAACATCTATGACGGTTCGCAGTTCTGCGCCGACATGGCTGTGCAGAATGTCATCGGCGACTCCTTCCGCGGTGCCACCTGGGTTAGTATCCACAACGGCGGCGGTGTCGGCTGGGGCGAGGTCATCAATGGCGGCTTCGGTATGGCCATCGATGGCAGCGAAGATTCCGCACGCCACATCCGTGAGATGCTCTTCTGGGATGTGAACAACGGTATCGCACGCCGCAGCTGGGCACGCAACAAGGGCTCGATGGATGCCATCAAGCGCGAGATGGAGCGCACCCCCGAGTTGACCGTCACCATGCCCAACCTGGTTGACGACGATGTGATCGACAACGCTGTGACTATCTTCTAATGATTGATTTACCTAAATAATATCAAAACATAAATATGACACATCTAATCAGTGCCGAGCATCTCACGGTCCAAAAAATCGCCGAGATCATCGAAGGCCATCATAAGATCAAACTCAGTGCCGATGCAGTCAAGCGCATCACCCACTGCCGTGAATACCTCGATAAGAAGATTGCCGAGAGCGAGAAGCCTATCTATGGCGTGACCACGGGCTTTGGCTCGCTGTGCAAGATTTCCATCAGCAACGACCAGTTGTCGCAGTTGCAGATCAACCTGATGATGTCGCACGCCTGCGGCGTGGGCGAACGTGTTCCCAACGACATCGTCAAAATCATGATTCTGTTGAAGGTGCAGTCCCTCAGCTACGGTTATTCGGGTGTGAAACTCGACACCGTCGATAGGCTTATCGACCTGTTCAATAACGATGTTTACCCTGTGGTCTATAAGCAGGGTTCCGTTGGCGCCTCGGGCGACCTCGTGCCGTTGGCTCACCTGTGCCTGCCCATCGTGGGCTTGGGAGAGGTGGAATACAAGGGCGAACTAATGAGTGGTGCCGACCTTTGCAAGAAGATGGGTTGGAAGCCTGTCAAATTAGGTTCTAAGGAAGGTCTGGCATTGCTCAACGGCACCCAGAACATGAGCGCTCACGCTGTTTGGGCTCTCATCAAGGCTGAGCGCCTGAGCAAGTGGGCCGACGTCATCGCCGCCATCTCGTTGGAGGCCTACGATGGTCGCATCGAGCCGTTCACCCATGCCGTTCATGCTGTACGTCCCCATCAGGGTCAGATCGAGACCGCTGCCCGTATGCGCGAGCTGCTCGACGGCAGTGAGCTCATCCGCCAGCCCAAAGTCAACGTGCAGGACCCCTACTCGTTCCGCTGCATCCCGCAGGTTCACGGTTCGGTGAAGGACACTATCCGCTACGTCGGCTCTGTCATCGACACCGAAATCAACTCGGCAACCGATAATCCTACCGTTTGCCCCGACGAGGACCTCATCATCTCGGCCGGCAACTTCCATGGCGAACCCATCGCCATGCCCATGGACTTCCTGTGCATTGCCATGGCTGAGCTGAGCAACATCTCGGAGCGTCGCACCTACAAACTGGTGTCCGGCACCCGTGACCTGCCCAGCTTCCTCGTGGCACAGCCCGGTGTGAACAGCGGTTTCATGATTCCGCAGTACACCGCAGCCGCCATCGCCAGCCAGAGCAAGACGCTGTGCATGCCTTCATCGGCCGACACCATCCCCACCTCACAGGGTCAGGAAGACCACGTGAGCATGGGTGCCAACGCCGGTGTTAAGCTCTGCAAGGTCGTTGAGAATACCGAGCGCGTGCTGGCCATCGAGTTGTTCAATGCAGCTCAGGCTCTGGAATTCCGTCGTCCGTTGAAGTCGTCGCCCATGCTGGAGCGCGTATTCGCCAACTACCGCAAGTGCGTCCCCTTCATCAACGAGGACCAGCCCATGTATCCACACATTGCCAAGTCCGTAGAGTTCTTGCAGAATGAAAAGATTGATTAAGAATATCGCTTGTCTGGCAGGCATTGATTCCGACAGGAAACACTGCCTGCGAGGCAGCGAGATGGCTACGCTCAACTGCGTGGCCGACGCCTGGCTGCTCGTTGACGGTGACCGTTTCGACTCATGGGGACACATGGCTATGATGCCCGCCCCCGAGGACGATTGGGAGGTGATTGACGCACAGAGCGGCACCGTGCTACCGTCATGGTGCGATAGTCACACCCACATTGTGTATGCAGGCAGCCGTGAAGGCGAGTTTGTGGATAAAATCCGCGGACTCTCCTATGCTGAGATTGCCCGTCGTGGTGGCGGTATCCTTAACTCGGCTGACCGTTTGCACCTCTTGAGCGAAGACGAACTTTACACCCAGGCCATGCGCCGCGTGAAGGAAATCATCGCCAAGGGAACCGGAGCCGTCGAAATCAAGAGCGGTTACGGTCTTAATACCGAGGACGAGCTGAAGATGTTGCGCGTCATCCGTCGCATCAGCGAGTCATCGCCCATCAAGGTGGTATCTACTTTCCTGGGAGCCCATGCCGTAGGCAGGGAATATGCTGGTCGCCAAGGCGAATATGTCGATATGCTGATTCGTGAGATGATCCCTGAAGTGGGCAAGCAAGGCTTAGCCGACTTCATCGATGTGTTCTGCGATGAGGGATTCTTCACCCCCGAGGAGACATCACGCATCCTTGAGGAAGGCGCCAAGTGGGGTATGAGACCCAAAATCCACGTCCAGGAGCTGGCACCGTCAGGCGGTGTCGAGGTGGGCGTGAAACACAACGCTGTTTCGGTCGATCACCTGGAAAGCATGATTGACGAGGATATCGAGATGCTCAAGGGCACAAACACCATCCCCACGGGACTGCCTGGCACCTCGTTCTTCCTGAACATGCCCTTTGCACCCGCACGCAAGATGATTGAGGCCGGCCTCCCGGTAGCCACCGCCAGTGACTACAACCCCGGCTCCACGCCCAGCGGTGACATGAAGTTTGTCGTTTCGCTCGCATGCATCAAGATGCGACTGCTGCCTGCCGAGGCCATCAACGCGGCAACCATCAACACTGCAGCCGCCATGGACCTGAGCAAGGACTACGGCAGCATCGCAAAGGGCAAGGTCGCCAACTTCTTCATCACCGACCCCATCCCTTCAATCGACTTCATCCCCTACGCTTACACCACGCCTATCATCGCGAGGACCTTCCTCCAGGGCCAGGAAGTAAAGTAAGTCATCTCATTCCTATCATTGAGAGAGGCAGTGCTCTGGGGCATTGCCTCTCTCAATTCATTCTACCCCATCGGCAAATGACTGTCACATTCGTTAATCAGCAAATCATCTTGTTGAAAAAAAGGCTCAAACATAGTGGAGTGATGCTTGAGCCTTGACCTATGAAAAAATTAACACTAGTTATTGTTTTGCAACAATAAATCAATCAAAACAGTCACATCACCGATTGACACAACGTTGTCGCCATTCACATCGGAACAGATTTCACAAATTTCTCCACCGCCAAGCAAGAAGTCGATGAGTACAGTCACATCACTGATGTTCACATTGCCGTCGTGGTTCACATCACCAAGTGAGTATCCATGGTCTTCTCCATAAAGGGTAACGGTTTTGGCAGCACTCCAAGAGCTCCAGCTATCATCAATGTAATGAGCTTTCACTCTGTAGAAGAATGTGCCACCTGAGGTCAAATTCCTGACAGTGTAGAACTTGTCGGGGGTAATACCGGTAATCAAGCGATAATCGGCATCTCCTTCCTCGTTGACGGCTTTGAGTTTTGAAGGCTCGCTAGCATCACCTGCTAGGATTTGGATGTTTGCGATCGATCCATAGTCGTGCGGATAATTATCACCCTTGATGGACACCTGGTCTACGTCGGCACAGTCAAGCACAAACACGTAGTCGGTAAAATCGGGTTCCAGATCAACGTGAATTGACTGGAGACTGGTCGAGATCGTAATACCTGATTGATACCATGATTTATAACTCTTGGCTTTTATCTTAACGGTAATCTTGTCATAGCCAGCCAGATCATACTCGGGTGTGAGAATTTCACCCTCTGAGTCCAACTGGATGCAACCGTTTCCAGTAAATAACTGATCTCCATTGTAAACCCAACCCTCAGGGAAGTAATCCTGCCAATGTGAAATGACACTAGAGCCCTGAAAATAGCAGTCACTGAAGTCGGCCTCGCCCAATTCCATAATAATCGATTTGTTCTTCACCTCCAAGGTATAACTCTCCACATTCTTAGCAGGCGTCTCGTCTGTCCAATCGGCACGGAATTCGGTTAATTTGATATAGTCTTCATTTGCATCGAGCATTACGGGATTATGAGTTTCAAAGATAGAGGTACCCGTCAAGTTAACCACCACATCCTCAGCCCCCTCGCTGTGCATAGTGATGGTTGCACTGTGCGTACCCAGTTCCTGGGGAGAATAGGTCACATTGATGTCTTTGCCAGCATCCGCATCACTCAACGACACATGGTCAGCATCAATCGAGAAGACGCCATTAGGATCATTCAATGTCAACGTCACGTCATTCTCCAGATAATAGCCGTAAACCGTGAGAACATCGGTAGCAGTTTTCTCGGCATAGGACTCGATAGCCATATTCTTGACACTGGGCACGATAGTCGGTCCCATATAAGGAGGCTGGATACCGATAATCATCTGCTGATTGTCATCAAACGTGTAGTGACCGTCAGTGAAGTCATTGAGCACGCAATAGCAGTTGCCATCGCCACTCCAACCCCAGTTAATGTGGTAGGTATCGTTGGTTGAATCATAGCCATCGACATTGAAGGCATGGCCACCAGCATTACTATCGTAAGCACAATACACAATGGGGCGGTTGTTCGCCAACTCCTCCTGAATCATGCCAACCCAGCGACTGTCGCTGTAGGAATACTTGTAGTAAAGTTGAGCCATACTGGAGTTGTAACCAAAGAATTTCACTGCACGCAAGATATCGCTACCATAGGCACCACTACCCGTGGGGGAGTAATCCATCTCCTCTTCCTGACCGATGTAACGCATCAACCAAGCCACAGCATCGGCCTGGGCATCAGTATAACCATTCAGGTAGTCGTCAATCATATTGTCCCAATCAAAGGTGATGGAAGGCAGAGGCTCGACTTGGAAATCGTAACTGTCGTAACCCGAAACAGCAGGAGTGGGGCCTACAGGATATTTCCAGTAATAGAACACCATTGCCAACGAAGTGGCAGGGCAACCCGTCGCACAGAACTGGCCGTTATACACAGGACAATGATTGTAGTAAGGCTCTTCCTGATCCCACATGGCCGTGAGCAGCGGAGCCACACTTGCGACACGGCTGGAACCCTCGTTCAACGACTTGCCAATGACCAGTTCGGGATGTGACTGCAGGTACTCCATCTGGCCATTGTAATTCTTGAGCCAGTGCTGCATGTTGGTAGGGATGCGTTTAACATCCAGGGGACGGTCACCATAGGCAAGCACCTCTGGCGCACGGTCGTCACCTGAGATAATGTAAAAATGGTCGGCTGTGTTAAATATGTAATACACAGCCGTACCAGAATTCACACTACTCATTTCCTGCTTGACAAGCTCCATGTTAATGTTTGATGGATTCATGAAACGACCATCAGACATCTTTGTTGCAGCAAACTTTTGGGCACTTGACTTAGCGGTGGCCAGATCAACGTTGGCTCCCATGGCCTGCAAAGCAATTGCAATGACAAAAACGAATAAAAACAATTTCTTCATAAACTGATTTGTTATTGGTTAATAATGTTAATTATATAAGTTATCTTACAATGTAGGATTGTTCTATCCACACACCTTATTTCATGACCTTGGCTTTGCTCGTGGTGCCATCGGTATAGGTAGTCACCTGGATAGTCATTCCTTGTGGCTGGGACATCTCCTGCCCCATTACATTACTACTTAAAGTATATTCAAAAAAACTGGTTAATAAGGTGGTTATTTTGGTTGAACAAATTTAGAGTTACAGTAGCAGGCAATGTCGCTATCAAATGGCATGCTTGGCAATAAGATCTAAACGAAAAGATTCGACTCTATTGAAATTGAAAATATCCGCCGAATAATTCTATCGCAAAATTAGCGCCGGCCTTTTCCCTGTGCAAGAAAAAGGCCGGCGCCTGCGTTCTGTTTCCGTGAAACAGAACCAAATATCACGGTTTAACGGGTGATTTGAGTGCTTACCGGTGACCTACGCTCCACTTTTTTCCTTCGCCATCTTCAAGAATTTTGAAGGGGATATACCTGTAATGCGCTTGAATGTAACCGTAAAATTGCTTCGTGAATTGAAGCCCAGATTGGCGGCGATGGCTTCGATGGTTAGGTGACCGTACCGTTCAGTATCATTAAGTTGGCGACAGGCCTCACGGACCCTCTGTTCATTGAGCACCTGTTTGAAACTTTTGCCATAATACTCGTTGACCACCTGGGAGACATATTTATAGTTGCTTCCCACCTGGTCAGCAAGACTCAGTAATGAAAAATTGGGCTGGCAAATAACGCTCATATTACCCATTACCTGCTTAATTTGGGCAAAGAGGCGTTCCTTGCTCTCCTGGTCTAGAGTTGTACCCTGGTATTTAGGAGCAGATTCATCATGCAATTCATTGGGTTCGACAGAGCCCACAACGGTCGACTGGGGGATGACCTCGCTTGTCGCCAACAACTGCACATTTTTTTCATACAGATGTCTGATATAATTGCGTTGTTTGAGGTAGCTACGCACCAACAAGACTAGGGCTAATAGTATTATGGCAGCAATTACACTCATCATCAATGAGAGCTGATGGGCACGTTCTCTCTTTTGATCAATCACTGCCACCTGATCATTAACACGGCGCACCTCATCAAGGAATCGGGCTTTTTCCAACTTTTCAGCATTGCTCTTCTTGATAAATTCATCCCTTGCTTTCAAGTACTTATACTCAAATGTACTTGCTTGTTGATGATTGCCCATCGCGTTATAGACATCGACCATCGAGTGATAGGCATCGATTAGATCGCTCTCCAGCCCCGTCTCTTGAGCAATTCTTTCAATCTTCTTCAGAATAGCAATAGCATCTTGATAGCGATGCATAGCGGCAAATACCACGCTTTGCTGATTCTTGGCCATGAGTATACATTGCTGGCGATTGGTTTGCAAGCGATGTGCTTCTTGCTCCATCTTGACATAATAATCCAACGCTTGTTGATATCGGCCTGCATGATAGGCCTGCACTCCCTCACAAAACATGCGGGTGCATTGCCACATCTCGACGCTATCGATTGACTGCAAACGCTCGAATCTGTCAAGTTCCGACTTGATGGAATGAATATCATCGTTCTCATTCATCATAGCGAGCGCATTGAACAGACACGTCACTGCGACGTTCCATTCCTTGGCTTGAACAGCCTTATTAAAGGCCAACTTTGTATTTTCAAATACTTCGGTCGAGAAAGAATCGTCACCAAATAAGTCATTGCGACCGTTCATAGTTGATGCCAAATTCATGTAGGCATAGGAAGCAATATCATCAAAGCCGTATTCTTCTGACAGTTGTATTGCACGATTCAGGTTCTCATAGGATTTCGGATAGTCATAATAGTGAGCACCGTAAATGTAACCCAGATTATTCTTTGCCCTTGCGACCAGATGCATCATCTCATGGCTCAGTTTCTTGTCATTTTCACGGCCAGAAACGATAGAATAACATACTAAAGCGTTATCCACTTCCATCTTCTCCTGAAGGTATTTCTGACCGAGGGCCATCAGTTCAGGGGTGCTTAAAGTAGATAAGCGTTTGTAGTCTTCTATATCATACTTCTCTGTAACGCCTTGAGCCACGGCACTAAACAGCGCCATCACCAGCACCAACAAAATCAGATATCTGTGACTAGAATTCATTTCAAGGCTTCCAGAAAGAATGAATGCACAAAGGTAGTTTATTTTATCAGAAAATAAGCCATTGCACTATAAAAAAGCAGCAGCCACCACCATCCCACATCTCACAAAATCCCAAAAAAACGAGGGAGCCGCAGTTTTCACTGTGACTCCCTCTTAGGGGGCGGTTACCTACTCTCCCACTTTCGCAGTACCATCGG
>CAMZFV010000063.1 GCA_947306175.1 uncultured Prevotellaceae bacterium
AGAACACCATATCGGCAGTGCCGTCTTCATCGGTGTCATACTGGCTGAAGTCCACCTCAGGATCAAGCGCCTCGAGCGCTGCAAAGAAGATCGAGTCGCAATTGAATTGGTGGGCATCGGTGCAGGCGAAAGGAACATCCACCGGCCCCAGGATATCAAAGTGCGGATCAAACTGCTGGAATGAATTGTCGTAGTAGTAGTCACGCACACTGCCCATTGCTTCGACCTTGGTGCCAGCAGGAAGGGTGAAGCCATTGTAATCATGGCCATTGATCATGTCCTCATAGAAGCCAAGCGGGGTATAATTTGACGGAACATAATCATCAAACTTCCTGTCGGTGTAGTTGACCAGGACAATCAAGCCACGGAACTTGCTGTAGTCCATGTGGCCACCGTGCCCCACACCGCGCAGCAGGCCGTTGCGGTGCTTCAGCATCTTGGTGCCCTTCTCGATCATGGCATTGCTGACCAATTTCTTGGGCAGGGCAGCGAGGGCCGAGCGGTCGGCAGCGGAGCGCTGTTTCTCATCACGGGCGATGCGGTTACCAGCGACCAGGCGGTTACCATCAAGGCAGGCATAGGTGTAGAAACCGGCCTCGTTCTTGACCACGGTGTAACCGTCGAGGGTCGTCAGGTAGTTAAAGAACTCGTCACCATGTAAAACCACGGTGAGCTTTGTGCCATCGGGCTGTGACACCTGTGCGGGCGTCGGGTCGGCGGGAACTGCCCGTGCTGTGACGAACATCAGTCCCATTGCAAGTAAAAAAAGTAACTTTTTCATAACCAGGTTGATAGTTTAATGTTGATAGTTTAAAGTTTAATGTTTAGCGTTGTTAGTATTTAGGAGTTAGGGTCTAGCCCTATTTTAAAAAACTAGACCCTAAAACCTTAGTTGTCGCAGGTGACTTTCACCTTATATTATACATCAGAATTCACAATCAGGTCGATGATCATGTTCACGTCGGCAATGGTGATTTCGCCATCGCCGTTCACGTCGGCGGCCTGTAATTTGTAGGTTTCGGGTGTATCATTCAGGATCATGTCGATCAGGGCGTTAATGTCGGCGATATTCACCTCTCCGTCGCCATTCACGTCTCCCTTCATCAGCTTGGGAGGCCACTTGTCCTTGTAGTAAAGCCTGATATCGTCGAGGTAGCAGTTCATCTTGTCGCTGCCCGAGGTCTGGTTGATGCGGAACATGATGGGGGCACTGATGGGCAGGTTAACCGTGGCTGTCTTAGTGCTCTTGGAGTCCACCGTGATGATTCCGTTGGTGGGGTCATTCCAGGAGGAGCCGTTGTCCACCGAATAGGTCACCCTGAAATTGGCATCGTAGTTGGTTGGATTAAACACGGTGAAGCGCACGGCATAGGGGATAACCTCGAGGGGTTCGGCGGTGCTGATCATGCTGGGCTTCTTCATCGCCACGGAATGAGTGCCGTTGCACTGTGAGGCATCAGGGGCAGTCACAGCGGCTTTGGAGAAGTTCCAGAGGGTATAGACACCCTGGACATTCTTGGCGCTCAAATTGGTAGTGGCGGGGATATCCTCAAAGTCCTCGATAATCTCGACGATTGAGGTGTCTTTCTCGAGCTTGAAGGAGATGAGGCTGCCCTCCTCGGTGATGTCAAAGATGGCATAATCGTTGAACGAGCGGTCCCATGTCAAGAGGCCAGGAGTAGTGAAGTTGGTGATGGAGGTCACATTACCAGTCCCGGGGAACGGGTCATAATTGCTGTCCGAGCCGTTGTACTTGGAGCGCAACAGCTCGTAGTACATGTGCTTGGGGTCACAGTTCACAGTGTTCTGCCACCATGCCCACACGTTACTGGAATCGACGCGGGCGACCATCATACCGTGACCGGGCAGATAGCGGTCCCACTTGCCCTGCTGGCGGTTCTCGATGAGGAAGAACTCGTCCTGGTTGGGCGTATTCAGGCGGTAACCCAGATTGGTCTCATCAAGGGGGCGCATCTGGTATTCACCATCATTCTCCAGCAACACGGGGGTGGTGAAGCCGAGGGCATAGCGCTCATACAGGCTATAGCCCACGGGATTACGTCCGAAGTTGTTGCCACTGCCTCCCGCCATGACGGACCACTCGCCGGGGTTGAGGCTCTCGCCGCCGCTGCCCGAATAGTCGGTGTCGTACAGGTCAGGCAGACCCAGCACATGACCGAACTCGTGGCAGAAGGTGCCGATGCCGTTCACGTCGGACCACTGGCCTTCCCAACCGGCAATCTCGGTCGAGCAGGCATACAGGCCGAAGTTCACCCCATCCATCGCGGGAGACTGGAACAGGTAATACATGTGGGGCCACAGGTAGTCTTCGTTATTGCCGCCATAGTTGGCCGAGAAGCCTGCCACCAGAAAGAACACCATATCGACATAGCCGTCGTTGTCGGTGTCATATTCGCTGAAGTCCACGTCACCATCGATAGCGGCGAGGGCGGCGTTGAAGATGGCGTCGGAGTTGCTGGTGCTGTGCTGGTCGGTGCATTTATAAGGCACGTTCACGGGACCCACAACATCAAAGTGGGGGTCAAAGATGTGATTGGAGTTGTCATAGAAATAGTCCCTGACGCTACCCGTCATGTTCACGCGCCTGCCGCGGAGCGTGTAGCCCGTGTAATCGGGGGTGTTCACCATGTCATCATAGAACACGCCAGGTTCGGGCATCGAGAACTTCTTGTCGGTGTAATTGATCAGGATGATGAGACCCTTGAAGTTCTCATAGTCCATCAGTCCGTCACTGCCCACGCGGCGCATAGCAGCGTTGCGGCGGTTCAGCATCCGTGTGCCGGCCTGCGCCATCGACTGGGGCGTCAACCCTTTGGGCAATCGGGCCAATGCGGCACGGTCGGCAGCGGAGCGCTGCCCCACATTGCGGGCGATGCGGTCGCCAGCCACCAGGCGGTCGCCGTCAAGGCGGGCATAGGTGTAGAAACCTGCCGCGTTCTTGACAATGGTGTAGCCATCCTCGGTCGATGTGAAGTGAAAGAACTCGTCACCATGCAACCTGACGGTGAGTGTCGTCCCGTCGGGTTGCGTTACATGGATGGGTGTGGGGTCGGCAGGGACAGCCCACAAGGACGCCCACAACAAGCCCGCTGCGAGCACCATAAACAATCTTCTCATAATCTTCTAAATACTTCTTAAAATTCTGGTTATGTATAAATTACTCTAATATGATGTTAATGACCATGTTCACGTCGGCAATGTTGATTTCGTTATCCACATTCACGTCGGCGCGCTTCTTGAGGTCCTCGTCGCTAGTGCCGTTCATGATGACGTCCAGCACGGCGTTGATGTCGGCGATATTCACCTCCAAGTCATTGTTCACGTCACCCTGGATGAAGTCCAGCGGACCGCCCTCGACACCCGTGTAGTAGAGCGTGAAGTCATCGACATAAGTGGCATTGTTCTTGTTGCCGTTGCGCTCGTAGACGCGGAATCGGGCAGGCTGGGTGTTCTTCAGGTTTAGCACCCAGTAGCAGGTGCCCGTCGTCTTGGCAGCGACTTCAGCCATCTCGGCGTTCTTGGAGGACATGGCGGTCACCCAGACGGGGTTGCCCTCGGCATCGTCCTCGATAGAGTACTCCAGCGAATACTTGGCCAGGGTGCTCGTCGTGTTGAACACCGTCAGCGTCGCCATGTAGAAGTTGTAATAGACCGGCGTGGTGCTGTAGAACAGGCTGGGCAGTTTCATCATCACGCTATTCTCGCCGTTGGCCTTGCCCTCACCGGGGGCACGCACGCCGCTCTTGGAGAATGACCATGTGGCAAAGTTGCCCTCCACGTCCTTGTCGGCGGAACCCGTTGAGACAGGCATTTCCTCAAAGTCCTCGACCAGCGTCTGCAACGAGCCGTCGTTCACAACAGTGAAGTGGACGAGGCCGTCCTTCGACTCACTGATGCCCACGAGGTTGAATTCATTGGCAAATCCAGCCCATGTGGCAAGGCTCGGGAAGGTCTCGTTGGTGAGCATGATGTTGCCCGAGGTGCCGGGGAAGGGGTCGCTCGACGAGTCGCCCGAGGCGGAGTTGCCTGCACGGAGCATCTCAAAGTAGTTGTGGTTGGGGTTGCAGTTCACCTTGTTGTTGGTCCACACGCTCACGTTAGTGCTATCGACACGGGTCACAATCATGCCGTGGCCGGGCAGATAAACGTCCCAACCCGACTTCTGGCGGTTCTCGATGGTGAAGAACTCATTCTTCACAGGGGAGCGCAGAATGTAACCCTTGCGGGTGGTATTCACGGGACCGAGGCTATAGGAGCCCTCACGCTTGATGGTCTCAGGCTCGGCCCAACCCAGGGCATAGCGCTCATAGAAGGTGTAGCCAATGGGGCTGCGGCCATAGTTGTAGTCACTACCGCCAGCCATGATGTCCCAGCCGCCCGGGTGGTGGCTCTCGCCGCCGCTGTTCTCGTAGTCAGTGTCATAGAAGTCAGGCAGACCCAGCACGTGGCTGAACTCGTGGCACACCGTGCCGATGCCCTCGGTGGCGACATAGTTAGGATTGCTCTCCGGGCCGTACAGCTCGGTCGAGCTGGCATAGCGGTCGATGGCCTTGTTGTCAAAGTAGCGGCCCGTCCAGCTCAGGTTAGAGGCATGAGGCCACAGGTAGCCCTCGTTGTTGCCCGAATAGCTCGATGCATAACCTGCCACCAGGAAATACACCATGTCGATTTTGCCGTCATTGTTGTTGTCATACTTGGTGAAATCAATGTCAGGGTCGGCAGCCTTCAGCACATTGGGGAAGATGGCATAGCTCAATTCCTGGCACTGGTCGGCACGAGACTGGGCACCGTTGGAATTGTGGGTCGCACGGTAGGGGCCATACACGTCAAACGGTGGGGCAAACGCGCCGTTGCTCTGGTCGCAGAAGTAGTCGCGCACGCTGCCCGGGCACGTCACGTCCTGGTTGCGGTAAGGATCGTGGAAGCCCGTCAAGTTCTCAGCGCTGAACAGCTCGGTATAGAACCCCTGAGGGTCACTCGAGGTAAAATGCTTGTCCTTGAAGTCAATCAGGATGACGCAACCGCGGAAGTTGGCAAAGTCAAAGTTTGACAAATCCACGTTGCGCTTCACGCGGCGAACATTGGCCTGAGCCACCTCCTGCTCATCGACAAGGCGTTTCGTCAGGCTTCCCACCAGCGCCACCTCCTCGGCACTGCGGTCGGCAGCGTCGTGGGCCAGCACACCAGTAGGCACCAGCGTCATGCCGTCGAGCCGCGCATACTCAAAGGCGCCAGCCTCGTTGCGCATGATGGTGTAGCCATCGGCCGTGGTGTTGAAGTGGTAGAACTCGTCACCTTCGAGGCACACCGTCAGCATCGTACCGTCGGGCTGGGTCAGCATCACGGGAATGCGGTGGGCAGGCTCGGCAAACGCCTGAACGCCTACCAGCGCCAATGTAAACAGCGATAAAAGTAATCTTCTCATTTCTCTAGTTTTTCTTTATTGTTTTTGTTCAGTTCATGTTTCTTGGCAAACAGTGCTGCACCAGTCCCCGCGGCACAAACATGTCCAGGTCATTGCGATGCAGCCTGCGAAGTTACATCATTTTTTCTTATTAGCATAAGAAACTCTTCCTATTTAACTAAAAGTTAAGTTTTCATGGCGAGGAAATTGAAATGTTCCACGAATTGTTAACAATGGGGGTGAGTTTTGAACATTTCACCGATTTTAACGGAGTTTTTAGCCGTTTTTTGATTAAAAAACCGTTACTTTGTGCCCGATATTATGACAACATCGGCTTGCGCGATGTTCCACGAAGGAGCTATGCCATAATTGCAGCGCCAAATTATTCAAATTTTATTAAAAATTTTTGTTTAATTTCTCGAGCGAAGCTCGATCAAAGTTCCAGGCGACAGTTTCGCAACGGCCGATTAAAATACAGGAAACGAATTAATTTAGACTACAAGACCATTAATGGGAAAGATAATTGCAATAGCTAACCAAAAGGGCGGTGTGGGCAAGACCACGACCGCCATCAACCTGGCCGCAGCGATGGCCGAGAGCGGCAAGCGTGTGTTACTCATCGACGCCGACCCGCAGGCCAACGCGACCTCTGGCCTCGGCATCGAGCCGCGTGACATGTCATCGACCATCTATGAATGCCTGGTGGATGACTACCCCGTGCGCAGCGCTACCGTCGATACCTGCGTAGAGGGCCTAAAACTGCTGGGTTCACGCATCGACCTCGTAGGCGCCGAGCTGGAACTTGTCGAGAAAAAGAACCGCGAGCGTGTGCTGGCGGGCGCCATCAAGGACGTAAAGGACGACTACGACTACATCATCATCGACTGCAGCCCCTCGCTGGGACTCATCACCGTCAACGCCCTCACCGCCGCCAACAGCGTCATCATCCCCGTGCAGGCCGAGTACTTCGCGCTGGAAGGCATCAGCAAGCTGCTGAACACCATCCGCATCATAAAGGCCAAACTGAACGCCAGCCTG
Source organism: uncultured Prevotellaceae bacterium (assembly GCA_947306175.1). Classification (GTDB taxonomy): domain Bacteria; phylum Bacteroidota; class Bacteroidia; order Bacteroidales; family Muribaculaceae; genus Sodaliphilus. The sequence continues at coordinate 6,464 of CAMZFV010000063.1, forward strand.
CGCATCGAGGGCTTCCTGCTGACGATGTATGACGCACGGCTCAGGCTCGCCAACGAGATATTTGAGGAGCTGAAGGGGCACTTCGGCGACATGGTGTTCAACACGGTCATCCCGCGCAACATCCGCATCAGCGAGGCGCCGAGCCACGGCCTGCCCGTGACCCAGTATGACCCGACATGCCGCGGCGCGACCAGCCACATCCAACTCGCCCAAGAAATCATGGCCCGCAACAAGTGAGGCATAACAACTAGTGTATTTTAATCGCCCTACGGGCGAGAAATTAAACAAAATTATAAATAAAATTAAATAGAATTTTTTGTTCAATTTTGCATTAAATTTTTGCTTAATTTCTCGAGCGAAGCTCGATCATAGTTGCAGGCGATAGTAACCATACTTACAACTTAAAACTTACAACTTACAACTAAAACATATGAAAGGTAAAGCATTGAAACGCGGCCTCGACGCCCTTATCGATATGGACGTGATCCAGACCGAAGGCTCACAGGCCATCAACCAGATACCCATCGACCAAATCCTGCCCAACCCCGACCAGCCGCGACAGGTGTTTGACGAGGAGGCATTGGAGGAGCTGGCGACCAGCATCCGCGAGGTGGGCATCATTCAGCCGCTGACGCTGCGCAGCATGAGCGACGGCACCTACCAGATCATCTCGGGCGAACGCCGTTACCGCGCCGCCCTGCTGGCAGGCCTAAACGCCGTACCCGCCTACATCCGCACGGCCAATGACAGCGAGGTCACCGAGATGGCGCTCGTCGAGAACATCCAGCGCGAGGACCTCAACGCCATCGAGATCGCTCTCACCCTGCGTAAACTCATCGACCAGTACAACCTGACGCAGGAGCGCCTGAGCGAGCGCATCGGCAAGAAACGCGCCACGATCGCCAACTTCCTGCGCCTGTTGAAGTTGCCCGCCGAGGTGCAACTGGGTCTGCATGACCACACCCTCGACATGGGCCACGCCCGCGCCCTGCTGTCGCTCGATGACCCCAAGCTGCAGCTCAAGCTGTACAACGAGACCATCAAAAAGGGGCTGTCGGTGCGCCAGGTGGAGCAACGCGCCAAGCAGATGCAGCAGGATGCCGACCGTGAGCGTGCGGGACAAGAGGGCGGCACCAAGGCCGTAAACCCCAAGGACTACGAAATCCTGCAGAAACACCTGGCTTCGACCTTCGGCGTGCCCGTGAAGTTCACCTGCGACCGCTCAGGCAAGGGCAAAATCACCTTCCCCTTCACCACCGAGGCCGAGCTGGAGAAAATCATCCGCATCTTTGACCATCTGAAAAACGCCTGAACGGCCTGACGGTGACTGCAACGACGACATATCGCGGGAAATGGCAGCGGCGCATAGCGGCGATGCTGCTGTGCCTCTTGTGCTGCAGCATCCAAGCCACAGCCCAGGAGACCGTGCCCGCCAGCGTCAATGACACCGTCACCACGCCCCAGCGGGGGCTGCACCACAACCGCAAGGCCATCACAGTGACCGACACCACGGGTATGGGCAACACCCACCCCGTCAGGGTCGTCAACGCCTCGGGCGACACCATCACCTTCGCCTCGATCGACTCCATCAGGGGCATCGAGGGCGTGGAAATCCTCTTGGACAGCACCGCCTCGCCTACGCTGGGCAAGGTGCGCGAGTTCAACCCCGATCCGCAGCGGGCTTTGTGGCTCTCGGCCTTGTGCCCTGGCTTGGGGCAGATCTATAACCGCCGCTACTGGAAACTGCCCATCGTGGTGGGCGCCTTCGTGGGACTCAGTTACGGCGCGGCATGGAACAACCGCATGTACAAGGACTACTCCAAGGGCTACCGCGATGTCATGGACAGCGACCCCGACACGCGCAGCTACATGGACTTCTTCCCGCCGACGGTCAAGGAGAGCGACCTCGACGTGAACTGGCTGCAGAAGGTCATGAAGAGCAAGCGGGACTACTACAGGCGCTACCGCGAGATCTGCGTGATTTCGATGGTGGGCGTCTATCTCATCAACATCGTGGATGCCTATGTGGACGCCTCGCTGGCCCACTTCGACATCTCACCCGACCTGACACTTGACGTCACCCCTGCCGCCATCGACAACACGGCCATCGGAGGGCGCCTCCCGTCACTGGGCGTGCAATGCGCCATCAGCTTCTGAACGCAACTAACAACAATACAATATGACAACAAGACGACTACTCACATTACTCCTCACCACGGCACTGGCAGCGACATCGCTGCTGGCAGCACCGCGTGAGAAGCACAACATCCTCTCGCTCAAGAACTCGATTACCGACGACGACATCGTATTCCCCGAGAGCTTTGACACCGACGTGCACCAGATGATGACCAACTGGTACCTCCAGAACTACACCGTGCTCGACGCCGACGTGGAGAACAAGAACCCGGGAGAGGTGAACGAGGAGACCTACATCCGACGACTGGCGGCCATACCCTCGGTCATCGAGATGCCCTACAACCAGATCGTGCGCAAGCACATCGAGCGCTACGTCTATCGCAGCCGCACCCTCATCGAGGAGATGCTGGGCATGAGCCTCTACTACATGCCCATCTTTGAGCAGGCACTCGAGAAGGAAGGGCTGCCCCTGGAGCTCAAGTACCTGCCCATCGTCGAGAGCGCCATGGACCCCAACGCCGTCTCACGCGTGGGAGCCACTGGACTGTGGCAGTTCATGATCGGCACTGGCAAAGGACTGGGGCTGGAAATCAACTCGCTCGTCGATGAGCGCCGCGACCCCTACCGCTCAAGCGCCATGGCGGCCAAATACCTCAAGAACCTGTACCAGATCTACAACGACTGGTCGCTGGCCATCGCCGCCTATAACTGCGGACCAGGCAACGTCAACAAGGCGCTGCACCGCAACGGAGGCACGGGCGACTTCTGGGACATCTATGAGTACCTGCCCCGCGAGACCCGCGGCTATGTGCCCGCCTTCATCGCCGCCAACTATGCGATGACCTATTACAAGCAGCACAACATCAGCCCCTCGCTGGCCCGCAAGCCGCTCATCACCGACACCGTCAGCGTGAACCGCCGCATCCACTTCGCCCAGATTGCCAACGTACTGAATATGCCCATCGAGGAAATACGCACCTTCAACCCGCAATTCCGTGCCGACGTCATCCCAGGCGACAACCACCCCTACACCCTCGTGCTGCCCTCACAGCAGATATACAGCTTCATCATGAGCCAGGACAGCATCGACAACTACCGTCAAGACCTGTATGAACACCGCGAGGTTGTTGAGCCGGGCGGCCAGGCATTGACAGCCGAGGAGTACGTCAGCGGCCGCAGGGCACTTGACGAGATGCGCACCATCACCCACAAGGTAGGAAGAGGCGAGACCGTGGCTTCGATTGCCGCCAAGTATGACATGACTACCAGCGAACTGATGGCGCTGAACAACATGAGCAGCGAGCGCGTGCGCCGCGGCGACAACCTCAAGGTGAAATCGCCCCTGTCCAGCAATGCCAGCGCCGACAACGAGGAGATTATGCCCGTGACAAGCGACACCTCCATCCAGAGCGAGGACTATGCGATGAACACCGAAGGCAGCGAGCAGGAACAGTTCGACGAGGTGAAGAACATCGAACGACAGGCAGCCGAGAAAGCGCCCTATAAGGGGTCTTACACCGCCAAATCCAACGAGCAGGTCAACACCTCCAGCCAAAGAACCTCGGTCAGGAACGACGAGCAGACGACCAGGCAGCGTGCCTCCAAGGCCAACACCGACAACTGGCGTAAGCGCAACGAGCGATACTCCAGCAGCAAAGACAGCGGTAAGCACAAGCGCGAAGACAAGTCACGCAAGAAGGAGAACACTTCACACAGCTCAAAGAGCCGTCACGGCAAGAAATCGTCTAAGCCCCAGCAGCCCAGCGAGGTCACTGTCCAGAAGGGTGAATCCCTCACCAAGATTGCCGAGAAGGCTGGTGTGACCGTCAAGGACATCGAGCGCGCCAACGGCATCGAGAACGGCAACAAGATCAAGGCTGGTGAGAAAATCAAAATCCCCACCAAGTCCGAAGCCAAGCAAGCTGCCGCAGCCGAGAAGAAGGGCAACAGCAAAGCCGACAAGACCAGCAAGTCGAGCAGCAAATCAAGCAGCAAGTCAAGCGGCAAGGCCAGCTCATCGAGCAAATCAAGCTCCACGAGTAAGTCCTCCAGCAAATCAAGCTCGTCGAGTAAGTCCACCTCCTCGGGCAAGAGCAGCAAGAAATCCAAAAAGAAATAAAGATTGATAACTAGGGACTAAGGACTAGAAACTAAATCCCCAATCACCTCACGGGCAATCAGTAAACCAGCCGCGGCAGGAACAAATGCGTTACTGCCCGGCTGTTTTTTTCCGTCAACATATACAGGCACATCGGGGTTGAAACGGGGCTCCTCCTCGCTATACACGCACTTGAAATGGTGGATGCCCTCGCGGTGTAACAGCTTACGCAACATCCTGGCTAGCGGGTCGATGCGCGTCGAGTCAAAGTCCGTAACACGAAAGGCCATCGGGTCCATCTTGTAGGCCGCCCCCATCGAGCAGATATGAGTCACGCCCAGCCGCAGACACCGCCTCGCGATCTCCATTTTGGCCGTGATCGTGTCGAGGCTGTCAACCACATAATCAAAGCAAGAAAGGTCGATCTCATCGGCGTTTTCGGGCAAATAAAACATCTTGTGGGTCGTTACCTGGCACTTAGGGTTGATGTCACGCACACGCTCCGCAGCCACGTCAACCTTCGCCCGACCTAGGGTGCTGCGCAGGGCAAAAATCTGGCGGTTGATATTCGACACACTGATCTCGTCGTCATCAATCAGGTCCAGCGCCCCCACCCCACTGCGGGCCAACGCCTCGACCACATAGCCGCCCACGCCGCCGATGCCGAACACCGCCACGCGGCTCCGCGCCAGCTTCGCCATCGCCTCTGCGCCCAGCATCAACTCCGTCCGGGCAAACGGATTCTCTGTCTCATTCACCATTCCCATTTTACTGAAATTGTCATTTTGATGGACGCAAAAGTACAAAAACCGCCTCCAAATCCCCCTCATCGAGGCGCTAAAAAACGCCCAAAAACAAAAAAAACCACATTTTTTGCCACCAATTCAAAAAATTCAATTACCTTTGCACCCGCTTCGACGCCCAGATGGCGGAATCGGTAGACGCGTTGGTCTCAAACACCAATGGGGTAACACCCGTGCCGGTTCGACCCCGGCTCTGGGTACGGCTTGAAACGCTAATCGTTTGTTTTTCAGATGGTTGGCGTTTTTTTGTTATTGATTACATCAGGTAGTTGAGGTAGTTGTCGGGGGTAATGATGGCAGTTTCGGCGACGGGGTATGCGTTTAAGAAAGAGGATGGAATTGTGACCTTTGTGTTCCTGGGATTCCATTTCATCTCAAAAGCGGTATACGCTCCGTCACGCTCCTCGATGTAGTCAATTTCTTGTTGCGACTTGGTGCGCCAGAAATAGATATTGCAGTAGTGCTGGCGATAATGGTTGAATTTGATGCGCTCGGAGATGAAGAAGTTCTCCCAAAGGGCACCGACGTCGTTACGCATATCAAGCGGGGCAAACTGCTGAATCACCGCATTGCGCACCCCATTGTCGTAGAAATAGATTTTCTTGGCTTTCTTCAGCTCATTGCGCAGGTTGCGGCTCAGGCCATTGAGGCGGAAAATGATGAAACATTTTTCCAGCAACTCTATGTAGCGCTCTACCGTCTTGGCATCGCTGCCAATGGTTTGTGCCAGTTCGTTATAGGACACCTCCGAGCCGACCTGGAAAGCCAAGGCTCGCAACAGTTTGTCCAACAACTCGGGCTTTCGTAAGTTTTCGGTGGCGAGGATGTCTTTATATAGATAACTCTCAGTAAGCGAGTTCAACAGTTCATGCGCTTCAGCCCCATGGGTAAGCACATCAGGGTATGAACCATAGATAAGCCTGGTTTCCAGCAGACGTGCAACGTCCACATAACCCGAAGTCATGTATATCTCATTGGTGGAAATGGGAAATAGCTGGTACTCGTATTTGCGGCCTGTCAACGGTTCATTGAGCCTATTGCGCAATTCAAAGGCTGAAGATCCGGTAGCAATTACCTGCACCTCAGGGAAATTGTCCACTATCATCTTGAGGGTCAAACCGATGTTGTCAACCTTCTGGGCCTCATCAATGACAATGATTTTGGTGGTTCCTATCATAGTTTGCAATTGCCGCAAGTTGCGATTGACCAATAGTGACACAGTCAACGATTCATCGCAATTCAGAAACAACACCTCGTCAGCCTGCTCACGAATAAACTCCTTGAGCAGGGTTGTTTTACCCACCTGTCGCGCTCCCAAAAGCAAGATGGCCTTGTGGCGGAAACATTTACCCTTTATAATCTGTTGCAGATCTCTAACGTACATAGCTTTACTTTTTTGTCGCAAAAGTAAACCATTTCTGTGGATTGTGCAAACTTTTTTGGATTATAATCCCGAAAAGTATTGACTTTTTTTGGATTATATTCCTGAAAAGTATTGTTTTTTGTTTGATGGGACTTTTGGAACTCGAGGAATAAAAAACTGATTTCAATAAGGTGAACATTTAAAAAATATGCGGGTGATTTGGATATGTTGGAGAAAATTATAAACTTTGCAGTATGAAAGGTAAGATTATTGGCAAGGTTGTTCTTTGCTTATCAATACTTTATGTGTGCTCTTGAATCGATGCCCCAGAAACAGAATGAGGTATCTGGCCTGATGATCATGGGTCTGTTCGGCGGCACGATTTTCCCGCTGCTCATGGGCTTTGCCAGCGACGCTGTGGGTCAGGCAGGTGCTGTGGCAGTGATGGCCATCGGTGTGATTTATCTCTTTACTTACATCAAACAACTCAAAACCGCATAAACCATTATGACAGACAATCGTTATGTAGTGGGCCTGGGCGAGGCCCTGTGGGATGTACTTCCCGAAGGCAAGAAACTGGGCGGCGCCCCCGCCAACTTCGCTTATCATGCAGGCCAGTTCCTGGGCAGTGACCATGCCATCGCCATCAGTGCACTGGGCGAGGACAAACTCGCCGAGGAGACCATCGACGCACTCAATGAACATGGCCTCAAGTACCTCATGCCGCGTGTGCCTTATCCCACTGGCACAGTGCAGGTAACACTCGATGAGCAGGGTATTCCAACCTACGACATCAAGGAAAATGTGGCATGGGACAACATTCCCTTCACGCCCGAAATTGAGGAGATTGCAAAGAACTGCCGTGCCGTGTGCTACGGTTCCTTGGCTCAGCGCAATGTGGTTTCACGCGAGAACATCCAGCGTTTTCTGGATGCGACTCCCGATGACTGCATGAAGATTTTTGACATCAACCTCCGTCAGAGTTTCTATAACAAGGAAATCATTCAAGAGTCATTGCGCCGTTGCAATGTCCTTAAAATCAATGATGAGGAGTTGGTGATCATTGGTCGCATGTTCGGCTATCCTGGTCTTGACATGGAGAACAAATGCTGGCTCATCCTGGGCAAGTACAATCTCGACATGTTGGTACTCACCTGTGGCACCAACGGTTCCT
>CAMZFV010000064.1 GCA_947306175.1 uncultured Prevotellaceae bacterium
CACCATCTCCAAGACGCGCACCTGCTGCATCTTCATCAACCAGCTGCGCGAGAAACTCGGTGTGATGTTCGGCAATCCCGAGACCACCACGGGCGGCAATGCACTCAAGTTTTACAGCAGCGTGCGACTCGACATCCGCCGCCTGGCGCACATCAAGGATGGAGAGCGAGTCCTTGGCGCACAGACCCGCGTCAAGGTCGTCAAGAACAAGGTCGCCCCACCCTTCCGCAAGGCCGAGTTCGACGTCATCTACGGTACCGGCATCAGCCGCGAGGGCGAAATTCTCGACATGGGTGTCGAGGCAGGCATCATCAAGAAAAGCGGAGCCTGGTTCAGCTGGCAGGACATGCGATTGGGACAAGGACGCGAGGCAGCCAAGCAGTTCCTCATCGACAACCCCGACACCGCCGACGCCATCGCCGAACTCCTCCACACCACATAGAATCTAATACCAAGAGAAACCAACCACCCGACAGAGCGTGCTGGTGGTGGCACGCTCTGTCTTCCGTGGGATTATGCAATCGATTACACACTAAAAAAAGTTAAGGCCATGTCTTTCTACACATTATTAATATAAACAATACATTATCTTTGCGTCCCGGTTGCCCCAAGGCGACTAACTACCATCAACTGAACAATTTATAACCAACTTTAATAACAACAATCAAGATGAAAAATGTAAAATCACTAACTAAGACTCGTTTCAGGCTCTTAGCCCTGTTACTCTGCCTTACCGCTTCCATCCCGCAGATCCATGCCGCGATGTACATCGTGGGTGACGGAGTCTTTGGCGGCTGGGATCCCGCAGGGGGTGTTGAAATGCCCCAAAGCGGTCCCAATACCTACAGCTACACAACAAATGCCATAAGTGGTGATGTCTATTTCGTTTTTGCTACAGGCAGAAATAGTAATTGGGACACGTTTAATAGTAATTACCGCATGGCACCGACGTCAAATAATTACGTCGTAACTATTGGTAACACTTATAAAGCGACCAAAGGACAGAACAACTCATACAAGTTCACTGGCGATGGTAGCAGATACATTTTCACCTATTACACTTCGACCAACACATTTACCATTACCAAGCAGAACAATAGCTACACTTTTTATGTGCTCCTCCCTAATGGCGGAACACCACCTTATCTGTATTTGTGGAACGGCAGCAATAACACTGAGTGTCACTTGAATGGTGATTGGCCAGGAACCCAGATGAGCACTACTGAGGTGCTTGCCGATGGTAACACTTGGTACAAATTAGTAGGGAATTATCCATTCACATCCGTTAATGCCATAGTTGATTTCGGAAACGGACAAAGCCAGACAGCTAATATTACCGGTCTGGCTCCTGGCACACACTATATTACATGGAACGGTAATAATGGAGCAACTCCTGAAGTAACCCAGACAGCTCCTACTCCTACTCCTCCCACCCCTCACTACTACGTCACGGGTGACGACGGTTTAGGTCTTGGCGGTTTCTCTTGCAATAATTCCCGAGAATTAACTGACAACGACAACGACGGCATCTACACCTATACAGCAACCGTATCCACGGCTGGACAATACGGCTTCATCTTTGCCAATGGCCAAAACAGCGATTGGACCACGTTCAACAGCAACTACCGCATCGGCCCGACTGGCGACAGTAACGTCACTGTACCACTCAACGGCAATTATCAGAGCACACAACTGGCACACGGTGACCACGGCAACTACCAGGTAACTGTGGGTGCCGGCTCTGTGACCTTCTATTTCAATCCCACCACTATGGAATTCAAGGTTACAGGTACCACACCCCAAACCAACAACTACACGTTCTACGTCCTGCCAGACGACGGCGCCACAACGCCTTACCTGTACCTCTGGGGTCACGACACTTTCAATAATTATCACCCCAATGGAGATTGGCCCGGTTCCACGATGGGAACTACCGAGCAATTGGCCGACGGCAACAACTGGTACAAATACACTGGCGCCCTCTATGCCAACCTGATGAAAGCCATCGTCAACAATGGCGACACCAACAATATGCACCAGACCGCCGACATCACCAATTTGGCTCCTGGCACCTACTACATCCGCTGGAATGTCAACAGCAACACTTACACGATCGACACCCAAGCTCCCCAGCCTGCCCCCACCTATGATTACACCATCTATGTGCGCTACAAGGGCAACGGCACGCCCTACATGTACATGTGGGACAATGACGGTGATCTGCTGGGCGCATTCCCTGGCACAGCATTAACCGACGTCAATACTTTCACGACCGAAGTCATCAACGGCTACACCTATTACAAGTACGTCGTGATAGGTTCGGACTATGCATCATTAAACGTGATCCTCAACGAGGGCAGCAATGCAGCCCAGACAGGGAACATAGGTGTCGCTTCCGGCACATCTTACTTCACATACGGTGGAGGCAACACTTACAGTGGTCCCAAATCTGACGCCGACCCTGCCATTACCTACTATGCCGAGGGCAGCTTCAACGGATGGACCACCGATGGCACCCAGATGACGCCAAACGGTAACGGTGGCTACACCAAGACCTTCTCAAACATCACCCTCATCAGTGGCACGACCTATGAGTACAAGGTTTATGGTGCTGACGGCACTAACGAGGGTGTGTGGTTTGGAGACAGTAACGGCAACAACATCACCTTCTCGCCTTCAATCACTGGCACCTATGACTTGGCCATCACCTTGAATAGCGACGGTACAGTCACCCACACGTTGACACTGACCACACCTGCCCCCATTTACATCAACGGTGATGGCATCTTGGGCGGCTTCTCCTGTGCCCCCGACAAGGTGATGGAGGACAACACTGGCAATGGCATCTACACCTATACAACCACCCTCACCGAGAATGCTGTGATTCAATTTGTGTTCGGTGACGGCCAGAGCAACAATTGGGAAGACTACAACAACCATTACCGCATTGGCCCGACCGACGGCAATGAGACATACGTCATCAATAGCGATTACACTGGCACGCAAAAAACCCATAACGACCAGAGCTCTTACAATGTGAAGGCTGGCCCTGGCCCCCTGAAGTTCTACTTCGATGTGTACAACATGCAGTACAAGGTCGAAGGTAGCGAGCCAGAAGTAATCTATTATGTTGTAGGTCAAGACACTAACATCTTCCCCAACGCATGGCAGACTGGCAACGGCACCGAAATGACCAAGAATGGCAACACCTATACTTGGACCTCGGGCCAAGTTCACCTCACACAGGGAACGCCCTACGAGTATAAGATCTTGGGGGATGATGGCAATTGGCATCCGCTCAATAGCGGCAACCAGACCTTCACACCTGGTCTCACGGGTGATTACACGGTGACTATCACCTTCGACAGCAGTAGCGATGCGGTGAACGCCACATTACACTACGTGGAAACACAACCCATCTACATCGAAGGTTCTAATGGCTTAGGCTTGGATTGGGGTTTTGCTCCCACGACTCAGATGACCTATGACTCGGCTAACGGATGGTATTCCTACACTTACACGGTAACGGAACAGGGTACATATAGCTTCCTCTTCGGCAACGGTCAAGGAACCGACTGGAATAGCTTCAACAACAACTACCGTATCGGCCCGCAAGGTGGTAATGATCAGCCCGTCCGCATTGATAACGAATGGATGCCCACCCAATTGGCTGGCGGTGATGGTGGCGCTTACCAGATCAACGTGGCGCCTGGTACTGTGACCATCTGCTTCGACCCCGACAATATGCGCCTAAAAGTGCTCGCCACTGCGCCATCTTACCTGTACACATTCTATGTCATTTCGACAGATGAAACGACTGTGCCTTATCTGTACGTATGGGACAATACCCTGATTAATTATTCCGATCCCTACCCTGGTGACAAGCTCACCACTACTGAGGTATTAGCCGACGGCAAGACATGGCACAAGTGGAGCGGAACTATCTATGTTGACGTGCTCAACGTCATCGTCAACGGTGGCAACGAAAACGGCAACAATCCCGACGACACCAAAACCAATAATATCACCAACTTTGAACCTGGCACCTACTATATCGTATGGTCGCCAGAACGTGAAGATGGTGAATCATATAACCACTTCGAACTTTATAACAATCCTCCTGACAGCGTGGGCGATCATAAGCTCTTCATCCACGGTGGTTACTATCACGAAGGCCAGACCTACAATTACACCAGTGATACTGGTTCTGAATTGAAGTATGACGGCAATACGGGTAACTATTACATCAATAACATTACCCTGAGCAGTAATGCAACATTCTGCTTCACTCACCATCTGGGTGTAGACTGGAGTCAGGATCACGTTGGCACGCGTTATGGTAATGGAGGCCCCGACTATACATATATTGACGGCGGCACCAACTATTTGGAAATAAATCCAGATATGATCAACACTAACCTGCCCCTCGGCGAGTGGAGCAACACTTATGGTGAATACTCAATGGCCACTGCTGGTGTCTTCAACATTTTGGTGAACCCATCCCAGCATTGGGTCAAGCTCATCAAGACCGACCACAAGAACCTCTCGCCAATGAACGTGTATCTGGAGCAGACAAGTAATGTGGAGATCAGCAACATCCAAGATCCAGGAACCACTTACAAAACTGCGATGTTTGACGGCTACTGGCCCTTGAGCGCCTACAACCAGGAGCAGGGAGGTTGGGATCCTAATAGTCAAAGCCAGCACTATCCAGTCACCTATATCGGCGACACGACGACCGTTGATGGCAAGAAGTGGTGGCATTGGCAAGTGAGCGCCTCGATTGCTGAGGTCTTCTTCACCCGAACGAATAAATCGCCCTATCAGAGCCCAGCAATCGTTCGCCATGCAGGTGTGCTGTGGTTCACTTGGGACGAGATCAACGGACAGACCGTCATGACCGACCACTCCCGCGAGTACTTCGAGGCAGCGGCTAACGCCCTGCCCACCAACGCTGTAGTCATGGAAGGACACTACTATGTCTATTTCATCAACACCTTGGGTTGGGATAATGTTTTCTGCTATGCTTGGGATAACGCTGAGGGACAATATACCGATGGCTACAACCGCGTTTTGGAGAAATGGCCTGGCCACATCTGCGAGCTTGTGGGCATTGATCCCGTCACTGGTTATGAGGTTTGGCGCTATGACCTGGGAACCATTTCCAGCATCAATCATGCCCCGGATGGCATCCTCTTCAACGACGGTGACTCCAACGCCATGAGCGACTCTAAGGAGCAGACGGGCGACTTTGAGTACATCAACGGTGGCGTGTTCGACTACCTGGGTCTGTTTGACGGAGCCTACACCCTCAACAACCTCATCCGCAAAGCGGCCGAGGAAGTGCGCTACACTATCAGCAACGACCTGCTCGGCGTCTTCTATGACCCCAACGTTATGACTATCATCCCATATAAGAACAAATATGGTGAGTTAGTAACAGATACCATTGTCGGTGCGCTTTATGCCAAGGATCTGAACCAATATGGCGAGAAATCCTTAAGACCTGACGCTCGTGTCACCGACTATGTCTATGACGCATGCGCCAGCAATCGCACGCCTGGCGGTTCCCAGATCATGGTCAACAAGACGTCCTATGACCAGAGCAACTGGATCAAGCTCGTCATGTCGCCCAACTATGACGGCCGTAATCCTGTGCCCGTCGCCAGCAATGAGCGTCCTAACCTGAGCCAGTGCGTCAATCGCATTATTCCCGCTGGAACACTCGACGTGTTCATGACCGACACCGTCAACCCCACAGCACACGTGCTGGCCATCAAGACCGACGGAAAAGCGATGTCCTATGAACCTAACGTCTATATCTCAGGCAACTTCAATGACACCGTGGTATTCAACTACACCCACCGCGATTGGCAACCCAAGGACGAGTTCGGCAAACCCGCCTACCAGGGTAACTACCGAACCAAACCTGTCGTCACTTGGAACTATGACCAGAACGGTCATGTGACAGGCGGCTCGGTAACCCGCAAACCGGTTAATGACAACCCCTACTACATGTTCTATGTGGCACCCAAACCACAAGAGGTCGCCTATATCACATGGGTGGTATATGACAATGACAACACCAATGATGAATGGCCTGGTTATAGCTCAAACACTTATCAGCCATATACCTATCCTAACAGCAGCAACGAGCCCCCTGCCGATCCTGGCCGATTCTATGCTCCCATGAACTGGGACCGCAGTATCCACCTCACGGGATCGGATTATGAGAACATGCAGTACATGAGTGAAACCGAAGTGGAGGCATATCTGTCCCAAGGTGCCCATGCGCCCGAATATGGCAACTATTACAACGGCTATATGCAGTATGGCGGCATCAAGGTTAACTGGTCTCTGTTTAACATTGACTTGAACAACGCGCCCTGGTGGCACATCTTCACTCCCGGTCAGGCCTACAAGTTCAAGGCCATCGTCCGCTATGCTCGTGGTAATGGCAAAAACAATAGTTCCGACAACTACTATTATGGCCCAGGCATCAGCAATTATGACGAGTTTGAGGAGTATCATTATGATGACACGCTGGCGCATGTCAACAATGCGCCGCGTCGTGATGACAGCCAACTGTCTGGCTATGCCAACGTGTATTTCACCAGCTATCGCGATCTCGACGAGAGCAAGTTCATCATCTTCCCCATCCGGGCCACCGCAGCCCGCTCTAACGGCGATGGCATCGGTAACGTGACCAAAGTCGAGGAAGTGATTGCCGATGTCAACACAGAACGCGACATCGTGGCTGTACGCTATTACAACATCATGGGAATGGAGAGCAACAAGCCATTCGAAGGCATCAACATCATCGTCACCTTCTATAGCGACGGCACGCGCTCTTCCAAGAAAGTCCTCTGGTAGCCCAAAGGCCACCACTCAATCCGACATAAAGAGAGCCGGCTCTGGTTTGAGTCGGCTCTCTTTTGTCATATCGTCAAGAACAAAATCTACTTGACGAAGCCAAGTTTCTTTCTCAACTTAAATAGTGCCAATCCAAACACACGGTGAGACATCCTTGACAGCCACAACTTGACAGGATTCTGCTTCATCCACGTCCTGGCGTACCAATGGATCGATCTCGTATTCTCTGTGGTGTTCAACCGCCCTGTTATATCGTCAAACGGGTTGAAATAGTCCTCAGGATAAATCCACATGCCAGCGATATGTTGCATATCGCCATGTTTCTGTAAGCCTTCCCTTACCAGCAGCCTGGTCGTGTGGGCGACAACTGTGCCTTCGATAATACTGCCATCTTCCCTCAAGAAGTGAAGATTTGAGTAGTGGTCCAACTCTTTCTTATAGAAATCCATGCCAGCAGGAGCACCAATACCCAACCCAGGATTTACCATGGGATAGCCAATCAGATCCTCAGGGATAACCTTGCACATTGATTCAATTCCCATGAATGGACCTTTCGACAAAATGTCATCAATTGGCTTGATTACCTCAACATCTGTGTCAAAATACACTCCGCCATAGTGATACAGGATCCAAAAGCGAGCATAGTCACTCACAAAGGCATACTTACCCACACTATAAGCTTCGGCAGTATAGGGAATGATGTTGACATCAAAGTTGTCCTCATTCCACTCCTTGATCTCATAATCGGGCATGTTTTTTCTCCAACTTTCAATACACTTTACCGCACTATCCGGCAAAGGATTACGCCCAAACCAACAATAATGAATCACCCTAGGAATCATAAAGAATCAAATCAAGGTCTATAAGATGTAAACAGCCAACATGTGCCTCATCACTTAGATAGGCATTCTTTCATCACGTCAAGATATTGAGTGCCAAATTCAGCATCAGGCTCCACATAGTTGCCTTCACCCCACTCGTTCCACGACCGCAAGAAAAGGATGCGGTGTTGCTCTTGTTTATTTTTTATACATTCTATTGCCTGCTCCAGATGTTCCTTGAACAACGCCGGTGTCGATCCGTAATAGATGATCGCTTTATTAGCGCCACGAGGTGAGCGGTCAAAATTCGCAACGATTGTCGGATAAACATTCTCCAGTGCATCGACTTCGGAGAAATAGTGAGCAATGATATCCCTATATTGATACTTCTTAAGCAACAGGCGAGATTCACAGATACGCTGCAACTTGGTAAACAGATAAGTCTTTAGCCATGACACCCTCATCTCGGCAGAATAGAAATTCTCCCAACACATGGCATCAAAGCCCAAGTCAAGCGTTCGTCTATAATTCTTCACGGGACCTCCTTGCAGCCCAACAAAATGCACACCCAATAGGCCATTCTCTACCGCAAGCCTATTCCATATTGACATGAAGTGACCTGGATCTGGCAAGTTCACTGGGGACCAAATGAGGAATAGCGGCTTTCCGTCCACTGTTATGTACCGCTTATCCTTAAAGGCAGGCAGCACTTTATTAAAGTGAGCTATAATATCCTCATCTCCCGGGTATGTCTGCTCAATCAAGACACGTGTCCTTTCAGTCTTATACTTTGTCCAATCCTCAAATTTCCATGAGTGGTTTGCCCAGCCTAAGCAGAACGGATAATCTGGGCTGCCTGATTGCAAAACCTCGTCAAATGGACGCTCGAGCAACTGCTTGCCATTGCCAAACCAATAATGCCAATAACAAAAGCCCTCGATGCCTGTCGCCCGGGCCAGTTCAGCCTGCTTTTCGCGCACCATCGGGTCAAGAAGATTATAATAACCCAACTCCCCGGGAACCTTTGGCTGGACATGGCCCTTAAAGAGCGGTTTCGCGTTCTTGACGCTCGTCCACTCAGTGAAACCTTCGCCCCACCATTCATCATTCTCGGGAATCTCATGAAACTGGGGTAGATAAAATGCGATAACCCTAGCCTTCATCTTATCATTAGTTTAAACAGTCTTGGAATACTAGTAAATATCGTGATAAAACCATCAAAATACAACCTTGTGACCGGATGTCGAGACTCGCAAAACGCCAACCACCGATTGCGGTGACGCTCTGGGTCAAAAGATTTGCTCTTGATACGCAGCTTTTCTATTGGGCTGCGCTTAATCACTTTGGTTTTTATCACGTTGATTCTTCCGTCATGATCAATCAAACGGAAATGGTCACTTGTGCGTGTATCTTCTCCTTCAGGAAGGAAATAGTTAAGTTCTACGTTGTGCTTCCACAGGCAATACATATAAGAGAACTGATCTCTGGAAGAGTAATTCATTATCCATTCCCACCACTCCGCATCAACTGCCTGCATCTTGGCGGTATGAATCCTGAAGATAACATTGTTTTCATTCAAGCCATAATGCCGAGGAAAACCTAATTCATAAAGGTGATGACACTGTTTGATAGCGATATAGTCGTGCTCCAATAGATTCTGACACATATCAAACGAGTGCTCATAAATACAATCCCGGCCTGTCAACACTAACTTGATGCCAGCATATTCTATTCCTTGAATATACAGTTCAACGAACCTGTCATATACCCATTGGTCAACAATCTGGATATTGGCGTCAATATATAACGAAGCCTTATAATCCGACAACATGGTCTCAGGATGTGTTTTGGGATAACGGGAAAGCCGCTTGTTATCATCCTTGACCACTTCAGGAATTTGTCTGACATGCCAGACACCAACGCATGACTCCTTTATATCGTTGGAGAACAGAATATAGTCAAAGCGTTCATCAATCACTGCCGGCTGTAACACGTCGTCATAGCCTCCAACCAAGACAGTATACACCACAAATTCTTTCACCATCTGATTGGGCATCGCTTGGGGGGTAGTACTATCTGATTTCCCAACTCAATAAGATACTCTTCAGTATAACGACGATAACGGCCAAAACCCGGAGTAACCGTCATTTCTCCAAAATAAATACGTCCCTCAATATTGTATAAGTCAACGCGAACTATCGGGAAACCCTTTGACAGCACCTTGACATATTCAACCATTTTTTCAAACAAAATGGGTTTCTGAACTTTTCCCTGCCCGTTTCTATAATGATCTGTAAATATCGAACACTCGGGATGGAAATTCCAATCAAGGTCAAACTCATTTACGTATGCAGATTCTGAGGTCCTACTATAGTAAACACACAAGCGGTATGGCCGTCCATCAAAACACCAGAATTTATAGTCTATAATTGATGATGAGAAACTATTGGACTTATCCTCCAGTAATTCTTCTGCAATGATTAACGGTTTGATTTTGTTATAGTATGGTTCACAGTTTCTGTAGCCGAACTTTCGCCTTAACTTTTGATTCAAAGTGGCATTGAGGGCATCTTTGTCAAAACAAGCAGCCTTGTCAACAAGAAAGGTTGAGCCACTATCATGGTTGCATTTGAGAACGAATTTTTCAGGGAGAGCATCATAGTCGATGCCATTAGCATCGTCCCACACACCATATAATTTTGTCAAGAGATGTCCCAATCCCCGTTCCTCAACAAAGCTGCGCACCCTGTACTTGTCGGCCAAGCGGGGCCATTGACTGGTATCAGAGTAACAGATCAGCCACTGAATCTTTTCGTTAAGGTCACGTGGGTTGTCCCAATCAATTTTGCGCCCAAACTGATGGGGCCATTCATGATCAATTATCAATTTGGGATAATGATCAACCAGCAACTTGCGGATTTGCCACTTTAACTCTTGTATCACATCACAAGTCTTTATTCCTCAACAAGTGACAAATGGTCCATCTGTGAGCCTCACATTGGAAATCATTTAACATGTGGGTCGAATCGATCTCTCGTCGTTTTAAGCCAGGCAACATCCTGTAGCAATGACTCAGTAGCAGGCGCACACACCTTGAAGCACCATACCTGAAAAAGCCATTTGCCGAGAAACTGTAGTCATAACTGTCGATCATCCGTTTCGCATGATTGGCAATGATGCTTTTATATCTGTCCTCGTCACGGAAATCAGCACACATTTCATCCATGTGGGAGATAAAATCCTCATCATTGTCACACAGGTTCACGACATGAGATATGGGGTCATAATTCACACCATGTATTTCCATATCGATGGAGTCAACATCAACTTTCAGGCTGACGGCAATGCTACGATTCCAATAATTTGGCTCTTCACCCGTTTTAAAGTCCTTATCAAAGCAGAAATTGCCAAGGCTATAAACAATCGGGCATCCATGATATATCTCCCATGGCTGGGGAACGTGAGGATGACCTCCAATGACACCACTCGTTCCCATGTTGATGTAATGTCGATAAAGGGTTACCAACTGAGGAAGCGGTTGGGGACAATGCTCCATGCCTGCATGAGGAATAATGAACAGGTGATCCAGTTGATCTTTCGCTTCAATAATCAATTCATCCACCCTAGGATGTGACAGTGAAGCGGTTCCAAATCTATCCTTGTCATAGAATTCATCACCTAATGCCCCAAACTCATGTTGTGTTATGGCCAAAAAGCCTATTTTCACACCTTGTATCTCAACAACCTTTACCCGATATGCTTCATCCCACGTTCCACAACCAATAGTGGTGGACTTGTCAAATGACTTGACTGTTTCAATAGCAGCTTTTTCTCCATAATCAAGGCTGTGGTTGTTGGCAAGCCCGATTACATTAAAGCCATGTTCTTGCAAAAAGGCTGGAGCATTCTTGTCTTGATAAAGACTCGGTCCACTCTTCGGGATTGGGATTGCACCCTCAACACAAACTGGGGCTTCAAAATTCAGCACATTAATATCCCCTGTATCCAGCAATGCCTGCAACTCGGCTCCAAACTGCAAGCGAGATGCATCAATAGTCCTGAAATCTCCGAAGATATTAATCTTTATCATGATGAGAGCTTCCCCACAACGAATTGTTTGATTTTGCTTCTTTCACTCCCATTGAGACCCACAAAGTACACCAAAATGGCCGAAACAATAGCGGTAACGATGATTCCCGTAATCCTCATTGGAATTGTCTGGATATTCATATAACGGTAGCATGCCACATAGCAGACCATCAACACAAGAATCACTGCTGGGCGCAGATAAGCCTCCTTGATGAAAGACGCTACATCAAAAGACAAGATGACTTTTAGCAAAATAAGCTGGGCGATTCTATTGAAAACATCCGACAAGACGAACAGCACGAGAATCCAATGGGGAGGGAAGCCATTCTTGAACAACACATATCCGACCGGGATACACATGAGATAGAAAAAACTAAGCTCAATCTTGAACCATTTTATCTTACCCGAACCGTTTATAACACGTCCTATTCCGCCAGAAGTGGCAGCGACTAAAATCAATACAAATATGATTTTGCAGAACAAGACAGAACCCTCTGGAGGTGTGCCCAACCATATCTTCAACACAAATTCTATCTCGACATACAAAGGCAGAAGGACGAGTTCCGTGAGAATGATGCAAATACGTCCGATCGTGTTTGCAAGATATGATACACGTTCTGTGTTACCTGCACTGATGTTTTGAGTGATCTGCGGTCCAGCCGCACCATCGAAGGATGCCATAAACGACTCCACAAAGCCGCTAACCGACATGGCAATTCCATAGGCCGCATTCACAAGAGTGCCAAAGAAAAAGTTTATCAACAAGTTGCTGCCTTGAGATCTGGCTGTCCTGGAAACGGTAGATAACATGTTATAATTGGTGAATGATATGACCTCTTTGTAAGAATGCAGCTTATTTACAAAAGACCACTTCACGATTGGACGCCAATTGCGATAGGCCATCAGATGATATATGGCAAAATCCAATATCGTCAACAGGCTCATCGCTAAGGCATACATCCTCAATCGATTACCCGAGTAATATAGCAACAGAAGTACACAAAGTAACTTTAAAACGGCACTTAATATGCCCAGAACCGCTGGAAAAAGAAACTTTTCATGGACATTATACAGGCTGGAATAAGGCACATTCATGATGCCCAGGCAACATGCCATAGTCGATACCTGAAACACAAACATGGCATCCACGTATTTGCCAGGAGCAACATTTAGATAATGATTAATGTACCAGATACCACATATTTCAAAAAGGACGAACAAGAGCGCAGCTAAACTAATGTGCAACGCATTACAGATGTTGAACATCCTGTTCATATCGCCATCTGGCTTCCCTTTCTCATAATTCAAGAATCTAATTGTTGTTGTAGATAACGAAGCCGAGATGAAGGCAAACAAACCAATGATGCTACCGACCACATTATATAAGCCATAATCTGATACTCCTAAAGCCTGAAGGACGAACCGTGATGTCAGCAGGCCAACCGCCGTCGTGACTATCAGCCTGACATAAATGACTACGGTATTCCGCGCGATCCGTTTGTTATCGGTCATAATACTCGCGAAACCACGCGACATAACGACGGACTCCTTCTTGAACATCCACCTCGGCCTTGAAGCCAAAATCACGTTCCATGTCACTCATATCACTGCATGTGTCCAGCACATCATTAACAATCGCCTTACCAACAATACCTCCCTTAAGGAATGAAAGTCGATGATATATCGAACTAAAGCAATAGTCAATACTTCGTTAAAAAATTAATATATCGTGCTAAGCGGCATCTGCCGCCAA
>CAMZFV010000065.1 GCA_947306175.1 uncultured Prevotellaceae bacterium
CCCTCGGGCGTGGGATGCTCACAGTTGATGGTCTTGGCAAAGATGCGGGCACAGGTTGTCTTGCCCACACCACGCGGACCGCAGAAGAGGTAGGCATGTGCTAGCCTGCCGCTCGCGATAGCCGTCTTGAGGGTATGAGTCAATGACTGCTGCCCCACTACGCTGCGAAACGTCGAGGGCCTGTACTTACGCGCCGAAACGATATATTTCTCACTCATCGGATTACAAAATAATCTGTACTTAGTCTAGTGTGCAAAGATAATACTTTTCCTTCAAAACGTCTCTCACCCCATCCGTTTTTTTCTATTTCCGTCAAAAAGCAATTTGACGGTAAAATGGTCCTTTTTTGACAACCATCTGGTTTACAACCCAATGAAGTTCATATTATCATCTAAGATGAACAAAAAGAGGTCGTGCGGAGTTGTTAACGAACTGTTAAAAGCAAAATCCTGCCTTCTCGCCACAAAGGTAATATGCAAACCAAACCTTGTCCATGACAAAAAGCAAGCATTATGACATTACGCTTGCTCAAAAAAAGAAAAAATAAGGAGGTGGTATTGCACATTTTTAATAAAAAGTGTATTTTTGTGGCTTGATTAGAAAATCTTGAGCAAGCCGATGCCATGAAGCCTGCTTCAATGGCTGAGGTGCCGCCAAGATTATGCAAACATAAACCTGAACATTTTTATAACTACTGCAATGAAAAATATCCTGATCATCGGCTCGACAGGCCAAATTGGTTCGGAGCTGACAATGAAGTTGAGAGGCATCTACTCGGGTAATGTGGTTGCGGGTTATATCCCTGGTGCTGAGCCTAAGGGCGAACTCGCTGAGAGCGGCCCTTCGGAAATCGTTGACATCACCAATGCTGCCCAGATTGCTGCCGTTGTTGACAAGTACAACATCGACACCATCTACAACCTGGCTGCATTGTTGAGCGCCGTGGCCGAGAACAAGCCTCAGCTGGCCTGGCACATCGGTATCGACGGCCTGATGAACGTGCTTGAAGTTTCGCGCGAGAAAAAGTGCGCCGTGTTCACTCCGAGCAGCATCGGCTCCTTCGGTCCTAACGCGCCCAAGGACGGCACTCCTCAGGACACCATCCAACAGCCGCGCACTATGTACGGCGTTACCAAGGTTACCGGTGAATTGCTGAGCAACTACTACGCGCTGAAGTTTGGCGTGGATACCCGTTCGGTGCGCTTCCCCGGTCTGATCAGCTACGTCACGCCCCCGGGCGGCGGCACGACCGACTATGCCGTTGACATCTATTACAGCGCCGTACAAGGTAAGAAGTTCACCTGCCCCATCGCTGCAGGTACCCTGATGGACATGATGTACATGCCCGACGCCCTGCGTGCAGCCATCGAGATCATGGAGGCCGACCCGAGCCGTCTGGTACACCGCAACTCGTTCAACATCGCATCAATGAGCTTTGATCCCGAGGTCATTTACCACAAGATCAAGGAATACATCCCCGAGTTTGAGATGGAATATGACGTTGACCCGCTGCGCCAAAGCATCGCCGACAGCTGGCCCAACAAACTGGACGATACCTGTGCCCGTGTCGAGTGGGATTGGAAGCCCGAGTATAATCTCGACGCCATGACCAAGGACATGATCGAGAAGTTGCGCATCAAGTTCGGCCTGACCAAGTAAAAACATTCCCCTGCCCTCGCGATGAAGAAGTGTCTGTTCATCTTGTGCTGTGTTGCCACGTTGTTGCTGGGCGGATGCTCGGGCAACAGCTACAAGCTGGCCAAGGAATACCAGACAAGAGACACCTTCGGCTACCTCGTATTCATCAGCGAGTCGGGAAAGCAGTACGATGACCTGTGGGTCAACATCTCAGGCTTGGACAAGACGTTCCTAGCCTCGACTGCCCAGATTGTTGACGGAGAAGTCAAGGGCATGCGTTACGGAGCCCAACAGGGCCAACGCATGCTGATGATACGGCAGAAAAACGAACGCCTGCTCTATCACGACGTCATCGAGATACGGGCCGGAGAGGATACCATCATCAAGTTCAAAGACTGACAAAGCAAAATAGTACGAGAGGGCACTTCATTGTGAAGTGCCCTCCTTGTTGTTTTATTCAATCTGTTTTTTAATCCCTCAACAGTTCCAAGCGAAGAACTCGAATCGGGCGATTCTCTCCCATGTATTGGGTCTCGTCGATGCAGGTCTCGCCAGTAGGGACGAAACCGCATTTTTCCATCACGCGTCCCGAAGCTGGATTGTCGATGAAGTGGCCGCTGATGAGCGATGGGATGTCGGTTGTCTCTCGAATATGATCAATCATCAGCCGAAGAGCCTCGGTGCAGATGCTCTGATTCCAAAAGGGTTTGGCAATCCAATAGCCCGTGACGGGCTCGTCCTTGCGGGCGGGCAATTTGCAGTCGCATGAGGGGCCATAGCCTATCGCACCGATGGCCTCGCCGGTCTCTTTCCACTCGATGGCCCAAGTGGTGTCATTGTTGAATACCGTGCGGATGATCTCCAGGCTTTCTTCTACGCTCTTGTGCGGCGGCCATCCGGCACGCGACCCTATATCGGGGTCTGATGCATATTTGTAAAGTGTTTCAGCGTCACTGTCGCGCCACGGGCGCAACAATATTCTTTTGGTTTCCATCATTGTATTGTTTTATCGATGAATGTACATCCTTGACAGATAAGGCTCGCCGTCGCCCTGAGCCATGCACAGAAATTCCCATCCGTAGCGCTCATAGAAGCCCGTATGGTTTGTCAACAAGTAAACAGGGGTGATTCCTCGTAATCTCAAGTCCTCTACCGCCATATTCAGCAGATTGCCTGCGATACCTTGGCAGCGATAGTCCTCCTCGGTATAGACGGCACACACATTGGGCGACAAGCCCTTCCTATCATGGAAGTCATTCTCTATCATTCCCAAGCCTCCAACAATCCGGTCACCGTCAAGGCATAGATACCATCCGTATTCCGTTTCTTGGTGTAGGTAAGCCTCCATACATTCCAGATAGGCTTCACGGGGAACGCCCCATTTGGAATGGAACCAAGTTGCGGCATCAGCCATCAAATTAGGCCTCTCTCGCAGTGTAATATAGGAATAGTTACACATGGTTTACATCATTAATTCAATAACCTTCATGTCTTGTATTCGCTTACGCGCATAATGCTATCGCTCGGCATAATTCAAGCAAGCTTGATTCTGCTCTCGCTTAATCGCATTATTCGGAAAGTACAGCGGTCGCTTCCCCTGAGAATCGTATTCTCAATCCGAACATCGAATTGGCTGTCCGGTTCAAGTTGCGACAAGATATATAGAATGCTCTGTCGTGAGCACTCACATTGCTGCGGATGGTTTCTCAGCCCACATTTAACTTTAGGGCACGTACATTCCAGATAACTCAGTTCATATACCTTCCCTGGCTCAATCACCCTACCCGTATAGGACTTGCTGTTGTACCCTTCCGTATAGATCCTGTCAAAATCCCCTTCATACTTGGCATATATTTGCTTATGTATCTGGAGAACATGATCCTTAACACATTCGATGGCTTCTTCTCTATAGCACATAGTTTCCAAATTATCCCTCGCCTCGGCTCATTTTTGTCTCATTCATCATCGTGGCGATGCAAGTCTCGCAGGTCTCGCAGTTAATACCACAGCATGCAATCATTTTATTCATATTGTGTTGATTGTCTTTTGAAGTTCATCAAGGAAGCGGGCTGCCTGTCCGCCGTCCATCTGGACATGGTGGAACTGGAAGGATATGGGCAAGGTCACTTTGAACCACCCTTTGCGAAATTTTCCCCACATCACCATCGGGTTGCAGAACTGGTCGGTGTACTGGTTGACAATGCTGTCAAGATCTGTAGCATTCATGGCCGATGTGCCTATCACCATCGCATCATCAATTACGGAACTCTGACACGAGGCGCTTGCCTGTTGCGTTAAAGTCGCGTAGTCCTGTTTGAACTGTTCCAAGTCATCACTATAGGGGATATCGCATGAGTTGATGCCGCCATCTTTATTGTTCACAATCACATTGATGGCCAGGCGGTCGTACTGATACAATGCCCCTTTTTCAGGCAGCAGGAAAAACTCCCCTACCCTGCTGGCAGCCTGGCCTATACACCAGCACAGGAGCATATTGAACTTCAGCCCTCGCCGACGGCTCACCTTATACAGGCGCGTCACGTCAAAGGTCTTGGTGAGCGTCACCATCGGCATGGGTGACGTCATCCACAGTTCAAAGGCACGTGCCCTTGCGGTGTCTTTAGGATCGATTTCCTGCTTCATTCTATCACAAAGCTGCGGGGATAGTAGTCACTGTAGAAGCGGCCATCGGTAGCGGTGAATTTGAGCACGCAATAGTTGGGATCGGTGACTCCACCCGGATAATACTCCTCATCGCCGTCGCGCCAAATCATCTCCTTGCTCTTGGCATCGGTCAACACCTCCATTGTACCGCGCAGCATCATGCCCTTAAACCCTTCGGCATCACAGAAATAAATCGACGCCTTGGGATTGGCCTTATAGTGAGCCACGCGCAACGAGAAGGTGTTGGTGGTGAAGTAGAACACCTTGATGCCCTCACGAACTCGCGGCGACAACATGGCCTTGGTGCAGGGATAACCATCTTCGTCCACGGACGAAATATAGGTGATGGGGAGCGTATCGGCCATCTTGGCAATCAGGTCTTTAACGCCCGCCAGCGCAGGGTTTTCCACGGGAGCGACATTATTAATTGTCAGTTCCTTGCGCCAACGCTTCAGATGAGGGAAGTACATCTTCATCTGACCGATGTATTCCTCTCTGGTGATGGGCTGAGGCAGACCCTTGTTGACCTCGTTGACAAACTGAGCGCAATGCTCGATCATCTCGTCCATCGTGCATTCCTGCAAGAACTTGCCGTCCTTATAACAATAGATGCAGTAATCCTCGTTCTTAGTGCCGTCGGCATTGGTGCCGAGCAGTTCCTCGGTAAGCGGCATGCCGCAGCTCTGACAAAATTTCTGTTCCATAAAACTTATCTTTAATGCTTAATCTGCCTACAAAGATAAACAAAATTCTCGTTTATCAAAATGCTTATAGAGGGTGGGAAAAGTGAGGATGCTCCTTAACAGAATTGTAGGCTATCACTTTACCCTCGGTATCAAAGGTCACGATAAACAGCATCTCCTCACTACCGATTATTTCACCGACCACCTTACGGTAGCCCCATTCCTCTCCATACTCGTCAGCGTTCTTGAACAGCGGGGTGCCCAACAGATGCTGGATATCACTCTTGGTCATTCCCAGTTCCACTTTGTTGATTTTGGTCGTGTCGCGGGTGGCGATGCAACTGCTCACGCTCATGCCGGTCATCATCAGCATCAAGGTGACGAGCAGGCTGAATAAATGTTTCTTTTTCATTGTTGTAATTCTTTAAATTGGTGATTTAATGACTGAACCTTATACCGAAGTGGCTAACGCCCCCTTGGATAGCGACGGGGGCGTTGACGCTGCCACGTTCTTTTATCACATTCTCGCCTTTTGTTTCTCGCCGGCACCGGTGCCGCGGTACTTGCTGCCTGCACTGTTGAACTTCCATGTGAAGTCAAGCGTGAAGGTGCGGCGGGCAGGATTGGATGTTGTCAGCTCACGCAACCCGAAGATGGTGGCTGTAACCTTGTTGGTGTGGAAGATATCGTGGCAACGCAGGTCGATGGTCAGCGAGCCGGCATGGCCCAGGCCGAGGTCCTTCTGCACTCCAAGTGCCGTGAAGAGGCGGCATCGGGTGATACGGAAATTGTCATAGTCTCCGCGCGATGTCCATTGCATATTGGCGTTCAGGCGCCAGTCACGCGGCAGCACGATGTCGTTGTTCCATGTCAGTGCCACGAACGGGCGGTGAAGCGTGATGGTGGAGCCGTCGGCACACGGTGTCTTGTAGTTCTGGAAGATGGCCATCAGGCTCCACATGGGATGCCAACAGCCGATGACGGGCCTTAACGACGGGATAATGGTCAGGCGGTCATAGTCCTCCTTGCTATTGATGGGACGGACGAGGCTCACCATCGGATCATCGGAGCCGGGGAAGGGCTCGGTGGACATTGTCTCGGAATCCTTGATACGGGCATAGTCCACCGTGAGGTTCATCCAGGTGTAGGCAGCGTTGAAGACCAGGCTGTGGGTGTAAGTGGGCTTCAGGTAGGGATTGCCGCTCTGGTAGCTGTAGCGGTTGATGTACACCGTTGAGCTGGTCAGGTTGCTGTAGTTGGGCCGCTGTATGTCGCGACGGTAAGAGAGCGACAGCTGCACCTTGCCGACGGGTGCCGACACCATCGCGGTGGGGAACCAGTCGCCGTAGTCGCGGCATACCTCATCCTCGCGTTCGTTGAAGTTGTAATAGTCATTCTTCATGTGCTCGTAGCGCAGGCCCACCTGGGTATAGACCAAGCCGAAACGCCTGCCGAACTCCACGAATCCAGCCATTGACGACTCGTTGATCTCGGTGTCGGTAGCCTTGACGGGCACCGAATTGGAAGCTGAGAAATTATAGGCATCGGTGCGATGGTTATAAGAGTACTCACCGCCCACCGACAGGCTGCCATTCCAGACGGGATAGCTCAGGATGAGCTTCGTGGCCCAGAAGTTGTTGGCGCTGTTGGTGTTGCTCTCGATACTGCGGGTAAATGACTCGTCACCGATAATCGTGGTCTTCTCGAATGTGCTGCCGGGGGTACTGGTCTTGTCGAACAAACCGTCGATGTTCAGGTCGATACCCAAACCGCCCACCTTGCCGTTGTAATAGGCATTGAAGATGTGCTTGCGGAAACTGTCGTTCTGCGTGATGTCACTCTCGGAATATTCGGTCATCTCACCGTTCTGATAGTTGTTGGTGATGAACTTATCGCGGAAGTTGGCACCAGGATGACGGTCGTACTTGTAGAAAGCACCAAAACAGTGGTTCTCATTCACCATGTAATTCACCTGCAACTGCGGTGACCACCCTTTCCAGATGTTTTTGCCATTCTGGGTGATGACTTCATCATACCTGTCGGGACCAACATAGTAGAACAGATTGTTGTCCTGCAGCATCTTCACATGGCCGTAGCGACCGCACCAGAAGGATGCCGTGATATCCAGACCGCCTGTGCGGTAGTTGATGTCCAAATTATTGGCAATGGTGTGTCCATACTGGTACATGCCATTCAGATTATCCTGGAAGCTGAAACCGTCGCCCTGTGCTTTCTTCAACTGGATGCGAACTACTGCCTTGGTCGAGGCGGCATAGCGTGCGCCCGGATTCTGGATAACATCAATGTGCTGGATCTGGTCGCTACGCAGGCGGGACAATTCATTCATGTCCTGCACCTTGCGGCCGTTGATATATACCTCGGCATCGCCACGGCCCAGCACCTTGACGGCCCCGTCACGCTCCGCCTCCAACGACGGCACGCGGGCCAAGGCGTCGGCCACCGTTCCGGCCTTCTCCAGAATGGTGCCCTCGACTGTGGTGCGCATGGCCTCGCCTTTGACGCGAGTCTTGGGCAGCTGGCTCTTGACAACCACCTCGCCGAGCATCAGCGTTGCCTCATTCATCTTGATAATCAGTCCGTCTATCGGATTGAGATATTGCGTTTCGTATCCTACACTAGACACCTTTAACAGGCCGCCGTTCTTCAGCGTCTGGATATGGAAATGTCCCTCCTCATCGGACATCGCGCCCTGTACAAACGTCGAGTCGGGAAGCGAGAGCAACACTACGTTCACAAAAGGCATCGGCTCACCATTCTCGTCAAGCACTGTACCAGTTACATCCGGTGATTTAGCGAAAGCCGTCACGGCCATCAATATCGCAGTCATCAAGGCTGTCCACCTAAAATTCATCTTTTTCATAACTTATCACTCTTTAAAAAACATTCTTTATTTCAAATTTAATCCTAAAGCCTAATACCTAAACTCTATATGCCCTTTTGATGCTCACACCGCCCAAAAAGTTGCTTGCAGTGATGTAAATCATGTGAGTATTCTCGTCAGGGCAGTTCGTTGTTTCGTTGCCAACACCACCTATAAAGCTGTGGCTCTTGACGATGACGTTGACATTGTCGGGGACAAACAACTCAACACCCCCAACAAAGGTGTGGATATCTATCTCCTCGTCTTCGCTGATGACAGCATCCCGCAAGTCCAGTCGTATGCCACCAAAGAATGCATCGAGGCGGGCACCGTGGAATGGTTCACCACGATAGGTATAAGCATCGGCACCGAACCGTGCAGCGAAACAGATGCGCTTGCCCTGCTCGCCAACCGGAACAGGGCGTTTAAGCCACTGTGACGGGTTGTGATTGAAACCGTAAATAACGAGTTCAATGCCCACATAGAGCAGGAGAAGCGGACCAAAGTAGTCGGTCCAAGGCCGCCAGAGATTCAAATGGAGAATTCCCCACATGTCAGCCAATTTCAGCAAGGCGGCCACGATGAAAATAAAACCGATGATTGTTCTTCTTGTCATAACGCTTAAAACTTTATGCGGCACACCAGGGCCGCGTGGTTTATTTTTTCGACAGCAAAGTTCCCGCCAAATGCCCATCTCCACAAGTTTTTGGGATATTCAGCAGGGTTTTGTGACGAATGGAGAGTAATTTGGGATAATCGGTAAAAATGTGACGAATGATTTGTGGCTATTTAGATAAAACAAGAAATTTTGCCTATCGGCTAAGGCAGGAGGCGCCTCGACATAAAAAAGAATAAATTCTTTTGTTCTGTGCTCGGCTTTCACTACCTTTGTCGGCCGTATGAGTCAAGGACAAAAAGAGACAATCACGACACGCATCATCAGCACCTTTTTCACGGTGCTGGCGATTGCGATTTTCAAGCCTTTCGGGTTGGAGGCATGGCAGTGGATGGGCTACGTCCATCTATTGGCCATCGGTGTGTTGGGTTTAGCATGTTGTGTAGTAACTGAAGGTATCTTGAAGTTTATCGTCAAGAAACCCAGGTCCTAT
Source organism: uncultured Prevotellaceae bacterium (assembly GCA_947306175.1). Lineage (GTDB taxonomy): Bacteria > Bacteroidota > Bacteroidia > Bacteroidales > Muribaculaceae > Sodaliphilus. The sequence continues at coordinate 8,976 of CAMZFV010000065.1, forward strand.
GATCATGGTGTCAATTACATCATCAAGCGCAACTTGTGGTTCCAGCTCATCAACACCCCATTAGTAGCGCTGGCAATATGCCTATACCGCCATTTCGTGATGAGTGACCTGGTAGAAGGTAACGTGCTCAGTTGGAGCAACTTCTTTGAAACACTGCTCATTATTGCCTTCTGCTCCTTCGCCATCGGATTGTATTGGCGCTTTAATTTCCGCAGTCGCTATCTGGCAGCCGAACTCGAAGAGACCCGCCTGTTGAACGAACGGCTACAGCAACTGCAAGAGAAAACCGAGCAGCGCGCACAGATTGCCGAAACAGCCTTGATAAATGGGGAAGATGCGATAGAGCATGTGCCGGCGAATGCAACTGTACAACCGTCAACCATTACGCTAATGGGCACGACCAGTGAGTCGGTCAATCTGCATATTTCCGACCTCCTCTATATTGAAGCAGTGGGCAACTATGTGAAAGTCTATAGCTACAGCGACGGACAGGTGCACAACGACATGCTACGCGCCACCTCCAAGCAGATGGAGAGCGACCTGAGCGCCTATCCCATGATTGTGCGCTGCCACCGTGCTTTCCTCGTCAACCTGGGGCAAGTGGAGGAAATCATCTCCAAATCGGGCACAATGCAGTTACTTATGAAACACTGCCACGACTCCATCCCGGTTTCACGCAGCAACATGGCCCAAGTCAAGGAAGCCATTAAGGGTGTCTAATTACTTGTAATACACCCTTTACAAAGCAATATACATTTAGAAATTGTGGATGTGTAATAACTCGTTTGTAGCATTTTAATTGGCCTTGCGCAGGATGTCGATGAGTTCGGCAACGCCTTGGGTCGCGGGTTTCTGGATGACATGTACCCAACTGGGCACTGAGGCGGGATTGGGGTCGATGTAGTAGATGGGCACACCACGCTTCACATACTGGATCAGAGCTGCAGCCGGATAAACTACCAGCGAGGTGCCGATGACCACAAAGATATCGGCATCGTGTGCCAACTGGGCGGCAGCCTCCATATTGGGCACCGCCTCGCCAAAGAAGACGATGTGGGGACGCACATGGTCGCCATAGGGATCCAAAGTATCCACACTGGTTTCGATGCCCTTGTCAGTCAGTTCATCACAGGGCAAGGTATACTCCCGTTCCTCACGCCTGAGCGAGCGTACCTTCATCAACTCGCCATGCAGGTGGAGCACGTTGGTGCTGCCGGCACGCTCGTGCAGGTCGTCCACATTTTGGGTGATTATGCGCACGTCAAAGTCCTTTTCCAGTTCATAGAGGCCCTTATGGGCTGCATTGGGTTCAGCCGCTATCAATTTGTGTCGAAGCATGTTGTAGAACTTGTGGATGAGCGCAGGGTCACGCAAGAACCCCTCATGGCTGGCCACATCCATCACAGGGTAATTCTCCCACAGTCCGTCAGCATCGCGGAAAGTCTTGATGCCGCTCTCGGCGCTAATGCCCGCACCGCTGGAAATCACTAATTTCTTCTTATTCATAGTCATCGGTTTATTGGGTTGATAATTGAATTACTCATATAATGTGAAAGCAAAAATAGTAAAAATTTTCTAAAAACGCACACCCTAATCAAGGAAATCACTATCTTTGCACCGTTTTTTACAAAAAAAGAAGATTTTTCAATGGATAAACTGAGTTATGCATTAGGCTTGAGCATGGGAGGCAACTTCATCGGCTCCGGCATCAAGAAGCTGGATATCAACGACTTTTCCGACGGTTTAAGGGCAATTTTTGAAGGCGCAGAGCAGAAGATGACTTTTGACGAAGCCAAGCAGATTGTCACCGAATATTTCACCAATCTCGAGAAGGAGGGTGCCGAAATGAACGAGCGCCTCGGTCGCGAGTATCTGGAGAAGAACAAGAATACCGAGGGCGTGAAGGTTACCGCCAGCGGTCTGCAATACCAGGTGGTCAAGGAAGGTACTGGCGCTCAGCCCGGTCCCAACGATGTGGTCACCGTTCACTATACCGGCAAGCTGATCGACGGCACCGTGTTTGACAGCAGCGTGGAGCGCGGCGAGCCCGCCACCTTTGCTGTAGGTCAAGTGATTCCCGGTTGGGTCGAGGGTCTACAGCTGATGCGCGAGGGCGCAGCCTATAGGCTGTTCATCCCGTCAAACCTCGCCTACGGTCCTCACGGCACGGGCCCCATCCAGCCCAACTCGACGCTGATCTTCGACGTACAGCTGTTAAAGGTTGAGAAGAAGTAAACGCTCAATAATCCGCATTTTTCCAACAAGACATTTTCTATTGATACAATGAAGAATTTTTTTGCTTTTGCAATGGTTGCCCTGCTCATGACGGGCATGGCAAGCTGTGGCGGTAACACCGAGAGCACCGAAACGACCGAGGAAGCCGCCCCCGACTACGGTCAGCAGATCAAGGACAACAAGACTCTTGGCCGTGAGTTCATGGAAGAGAACGCCAAGAATGACAGCGTTGTCCAGACCCAGAGCGGCCTGCAGTACATGGTACTGAAAGAAGGCACCGGCGCCAAGCCTGGTCCCACCGACATGGTGACCGTCCACTACACGGGCAAGTTGCTCGATGGCACCGTGTTTGACAGCAGCGTTGGTGGCAATCCCGCTACCTTCCCCCTGAACAAGGTCATTGCCGGCTGGACCGAGGGCCTGCAGCTCATGAGCGAAGGCTCCAAATACCGCCTGTTCATCCCCAGCGAGCTGGCCTACGGCTCCAAGGGTGCTGGCGACAAGATCCTGCCCAACGCTACATTGATCTTTGACGTTGAGCTGATCAAGGTTGAGAAGAACGACTAAAACATTTTATATATCAACATTCAATTCATTTTTAAAAAACTAGTTTTATTATTATGAAGAAGATTTTAGCATTTGCAGCAGCAGGTCTGATGACCATCGGTTTCGTTGGCTGCAACAGCAAGGCAGGTGGCAGCAGTGAGGCTATGGACTCGCTGAGCATGGCATTTGGTGACCTCTACGGTGCCGGTATGGGCCAGCAGCTGCGCGGCATGGACTCCACCGTTAACATGGAGCAGGCCCTCAAGGGTATGGAGTACATCGCAAACGCTGACACCAGCAAGAACTTCATGGCCGGTCTGCAGATGGGTATGCAGATTGCCCAGCTCTATCAGGGTATCGAGCAGCAATGCGGTATGCCCATCAACAAGAGCCTGTTTATGAAGCACCTGCGCGAGGCTCTCATGAGCACCACCCCCATGGGTCAAGAAGAAATGATGGCCATGCAGAGCAAGATTGAGCCTCTGTTGAACAAAGCTATGGAGCAGAGCCCCAAGGCCATCAAGAACAAGAAGGCCGGTGAGGAGTACATGGCTAAGCTGAAAAACGACAAGGAGTATACCTTTACCAAGAGCGGTATCGCCTACAAGGTGATCACCAAGGGTGAGGGTCAGAACTTCAGCGACAGCGATGTTGTGAAGGTGAACTACGTAGGCCGCCACTTGGATGGCAGCGAGTTTGACAAGAGCGGTGAGAACCCCGTGCCCTTCAACCTGAAGCAAGTCATCCCCGGCTTCGCCGAGATGATCCAGCTCATGAAGCCCGG
>CAMZFV010000066.1 GCA_947306175.1 uncultured Prevotellaceae bacterium
AGATTGGCGGCAACACTGCCACGGGCACGCTCGGTCAGCAAAGCCGCACCCTCTTTCATGTGCTCGGCGTCACTGCCCAAATCGGAGAGCAGCACGGCCGACGCATCCTGGTCAGGATGAGCCTTGACATAACCCAGCACCGCATCGGCCAAAGCCTGTTCCAGGGCAGGATATTTCTCCTCATACTCTTTGTTGACATCTTCCTCGGACACACCCGACGTCAACTTGTCGCGGCATTCATTAACGAAGTCCCTGAGAGCCTTTTCAGGAGCTTTGATGACATTGGAAGCCTCGTGATAATCGATATAGACCTGTGAGCCGCCCAGGATGTAATCGTCGGCTTCGCCTTCGATGACTGCATGCTCGCCAGTCAGAGCAGGAATGGCAAACGAATTGTCGCCGATCAACTGGCCATTCTCCAAGCCGAACACATAGAGAAATCCCACATCATCCAAGTCAAACGTCATGTCGAACTTGTCTCCATCGATAGCACGACTCTCCTGAACCAGCATATCACCGTTTGCGTTCATAAGAAAGACCTTCACCGAGTCGCCCAGTCCCTTTAAGGAGCCGCTTACCGTGAATTTACCCTCCTGGGCCATTGCGCCCAGTGCCATCATGCCCGCAAGCATGGCCAAAAACATCTTCTTCATATTCTTTTCTTTATTATTTAATTGTGATCACATTGATATGATGGTGCAAATATAAACAAATATTTTGAAAACGACGCTATTAACGATTCTCTTAACAGGATTATTGACTGCAGTTTGCAATTACGTTGCATCTCGTTTCCCGTCAAAAAGCAATAAGCCGCATTCTCCCCTTTTTCTACAAATCCCTGATTTTCAACACGCATTTTTACAGACCACAAAACAAAAGGGGTGGTGCGGAACTGATAATTAATGTTAAACGCATGACAAAGACCTCCAGTGCAAAGGTAGAACACACCACCCTACCTAGACAATGACAAAAAGCTAAAGCAATGATATAGCTGTTGTCCAAACCCCTGCGGGGCTAATGCTAATTACACGAATATTTCAAATATTTCCCTGCGTGTGTTTTTGGTCTTATTTATGCGTTGATTGGGTATTATTTTATATTTTTGCCAGACATAACACAAACAGTTTTTTTCAATAAGACATTAACCAATAAAACATCTAACTATTATGATCATCAAGACAAAAATTCAAGACTCCCTGTGGTCTATCCTTTTTTTATTCGTGTTTGCTGGCAGCGCACTGAATGCTATGGCCTATGACTTTAAGGTTGATGGCATTTACTATAACTACGGTGATACGGAATTCACCGTCTCGGTGACCAGCGGCCTTCCCAAATGCAGCGGCGATGTGGTTATTCCCGCCACCGTGGAATATAATGGCGTGACCTACACCGTCACTGCGATAGAAGATTATGCGCTGGACCTGAGTCCTGACTTGACCAGCGTTACCATTCCCGCTACTGTCACCCGCATCGGCAAATTGGCGCTCACGGGCAGCCCCAATTTGGGTAGCATCGTTGTGGACAGCGTCAATCAAGTGTTTGATTCACGCGATAATTGCAATGCGGTAATCGAGACGGCGACCAACACCCTGCTCTTCGGCTGCAAGAACACCGTCATCCCCAACACTGTCACCGCGATTGGATACTCCGCATTTGACAGCGCAGACAATACCGAGTTCAACATTCCATCTTCGGTAGTGACCATTGCCGATCGCGCGTTTGCATATTGCGCTAAAATGACCAGCATCAGTATCGGCTGCTCCGTCGCTTCAATCGGATTCCGCATCTTTGAAGGCAGCAACAACCTGACAGAAATCGTTGTCGATGGTAACAACCAGACGTTTGATTGCCGTAATAACTGCAATGCAATCATCGAGACCGCAACCAATAAGTTAGTTGCCGGTTGCAAGAGTACAATTATCCCCGACGATGTTACGATCATCGGCGACTATGCCTTCAAGAGCTGCCAGAACCTGTCCAGCATCACGATACCTAACTCGGTGGCAATTATCGGGAATCACGCTTTCGATGATTGCTACTATTACTTAACAAGTATCGAATTACCGAACTCCGTGAGGTCCATTGGCGAATATGCTTTCAAGAACTGCAAAGCATTGAAAACAATCACCATTCCTAAATCGGTAGCTATCATCGGTGACTATGCCTTTGACCTCTGCAATTTAGAGTCCGTTACCTGTCTGGCGACAATACCTCCATTTGCAGGCGCCAACAGTTTTTATACTTACAACACCACCACCCTGTATGTTCCCAGTTATTTGGTTAACACCTATCAAACGGCCGACGTGTGGAAGAAGTTCATAACGATTATCGGAATTGACCTGCCTTCAGAGAATTACGATGTGAACGGCGATGGCCAGGTAACCATTGCCGACGTGACAAATCTGATTGACTACCTGCTGAGCCACTAATCGGGAAACGATCGTGTCATAAAGAATAGCGGTTGTTCACCACAATGGTTGAACAACCGCTTTAGCTTTTTTATGACATGGTTACGCTATTACTGGGGGGCACGCACGGCGCGGACGGGGAACCCGTAGGCGCGATAGTATTGCTCGTACACAAAACCATTGCCCGTTTCTTGGAACAAGAAACTGTAGGCGTGGTCAGGAAAATACGGGTCTAACGTGCATGTCCAATAATTGCCCATCGTGCCAGCATAGCTGAGAGATCCGTTCCAGCATTGGCCAGCGGCAGGCAAGAATATGGTGTTTCCGTTAGGGCCGGTACCCAACTTACCGTACACGTCATTTATCTGCGTCCATTGCCAGGAACAATTGTTAATCAACTCTTCAATCTGATCCGGACTCGGCATGCGCGCAGTCGAGCCCCAGTTGGCCGTGGCGGCATCGTCCTCGGGATCCAATTCGGTCTTGCCGTCGGTAAAGTCATTATAGCCATAATAACTATCAGTGCAATACTTCGTGAAACCTGCCGAATTGCCATCGTATTCATACCACTTGTACGTCATAAAATTATATTTTTCATTGGTCTTGGGCGCGATCTCGCCCCAGGCGAAGTAGTAGCCGTAGTCCTCGGGGCTGGTGGCGCCGATGTTGCGCGTCGCCCATAACGTGCCGCTGGGCAGCCCCAGGTCAACCCACTCATGCTGCAGGACGGCACTTGCCTTGACAGGGACAATGCGCTCACCCCCATCGAGTGCCGGGTTCCGGAAAGTCACGTTGCCGTTGATTTCGCCGATTTCCTCCGCTGTGAACACCACCTCCACGATGGCACTGGAGTTGGCTGGAATGATGACGGTCATCTCCGAAGCGCTACCCTCTTCCTGCTTCAGCAAGAATGGTGCATCGGCAGTAACTGTCATGGTTTGGGCCTCGATGGTTTTATTGATAATGTCCAGTTTGCCGGTAAGGGTTTCTCCGATGGGCACAACACCCAGGTCGAGGCTCAGCTGCTTGATGACGATGGGCGACATGCGCACGGGGCGTACGGTAAAGCCAGAGCAGCGGGTGAAGAGAGCGTTGAGACCCGCGTGCCCGCCGTCTTGATTGAAGCGCAGGCCGTAAGTGCGGTATTCGCCATCGGCAAAGACTTCGCGCGACAAATTGCATCCCAATGACCCTGCGGAGAGGAGCGATTCGCCCGAATGGCGACCCGCAGCAGGCAAGAAGATACTGTTTCCATTAGGTCCGGTGACCAGTTGACCATTCACACCGTTACGAATCGTCCAGGTCCAGGTACACTGTTGCACCAATTCGGCCTGCTGCTCATTGGACGGTATGCGCCACGATGATCCCCAGTTCACAGTGGCGGCATCGTCCTCAGGATCCAGTTCCGTCTTGTCATCAACCGTGCCAAGGCTACTGCTGGTGCAGTATTTTGTCAGCGCATATGGGCTGCCGTCACACCACTTGTAGGTGCTCCAATCATAAACCTCCTTAGGTACTGTCTCACCCCAAGCGAAGTAGTCACCGTATTCCTCGGGGACATCGGCGCCGACGTTCATTGTTGCCCACAAGGTGCCGCTGGGCAGACCCAGGTCAACATATTCGTGCTGCTGGATGGCTCGAGCCTGTATTGGGATAACGCACTGACCTCCATCAAGTGCCGGGTTCTCGAAAGTCACGTTACCGTTGAATTCGCCGAGTTCCTCCGCTGTGAACACAACCTCTACAGTGGCGCTGGAGTCGCCTGGTACGCTGACGGTCATGCTCGAAACGCTACTCTCTTCCTGCTTTAGCAAGAACGGTGCATCGACAGTGACCGTGACGTTCTTGTCCTCATTGGTTTGATTGATAATGGTCAGTTTGCCGGTACGGGTTACTCCGATGGGCGCAACACCCAGGTCAAGGCTCAGCTGTTCAATGTAGAGCACTTGCGGCTCATATACAGCACGGACGGATAGTCCGCCAGAGCGGACGCCGTGGAGTTGGTACACATCTACCAAATCGAAACTCTGAGCTTTAGCGCTATAGTTACCAAAGCCCGTGCGTGCCCAGTATTCGCCGCTCAATCCATTGCCGGAAAGCCATTTTTCAGAGCGCTCACCCGCAGCTGGCAGGAACAAGGTATTGCCGTTTGGACCTGTGATCATATATCCCTTCACGCCGTTCCTTGTCGTCCACATCCATGTACAATTCCTAAGCAGTTCTTCCTGCTGAGCATGGGTCGGCATGCGCCACGACCGGCCCCAGTTCACGCTGGCGGCATCATCCTGAGGCTCCAAGTCGGTCTTGTCGTCAACCGTGCCGTAATGGCTATCGGTGCAGTACTTCGTCAGCGTGTTCTCACTGCCGTTACACCACTTATAGGTCTCCCAGCTATAGATATCCTTCGGCTCAGTCTCTCCCCAAGCGAAGTGGTCTCCGTGTTCTTCCGGGCTGCTGGCGCCGATGTTCCTCGTTGCCCACAGCGTACCGCTGGGCAGGCCCAAATCAACGTACTGCGGGAAGTCGCCGGTGTAAACATTGGCATGGACCGGGACAGCGACCTGACCTCCATCAAGAGCAGAGTTCTCAAAGGTCACGTTTCCCTTGTATTCACCAGGCTCCGATGCCATAGACATCACAATCAACGTGCTGCAGGAGTCGCCTGGCACCTCGATGGTGACACTCGAAGCGCACTCTCCTTCATGATTTAGCAAGAAAGGCGCATCGGCGGTGACCGTCACGGTCTTGTCCTCACTGGAGTAATTGATGATGGTCAGTTTGACTGCACGTGTCTCTCCGAAGGACACCTCACCCATATCAATGCTTCGTGGTTGGATCTCAAGGGGCGACACACGCACAGCACGTACTGTACAGCCGTTACTGCGGTCGTTTCCTCCCCAGCTCATATACCCCGAAGCGAATCTATGGTAAAAAGCATAACTGGACTGATCCGGGGAAAGCGTGCTTGACCAATAGAGGCCTGATGATCCCACGTTGTACGACGAACTGTACTGACAATAACCCGCAGCAGGCATGAAGATGGTGTTCCCGTTGGGACCGGTGACCAAACGACCTTTCACGCCATTTTGCGTCTCACTCTGCCATGAACATTCAAAGAACAGCTCATACAGTTGTTCCTCGGTAGGCATGCGCCACGACCGACCCCAGTTCACGTATGCGGCATCATCCTTTGGATCCAATTCGGTCTTGTTGTCAACCGTGCCGTAGAGGCTGTTGGTACAGTACTTGGTCAACGACTTTTCGCTCCCGTCACACCACTTGTAGGTGTTCCAGGTATAATAATCCTTTGGTACGGTCTCGCCCCAAGCGAAGTAGTCGCCATAGTCCTCGGGGACATCGGCGCCGACGTTCATTGTTGCCCACAAGGTGCCGCTGGGCAGACCCAGGTCAACATATTCGTGCTGCGGGACGGCAAGGGCCTGTACAGGGATAATGCACTGTCCTTCTTCAAGGTCAGGATTCTGGAAGGTCACATTGCCGTTGAATTCACCCTGCTCGGTTGCCGTGAACAGGACCTTCATCGTGAGGCTGGAGTTGCTCGGCACGTTGACGGTCATACTCGAAACGCCGCCCTCTTCCTGTTTTAACAAGAAGGGTGCATCGGCGGTGACCGTCACGGCCTTGTCCTCCATGCTGTAATTGATAATGGTCAGTTTACCTGTACCAGTATCGCCGATGTACACACTGCCCAGGTCAAGGCTATGCTCCTTGATGAAGAAGCTCAGGCTATTGGCAGGCAACACACGCACAGGACGGACACTGTGACCATAGTAACGGCTGCTGTATCCGCCGTTCAAGTATAAGCTGTTCGATTCGAAGCCTATGTCACAAGCGCTGGTGGCGCTGGTGGAGATACCGTTGTCGGTGTAGCACGTCTTCGACCATAAGCAGCCTGACGACTCTGTGCCTTTAAGGGAACCTTCCACACGGTAACCCGCAGCGGGGATGAAGATACTGTTTCCATTGGAACCAGTGACCCGATAACCCTTCACGCCATTCCTCTTCGTCCAGGCCCAGGTACACTTGTGAAACAATTCGCTCTGTTGTTCGGTGGTCGGTGTGCACCACGACGGGCCCCAGTTCACAGTGGCGGCATCGTCCTCAGGATCCAGTTTTGTCTTGCCATCCACAATGCCATAACTACTTGTGGTGCAGTACTTTGTAAGCGTGTTTCTACTGCCGTTGCACCACTTGTAGGTCTCCCAGTTATAGACATCCTTGCCCACGGTCTCGCCCCAAGCGAAATAGTCACCGTATTCTTCCGGACTGCTGGCACCGACGTTCATCGTCGCCCATAGCGTGCCGCTGGGCAGACCCAAGTCAACATACGCTTGTTCCGGGGAGTCGGCAACGTAGGCCCAGGCATGGAGAGGGATAACACACTCACCGCCATCGAATGCCAGGTTCTGGAAGGTGACATTGCCATTGAATTCGCCGGGTTCTGTCGGTTTGAATAGTACTGTCACCGTGCTACCGGAGTTGGCTGGTACCACAACGGTTATGCTTGAAGCGCTAAATCCTCCCTGTTTTAACAGGAAAGGCGCATCGGCAGTGACGGTCATGGACTTGGACTCCGAGGTGCTGTTGATGACGGTCAGTTGGCCCACACGTTCCTCTCCGATGGGCACTTCAAGGAAGTCAATGCTGCCTTGCGCGATGTAGAGCCGCTGGCTGTCGGTTGACGAGGAGCGCACAGCACGGACCGGCTTGCCGTAGTAACGGAGGCGGTAGGTGTAGCTCCAGGCCACATCATCATGAGTGAATTCCATACCCCAAGCTCCATTAGAACCGCCATAATCATAGGTCGATTCAACCGTGCGCGACCAATAAAAGCCTTGCGAGCCCGAATAGGTGAGCGATCTGACAGAATAGACTCCTCCCGCAGGCAAGAACAGGCTATTGCCATTCGGACCGGTGATCTCATATCCGTCCACACCGTTAAGCGTCATCCACGTCCACGAGCAATACTCCATCAGCTCTTCCTGCTGTGACATGGAAGGCATGTGCCACGACGGGCCCCAATTCACAGTGGCGGCATCGTCCTCGGGATCCAGCACTTTCTTGCCATCCACTGTACCGTAACGGCTGTCGGTGCAGTACTTCGTCATTGTTGTTTCGCTGCCGTCGCACCACATGTAGGTGTTCCAGGTATAATCATCCTTTGGCTCGGTCTCGCCCCAAGCGAAGTAGTCACCGCTTTCCTCAGGGCTGCCGGCGCCAATGTTCGTCGTTGCCCACAGCGTACCGCTGGGCAGGCCCAGGTCAACGTAGTCGTGCTCTTCGGCTTCAGCAGAGTTAAGGATAATGTCAATGATCGCATTGATATCTGCAATGTTGATTTCATGGTCGCCATTGACATCGGCCTTCGGGTTATCGTCAACGCCTAAAATAACGTCAACAACGGCATTCACATCGGCAACGTCCACATCTCCACTGTTGTTGACATCACCGTTGAGGACCGTGGTGCCTTCAGTCGTTCTGAAAGTCCTGGCAATAGCACATTTGTTGCTGCCATATTCAGCGTCGGCATCGTTCAGCGTGAGTGAGTAACCGGTTCCATCCCAGGTGACCGTGCCGGCATTGATGTCAGGCATATCAAATTTGCCAACTTCATCGGGAAATACATGGCGCACTTTCAGTTGTGCACCAGCACTCACAGCAACCATGAGGGCTATGAGAAACAGGAAGTATTTCGTTTTCATATCGCGTATAATTTTAGTGATTAGTATTCTTGTACCACAAAAATAAAATGAATGATGAAACCGAACAAAACAAATATGAGACTATTTTCAAAAATATAGTTATTTTTACACTAAAGTGTCTAATTATTTTACACTTTCAGGTTTTTGAACCCATTAGTTGCGCCCTTCAAGCCATATTCCAAATAATAATTTCCTCTTTAGTCCGTTTTTTAAGCAAAGGAACTTTTCCCCGATGCTGAGGACATCAATCTGGACAACAAGTTTAATGAGAATGAGCGTTACTTCCAGTACCGCGTCTGTATCCATCCCGACTCCATGCAAGTGGGCAGGAATTATATCACCAACATGCATGTGGCCAAGGTCCACACCCCCAATGGTGAAATCCAGTTGGCAACCTGGTACCAGTTCACCATCCCCCTGCATCAATATCAAAAGATAGTCGGTTCTATCCAGGACTTCTCCGACATCCGCTTCATCCGCATCTTCATGACAGGATTCAGAGGCACCACCCACCTGCGATTCGCCACCCTCGGCCTAAAATAACGACGGTTATAACATAAATGCCCATAAATTGACGAGGCTGTGTCATAATTCACGCCTGAAACTATAATCGAGCTTCGCTCGAGAAATTAAACAAAATTATTAATAAAATTAAAATAAAAATTTATTTTGTTTGATTTTTATACTAATTTTTGCTTAATTTCTCGGCCGTAAGGCCGATTAAAAAACTGGATACGATATTTGACACATCCTCTTCATTTTGTGGGTATTCGTGTTAGGTGGCGTCGCAACTGCATTTTTTATCTCGACTGGCTAATAAGTCGGGAATTATATCTAAATTTGCGGATGGAAAACCTGTTAAACCAATTAAATTAAGATTGTTATGAAGAAGATTAGCTCATTATTAGTTGTATTATTGTTGATGCTGGCCTCATTCACGGCTGGCGTGGAGTATCAACGTGGCGATGTGAACCATGATGGTCAGGTCAGCGTATCGGACGTGACCTGTTTGATTGACTATCTTTTGTCTGGTGTCTGGCCCGATGAACCTGTGACACCTCCCGACACTCATGAGTACGTTGACCTGGGACTGCCCAGCGGCACGCTGTGGGCGACCTGCAACGTCGGTGCCGACACCCCCGAGGGTTATGGCGACCATTTTGCCTGGGGCGAGACGGCTCCAAAGTATTACTATGACTGGATCACCTACAAGTTGTGCAATGGCAGTGACCTTACGATGACAAAGTACTGCACCAACAGCGCTTACGGCTACAACGGCTTTACCGACGGCAAGACCGAATTGGAACCCGAGGACGATGCCGCCTACGTCAACTGGGGACCCTCATGGCGCATGCCGACGAAGGAACAGCAACTGGAGCTGATTGAAAACTGCTCCTGGGTGTGGACAACAATCAATGGCGTGAACGGACAGTTAGGAATCGGTCCAAATCGTAACACCATCTTCTTGCCCGCCGCTGGTAGCCGCTGGGACGGGTCTTACAACAACGCAGGTACGAGCGGAGCCTACTGGGCGCGCACGCTCGGGCCGAGCGTATCCGCCATCGCCTACTGCCTGGTATTCACTTCGGAGAGTGTGTACTGGCACTGTGACGTCTGCCGCGACGGCGGGTTTACCGTCCGTGCTGTGCGTGTCTCGTCGGAAAAATAGGGACGGTTCTTGTTGATAAAACATGAATGCCCATAAATCTCCACGAATGGCCATTAATAAAATCATTTTTGGTCCATTCGTGGTTTTTTGTGGGTATTCGGTCTGCACAAGTTTTATCAGGAAAATGTCACTGGTTTCATCAAAAATTCATACATTTGGCAACAAATCTTAAGACAACTAGAATTATGCATCATTTGAAGTCATTTTTCCTGATTGGATGTGCGCTTGTGGCCATGAATATGGCAGCTGGTGAAGTGGTTATCCACGATGCACGTGTCAAGGCCTGGAGTTTCCTGAATCAACGTGGTGGGGCTGTATTGTCGATGTCACCACAAGACCTGAAACTCATTCACATCGAGTACTCCACAATCAATCGGGGTCTGGCCGATTATTATGTGTTTAATACTGAGGACGGCAGCGCATTTGTCATTGTCGCTGGCGAAGACCGTGCGGTTGAAGTGCTGGCTTATGGCGACCATGCCATTGACATGGGTGACTTGCCTTGCAATATGAAGTGGATGTTGGACCAGTACAAGTGTCAGATGACTTTTCTTCGTGAACATCCCGATTTGCGTGTCAGCAATACTGCGGGGCGTTCTACAGGAGTAATTGTGTCTCCGCTCGTTTCCTGCACTTGGAACCAGCGTTCGCCTTTTTACAACCAGTGCCCCACCAGCGGCACCCAGCATTGTCTGACAGGATGTATTGCCACCGCGATGGCTCAAGTGATGTATTATTGGAAATTCCCTGCCGAGGCTCCTGCTATGGAGGCTTATACCTCTGAGATCAATGACGTGACCGTTGATCCATTGCCAGGAGGTGTGTTTGACTGGGACAATATGCTAGACGTGTACACCACCAGCGCTACGGCCCAGCAGAAGGATGCCGTGGCGATGCTCATGCGTTATTGTGGTCAAGCCTGCCACATGGGATATGGTACCAGTGCCAGTGGCGCATACAGTGATGATGAGCTGGAGGGCATGAAGTTGTTTGGCTATAATGCTGATGCGACGTTGCTCGCCCGCGATGACTATTCCGCCGAGGAATGGGCCGGAATGATTGAGGCCCAGCTGGCTGCCGGTTGCCCGATCCTGTACGGAGGCACTGATCCCGACAAGAACGCGGGCCACGCTTTTATCGTGGACGGTTGTGGTGGCGGTATGTATCACATCAACTGGGGCTGGAGCGGAGCCGGAGACGGTTATTTTGCCCTGGATGCCTTCACGACCCAAGGACTCAAGTATTCCAGCGACCAGCAAATGCTTTATCAGGTTTACCCGACGGGATATCTGTATGACAAGCATGCTGCTGTCATGGAGGAAGCCGGCCATGTGAGCTCCACCTCATTCAAGGCAATCTGGACCGACGGGACTCCAGCAGAATATGTGACAGATTATACCCTGTATGTACAACCCTATGACCCCTTGGCTCACGAAGAACTGCTGGACGAGACGTTCGGCGCAATCGATGTAAACGTTGATGCGACGACAGCGCTGGCGTCCAATAAGGTGGGCAACTATTGTGACAATCCTGGATGGACGGGCAGTTTTGTCTATCTTGGAGCAGGCGGTTGCTTTATCGTGGGTGGACAGAAGTATGTGGGCAGTCTCACTACACCTTCGCTCAACGTGGGTGATGATGGCGTGATAACCGTGAGGTTCAGATCCAGTTATTCCGGTAACGTCAGCAGCAACGCCATAGTGACGTGTGGCGGCCAGCAGCAGGTGATTGAATTGACACGCATGGCCGAGGAGTATGCCGTCGTGTTTGAGAATGTCGGTAACGGTGCGACGGTGAGCTTCGGTAGCGAGGGCAGGTATATGGGGTTTTATCTCGATGATGTCGTGATCACCGCAGGTGACGACCGCGACCCCATTGAGTTGGGAAATCTCGACACCGATAGTTTTGTGTTTCCCGGAATCACGACAACAGATCACACGGTTACCGGGCTTACGGCTGGACAGACTTACCGTTTTCTGGTGGTCACCAACTTTGCCGATGGAACTACAAAGAAATCCAATAGCATGCTGGTCACCCTGTCCGATCAGCCGGAACATGCCTATGATTTGGGCGACGTCAATCATGATGGCAGAATCGCTGTTAATGACGTGACCACACTGATTGATTACTTGTTGGGGGGTGATGTGAATGTCTGTGTAGTCTGTGCCGACGTAAACGGAGATGGAACCGTCAGCGTCGCCGATGTCACCACCCTCATCGACATGCTACTAAACTTGTGAAAACAGGGAGGGGCTTGATGTAAAACATGAATTCCGCCCTAACTTTGCTAGCAGCAAAATAATATATCTTGAAGTTATGTCTGAGAATGAAAAAGTAAAAAAAGAGAGAAGAAAGATGATTATCTTAAAGTCTTGTTTCATTGGCTTTATGATAGCATGCTTCCTTTGTATTGTGTTTGTGTTTGTCCTCAATCTCATTTGGGACTGATATTTCTAGACATTGCGTCTTTTCACAGCATACGCGGTTGAAGTACTTATACCAAAATGATTTTACTGTTTTTTAATCAATTCCTGTTCTTTATAGTTGTCATTTGAAGAAAAGTGGCTATATTTCAATACTTCGTTAAAAAATTAATATATCGTGCTAAGCGGCATCTGCCGCCAAGC
>CAMZFV010000067.1 GCA_947306175.1 uncultured Prevotellaceae bacterium
TGTGTGTCGTCAACTGACGATATCATCCTTTTTTTTACTCAAAATCAATAAAAATTGGAAATTCCGACGCAAAGTGACCCCCTGCGTCTCTTCTGAAAGTGACCCCCTCGTCCGATTCAAAATGACCCCCAGGTCTTAAAGACGAAAACCTAAATAGAATGCAGGCTGGTGTGGTTTTTCATCCCTACAGCCTGCATTCTCAATTTCGATGAAAAGAAAAGATATGGGGGGTCAATTAGGTGCGGATTGAGGGGGTCAATTTAAAGCGGATTCTCCACATACATCTCCAATATTGAATTTTGCAGAGGTGTAGCTGTCATCAAAATTTTCTTTCGTGTTTCCAGAGCATCCTTAATGACATTGGCAATCTTGTTTGTCGGGCGATATACGTTTCTTAGTCTATGCGCCTCGTCAATCACCACTAAATCCCAGTCTGTTTGACGGAGATATGGTGCTTTCAGTTTCGCAAACTGAAAAGAACATATCACAATCTGATCCTGCCTAAAAGGATTAAGATTTCCTCGATTTATTTCAGCATTGAACGATTTGGATTCCAATATAATAGAAGGCAGGTAGAATTTTTCTTGTAACTCTGCACTCCACTGCATACGAAGGTTAGCAGGGCATATGACCAGCAAACAGCGATGGTGTTCAGCCCATTGCTGTGACAATATTATACCTGCTTCGATTGTTTTGCCCAGTCCAACTTCATCTGCAAGTATAGCCCCTTTGGAAAGAGGTGACTTAAATGCAAACATTGCAGCCTCTATCTGATGCGGTGTCAAATCAACTTTGGCATCATGCAAAGAGGCTGTTAGTTTTGCATCATCGTTCGCAGGCATTCTTCTGGTAATAGAATGAGCAAAATATTGAGCTTGGTATGCAGATATGTTATTCTGGTTATTCATTGTTTTGGATATTTCTATCGTCTTTGTCTGTAATCAACTCCTTAAAGTCAAGATTTAGAACTTCACCAATTTTTATCAAAGTTTTTATACTCGGCTGAAGTCGTTGAGAACAGTATGCATTTATCGAGCTAAAATCCATGTCAAGTTGTTTTGCCAGCCAGGTCTGTGAAATTCCTCGACTGTCAAGAACATCTTTAATTCTATTTAATTTCAATCTATCTTCCATAAAAACATGTAATTTTCACAAGCAAAATTAGTGAAAAAATTTCTATATTTTTATAGAATAACGTATTTTTTTTGATTTATTGCATTTTGGGAGCTTTTGAAACGAATTATCTGTTAGTTTTAGAACACACACGTTTACTATTTCATATCAAACATGGACATAAACAAACTCGAAACACCAGACAATTCTTTTCTATTATGTCCTTAAAATACACGATTCATTTTGCCACTCCAAATGACAGAAAATGAAAATTTCCGTTCATTTCCGTGTTAACAGATGTTAAGCAGATGTTTTCATTTTTGGGTTTTTGAAATTTTTGTTTCCAGTTTGTTTCTTTTGGCGTTTTTCAGCTTTCGCAAGTATTGATTATCAGCACCTTACAAACTTTCAGCAGATTCTGAAGAAGAAGATCATGATGGTCGTAGGTGCCTGCATCTTCCTGATTGCAGCCGCCAATGCGCTGCCTCTCTTCTTCGGCATCACCAACTAAATGCATGATTAAAGCGCTATGGCACAAGAAACGGAATCATACACGGCTTACCCGATGTTCAAGGGGCTTCAGCGTCCTTTGGAGTTCATGGGTCTCCAGGGTCGCTACATCACATGGGCGGCCATCACCGCCGCTGTCGGCATCCTTGGCTTTATGCTTGTCTATACGATGGCAGGTTTCATCATCGGTCTGGCCTTTGCCGTTATCGCCATCAGCTGCGGTGCGGGGCTGATCATGGTGAAACAGCGTCGTGGTCTTCATTCCAAGAAGTCCGACAAGGGTATTTTCATCTATGCCACCATGACGAAGTTATGATGTGCCACTGAAAACCAACTGATGGGGGCAGTCGGAAACTGCCGGTTGCCCTCATTTCAATTTAACAACAGGAACCGATGGTTATCAATGTAATCCTCATATTCATCGCCATCAGCATAGGTATGGCAATCTCTGTTGCAGCCTTTGGCACAGGTGGCAAAAAAGCAAAGATATTCAAGGACATCTACTTCTCCGTTGAAGACGTGGATGGTATCGGTGTGCTCTATACCAAGACCGGTGAATACTCTGCCATCCTTGCCATGCAGAACCCCGTCCAGAAGTTCTGTGCCAACATCGATAGTTACTATGAGTATTCTGCTCTCATGGCAGCCCTTATGGCCACGTTGGGCGACGGCTATGCCATCCATAAGCAGGATATCTTTACCCGGAGACACTTTAGTGGTGGTGATGACAGTAGGCGTGAATTTCTTTCTGAAAGCTATTTTCGCTATTATGAAGGGAGGGAATATACCGACTGTACCACATATATCACGATCACCCAGGAGAACAAGAAAAGCCGACTCTTCAGCTTTAACAACAAGAAGTGGAGGGAGTTTCAGGTCAAAATCAACAAGGTCAGAGACCAGTTGCGCGACCGTGGTGTCAGTTCCTCTTTCCTGAGCAAGGATGAAGTGAGAGCTTATGCTGACCGCTATCTTGCCCAAAACTTCACGGGCGGGAAGGTGTCGCTGAACAATTTCAGTGTCAAGGACGAGTTCATCGGCATTGGAACGCGGAAATTCAAGATGTACAGTCTGGTGGATGTCGACAGCATCATCCTGCCTGCGCTGATACGTCCTTATACCATGATAGAGGTAAACAACATCACTATGCCTGTTGATTTGATGTCGTTTGTTGACAGCATCCCGAATGTGGAAAGTGTTGTTTTCAACCAGGTCATCTTCATCCCGAACCAGAAACAGGAAATGGGCAAGTTGGCCAAAAAGAAAAACCGCCATGCCTCCCTTCCCAACCCCAGTAACCAGATTGCCGTGGAGGATATCAAAAAGGTAGAGGAAGTGATTGCTCGGGAAAACAAGCAGCTTGTATATTGCCATTTCAACCTTATCGTCACGATCGACGCTGATGCCGACCTTCAGAAATGCACCAATCATCTGGAGAACGCCTTCGGACGCATCGGCATACATATCAGCCAGCGAGCCTATAACCAGCTGGAGCTGTTCGTCGCCTCTTTCCCGGGCAACTGTTATGCCCTGAATGCCGAGTATGACCGTTTCCTCACATTGAGTGATGCTGCCAGTTGCCTGATGTACAAGGAGCGGATAGCCAAAAGTGAGGACACCCCCTTAAAGGTCTATTATACAGACCGTCAGGGCGTGCCTGTAGCCATTGATATCAGCGGCAAGGAAGGGAAAGAAAAACTGACTGACAACTCTAATTTTTTCTGCCTCGGCCCAAGTGGAAGCGGCAAGAGCTTCCACATGAACAGTGTAGTCCGCCAGTTTTGGGAACAAAACACAGATGTTGTTATGGTCGATACAGGCAACTCCTACGAAGGACTCTGCGAATATGTGGGAGGTAAGTATATCAGCTATACGCAAGAGAACCCCATCACCATGAATCCTTTCCGCATTCAGCGTGAGGAGCTGAACGTGGAGAAGATCGGTTTTCTGAAGAACCTTGTCATGCTTATCTGGAAAGGGAGCAACGGTGAGGTGACGAAAACAGAAGACCGCCTGATTGAACAGGTGATAACAGAGTATTACGAAGCCTATTTCTTAGGTTTCAAAGGCTACAATGCCTCACAGAGGGATGCCCTGCATAAGAAGTTACTTATTGAGACGGCGACCCAGGGCTCTGCCACGGACACCAATGAAGATGTTGAGGCACGTATCTGTCAGCGCATCAAGGAGATGGAAGACCGCAGAAAAGCCTTGAAGGTCCATGAACTGTCCTTCAATTCTTTCTACGAATATAGTACCCAGCGCATTCCCTATATCTGCAACGAGAATAAGATTACGGGTATAGACATCAGCACCTATAACTACATGCTGATGGATTTCTACCGTGGCGGCAGCCATGAGCGCACCTTGAACGAGAATCTGGATTCCACGCTCTTTGATGAAACCTTTATCGTCTTTGAGATCGATACCATCAAGGATGACCCACTGCTATTCCCTCTGGTGACGCTGATCATCATGGATGTGTTCCTGCAGAAGATGCGCATCAAGAAAAACCGTAAAGTGCTGGTCATTGAGGAGGCATGGAAAGCCGTGGCCTCCCCCATGATGGCAGAGTATATCAAGTACCTTTATAAGACCGCCCGAAAGTTCTGGGCGATGGTTGGCGTGGTCACGCAGGAGTTGCAGGACATCATCAGCAGTCCCATTGTTAAGGAAGCCATCATCAACAATTCCGATGTCATCATGCTCCTTGACCAAGGAAAGTTCAAAGAACGCTTCGATGACATCAGGACCGTCCTTGGGTTGACCGACGTGGAATGTCGTAAGATTTTCACCATCAATCGTCTGGACAACAAGGAAGGACGTGCTTTCTTCCGTGAAGTCTTCATCCGTCGAGGAATTGTCAGCGATGTGTACGGAGTTGAGGAACCGAGAGAATGCTATATGACCTACACGACGGAACGGGCAGAGAAAGAAGCCCTGAAACTCTACAAAGCAGAACTGAAATGCTCCCATCAGAAAGCCATTGAAGCCTATGTGCGGGACTGGAACAAGTCTGGCATCGTCAAATCCCTTGCTTTCGCCCAGAAAGTCAACCAGGCAGGACATGTGTTAAACCTGAAATAGAACATGAAGAGGCTTCATATCATACTCATGCTGATGCTGACCTTGGCAGTCATTCCTGTCAAGGCACAGTATTACAGCATCAATGTGGATTATGGCACGATGGCCGCCATGTCTGAGGCGTTTACCACCGAAGCAGCCATGGAAGCCCTTCATAACGAGAATCTTCAAAAGATATACGACAGCTATAAGGCTGCCGAGGTTGCCAGTGCCGGCATCTTTTCTTCCAAGTATCTTGACCGCAAGGCACTCACCAGTCTCAACCTGTGGGATGACCGCAACGAGAACTACTATTACAACCGTATCTATAAGATTGTCTCGCTGCGGATCATCCCCAAGATCATTGTCTGTGCCCGTCTGATGGTGGAAGACCCGTCAACCGCTATTTATTGGGGCAGCTACCTGTTGAAGACCACCGAGGATGTCAAGTCCCTGTGCCAGCAGTTCGAGAATGTTGTGACCAACAGCACACTCAGTTTCAACGACATCGCTTTCTTGGAGATTTCCGAAAACCTGAAAACTGTCTTCAATCTTGCCAACTTAGGAGGAATTGACTGGAAGGAAATCTTCGGGCATCTGGGCGATGACATCGAGGGCGCGTTTACAGAGGATAATCTCAAAGCAGACCTCGACAACCTGATCAGCAAGGGGGTCGGCCTTGCCAATGCCGGATTCAATAACGGTGTCAGCGAATTGCTGCAAGGCACCAGCTTCGGCGGCACGTTCATGGAGAAATTAGGCAGTGTCCTGACCCTTGCGGACAATGCGCGGAATATGTACGACGAGTACAAAGACCTTTCCGCAGCCCAAGTCCTGACCGCTGTGGTCGGACAAGGGAATATCGATAATCTTTTCAATCTAAGCGACTACAATTTGACACGATGGATTGATGACTACGCATCGGCAACCCAAGGCAGCTACTATACCCAACGTGTCTATATATATCGCCGGGATGCCGGATCTGAAACCCTTTGCGATTACTATCCGCCAACAGACTACAACAGCATTCTGTACAGTGGCGAATGGTATCGTATCAATACGACAGATCCGTATTTCTATCCCACCTCATCCCAATATGAGGCCGCATTGCAGAACTCAGAAAGCTATGCCGGATGGAACCGCGAAAAAGTACGTCAGTACAATAACAGGAATGATGGCTTCAGCTATACCATGGACTATTCATCGCTTGCCTATACCCTGAGCAGATCGAGCAGTGGCCAGTATGCCAAGGCATACGCCTATTCCATAAAGGTCACGAAATCCTGGGACATCAGAGAAGAGGTCTATGAGGCTGTTTTCGACAGCTACAGTATGGACTGGAACACTTTCATGGCACAGATGAATGCCCGCCTGATTCAGTATAATGCCAACGGAGACCATCGTGACATAGAAGATTCCTCAGACCTGGATGACTATATCGCCACCCATCCTACAGAAGCCAACTATACTTATTATATCGGATATGACAACCGTAACTACTACCAGGCATCCAATGCCCAGAAGGTGGCAGGTGCGGCTTCTGCCACCTTCAGCATCACCTGTCATGATGGAGGAACGCTTGGCAAGGGCAGCACAACCTATAAATGCAGTGACTGTGGCAGCACCCCCAGCAGCCATACCAAGGAATGTTCGATGTACACGACCCTTAATGGCGATGCCGAAGTGGACATCAGGGAGCTTCAGGCTCGGGTCATCCAGTTACAGCAGGAAGCATCTGATCTTCAGAATCAGATTGACGCACTCAACTCAGAGAACAGTGAACTGCTCCGTCTGATGTCTCAGGCTACGAGTACCGAGGAGTACAACCAGTATCAGGCCACTTATAACAGCAACAGGGAAAACATCCGGCAACTGCAATCACAGCTTGATGCCGTCAACCGGAATATCGCTGAAACGAGACAAGCCATTGAGGAAGCCGAAGAAGGTGAACAGGCCCAGACTGATGACTATACGCGCATCCCGCAACTGATGAAGACCATGAAAGATGCCTATGGCATCACATGGACGAACGGCGGTTCGTGGACTGGTTACACATTTATCCGAGAAGGCACAATCGGAAGCGTCAAGGGCACTGTGACCTTCAAGGCTACTGTCTCTATCGTACGAAAGCCCAAATATTTCATGGGTATCAAGATTCATCGTGCCATCGTGCAGATCGATTGGGAACTGACCAGTAGCTGGAGTGATACCCATGTGGCAGAGATCCTGGAACTCGACCCCTCGAAGTCCGATGAAGAGAATGCCGCCATAATCAACCGACGTATGAGTGAATTGGCTCAAGACCATCCCTCCTGTGAGGTCACGGTGGAATACACCCGACGGCCAGGTGTTGAAACCCAAGACACGGATGGAGTACGCCATCTTCTTTGGGCCAGTGACCGCTTGGAGATCGCCAAAGGAATCGAGGCGCGACTGGCGAGAATCTATACCGACCTCGCCATGATTGAGAAGTTCCTGCACTACAAGCATACCGTCAGGGATTGGGTTCATGACCTTTTACCCAAGCTCAATGCAGACAGCCATAGAAAGCTGAACATCGCCGAGCGCAGCCGGAGACGCTGGATGCATAACGGCGGCAGCAGCTACTATGACGAGGAATTAGAAGACGACAACTATGACGATGAGCCATAGCAACCCTATAAAGAATCGGTAATATGATCAATACAGTTAATATGTCGAATCAAAACAACGGAAACAGAAGAGGGACTCTGACAAGAATGCTCTTGCTGCTTTGCCTTGTCGTTGTGTGTCCGAAACATGTTTTGGCGCAGGTTGTTCCCAATGACATCCCGACGATCGAAGCCTATATCAATGACCACAAGAAACAGCGCAGTCTGCTTCTTGCTCGTGCCACTATGGAAGAAAGCAACGCCCTGCTACACAAGGTCAGCAAGGTGACGCATCGGGAATACCGTGACATTAACCTTGAACTGGACAAATATACCCGTGCCTTCGACATCATCGATCTGGTGTATAGCACCGTCAGTACCGGGTTCAATGTCTATCGAACCTACGACAATGTTTCTGAAAAGATTGTCAAGTACAAAGCCCTCCTGGAAGAGTTCAACGAAAAGATTATCCAGCGAGGCCGAATCGAAAGTGCCGACACCCTCCTCTTGTTTGTCAACGGCAGGGCCGTTGCCAATCTTGCAGGGGAATGCCGGAATCTCTATTCCTCCGTCTGTGTCCTTGCTGCTTACGCCAGTGGACAAGTCTGTTGCACCACGGCTTCGCTGACACTGATGATAGACAACATCAACAAGTCACTCGACCGCATCAAGGACATTGTAAACAATGCCTATTATCAGACCTGGAAGTTCATCAAGGCACGGACGAGTTACTGGAAGTCAGAACTGTATCGCTCCAAGACCATCCGTCAGATGGCTGATGAAGCCTTTGGCAGATGGAGGGAAGCCGGAAACATATTGGATGATTAACGAAAACAAATAAAGGGTAGTGAAAATGAGAAAAACTATTTATACGGTTTCAATTCTATTGTTCTCCATGTCAGGAGCCAACGCTCAGACCATGACCTATAATCATGATGCATCCAAACAGGCACAGATAGAAGTCATGGAAGTCGGCGCTGGCAGCCTAACGCCAGAATTGTACTATAAGGTGACGCACCATAACTATTGGGAGGGCGCAAAGGCAACCACATCCGTCAAAAACACCCTTCGTCTTGCTGCCAATGCAGCCTCCATTCCGCAGGTGGAGTATGCCGACAGCATACAGGCTGACTTGGAAGGTCGTGCAAAGATCGAAGCTGCCAATATCGCCGATAGACAGATAGACCTGGCATGGGTCACGGAGGGTAACAAGATCGAGAACAGGCTTCTCGGGTTTAAGAACAACATCAACGCTTTGAGTGGGAAGACTGGCAATGATGAGATTACGGCCTGGAGGGAGTTGGGCCAGATCTATGACTTTGCCATCAAAGTCACCCGTAATGCCTATATGCCCAACAGTGAGCGTCAAAAGCAGTACATGGCCATCTACGATGAGATTGTCAAAAGCAACGACAACCTGTTGTTGAGGGTGCGCTATCTGACTACCAAGAACCAGGCCGACCACCTGATCCAGTCCATGTCCCGCTTCCAGCACCGTGTCAGCGAGAATGCTTCGGCAGGATATAATCGCTGGCGTGATGCGTCCCGTCAGGGAAGTACCGGCAATAGCTTAAACAATAACAATTAAACGAATCCTCAGATGAGTAACGACAGTACAGCAGTAGATTTCGGAATCAACCTTCTCGAAGAAGAGATTGATGACGTGATATTCAGAACCAACGAGTTCCTGACCGATGCCACGTTCACAGGCGGCCAAGGGCCTTTCTGGTGGATTCTCCAGATGTCCATGGCTTTGGCAGGACTCTTTGCTATCATTATCTGTGCCCACATGGCTTACAAGATGATGGTCAAACGTGAGCCGCTGGATGTGATGAAACTTTTCAAGCCACTGGCTGTGAGCATAGTCCTCTGTTGGTGGTACCCGCCTTCTGACACGGGTATGGCAGGAGGTAGCAGCACCTGGTGCGCCTTGGACTTCCTCAGTTATATCCCCAATGCCATAGGAAGTTATACCCATGACCTTTATGAGGCAGAGGCGGCACAGGTAGAGGACAGGATGCAGGACGTGCAGCAGCTCATGTATCAGTTAGGCGATGAAGCCGCCGATCCCATATCCACCATCAAGGCTGCCAGCAACGCCGTCAGTGCCTTACTCACACAGAGCAGTGTGCAGGATGTCACTGATGCCGATGCTGCCGCTGAGGATGAAAAGAACATTGTCAAGGCAGAGATGACCAGCACTACGGCTGGTTTGGTCATGCTTGCTGATAAGATTATCATGCTGATAGCGTTAATCACTTTCCGTATCGGTTGGTGGGGAACCATCTATTGCCAGCAGATCCTGTTGGGTATGCTCACTATTTTCGGACCCATCCAGTGGGCATTCTCCTTGTTGCCGAAGTGGGAAGGTGCCTGGGCAAAGTGGATCATCAGGTATCTCACCGTCCATTTCTACGGTGCGATGCTTTACTTCGTCGGTTTCTATGTCCTTTTGCTCTTCGATATTGTCATCAACATACAATACAATGACCTTGCTGCGGTCACGGCATCTGATGAGACGGTGGTCAATTACTTGCAGAACGCTTTCTTCTCAGCGGGTTATCTGATGGCTGCCAGTGTCGTTGCCCTCAAATGTCTGAACCTCGTTCCAGACCTTGCCGCATGGATGATACCAGAGGGAGATACGGCCTTCTCCACCCGTAGCTTCGGTGAGGGAATTGCCACCTCCATGCGTCAGTCCGCAGGGCGTTTAGTAGGAGTCTAATTTAAAGCATTCATGTTATGGTTATCAAAAATTTAGAAAACAAGATTAAACTGGTTCTGATACTATGCAGCCTTTTTCTTGTCGGTTGTGTGGTGATCTCCCTCGGCAGTATCTGGACAGCCAGAGGAATGGTCAGTGATGCACAGCAGAAAGTGTATGTCCTGGACGGCAATGTGCCGATACTCGTCAACCGAAGTACGATGGAAGAGACCCTTGACGTGGAGGCCAAGAGCCATGTGGAAATGTTCCATCATTACTTCTTTACTTTGGCACCCGATGACAAGTATATCAAGTACACGATGGAGAAGGCCATGTATCTCATAGATGAGTCAGGTCTTGCCCAGTACAACGCTTTGAAGGAGAAAGGCTTTTATGGCAATATTATGGGCACGAGTGCCGTTTTCAGCATTTTCTGTGACAGCATCCGCTTCAGTGAGGAGAACATGTCGTTCACCTACTACGGCCGGCAACGTATAGAACGCAGGACATCAGTGTTGATGCGTGAACTCGTTACTGAGGGTTACCTGAAACGTGTGCCTAGAACAGAAAACAATCCGCATGGCTTGCTTATCGTCAACTGGCGCACGATTCTGAACAAAGACCTGGAACAGCGCACGAAGTCAAACTATTAAACGCACAACAATATGAAATTTAAGAAAATACTGTTCGGGGAGGAAGTCCCCGATAAGGATGACCCGAAGTACAAAGAGCGGTACGAGAAAGATGTGGCGGCGGGCAAGACCTTCGCCCAGGCCCTGAAACTCGATAAGGGTGCCGCCTGTGTGCAGCGGTTTGCCTCCAGGCACACCAAGCTGTTTCTTGCCCTCGTCTTCTCCTTTGTGCTGTTCAGCGTGGGCCTTAGCCTGTACCGCATGACGCAAGCTGTGAAGTACCGTCCTCAGCCCTCCAGTGCTGTCGAGCGGCAGGAGCAGCAGCTGCATTTCAAGCGTCACCATGCGCCACAGCAACCAGAGAATGATAAAGACAACATAAATAATCACCCACATCAAACAGACGAATATGAAGCCTTTCGATAAAATCAATTTCCGGCAGCCCAAGTACATGCTTCCTGCCATCCTGTATATCCCCATCCTGTTTTTGGGCTTCTTTGTCATTCGGCTATTTGGTACGGAGAAGGTAGAGGTCGACAAGTCCAATCTGGAAACCACCGAGTTTATCAATGACAAACTGCCTGATGCCAACATTAAGGGTGACGGCATTGGTGACAAATACACCAACATGCTCAACGACTTCGGCAAGATCAAAGATGAGTCAGCCGTCGAGAATATCGAGCGTGGTGGCGAAGACATAAAGGAAGAATACACCTCACAGTATTCCGATGCCGAGGTGGCGGCCATGGACCAGAGCAGCCGACAGGCACAGGAATCCATGGAGAAGCTGCGTCAGTTGCAGGAGCAGATGCGACAGCAGCAAGCCAGGGATGATAACCTCACCGACGAACGACCAAACGGCAATACTCCCGAGGAAGATGAGACGCTGGAAAGTCTCCGCAGGGCTTTGGAAGAAGCCCGCCAACAAGGTCAGCGTCAGGTGTCGGGTATGAACAGTGCGACCGACAGCCATGCCAACCGCGATGATGAACCGGCAACCCAAAGCAAAGAAGAAACCAATGGTCTGGTAACCGTCAACGAGAAAGCCGTTACTGAGATAGCGGAAGAAGCCGAACCCGAGGAAGTTGTCAAGACCCTAAAAGAAACTTCCGACTATTTTAACACCATCATTACCAATGAGCCGAAGCACAAGTTGATTAAGGCCATTGTCGATGAGGATGTCAAGGCCGTTGATGGCAGCCGGGTACGTCTCCGTCTGCTTGATGACATTGACATCGGCGAGTGGACCATCCCTAAAGGCAGCTATCTCTTCTGCATCATGAGCGGTTTCAGCCAGCAGCGCATCAAGGGAACGGTCAAGAGCGTCCTTGTCAATGATGAATTGGTTAAAGTCAATCTCAGCATCTACGACACCGATGGCATGGAAGGCCTGTATGTTCCGCGCAGCGGTTTCAGGGAAACCACCCAGGATGTGGCCAGCGGTGCCATGAGCCAAAGCATGAGTATCAATGACGGCTCAGCGACCAGCAGCATGGGACGATGGGGAATGCAAGCCCTGCAGAACGCATACCAAAAGACCGCCAATGCCATATCCAAAGGTATCCGTAAAAATAAAGTGAATATCAAATATCAATACTTCGTTAAAAAATTAATATATCGTGCTAAGCGGCATCTGCCGCCA
>CAMZFV010000068.1 GCA_947306175.1 uncultured Prevotellaceae bacterium
CGCTGATTATCAGTCCACATTTTTTCAAAAATCAAAGACCGCGGAAAACAGGAAAAAACGGTTGGGTTACCACAACAGTAATCCAACCGATTTAGCTCTTAAAAGACAGGCCGAGAAATTAGAATTTATTTGTTGCAAAAGATGACCATAGACCTATTTCTCTAACGTCGTTAGCCACCCTGCGCATTCATCGGCTAGCAGGGCAATGAGTTTCATGTAGTAGGTGGTCAGTTCGGCAGTCGATTTCTTGTTCAACCCTGCCATATTGTGTTGCAGAGAAAGCAGGATGCGGAGCATACGGCGTGTGAACTGCTCGTCTTCAAAATAATTAATCAGGGCGATGATATGCTTGTAAGGGCACAGGCGATGCCCACATTCCCCTGCATTGTAGGTGGCTTGAGAGATATCCAATGAAAAGGCTATCTGTTCTTGGGTTACGCCCTTATTCTGGCGTGCCTGCAGGAGTGCCGACGAGAAATCATACAGGATATTCATTTCTCACCTCCTTTCAGATAATAGGGCAAAAACTCATCAGGATCATTCACGCTTATCGCAACCGGTTTTCCTTTCTTGCGATAAATCAAGAAAACATTCTTTTCATCGGTCGCATAGGAGAGGAATGTGCCAATCCCTTTCGTGCGAAACCAACCGATATAACCAAATACTCCACCACTACCAAATAGCCTTATCGTATTACGGGAAAATAGAGGTTGCTCATCGACTCGTACAATGCGGTCAATGTTTTCATACGGTATGCGCTTTGTTCGAGCCAGAGTCCGAACACCAACCCCTTCATCGTCGGAAACGACATATATTGGGAAAATGAAGAAACTCAAAATGGCTGGAATCAAAATGACAGCCATAATGGCCCAAGCGATGATGAGATTTAAATTTCCTCTCGCTATTTGGTACATTATAAAGAAGACACTGAGAATAATAACTGAGTAAAAAATGGCACTTAACCACTTTACTGATTTGCTTTGCAAACATTCATAAATTGTTTTCATAATTACTTCTGTTTTAGTTATTAATTTGAATCACGTTGCAAAGTTATTGCCCATCTCTTCTCGTTATTATCAGTTTTGCTGATAAAATAGTTTTTTCGGCAATTTATTGTTATTAGGCGCTGGTACTCCTGTTGAGTTTATATTGATATCAAAAGAGATCAGAGTGTGTGCCAGTTCCAGTGAAAAGCAATATCAACTCGGTATCATTCTGCTCCCAAATCAGCAACCAGTCTGACTTAAGATGACACTCCCAGCAACCTCCATAATCACCAGACAGCTTGTGTGGACGATATGATGCGGGCAGTTTCCCGTCTGCCTCAAGCAGGCGGATTGCAGTCTTGAGGATTTCCATATCATAACCACGTTTGCGGCATCGTTCCGTATCTTTACGAAACGTCTTTGTCATTCTAATCTGATACATATCTAAATCCCTAAAGACTCAAACATTTCTTCAGATGACTCAAACGTTTCTATCCTTCCTGCTTGCTTATCTTCCTGGGAACGGATATAACTGCTCTTGGATTTCGGAGAAACCTTTTGCACGATGACTCCTAACGCACGAAGATAGTTCATCAGAGCCTTACCCCATGTAGTGCGCTCGTTGATTGTGATTGTATAGGTTGCCATTGTATTTTGTGTTTATTATGCAAAGATAGCTGTATTATCTCAATTCATCGCAATTATGTACAAAAAAGTTCAATTCAACCATATTTTGTTCCATATTGTTTTTCCTGAACTTCATTAAGGGTGATGAAGAGGAATATTTGTCACCAGTCCAGAGTTTTATAATTCTGGAATGAGTAATCCAACCGAGTATGCTGTGAAAAAACGCGTTGCCCTTTTCTATTGTGCTATTGTCTTGCTATTCAATTTGTGGCAAATAAGGCTTTAACGGTTCACTTCCATATTCATTAAGTCCATCTTCACCTTTCTGAAAGAACAGAAAGAAAAATGCTGCGGCACCAATGATTAATACAACAAGGCCCATGACAAACAGAACCACAATCGGAATAGTAGCATACCACCAATCGACACCTGCATCATGACATCGCTTGAGACCGGCAATAATGATCAAAGCAGCCGCTAGAATAAAACAGATGGTATGGATAACGCTATTCCAGATTTCATAACCATCAGCCGTTGGGAAGAAGCGCAAGAGATAATACACCAGTGCATAAACAGCGACAACAATTAATACCGTTACTAAATACTGTAAGCGGCCGATCCGCCCTTTAGCACTGAAGAAATGACTAAAAAAACGACTATTATCAATTGGTTTTACGTAATTCTCGCAAAATCCAACATCATCCTTTTTGTAATAGGGGCATTCACTTATACTGCGCCCACACTTATTGCATTGTTCTACGTTTGCCATAGTTTTGTCCTCCCTAAATATCTTTTAAAGCAAATGAATAATTCAATGAACTTGTTATAAACAAAATTTCATTAAAAAAACATGCAAATTCCGTGCCAATTTATCTATTTTATTCTTTTTCTGCGAAAATTTATTCAAATAAATTGTACTCGTCACGAATTTCAAATTTTTAGATAAAGTCCATCAACCGAAATGGCTGCTAATTCTGCGACGGTGCACCTCCGCCAAGGATGATGTTGATGATGAAATTGATGTCGGCGATGTTCACTTCACCGTCGTTGTTGACATCGGCATTTTGGCTGCTGGCTCCAAGAATCACGTTAATGACAGCGTTCACGTCGGCAATATTGACTTCTCCATCACCGTTCACGTCACCAGGGATGCGCTCAACAATCGCTTGAATATTGTCGAAATCCTTCCAAATCTCAGCATTGCGATACTTGGAGATTGAGTGTTCTGGAACATACAACGTAGCCTGCTCATACACATTATTGTTGAACATTGCCCAACTGGGATCAATCTCAAACGTTGGAGGTATATCGGCATGGCTGGTGATGGAAACCAATTGCCACGCTGCTCCAAACGCTCCATGACCAATCGTCTTCACACCACTGCCAAGGTTCAGGTGGGTAAGACCTTGACACTGCGCAAATGCGCAGAAGTCGATAGTCTCGACTGAGTTGGGTATATTCACAGTCTCGAGCGACGAGCAAGAAAAGAAAGCATAGTTACCAATGGATTTCACATGATCACCGATGACTACGCTGATCAAATTTTCACATTCATGGAAAGCATGGGGGCCGATGGTGGTGACACCATTTCCAATGACTACACTCTTCAAAGCATGGCAATACTCAAATGCCTCTTCTCCAATTGTTTCTACTGAGTTGGGGATTATCAGTGATTTCAATTTGTAGCAGGAACGAAATGCACTATACTCAATTTCTTTTATCCCACTTCCCAATGAGAGTGTTTCCAGTTCAGTACACTGATAGAAAGAATAAATCTCGATTCGTGTCACTCCGTTACCAATCCTAACATCCTTCAGGCCGGAACAATCTTGAAACGCACTCTCCCCGATGGAGGTAACCGAATTGGGAATAGTGATGCTACTCAGGTTAACACAATTCATAAAGGCGGCATCTTTAATCTTGACCAGTGTGTTGGGGAGTGTGACACTGGTCAATTCTGAGCGATAAAAAGCATCAGTCCCGATGCCGTAAACAGTATAGGTTTTCCCGCCGTGTGTGACAGTTGACGGGATGACGACTTGACCACTGTAGGAATTAAAGTTTTGGTCCTTGTATGTCACCCACGCGCCATTGCTGTCGATGTCATAATAGATGCCACCTTCCACAAAGGTATAGGCCATCATTGACGGCACCGCCAACATCATTGCGAGAATCACAAGCACCAATCGGATAGAAAAGCTACAATTTTTCATAAGCAATTAGTTTTTGTCAACGAGTTCTCGAAGTTGCTCTAAAATATGTTGTTCTTGGAGATACCATAAAGGACCACCTTTATAAAAGATTATAGCAATTATTACAATTATAATAGCTGCTCCCAAATAAGCCTCAAAATTTAAACCATACGCGGCAAAGTAGGCGACAATAAGACCTAGACAAGAAACAAGCCAAATGATCATATTGTATCGGTGTTTCTTTTCAAACCAAGACAATAACCGATCTGGAGAGTCAAGGTTGTCAAATTTCTTGAGAAACCGAAAATTGAACAGCGTGAACCATACCCCCAAGCAAACAATAACGATCAAAAACAGGAATAAAAAAATTTTTTTAGGACTATCTAATCTCAGTTCGGTGAAGAAGAGCGGTATTGCTATGACACAGACTACAAGCCAACTGTAGAAGGCACGTTTTACAATTGATTTACACTTGCCCTTGAGCTCGTCGAACAATTCATTGCTTTTCAAGTTGCCTAATTCATTTGTTTCCATAATACCTCGTATTTATTCGGTTACTGATTTTACTCTTTAGACGCACAGGAGCACCCAAAAAACTACACAAAGATACAACACCGACCTAAAATTTGCAAGAAAAACTTGTTTGAAAAAAAGTACGCACCAGCCAATTTGTTATAGTTGTTTTCCCATAAGTGCGCGTCAGCAAAATTAGTATAATTCGCGAAATTCGTGGTTTATAATCAACTGCGCGTCAGCCAAATTAGTATATTTCGTTTAATTCGTAGGCAGCAAAGAAAGAGCGCGTCAGCCCAGATAATTCAGACTTTTCCGTTGTTATAAAAATAGTTGTTTGAAGAAAGTGCGCGTCAGCCATAGTATTTATTGTATTTATTGTCTTCATTATTGATTGTTGTTTAGCTTTTCGACGTATGCCTGCCCCCTCTTATCCCAAATAAGAAGGAAATCTTCGACCCTTTTGTTTCATCAAATACACGCTAGAGATCCTTGACATGTGATCATTTCATGAGTAATTCATGAACAATAAAGACGACATGATGGAAAAAAAGACTATCATTGCCTTCGGCGAAGATAGGCTGCGCCTCAACAATGCAATAAAAACTTTTTTTTCTTGTCATTGTTTTCGGCTTGCACTATCTTTGTCGGCTGAAATGAAGAAGTTACTGGTCATACTGGTGATGGTTGCTGCTGTGATGAACGTCGCGGTGGCGCAGGAGTTCACGCAGGAGAAGTCCAAGCCCGCCAAGTCAAAGAAGCAGCGGGTGGAGCCGTCTTACGCATGGAGCGTGAGCGAGCCGCTGGGTCTGCACTACCCCTCGACCATCGACACCATCCACCTGGACTATCACCGCACGATGGTGCCGTCGATGGTGAGCGACGCGTGGCTGACGACAGGCAACTATGGCGCACCGGGGCAAAACCAGATCTTCTTTGACCGCCCCTTGACAAGCGAGTTTTTCTTCGAAGACGCCATCGAGGCCTGGATGCACGACACGGGGACGATGCGCTACTACAACACACGCATCCCCATGACGCTGCTCAGCCACTCCACGGGCGGTGACAAATACAGCAACCTGGACCGCACGCAACTGGAGTTCTCGGGCAACGTGGACCGCAAGACCCAGGTGGGCGGCGGCCTTGACTACATCTACAGCAAGGGCTCCTACGACGCGCAGGCCGACAAGGACTTCACATGGCGCCTGTTCGGCTCACACATGGGCGACCGCTACGAGTTGCAGACGTTCTTCAACCACTACAACTACACCACCAAGGAGAGCGGCGGCATCACCGACGACCGCTTCATCACCGACCCTGCCGAGGTGCAGGGCGGCGAGACCAAGGTAGATAACAAGAGCATCCCCACCATGCTGAGCAACACCCACAGCCACTTGGAGGGCAGCCAACTCTACCTGAACCAGCGCTACAAGGTGGGCTTCTACCGCTACCGCCGCGACAGCGTCACCGATACCGTCATCGACCGCACCTACGTGCCCGTGACGAGCTTCATCTGGACGCTGGACTTCAAGCACAGCAAGCATCAGTTCCTCAACAGCGTCGGCTATGAGGACACGACCTACTTCGCCCACACCTATCTGGGTCTGGGCGGCACCGACGAGCAGACGAGCTTCTGGCGACTGCGCAACACCGTGGGCGTGTCGATGCTGGAGGGCTTCAACAAGTACGCCAAGTTCGGGTTCGCCGTCTATGGTACCCACGAGGTGAGGCGTTACACCCAGGTCAACGACAGCGTGACGGGCAGCATCCTCCCCGACGGCTTGGAGACCGTTCCCGCCGTGGTGCCCCACCGCGTGACGCAGAACCTGATGTGGATTGGCGGCCAGCTGACCAAGCAACGCGGCTCACTGCTACGCTACAACGCGACGGCACAGTTTGGTGTGCTGGGCGATGCGGCAGGCGAAATCGACCTCACGGGCGACGTGACCACGCGCTTCAAGCTGCTGGGCGACACGGTGAGCGTCAAGGGCTACGGCTACTTCAAGAACCTGGCGGTACCCTATCTGCTGAAGAACTTCGTCTCCAACCACTTCGTGTGGGAGAACAACTTCGACAAGACCAAGCGTGTGCGCATTGGCGGAGAGTTGGACATTCCCTTCTCGTGGACCAACGTCAACGTGGGTTATGAGACCCTCAACGACTACATCTATTGGGATGCCGATGGCCTGCCTGCCCAGCATGGCGGTGCCATCCACGTGCTGAGTGCCCGTTGGCGCCAGGGCCTGCACTTCAAGGCCTTCAATTGGGACAACAGTGTGACGTTGCAGACAAGTAGCAACGAGACGGTACTGCCGTTGCCCAAGTTCGCCATCTACAGCAACCTGTACGCCACCTTCACCATCTCCCGCGTCCTGCACGTGCAGATGGGTGTGGACTGCAACTACTACACCAAGTACTACGCGCCCGCCTACAACCCCGCGACAATGACGTTCCACAGCCAGCAGGAACAGGAGTGCGGCAACTTTGCCATCATGAACCTGTATGCCAACTTCAGAATGAAGCAGGCCCGCTTCTTTGTCGCTTGGACCCACTTCAACCAGAAAATCACAAGTGGCACGGCCTACTTCGCCACCCCGCACTACCCCCTCAACCCCGCCCGACTGCAACTCGGCGTCTCAGTCAACTTCGTCAACTAAAAACTAAGGACTAAGAACTAAAGACTAAGGACTAAAGACTAAGGACTAAAAACTAGAAACTAAGGACTAAAAACTACTAACCTTTGCCATTTTGGAAAAAATATGTAATTTTGTGGTCTGAAACTAACTACTACAAATATCATTAACAAGCAACAACAAGAAAATCAATTTATTATGCCTAAGATTTCAGAACGCAGCGTGAAGATGCCGGCATCGCCCATCCGCAAGCTGGCTCCGTTTGCCGCCGACGCCAAGAAGCGTGGTATCAAAGTTTATCACCTCAATATCGGTCAGCCCGACCTGCACACCCCCGAGGAAGGCCTTGAGGCACTCAAGCACGTTGACCGCAAGGTGCTCGAATACTCCCCCTCACAGGGTTATCCCAGCTACTTGGAGAAACTGGTGGGTTACTACAACCGCTACGACATCAAGCTGGATGTGGACGACATCATCGTGACCTGCGGTGGCAGCGAGGCCGTGCAGATGGCCTTCATGGTGTGCCTGAACCCTGGTGACGAGGTCATCATCCCCGAGCCCGCCTATGCTAACTACATGGGCTTCGCCTGCGAGACCGGCGCTGTGGTACGCACCATCACCACCCACATCGAGGACGGCTTTGCACTGCCTTCCGTCGAGGAGTTTGAGAAGGTCATCAACGAGCGCACTCGCGCCATCATGATCTGCAACCCCAACAACCCCACCGGCACCCTTTACAGCCGCGAGGAGCTGATGCGCCTGCGTGACCTGGTGAAGAAATACGACCTGTTCCTGTTTGCCGACGAGGTTTACCGCGAGTTCATCTATAGCGACGCGCCCTATACCAGCGCCATGCACCTCGAGGGCATCGAGAACAACGTCATCATGATCGACAGCGTGTCCAAGCGCTACAGCGAGTGTGGTATCCGCATCGGCGCCTTCATCACCCGCAACAAGGAAGTGCGTGCCGCTGCCATGAAGCTGGCCCAGGCCCGTCTGAGCCCTCCCCTGATCGGCCAAATCGTTGCCGAGGCATCGCTCGATGCTCCTCAGGCCTACCACAAGGGCGTCTATGACGAGTACATAGCCCGCCGCAACTGCCTCGTCGAGGGACTGAACAAGATCCCCGGTGTCTTCTGCCCCATGCCCATGGGTGCTTTCTACACCGTGAGCAAGCTGCCCGTGAAGGACATCGACGACTTCTGCCGCTGGTGTCTGGAGGAATTCAACTACGAAGGCGAGACCGTGATGATGGCACCTGCCAGCGGTTTCTACGCTACCCCAGGCCTCGGCAAGGACCAGGTCCGCATGGCCTACGTCCTCAAGATCGAAGACCTAAAGCGCGCCCTAGTAATCCTCGAGAAAGCCCTCGAAGCCTACCCCGGCAAGATCTAAATCAGGCGCTAACACCTGACAACCCCTGGCCACGCCAAAGCGAGGCCAAACAGAATAAAGCCAAACAAAATAAGGCCCTACAAAACAATGCTGCCAGCCCCAAATCAGGCTGGCAGCATTGCTTTATAAAACACAGAAAATCTGAACCATCACTTCAGATTTTCTCTTCGTTTGTCAGTTTTGCCATAGTACAATTCCCTCAGACATTACGTTTTTATAAAATGGCGTTTGTGAACGTTGCTGCCATTGTGAATCGGTATAAAGGATGGGGTTGATTTCCTCACCTAATTTCCAACCGAGTTCATAGAATGAATAGGTGTAGTCATCTTCCTCGGCTGGCGTGAGCTTAGCCTTATTAACGATTACAAGCAGATCCCAATCACTACCGACAGAGGCATCGCCCCTTGCTTGGGAACCAAACAAGAGCAACTTTGCCCCAGCAGGAAGTATCTGAGTCGCAGTAGATTTAATGTCATTGATAACTTGCGCCTTATCCATACCGCAAATTTACAACAGATTATTTAATTAGCCCAAAAATATGGTGAACACATTTAGACGAGGCATTCTTGTCCGAACTGGCTAGTGGCGGCGACCAACAGGTCGGCGATTGTCTGGAGGAAGAATCCGACGGTTTGCCTCCCTTCGGTCAGCGAGATAAAGGTTCTGGCGAGATGCTATCTTTCTCTGTCTCGACGCAGAATGCGGAGATCAACGATGTCAATTGTTGGATCTCAATCATAAATCAAAATAGCTTTGCGATTTCACTTCGCAAAACTACTTTGATTGAACGGTGTGGTAAAAGACACGATTTTTATAAAAAAATCTTATCTTTGCCACTATTATCTTTAAAGCATTAAGACTATGGCAACTTGGATATTCATAGCTAATCCAAATCAATTCCAAATGGCAAAATGTCTTCTGGAATGTGGGTTCGTTGAATACTTTCAACGCAACAAAGTGTGTGTCAATTATATCGTATATCTTTATTCGACAGCGCCCATCAAACGCATCGAATACAAGATGATTGTTGAGAAAACAAATATTCCATTGAAAGATGCTTATAACGATCGTCGGTTTTCTCTATTAGCTAAACCTAGATCACATGAGCAATCAGACTTATTTTTTAGATTGCGCTTCTTAAAAGCAGCCACAACTCCCAAATTAGGCTTAGATGAATTAAGAAAACATGGTCTTAATTCCAGCATGCAAGGTCCAATGAAAGTTGAAGGAGAACTTCTTGATTATATTGACAGTCAATTTTATTGATTCAGTTCAATAATGTATTGCAGGTGTATAAATAATGAGCGAAATACAAATTGATGACTTTATATTGTCTTTTCATATTATAGATTAACACACTTTGGGGCAAAAGAATAGCCCACCGCAATCATTGGTGAACTATATCTTTTGTGTTTGTAAGTCCCTAGTAATACAAGGCGTCAAGCATTGCAGCCCTGTATGAGTAAATCTTCTTTTCTCCTTCAGGAATGGAGTCAACATCAGTTTGATACCAGTCTGAATTCTGAATGTTTAGAATGATTAAATCCCAATAATTGTCAATTGAAAGCGTTTTCCTGTCAAGCTTTAATAAACTACACAGCTTACTCATAGTACTTTCCTTTCCGTTTTTTGAAGAACGGCCCGCTGCGCATACAAAGACATCAGGTCGTTTCATGGCTAACAAACGGGTGCATAGCGTTATTGGGTCTTTATATTTTGTAGTCTTTCTAACGGCTTTAACAAATTGCTCAAATTGTAAAAATTTAACTTGTCCCTTATGTGGGATGATATCTAGTGCGTCTGATAAGCCAAATAGAAATTTGTTTCTAAAATCAGATCTGAAAGATCCTTTGGCAGTCATACTTCCAAAAAAGCACCAATCATCAATACCTCTATAGTCTCTTTTAAGACCCACTACCGCTTCGGCATATTCTTCTGGAAAGTCTTTTAAACTTTTGTATTTCTTAAATAATCTTTGTGCAGTATCAAGAAGATTTAAACGAATTCTGTTTTGTGCAGAGTCAATAACCCCTTCTTCTTGGTTGTCTGCCATTCGTTTAATATAACCATCCCAGTCTAAACCATTGATTTCAGGACAAACAGGCTTTTTTAACTGCTTCAAATATGGTTTATTAATATTGGCATTTTCTTTATACTCATCAAACTCTTCTTTTGTCAATAAATCAGAATACTGCCAATAGTTCTCAATCATAGTTTTTACAGAATTGAAAATATCCTCATCATCGGTCTCAGATGTCAGAAGTACGTTACATTCTTTATTTCTGGCAAATCCTCCACTGGTTAAATTTGAACTACCAATAATTACGACCCATTTTAGTCCATCTTTTTTATAGAAAAGGTAGGCCTTCGGATGGAAAATATCAGTACTGTTATTCTTGCAATACTGTATTTCTTCTATATCCCAAAATCTATAGATGAACTCTGGAGCAGTTTGATAAAACTGCAGACCAACTGAAGAATGAACTATTTTGTTTTTGTTTCTGTATAGAGCATCTATGACAGCATTTGACTTTCCAGCCCATGCTGTGACAAAAGAAATTTGTTGAAATTTGTCACAACAGTCAATGAATAGCTTGGACAGTTCATTTAGATTTGTAATGATTCTTGCCATAATGATATGATTATATTCTTACCACAAAATTAGAACAAATATGACTAAATGGCAAAATATATGCGAAGAAAAAAGGGATAGTTCTTTTGAAGTAATAATTTGTATCTCAGTTTTCATATGCCTATCATTGTGGTTGTGAATGCTTTCATGGTAAATATGGTGCTTGTTTCAGCAGCATTTTTGGTTTTATGGGGAGGTAGCAAAATGGGGCAAGTTACAAACCACGAATTACGCGAATTAAACTAATTATGGAATCAGCACACTAATTCCCTGGCGATGCCTCTCACTTTTTATGTAATTATTCAAGTGCTAAATCGATGTGTTTTTCTGCCGTTTTAGCACTCGAATAGGGAGAAAAGTGAAGATTTCTTGCCAAAAGTTGCACAAGTGTACAACTTTTTGTACTTTTGCGGCATGTTAGAACTGAAAGCATATAAAAGCTACTATGAAAAGTTTGTAAAGACGCTTTCAAGAGCAGAGTATTTGAAGTTCCTGCGAGCATTGATGCTTTTGCAACATAGCGACGAACAAGACATCCCCCGTCACTATATCAAGCACATCACTGACGGAATCAATGAGTTGCGTGTGAATTACGGCAGCAATGAGTTGAGGTTATTCTTCTTTCGTGACGGTGATATCCTTGTAATCCTGCTGAACGGTTTCAAGAAGAAGTCACAAAAGACACCAAAGAAGGAAATAGATCAAGCAATCAAATTAAAAAAGGAGTATTATGAAAACAAATGAACAACTGCATGACGTGGGTGCTGAGATAGAGCGCGAGTTTGGCGAAGTCGGCAGCGAGAGTTACAGCAATGCTATGTCCGAGGCCTGGGAAGAATACAACGCTCAGGTGCTGCTTGATGCCAGAAAACGTGCTGGCCTGACCCAGGCTGAACTTGCCCGTCGCATCGGTGCCAACAAGAGTTACATATCCCGTGTGGAGCGGGGCCTCACCATCCCCACCGTGGCGACTCTCTACCGCCTTGCCGCCGCCATGGGTCTTGCCGTCACTTTACAACCCTTGCATTAATTGGCAAGGGGTATTCAACGAATTTGGCGGTTTCGTCCGCCAAATCTTTATGGTATATATTTATATTAGATTTCTCGCCCTTTAGGGCGATTCTTTTCCTGTTTTCCGCAACGAGACACCCAAATTAAGATTTTGCGATTTCGACGAGCA
>CAMZFV010000069.1 GCA_947306175.1 uncultured Prevotellaceae bacterium
TGGCCCGCTACCAAGGCCGAGCTCATCGACTATGCCGTGCGCAGTGGCGCACCTCTCGAAGTGATCGAAAATCTGCAGGAGATAGAGGACGAAGGCGACACCTACGAGTCCATCGAGGACATCTGGCCCGATTACCCGACCAACGACGACGACTTCTTCTTTGACCCTGACGAGTATTGATCATCAGTAGAGAAACAAGAAAATAACGGCAGCCCTGGGATGATCCCAATGGGCTGCCATTTTTCATTGACCATTTAATCCCTCAACGGCTAGAAGAACACGCCGCTCGTGTAACCGAACCAGCGCAGCACCGTCTCGCCCCACAGGATGATCATGAGCCAACTGATGAACATCATCGTGATACCAAATTTGAAGGTGTCACTCCAACTGTACTGGTTAGTAGTATAGAGCAAGGCGGCAGGTTTGCTGTTGAAGGGAAGCACATAAACGTGGCCTACCAGCAATGCGACAGGGAAGGCGAGGCTCATTATGGGATAGCCGTTCTTCTGCGCCACACCGATGGCGATGGGGATAAAGATGAGGGTAAGCATCGTCTTGGACTGGAAGATGAGCGAGAACAAGAGGATGCCTGCCGTCAAAATGAGGTAAATCGTCCAGAATGGAGTCGCCTGGGTAATACCCAGACTGGAGAACAACGCATCGACCAGCGTGCCAGGCAGACCAGTGGCATCGAGTCCCGCACCCAGCGTATAAGCGCCCGCCGAGAAGAGCAGCAGGTGCCAGGGAATATCGACATCGTTCCACTTGACCACGCCCACGCCAGGCAGCAGAGCCACTACCGCACCCATAAAGGCGACGGCCGTCTGATTGATGCCGTGCTGCTTGTCAGAGGCCCAGAGTAGCAAGACAATCACAAAAATGGCGATAGCCTTGTACTCCTCAGGCTTTATCTTGCCTAACTTCTTGAGCTCGTCACGCAGACGGTCCATACCACCGGCAATCTGCGGCACGCGTTCCTCCTTCTTGAGGGGGAAGAAAATCTTTGAGCCCACAAACCAAGCGATGAAGATCAGCAGCACATTCATCGGGAAGGCGGCCTTGAACCAATCCTGATAGCTGAAAGCCCCCCAACCCATTGCGCCGGCAATGATTGAGCCTGCCAGCAGCGTGGCTCCCGAACCCGTCAAGAATGCGTTGGCTCCGAGGTTAATCTGGAAAAGGTTCTGCAAAATCAGGTTACGGCCAAAGTTGTTGCGGTTCTTGCCTCCCGTGGCACCATAGATGGCAGCGATGACCATGAAAATGGGCAATAGGATAGCTGCCTTGGCCGTCGTGGCCGAGATAAAAGCCGAGAGCACCAGGTTGATGACAATGAAACTGATCATGATGCCGCTCGCATTCTTGCCGAACTTAAGCACAAACCAGATGGCAAACCGCTTGGCGACCTGGGTCTTGACCAGCATACTTGCTAGAATGAACGACAGGATGTTGAGC
The DNA here is from genome assembly GCA_947306175.1 of uncultured Prevotellaceae bacterium. GTDB lineage: Bacteria > Bacteroidota > Bacteroidia > Bacteroidales > Muribaculaceae > Sodaliphilus. The sequence goes on from CAMZFV010000069.1 coordinate 1,456, forward strand.
CACATCACCGGATGTCCAAGCTGGGCATAGGCCGTCTTGTCGGTGGTAATCCCCGTGAGCACAATGGACAATATCACGATGAGTGAGGTCAAGTAATTAGGAATAGCCTCGGTAATCCATAGGATAATCGCTGCCACAAACACCGCGAGCATCGCATAGTTGATGCGCACAAACTTCTTGTGGGCAGCATCGGTGATTTGCGCCTGTTGCTGGTCGTTAACCTCATCAGCCTTGACCTGCTCACCATCGGGTGTCTTTAACTCCTTGAGTTGGGCCGTCTCCAACTGGTCATAGCGTTTCATCGCCGACTCGGTGAGTGTCGTCGTCTCCTGATTGGTGTCAATCTGATTGATAAACGGGATATCGGCAAACCAATAGATGACGACAAAAGCCAGTATGGCCAGTGGCGCACCGATGCGTTGCAGTATCTTCTCAAAGCCGGATTTCTGCATCTTGGGCAGTTTCTCAATCCGGTAATTGTTCATGTCCAGCGGGTCGTAAGCCTGTGGATGGGTCTGCTCTTCAGCCATTTGAATTTTAGTTATTTGCGTTAGGCTTTAGGTTTTAGGCATTAGGCTTCAGGGATGCGGATGCCCCCTAACGCCTAATACCTAATTCCTAATGCTTACACACTTGTGTTGTTGTCAGCGGTTATTTCCAGGTCTTGAAGGGATTCTTCATGAGCATGGAATTGTAGTAGCGGCTATCGCCGGTGACTTCCTCGCCCAGCCAGTCGGGGCGCTCAAAGGCGGCATTCTCGTCGGGCAATTCCACCTCGGCGACAATGAGACCTTCGTTGTCACCATAGAACTCATCGACCTCAAACGTGTATTCCCCGGCTTTAACCAGGTAACGCGTCTTGTCGATCACACCCGGCTCACAGATGAGCAGCAGCTCCTTCACCTCCTCGACGGGAATTTCCTTTTCCCACTCGTAGCGGCTGGCGCCACTGGCATTGCCGATGCCCTTGATGGTGATGAAACCCTTGTCACCCTTGACACGGACACGCACCGTGCGCTCAGGCACCGAACTCAGATAACCCTGTGTAATGCGGGTGGCCTTAAAGGCCTCACTCTTGAAATCTCCCTTGACCAGGAATTTTCTTTCGATTTCTTTTGCCATATCCGTTTAGTTTGCTAAGGGTTTGTTAATCATACCGATGACTCGCTTGATGGCCTGCAGGTAGTTGATATTCTCAACACCTTCAAGCCCTACATCGGCCAGCGTCTTCTTGATGTCCTCGACCTCGGTCGATTCAGAGTTGATGGTCTTGACCAAAGCGCCGTTGATATACACGTCGCCGGTCTCGCAGATGGTGTCATTCACCATGTAGCCATAGCGGATTTTCTCCACGGTGACAGCCTGCAGGTCGGGGTGAGCATCAATCATGCCCAGGAATTCCTCCAGGGTATAGGTATCCTTGGTGAGTTCGGGCATGCCATCCACCTTGAAGGCGGGGAACACCTCATCGCGCAACACTTGGGCAGAAATCGGGAACTCGCCCTTCATCAAGGGGTTCCACTGCTCCAGTCCGTCAACCGTCTGGACATAGGTCTTGATGTCCATCTTGCCGTTGCGGATCTTGGTGTTGTTCACATCGTTGGTGCGGCTCACGATATAGGTCTCGGTGCTATGGCGTTCCCACACTTTCTCGGGAACGGGAGTACTCAAGCGTGCCATGCGCTTGCTGGCCTCGCAGAAACAACGTCCAAAACTGCGGAATTCAAAACGGGGTTTTGAAATTTCACCAATCTTTAATTCTTCTTTTGCCATTTTGTTTTCTTGGTTTATATTTGATTTATGGTTAAACAGAAACTATTATTGAACCACTGTAGGATCCTCGGTACCCGTGTCGGGATTCTTAGCACCCAAAGTGGTCACATCGGTAATCATGAACTTGCCCGTACCATTGGGGCAACGGCTCCAGGAACCGGTCACCTTGGCCAGCGACTGATTGCCCCAAGCGTCTTCCTTCTCACCGCGCTGGAACTTGTCAATCAGGTTGTTGTTGGGATCGTAGAGCTCGATAAGCACGCTCTTCTTGTTGGAGAAGCCACTGGAGAGACCACGCTCGGTCGTACCCTTGGCACCAACGATGGTGAAATAGCTATGACCCATGATTACTTCTCCAGCAAGACCCTTCCAGGCTTCATTCTCATCTTTCTTGATGACAACGTCTTTCAACTTGATGGGATCATCGCCATTGTTGTACAGCTCAATGTACTTTCCTTCGTCAGCATCGGCGGCGGCAAAAAGCTCATTCAGTACAAGTTTGGTAAAGTCCGAAGGCTTGTCGCCCACAGTGTATTCCTTCTCGGGTGAAACAGTGGTGTAGTCTGCATCATTAACGATGGTAACGGTATAGGTCACCTTGGTGCCGTCGGGCTGAGCGGGAATGGTAGCGCCATAGGCATTAGTTCTGCCATAAGCATTAGCGTCGCTTATAGGGCTCATCGGCAGGCTGGCTTTCTCTGTTCCAGCGGTATAATTCAATGTAGCGCTCTTTACGCCTTGCAGACCAGAGACCGTAACAGTAATCACAACATCGTCAAACGAGGTCGGCGCCTCGGGCGTCATAGTGACGGACTCAATCTTTGACGGACCTTCATACATTTTATCCTCTACACATGATGTGGCCAGCAGCATCGTGGCCATAAGCAGGAGAGCTAATTGTATCTTTTTCATTGTCGTATATTTCTTTAAGTGGTTATCGATTAGAAGTCTATCTCGAAACGCAGGCCAAGCATATGGTAACTTACACCACCCTTGCCCTTGGGTTCAACGGCCTTGGTATAGTCGGCAGTGGGAGCACCATTGGCATCGTGGCCGATGAAGAGCTTGCCCTTACCGTTGGCATAGCGGTCATTATTGCTGTACTGGTAATTGAGAACCATCTTGACAGAGTTACCCAAATAGAAGTTCAGACCAGCGGTGAAATTCTCACCCGAACCGCCATAGATGTCGGCATTGTTCAAGTCCAGATAGTCATAACGCAGGGCCAACTCGACGTCACCCCACTTACGGCCGTTAGAAGGCTGCGTGAACTCGCCCTCGGCCACATTGAAGCGCTGCTGACCACCTAGCAACAGGTATGCAGCATGTACATACCAACCGCCAAAATTGTAGCTATTCTTAGCAGCTGACACATGGTCACGGATCCACTCGGACTGGATGCGTACCGGACCATAGTAGGCAGCGCCCTCAAGACCATAGAGCCACTCGTGGTCAACATCAGGAATCACATCTGTATCAAGGTATTTCTTGCGGTTGATGCTCGTGGCGTTGCGGGTACTGAAACGCGCACCTCCATACTCATTAGTCGCCATGTCGGTCTTGGGTGTACGGTAAGAGCCCTTGCCCGCAAAGTACAAGCCATGGTGACGGTCCTTGCTGTAAGGCATATAACCCATTTTACCCGTGAACGAATAACCCTGGTTGCGGCCAAAGTCCTTGTTATTGTCCTGCACATTGGTTACTTCTTCGCTGCCAGCTATCGTCTGGAAGAACATGCCCAACGAAGCGCGGAAATGGTCAAGCAGGTATTCTCCCTGAATACCGATGTGGCGGGATGGAACCAATGCCTTACATACCATGGGGCGCTCCATGAAAGTGAGGTAGCGTGAGGTCGTGGTCTGTTCCATTGAGAAGTCCTCCTTGAAGTTACCTGCCTTGAAAGCAAAGTGCTCCAATCCGTCATACTCGATGATAGCGTCTTTGAGCTCAAACACGCCATCGGCCATGTCCATATCAATCTCACCATACCAGTCAGGAGTGACTTGAGCCTTGATGGCGAAACGTGCACGCCTAATCGAAACGCCGTTACCGATAGGGTTGTAGTCGCTATGGTTCTTGCCGAAGAAGGCTGCACCATCCACCTGTACACGGTTGTCCATCCACAGTTTGTACTTCTTGCTCTTGGACTCCAACACCAGAATGTTGTTGCGCTGCTCAGCTCGGAGCGCTTCACGGTCAACCTTTACACCATACTGGTTATAGGTCACCTCTTCATCTTCTTCGATGTCTTGGGCCCAAACACTTCCCGTCAAGGAGATGGCAAGCCCAACCATCAATGTCAGTAATTTTTTGCTCATAACATGTTTTTTAAAGGTTTATATATAACATCAAATTTGATATCAAGTCTTTCACATTCCACTCACTTGAACATATTATTCGGTTACAGATGCAAAAGTAATAACAAAAACCTAAAAAATGTAATCAATCAAGAAAAAAAACTAACCATCACTCACATTAGTGGAGGCATTAGCAACAATCAGTAAAGAAAGTCAGGTAAAGACCTTGCGGCACGGTTTTTGCAGGGATTTGTAATATCACACTTTTTTTGTAGTTTTGCAGCAAAACAAACAACGCTATGATATATACCTGTCCCAAATGTGGCAAGAAGATGGACTTGAGTACCGAGGTGCTCATCAACAGCGAGTATAAGGTCATCTGCCCACAATGCCTGTGCCAATTGCAGATTGTCGGCGACTATGCCTATATCCCTCATGATGATCTCAATCTCGACACCACCATCGAGCCGTCACACACCGTCACTTGCCCCAAGTGTGGGCACGAGGCCAAGAGCAATGCCCACTTCTGCCCCAACTGCGGAGCCAGTTTTGACGATGCGTCATCTTCACCAATCATTGACGCTGATGTCGAGGATGTCACCGTGATACCGCCGCCCGTCCCCAACAGCGACCCGCTGTATCAAGAGGCTGTCAAATTCCTGGCTAACTGTACTTCCATCACGCCGATGATGCTGCGCGACCATTTCCAGATCAGCGACCAGCGCGCCGCCGAACTCATCCGCCAGCTCGAAGCGGGCCGCGTCATTGGCCCATACAATAATGGTGGCCCCCGCCAGATCCTTATCCCCCACCGTGGGCTATATGACTATACCCCACCCCAAGCACCCATGCAAGGAGATTATCCAAGCCAAAACATGCCCCGCCCTCGTCGCCGTATGGGTTGCTTCACCTGGTTGATGATCTTCTTTTTCTTCCTCTTCCTGATGAAAGCCTGCGGAGCCTAACCTATCGTAACATATAACAATCACGGACATAGATTCATCTCCATGTCCGTGATTGTTTTTTGGTGAATTAAACCGTTGGGCTTATTTGCCCAGGTTGTCGATCTGTTGCTTGGCCCATTCCTTGGCCATGCGGATGGCTTCGTTAGCCATCTGGTTGACCATGCTGTCCATACCCTCGGGAATCTCGATGCCCATGACACTATCGGGCAGCACTCGGGGATCGGGGGTGAATTCATCGTCCTGAGAGTCATCGCCCTCGTCATCTTGGGGCACGGGAGCAGGCGGAGGCGTGATCTTGTGGTTGGCCTCGTAGTCGTCCATCGCACGGGTCCAAGCCTTCTCGATGTCTTCCTTGCCGAAGGTGAACACGTGACCAAAGGCACCCAGCGACACCATCTTTTCCTCGTTGTCACCGATGCTCATGCGACCTACCGAGCACACGACATAGTTCTTGACATCAAGGTAGTTAGAGATCACCTTGTCGGTGCCAAAACCAGTGAGTTCCTTGAGCGCCTTGTTGATGAGGTCGCCAAAGATACCTCCCACGCCAGTGATGCTGCCTAGGTTCTCATCCACCTTGTCGCCCACCCAAGCCTTGGTCACCTCTTGGATAGCGGCCTCATGGTCGGTACGGCTAGGACAAGTAAACACCATCGTAGCAAACAGGATGGCAAGAATCAACAAGGCAACGAGCCACGGCGTGCAGCCGCTTTTCTTCTTCGGTTCCTCTTGCATGGGATAGCGGGGAGGCACCTGGGGCGGCACTTGGCCAGGATTCACAGCGGGTTCATAGGGCTGACCCATCGTCGGCTGGTTCTCGGCGGCACGGGCGGCCTGCTGCGAAGCCTCAAACTCGGCGCGCTGCAGCACAGCGGTCAACTCGGCCACGTCACCGGCCTGTTTCCAGTCGGCCATGCCGGGAGCCCACACTTCGCTCTCGGGGGTTATCCCCTGCTGTGACAATTCTTCGACGGAAAACGGACCTTCCTGTTTTCCATTTCTAATCACATGAAATTCCATATTCAATCCTTATTTATCATTATAAATGTGTGATACACAAAAACGAAACTCTCAATACAATAATCATGCCAAGCCCATGCCGAGCAAGGTGATGGCCGAATTATCCGAATGTCCGCTTGAGCCAGATGCTCATGAAGCGGTCATAAATGATATAGCCTCGCGGTGTGCGATAGACGATTTCCTTGTCAAGCAGTCCCCTCAAGGACGACTGCACCACACTGGCCGACGACAGGTTGTGATGACGAATGAATTTGCCACCCGTCGGCTTGTCAACAATTCCCTCGCTGGCAATGGCCTTGAGCAAATTGAACTGGTTAGATGACAAGAACTGGGCGAGACTCTCATACTGAGGAGACTTGGACTCCACCAAGTGGACAATCTCGCGATTCACGTCATCGATGGTTTTTACGCGCATGCAATTCTCATAGAGGCGATTGAGCACGTTCTGGATATACCAGGTGTGACCTTCAAAACAATCATACAGGTGATTGAAGGCAGCCTGGTCTAGGCTACCATGCTTTTTCTCAAAGAATTGATTGGCAAACTGATAATATACGTCCCTATCCAGCGGCTCAAGACTCATCATTTCAGTACTATGGAAGAATGGACGCTGCGGCGAGCCGAACATCTCAGTCATCAGGTGAAACCGGCTTCCTGCAAAGATAAAGTGCACGCCATTGGCAAACTGGATGTGGGAACGCAAGAGCGCCTCGGTTCCTGCCTCAGGATAGTTGGCAATCTGCTGGAATTCATCAATGGCTATATATATGTCTCGACGAGTGCCCGCAAGCAAGCCAAAAATCTGCTCTATCGTCAACTGCGAGCGGGAGGGATCAACTGTAATCGACATCTTAGGCATGCCCGTGAATGGGTCGCTACTGAAGACAGGACGCAGGCTACCAAGTAGTGCCGCAGCTTTCTGCATGAAAGATTTCTCCTTTTTAGCCAAAGCACTAATGACTGCCGCACCGAACATTTCGGTGAAATCCTGCAGGTTTTTAGTAGCAAAAATATCGATATAGAGGCAAATTGTACCCCTGTTTTGACGCTCAATCAAGTAAAAAAGGTGCTTAATTAGTCCCGTTTTGCCTATGCGACGAGGGGAAATTAAGGTGATATTTCGCCCATTATCGAAGTGACTTAGCATCAATTCGGTCTCCTTTTGGCGATCACAAAAGTAATTAGGACTCACATATCCCTGATTTACAAAAGGATTCTTAAGCTGTATCCCCTTTTTCTTTGCCATAAATAATTATCAGTAATAAATTATTAAATTTTAATAATGCAAATTACGTAATTATTTTTTGATCATGCAAATTTTTTGAGGTATTTTTCTTTAAGGTGTTATTCCGATTACTTGGAGTTGATGAAATCCTGGAAGGCTTGCTTGTAGCTGTCACCGATGGGGATATAGACGTCGCCAAAGACGATGCGGTTGCGTTCGATTTCGCGGATTTTACTCTTCTGCACGATGAAGGAGCGGTGCACCCTGATGAAACGGGATGCGGGCAGCATCTGCTCAATCGCCTTCATGTTCATCAGCGAGAGAATGGGATGTGGCGATTGCTCGGTGTAAATCTTCACATAATCCTTCAAGCCCTCAATGTAACGGATGTCGTCAAGATTGATCTGCAGCAATTTATACTCACTCTTGACAAAGATGCTAGTGGGTTCCTCCTCGACTTTGGTTGCTGGTTGTTCATTTTGCTGAACAAGCTGGAACCACTGCATCGCCTTGTTGCAGGCCTCAAGAAAATCAGCATAGGTGATGGGCTTTAACAGGTAGTCGAGTGCATTGGCACGGAATCCGTCAATAGCATACTGGCCAAAGGCCGTCGTGAACACAATGCGGGTGTTCTCGGGAATCATCTTGCTCAATTCCAAACCATTCAATTCCGGCATCTGGATATCGAGGAACAGCAGGTCAACGGGGGTCTCGCCGATGCCATGCAGGGCATCGGTGGCGTTGCTATACTTGCCACACAGCTCCAGAAAAGGAATTTTTTCCACATAGCTCGCCAGCAGTTCCACGGCCAGCGGCTCATCGTCAACAATTGCACATTTAATGATCATGACTGTTCTTTCTTGATTGTGAGTTTTGAGAAATATTCCTTGCCATCCTCGGTTTTACCCTTTTCCCAAGTGTAGCGGTCAGGGTACATGAGTTCCAGACGACGGCTCACCTGCTCCAGACCGATTCCTGAACCGCTCTTGTCGTTCTCACGTTTGGGATAGCAGGTGTTGTGAATCTCACAGGTGATGTCGCCATCCACCTGATTCAAGTCCACCTTGATTGATCCGGCACCCTGTGGAGAGATGCCATGCTTGAAGGCGTTCTCGATGAGGGAGATGAAAATGAGGGGCGCCACGGGTGTGGAGTCATTGGGTTGAACGTTGAAATTGACATCGATCTTGACATTGTCAGTCACACGGATCTTCATCAACTCGATATAATTCTTCATGAAATCGACCTCCTTGCACAACGGCACCAAATCCTGCTGGTTCTCGTAGAGCACGTGACGCAGCAGTTTGCTCAACTCGCCCACGGCAGTTTGGGCCTTGGCTTGGTCAAACGCAATGAGGGCATAGATGTTGTTCAATGTATTCAACAGGAAGTGAGGGTTCAACTGGTTGCGCAAGTTGCTCAACTCTGCCTCGGCACGAGCGGTTTCAGCCTCCTGTCGGGCTTCCTCGATATGCTGCCAGTGTTGAATCATGCGCACAGCCACAGCCAGGGCGATAACCATGATGTGAATGACTACTGCCCAGAAATATTTCGGGATTTTAGACGGAATCCTGCGCGGTGGATTATTGGTGATCTCGGGCAATAGCTGCACAGCACACCAGTGCCACAAGTCCATGACGCACAAGCCACCGATAATAACCAGCAGATTGGCAAGCAGGAACATTTTCCAGTCCTTTTTCTTGAGCAGAAAACGCGGGACAATCCACAGGTAATTCAGGTAGAAGACAAAGATGTAGGCAATCAGGTTGCCAATCCATCGGGCATAGCGATTCCATACCGCAGACCAGTCATCGCTAGAGCTGTGGAAAAACAAGGGCACAACGATGAGCACTGCCCAGCACAACAGATGTATAATCAGGTAGCGGTATTTGGATTTTGTCTTGTCGAGTTCGGTAGTCATTGTACAACAGTTATTTGGTTATGTATCGCAAAGATACTGCAAACCATGGACAGGACAAAAGAAAATCAACAAAAATGCTATTACCTGCCTATACCGTTACTCGTAGCGCAGGGCATCGATCGGGTCAAGGTTAGCGGCCTTCTTGGCGGGATACCAGCCGAAGAACACGCCCGTGATGGTGCAGATGCCGAACGAGAGCAGCACGGTCCACGGCTCCACAGCGATGAGAATATGATAGTCGGTGAAGTGCATCATGACAAAGCGGGCAAGATAGGAGATGCCGGCACCAATGAGCACCCCGATGAGACCTCCAGTAACGCTGATGAGGATGGCCTCGATGAGGAATTGGCTCATGATATCGACCGTGCGGGCGCCAACGCTCATACGCAGACCGATTTCACGGGTGCGCTCGGTCACACTCACATACATGATGTTCATGATGCCTATACCGCCCACCAGCAGTGAGATGCCGGCGATACACGAGAGCAGCAGGGTGAGAATGTTCATCACCGAATCAACCATCGAGGTGGCTTCCTCCAGCGAATTGACTCTGAAATCCTGCATATCGGTGTCTTTGAGTTTGTGGTTCTCCCGCAGGATTTCCGTCACATCCTGTTTGGCCAACTGGGACATTTCCTTACTTGTGGCGGCGACATAAATCATATCGAAATAATTCTGCGATGTCATGCGTTTCATCACTGTCGTGTAAGGCATGAGCACGATATCATCCTGGTCCTGTCCAAAGGCTGTACGGCCCTTGCTCTTGAGCACACCCACCACCCTGACGGGCATCGTGTTGATGCGGATGACTGTCCCAATGGGGTCAGCACCATTGGTGAAGAGTTTGTCCACGACCGTCTTACCGATGATGCACACCTTGGCCGAACCCTTGACTTCAGCATCGGTGAACATATCACCTTCTTCGATCGAAAGTCCATTGATATCAAGGAATTCATTATTCACGCCCTGTACCGAACCGCTGTGGTTATTCTTGCCGTTAATGAATTGACCGGAGGAATAAACCATGGGGCACACGGCTTTCAAATATTTGCTCTTTTCCAAGATGCTATGATAGTCGGCCTGCGTGATGGTTTGGCTATACTCAGGAAGCCAATTACCGCCAGTTTCCTCATACTCTGGTCCAGGTATAATCATTAATGCCCCCGGATCCACGTCTTCGATCTCTTGCATGATAGTCGCCTTGGAACCAGTACCCAGGGCGAGCATGATGATGACCGACGACACACCGATAATGATGCCCAGCATGGTGAGGAAACTGCGCATCTTGTTGGCACCGATGGCCTTCA
>CAMZFV010000070.1 GCA_947306175.1 uncultured Prevotellaceae bacterium
TATCTCCTTATCTATCCTCTACCTGTCCATTTTTTATTAGAAAATTTGCATAGGTATATAAAAACAGCAAAAAAAAGGACACCTAAATAAAAAGGAACAAACAATACCAATTCCTCCCGTTTGTTGAAAGTCTAATTTTCAAGAAACTATAATTTCATTTGATTAGCTTAAGTTTATCTAATTTATTGAGTAATATTCTAGTTTGATCATCTGCGTCAAAGACAACATTAAATGCTAAAGAATCTCCTCTTGGACTTGTTTTAATCTCTTTAACAGTGCCCCGACCATAACGTTTGTGCTCAACGATATCGCCAACTTTTATTTGGAGCTTCGAAGCTTCAATGAAAGATGAATCAAGACTATCATTAGGAGCGTCTACATATACAATACCTGAGTCATTCTCAACTTTATCTGTAGGAGTTATGCCACTATCGGAGTCATTTGTTGATTCATTCTCATCAGTTCCTGATGCATCAAAGAAATCAAAGTCTGAATATAGATTTATCTTTTGAGGATTGCTTTGAATCTCAATCTCTTTTAATTGCCTTTGAATCCCAATATACCCCTCATCATACAATTCTTTTGGGACATCTTGTAAGAAATAATAGTTATTGTCTATATTTGATATATGTTTTACGTGATTATCTCGGTAAATGAATAGACGATTTTTTGCTCGGGTTAATGCTACGTATAGGCAGCGCCTTTCCTCTTCTATTGCATTTTCTCCGTTCAAAATTGCTCGGGTGCTTGGGTAACTATGAGCAGAAGCATTTACAACATAGACGGAATCTGCTTCCAAACCCTTTGCAGAATGTATTGTAGATAGTATGACATGGTCTTCAGGATCAGCACCAGCTTTCTTTAATTCAAGTTGGGGGTCTAGAATGTACTCAGAAATAAATGATGTAACACTGGAAGACCCTCCAGCTAGCTCAGCCAATATCTCGAAATCATTTTTTCGCCAATGCCAACTATCTGCATAGATTTGACTGAGTCTTTCGCTCATCCCATCAACTACTTTTTCTACTGATTCTCTTGGGTTACTTTGTAAATCAACGATACTCAATAGAATTTCTGATATTTCTTTCTGAAGATTCATTTTCTTAAGTAGTGTCAACGAATCTAGAAGATTCTTTTCCATTACTATCTCACCAATAATTTTTGCTGATGTAACAGGCCCAATACCATCCCACAATTGAAGGTATCTCACCCAAGCAAGTTCATCTAAGTAGTTCGCGACTATTCTTAGTGCTGATGTCACATCTCTTATGTGGCTCATTTTAAGCAGTTTTCCACCACCTAGAATGATGTATGGTATTTTTTTCTTAATACATAGTCCTTCTAGTTTTCTCAATCCCCACTGAGTCCTGGAAAGTGCCAAATTGTCTCCCCACTTCTTTCCAAGAGTAGAGATGCTGTCTATCATTTTTTGAGTTATATCTTCAGCTTCATCATATTCATCACCCCATTCTAGTATTTGTGGTTTGATGCCTTTTCCTCGAGCGGCTACTAACTCTTTATCATATTTTAATGGAGACTGCGATAATAACCAATTAGATAAATCAAGTATCTCTTGTGTTGAACGATAATTAAGTGTCAGTTTACATGTTTCAGCCTCTGGAACTATCTCTGCAAATCGATGAATAGTTTTAAAATCAGCGCCTCTAAATGCATAAATAGATTGAGCATCATCACCGACACAAAAAAGATGACAATCATCGTAAAATGAGGATAGTAGCTCATATTGTAAGGGATTTGTATCCTGCATTTCATCAATTAGAATATGCTCATAAGACTTTGCAATTATGTGACGTAGTCCTTCATTGTGCTTAAGATATTTACATACAACAAGTAGTATATCATCATAATCAATATACTTTCTTTCTTGTTTATATGCAATGTACATAGTAATTACGCCAGCTATTACTTTTACATCAGCACTTACATCAAGATCACTTGGTGCATTGTCATAAATTTTCATACGAATTGCATCAGCAAGACTACATTTCGTATTAATGATGTATGAGTAAACTGACTGAATATGATTCGGTGTAATTCTTTCCTGATTATCTTGCGACTTTTTTACTTTCCACTTCCTCCCACATAATAGTTTAAAACAAGAATCCTGGTCTTCATCGTCAAGCAGAGAATATTCTGCTTCAGGAAAAACATTTGGATAACTGTGTATTATGCTATAACACCAAGAGTGAAATGTTTGTCCTACTAAACCATCTGGCTTTGAATCAAAATCGCGTATGATTCTTTCCACAATTTCTCTAGCTGATTTTCGTGTAAAAGACAGAATTAGTATTCTATGTGGATCAACCCCCGAGTTAATTAGGTACTTTGCTCTATTAATAATTGTATGTGTTTTACCAGTACCAGCACCAGCTAATACTAACAAGTGTTTTCCGTTGAATGACGCGGCATAAGATTGTTGTTCATTCAATATTTCCGACTGGTTTTGAGCTTTTCTTTTATTGTCGTCCATCATTTTATATTATTACTTAGCTGATAAGGTTCAAATTTAAATAGATAGGCAGCAAAAATAGTGTAAATATCATTAATTGCAAAAGAAATCATAATAATAATTACCATATTGTTTACCTCTAAGTAGTGTGTAAAAACGACGCATATTATAACCTAAAGATATGTCAGGCCAATCAAGAACCGAAAAGAAAAATAGACCAACTCCATCATTAATCTGATAGAGTTGGCCTTTTTCGTTTAGTTGGAATTGGATTTTGACTTTTTATATTCGCTGTAGGGTTTATAATCACCTCTCTTCATCCCGAACATCTCAGCGTTTTTCTCGTAAGATCTGCCCACTTCATATATCAGTTTATCCTCATTAAAGCCTGTGGGAAGATAACGGGTCTTGAGGTAGTCTATAGCTTTCTCAATATCAATCCCGGCTTCACACATTGTCTTAGCCTGGATAAAGATGCTGTGAGTCCTATTCCCATCGATATAATTGTCCGGGAACTTTTGATACCTGATGTCGAGAATCTTAATAATCTGTTCGTCGGTCATAGGATTACGCATACTATTAAGGCGGGCAATGAATCTATCGGTGGGAGTAATCAGAGGCTGTGAGTATGAAGCCGATATTTTGCTATGTTCAGACTCTTGTTTATCGTATTTCGGGTCATACTCGAGATGGAGGGGGATGGCATTGGGATTATAATAGAGATCTGGGTCAAAACTACAATAACATGCTCTTCCGACATCTTCACAGTCATCATCCGGCTCTATCCCGAACTGATTAATGAATATCTGCTCCACCTGACGATAAAAGTTGCCGTAATGGATGAGGCTAATGTTGTCTGTTTTAATAACTACCTTCAATCCATCACCGCTTGGACTCTTGAAACAACAATAGGTACAGCCCCATCCCATTACCGTCTGTTTAATCTTCTTCAGTTCCTCATCAGTCTTATGGTCAACATCGATACACATGAGACCGGTAAGAAAAGCACAGCCATTATTACTCCTATGGTGAAATATACCTTGCCACATGATGACCGGTAATGATTTCTTGGCTTCTTTTCTCAGTTTATCATCCGTTATTGGCCGGACAACACTGATCTTTTGGGCTATCTTGCTGTTCGGATCTTTCATTCTGGAAATAATAGTTGAAATCCGGCAGCACTTCTGGTAATCGAAATTATTGACATCCCATATATTGTTGAAATACGTAACTTCAATATCACTCATTTTAGTTCAATTATTTTATAACAGTTTATTCTCTTCCCATCTCTCGTGAGTTTTACTTTCTGGACATGGGCGTACTGAGTGATGTCCGTTGCTTTTCCTGTCCTGATAATAGAAAGACGGTCATATTCAGCCTGGATCATCGTTTTTAGTTCGGCATTGGTATATACATCACCAGGGGTTATGTTTAGACTCATACCACTGATCTTGGATGCATTGGAGAGCAGACGTTTCAGATTAGCTTCGATATAGCCAGCCTTTTTTATCTGTTCCGGTCCAAGTTCACGGTAATACTTCTTGAACTCAGTGGGGACAGAAGGTGAGGTTTCTATCATAGGCAGGACTTCGGAACATCTCTCAACAGCATCGACAATAGCTTTCATCTGGTGCTCAAAGTTGTCGTCCTTAAAGAAATCCTCCCTGAACCTCTGATATTCCTGCTTAGCCATATCGATAGGATTGAAGCCATTATTGTCTAGAGAATTGAGAACATGTAGTTTGCTTTTATACTGTTCCATCTTAATCTCCACGGCTCTTAGGTCAGCGATATAGGCAAGATCATTACAGATAGCCTTACCCGAACCCTGACCAATTCTCTCAACATCAAGATAGCTTTTAGTATATCTCAACCTGTCCTGAGCAACCACGAAATTGTCCAGGATGCTAAGGTCAGTGATGTCCGAAAGCTGCTCTACCTGTTTGAGGGTATCATTTCTCTTGTCATTGATTTCCTGGATCATCTGCTTCTCATCCATTCCCTTCTCGAGACTTGTGTTCTTGTAATAGTAGAATATCTCTTTACGGAATGGGTTGGTCTTGGTTCTACATCTTCCGGCGATCTGAGGAAGGTCTATCGATATGTCCAATTGCAGGTGCTCTTTGTTGCTGTCGCCGAATACATAGGTCGTTGAACAGTCAGAATAGAAGTCTGTCCCTTCAAAGCTGCACTTGGTTACGAATGTGAAAGGCTTGTTCATCGTCTTATACTCATCCTCTCCTGGAGCAGCACCGATGGAATGACCTACACTTCTCAAGGATGTCCTGTTCTTCTTGTCTTCGGCACATATTACCAGGGTCTCGGAAGGTTTGAGCTTATTGTGATCTATGACGGTACAGATATCCCTTACGCTATTCAAGAAGAAAACCGCTTCAGTCGAGTAGATAGATTCACCGTCCAAAGTGTTGAAAAAGCCTCTCTGCCGGTAATCCTGAATAATCTGATCAATGGCGGATACAGTACTTCTCATCTTCCTGGGTACTACATCAATATCTTCTTTCATCGACGGGTCCCATTCCAGTGTAACATATTCCATACCACTGAACTCCTCCATAAGATCAAGATAGACCATGTTCAAAGGAGTAGCGGATATGTTTACTATTCTATTGGGCAGACTTTTTAGCGTATGAAGGAAGTTGATCACGGTGGACCCCTTCATTCTTACGTCAGTGAAGATACAAGTCCATTCATCCACGACGATAGTAAACTGGTCTAACATGTTCCTGGCCCTCAAAGCACTCAGGACGTTGAAGAGGGAATCGAATGTGGATAATATCTTCGGTACATTAGGCTCATAATTGAATGGGGTTGGGCCACAACTCTGAAGATACTTGTCCATTTCAGCTATTGTTTCGCTCAAATCCTTGTTCCCGTCACTCCTGTCGAAATAGAAAAGCTTTCTCTTGATGTTTTTATCTTTGAGTTTACTTTTGATGAGGCTTATTCTCGGACTTGCAAGAATGACCGGCCTATTGTTGGTTAAGAAGAACACTGTACATCCACAACCTGTAATATTTTTATTTAGAATTATATGTCCTTCCGGCAAAATGTCACCAAATTCTGTCCATTCCGATAAGTGTCTGTATTGAATGGGCACATTAATGTCTATCTTTTTCATTTTCTTTATCAATTTGTTAGTTAAGAAGGAGGGTCCAAAACTTTCGCTTCAGACCCGTCCTATCCGTCATTTCATCTATCAAGCTGCATTTCCGTTAAGATATTTAGATAGTCCATAAGTACTGTTGAATCCTTTATCATCCTTGTAGGTTTCATAATAGAGAATCCACTTAGCCTCTTCCTCTTTAAGTTTCTTCTTCAATTCTTCAGGAGTATCAGCTACTACTGGCGTTAGAATACCCCAAATCCAATCTGAAGGGACAGTGGTATGTCTGATATCTTCTATTTCTTTCCCGCCATATTCCACATTCAAACAGAGCCAGTGATATTGACGAACAACCATGTCCATTGTCTCTCCGATATACATCATTCCGTTCTTGATGAGGATTCTGACGTAAATATAACCAATACACGCTCCAGTCATTGATGGGGTGTAATTGCTTATCTTATCCAACACATCCTGCTTGATGGTGTGTTTCTTTAAATTCTTTTTTGCCATAACTTTCATCCTTTAATTTGTTTTCAGAAAGGTCCTTATGACCCTTCTTTCTGCTTACCAGGTTCATTGTGATATTTTTTGATTTTAAGAACCTGATAAATCTTCTGTACTGCTCTCTTTCTTGCTTATGACGAGGGCAGATTTCAATGATATCGCTAAGCTTGATCGTGAATTCATACTTTTCTCCTGATTCATAGGCTTTTCTAAACTGTTCATCATACTGCTTTAGCGATTCGACATCCATAGCGAAATACCTCTCTTCTACTATGGGATTGTGGTAATAACTGGAATCGTTATTCATCAGTAAAAATTAAAATTGTAGTTCCATCTCCATCCCTCTTGTATTGGAATGAGATAATACCATGCCTTTTATTCTCGATGCATGGTTCTGTCTGGCTAGTCTCTTGTAATCCTGAATAATGTCGGGAATGTAAAAGTAGAATAAGAAGCCGGGGAAGTTTGGGACATTTAACCCCAATGAAGGCCTTCCCTCTCCCAAGATCAGCCACATCAAAGGTTGAGGCAGGTTTTCACTATCATCCTCGAACTCTTTAAGGATTATCGGCCACCAGAACTTCACCTTATTATTCGGCTCATCAACAGTTACCTTAAACCCGCTTAGATCCTTTCCATTAGCGATTTTCTTCAGTTCATGGTTTACACTCCATTCAAAATCTTCTGGAGCATCATACAATAGTTCTCTGATTTTTCCCATCAGCCAGATCTTTTTAATCCTTTTTCTTGCCATCTTTCCTGCTTTTAATGGTTAAGATCACGCCCATTTCATCCTTCAAAACCCTCTGTAGATGTTTGTATGCATCCTTTCTGGGTCTATTTCTGGGCACGATTTTGAGTAGATTCTGAAGAGTTATGTTAATCTCCATGCCACTCTCTAAAGGTTGCCCATTTGAAAAGACTTCCTCTAGTCTCTTGATATCATCGGTGAGAGGGTTTTGTTTTACCTTTCCCACCGGCGCACATTCACTTTTTTCCTGAGCCTCCGGTATGTGTGCACTAACATCCTTCTTCGGCTCGGTCCATATCCCAGGAAAAGCTGAGAACATGGAATTCAATAATAGTTGTAACATATCTTATTTCGTTTATAGGGGGACTAGGCTTTCTCATCCCCATTTTCGTTATTTCAGAGATAAGAGTAATGGGGCATCTCAACCCCATTTTCTTCATTTCAGCATAGTTAAGGCGGCTATCTCCCTCATTGATAAGGTTCCCAGGTCTCCCCAGCAGCGTTTTTCACGTTTCAGTACAAGGATAAGGGAACAAGACCCGCCGGACCTCCCTTTTTCTTATTTCACACAGATAGGGGTTCTATGGGCTGGGGAGTGCGTTTTTTCGATTTCGGGATTTTTTAAGGTTTTTGCTGCTCATAGTGCCTAAATGTGGCACTGGGATGGGGTAATTTTGCAGCGGATTACAGATTTGCGTTTATGTGAGATTTGGGATTGTGTGAAATCATTAGACATTTGAGATGCCCATTTTTCAAGAAAAATGCTTATCTTTGCGTCCGGAACAAGAATATTTTATATTCTTGACCTGAAAACGACCGAATGTTGAACAAGATATAACAAACTCCTTTGCGGTTATATAGGCTTTGGTCGGCCTGCAGGGACTGCATTGGAGTTTGTTTTTAGATATAGCAACTTCTCATAATATTGATTATGGCGAACATGACTATCCAAGAGCTATCTGAAGAGGACATAAAACTGCGCTATATCACTCCTGCTATCCTGGCAAAAGGATGGTCGGTAGAAGACATCACGATGGAAACGAAGGTGAAACTAACCGACGGCAAGATTAACCTTCGCGGCAATTTCGTAGTGCGTGATAAGGCGAAGTTTGCTGACTACGTTCTCTATTTCAACCGAGCTACACCCATCGCTATTGTAGAGGCCAAGGATGCCAACCATTCCGTTTCTTTTGGAATGCAGCAAGCTAAGGAATATGCCCAAATGATGGATGTTCCGTTCGCCTATAGTTCTAACGGCTCGGGCTTTCAGGAATATGATTTTCTGACGGGGACAGAACGCACCATTTCTATGGACGAGTTCCCGACAAAAGACGAGTTATACAGCCGTTTCCTCGCAGAGAGTCATGAGGGACACGGATTCACTGAAGAAGAGCAAAGGATCATCAATCAGCCTTATTGCACAGGACAAGAGATATTTCCACCTCGATATTACCAGCGCACAGCCATCAACAGGACTGTGAACGCTGTGGCGCAAGGACAACAGCGATTGCTGCTTGTGATGGCCACGGGTACAGGAAAAACATATACGGCTTTCCAAATCGTTTATCGATTGCTCAAGGCGAAATTGGTGAAGAAAGTGCTCTATCTCGCCGACCGAAACATTCTTGTTGACCAGTCCATCCAACAGGATTTCAAGCCGTTGAGCAAGACCATCCACAAGGTGAACTACCAGCAGGATTTGGGCAGTGGTATCACGGCCTATGAGGTATATTTTGCCCTTTATCAGCAACTCATCGGGCAAGGCGGCAAACAAAACTATAAGGAGCTGTTCAAGCCCGAGTTCTTTGATATGGTCATTGTTGACGAGTGCCACCGTGGCAGTGCAAAGGACGACAGTAACTGGCGTGAAATCCTTGATTACTTTGAGGGTGCCATTCAATTGGGTATGACTGCAACTCCCAAGGAGACCAAATATCAGTCTAGTATCAGCTACTTTGGCGAGCCCATATATACATATAGCCTTAAAGAAGGTATCGAGGATGGCTTCCTGGCACCATTTAAGGTCGTGAATATCACCACCAACATCGGCGATGAGTGGCGCCCCACCAAGGGGCAGGTCGATATCTTCGGCAACGAGATTGAAGACCGCATCTACAATAACTCGGACTACGACTACAACATCATTATCGAAGACCGCATCCGTGAGGTGGCCCAGGAAATCACCAGCTACCTGAAGCATACCGACCGAATGGCCAAGACCATCGTGTTCTGCGCTGACGAAGATCATGCTGAGCGAATGCGGGTTGCACTTGTCAATGAGAACAAAGACATGTGCAAGAAGAATCCCGATTATGTGGTACGTATCACGGGCAGTGACCCCTACGGACAATCCAAGTTGGACTATTTCATTTCAGTCTCGGCAAAATATCCCGTCATTGCCACTACCAGCAAACTGCTCTCAACGGGTGTTGACTGCAAGATGGTCAAGCTTATCGTGCTTGACCAACGCATCAATTCGATGACAGAGTTCAAACAGATTGTGGGCCGTGGCACAAGAATCCGGGAGAAGGACGGAAAAACCCATTTCTCCATTATGGACTTCCGCAACATCACCCGCCTGTTTGCCGACCCCGACTGGGACGGTCCCATCACGGTTGACGAGCATTATGCACCTGGTGCCAAACCCTATCCAGAGCCAAAGGATCCAGGTTCGACCAATGAGCCAGGTGACCCTGAACCGAAGCAACCCAAACCCGTTGTTGACAAGGACGGCTGCAAGGTGTTTGTGGTGAACAAGGTGGTATCGGTTTATGATACCAATGGCAAACTGCTGAGAACCGAAAGTATTACCGACTATACCCGCAAGAACATCAACGATACCTACGCTAGCCTGGATGATTTCATCCATCGATGGAACGCTGCCGAGAAGAAAGCCGAAATTACCGACTTGTTGCGTGAAAGTGGCATTGACCTTCAAGTATTGAAGCACGAGAGCGGCATGGATGATGTGGATAACTTTGACTTCATCTGCCACATTGCCTATGGCAAGAAGGCGTTAACTCGCAGGGAACGCGCCGAGAACGTGAAAAAACGTGACGTGTTCAACAAATATGGAACTGAAGCCAGAAAAGTCCTTGAGGCTCTGCTTGACAAGTATGCTAACGACGGTATCACCCAGCTGGAGAACAGGGCTGTGCTTCGCCTTGACCCGTTCAGGCAGATGGGTTCCCCGGCCAACATCGCCAAGCTATTTGGAGGCAACCAGCAGTACTTTGATGCAGTAAAAGAACTTGAAACAATGATTTATAGCGATATCGCATAACATAATATGGCACTCAATAATTTTGTAAAGAATATCAGGAACATCATGCGTAACGATGCGGGTATCAACGGTGATGCTCAGCGTATCGAGCAGATAGCGTGGATGTTGTTCCTGAAAGTATATGACGAGAAAGAAAACGACTGGGAGTTCAACGAGGACGGCTATGTCTCATTCATTCCCGAGAATTGCCGTTGGCGCAACTGGGCCAAAGACAGCGGAGATGGTGAAGCTTTGACCGCTGATGCCCTATTGGACTTTGTCAACAACACCCTCTTCCCAACCTTAAAGGGTCTTGAGGTTACCCCCAGCACCCCGATGCGTAGCGCTATCGTCCGCACCACTTTTGAGGACGCTAATCAATACATGAAGGACGGCGTGCTGCTCCGTCAAGTCATCAATGTCATTGACCAACTCGATCTGGGGGACTACGAGGAGAGCCACGCCTTCGGTGAGATTTATGAGAGCATCTTGAAGGAAATGCAGTCGGCAGGTACTGCCGGTGAATTCTATACGCCTCGTGCCTTGACCGATTTCATGGCCGAAATCATCCAGCCGAAGGTGGGCGAACAAATGGCGGACTTTGCTTGTGGCACGGGTGGCTTTATCACCAGTTGGCTCAAAGCCCTCGATAAGGAAGTCAAGACGGCTGAAGATAAGGAGGAATATGCCCGCTCTATCTACGGTATCGAGAAAAAGCAGTTCCCCTACATGCTGTGCGTGACCAATATGCTCCTGCACGATATCGACTCGCCCCACGTCAATCACGGCAACTCATTGACGAGAGATGTGCTAAACTATACCGACGAAGACAAGTTTGACGTGGTGCTGATGAATCCTCCATACGGAGGTAGCGAGAAGAACGACATCAAGCAACACTTCCCCTCAGACTTGAGTTCAAGCGAGACCGCCGACCTTTTCATGGTGCTGATCATGTACCGCTTGAAAGAAAATGGCCGTGCTGCTGTAATTCTCCCTGACGGTTTCCTGTTCGGTACCGATAATGCAAAGTTGGCCATCAAGGAGAAACTGCTGCGGGAGTTCAACCTGCACACCATTGTCCGCTTGCCAGGCAGCATTTTTTCTCCTTATACCAGCATCGCCACCAATATCCTTTTCTTCAACAACGAGATGGCCGAGGGTGCCAAGCAGGGCTTCAATACAAAGGAAACGTGGTTCTATCGTCTGGACATGCCCGAGGGTTACAAGCATTTCTCAAAGACTAAGCCCATGCGTACCGAGCATTGCCAACCCATTGTGGATTGGTGGAACGACCGTCACGAGATAGTGGATGGCGTGAACAACGACGAGAAATCACGCTGCTTCACGGCTCAGCAGCTGCTGGATATGGACTGCAACCTGGACCAGTGCAAGTTCCCCAAGGATGAGGAAGAGATTCTGCCGCCCAAGGAACTGCTTGAGGACTACTACAAGAAACGCGCCGCCCTCGACCACGAGATAGACAAGACGCTTGCCGAAATCCAAAGAATTCTTGGCTTTGAAATTGAACTGTGATGGACGGAAAGCAACTGCGAAACAGCATACTCCAGTGGGCGATACAGGGGAAACTTGTACCGCAGGATCCTAATGACGAGCCAGCGTCAGTGCTTCTTGAACGTATTCGAGAAGAGAAAGCCCGTTTAGTCAAGGAAAAGAAAATCAAACGTGACAAGAACGAATCAATCATTTACCGTGGCGAGGACAATTCCTATTATGAGAAGAT
>CAMZFV010000071.1 GCA_947306175.1 uncultured Prevotellaceae bacterium
GTTGCTCGTCGAAATCGCAAAATCTTAATTTGGGTGTCTCGTTGCGGAAAACAGGGGAATGTGGGCATCGCCTGTGCCCTTACAAGCATATCATCGCCCTGATTAATTATTTTGAAGACGAGCAGTTCACACGCCGTATGCTCCGCATCCTGCTTTCTCTGCAACACAATATGGCAGGGTTGAACAAGAAATCGACTGCCGAACTGACCACCTACTACATGAAACTCATTGCCCTGCTAGCCGATGAATGCGCAGGGTGGCTAACGACGTTAGAGAAATAGGTCTATGGTCATCTTTTGCAACAAATAAATTCTAATTTCTCGGCCTGTCTTTTAAGAGCTAAATCGGTTGGATTACTGTTGTGGTAACCCAACCGTTTTTTTATGATACCATTAACGGAGAATAATATAAAACAATCGAGACTATGCCATCTTTGATAAAGACAACTTGAACAACTCAAACAACTTTTTTATTTGAAAAATGGTTGTCTGAGTTGTTTTAAAATATGGGAGCGGACGCCATATTGTTTCTTGTTTTGTTTGGTTTCTGGAGAATAAAATGCAATGATATATGATATAGCTGTTGGCCCACCCCTGCGGGGCTAATGCTAATTACACGAATTTTTCAAATATTTGCGAATAGATTAGAATTGGCTACGCCGAAGCTAAAGGTTCGTCTCATTAGTCAAAAACGCATAAAAAATAACTTTCAGGGTCAACTGCTATATCCAAATAGAAAGAGGCGACAGTGGTTGTCGTCTCTTGGTTGGGCGGAGTGACCGAGATTCGAACTCGGGATACGCTTTTGACGTATACACGCTTTCCAGGCGTGCCTCTTCAGCCACTCGAGCATCACTCCTTGCGTTAAATGCGGGGCAAAGGTAATACATTTTGGCGGATAACCACAAAAAAACATGATTTTTTTGTTATTTTTGTGGCATGGAACACAACGAGCGACTGAGTAACTTCAATCATACCGGAGGGGCTGACAGGGAGGATCCGCGGGTGAAACGACTGGCGGTGGACGTGCTGCGGTGGCTGCCCTACGACCCGAACGATGACCAGATGCTGGTGATCGTGGCGCTGGCGCATTTTTTGTTATATGCGCCGGAGCGGTCGGTGTTTATCCTGGGTGGCTATGCGGGCACAGGCAAGACGTCGCTCACGGGCGCCATCGTCAAGTCGCTGCACGAGCAGGGGGTGAAGTCGGTGCTGATGGCGCCGACGGGACGCGCGGCACACATCTTCAGCGACTACTCGGGGCATCCCGCCTACACCATCCACCGCAAGATTTACCGCCAACAGGGCTACGGCATCGACGCCTTTGGTCTCGCTGAGAACAAGCACACCAATACCGTGTTTATCGTTGACGAGGCCTCGATGATCAGCAACACGAATGACGGCTCTATCTTCGGCAGCGGACGGTTGCTTGAAGACCTCATCGGCTATGTGTATAATGGCCAGGGGTGCAAGATGGTGCTGATGGGCGACAATGCGCAGCTGCCGCCCGTGGGGCAGCTGGTGAGCCCCGCCCTCGATGACGAAATCCTGCGGTCGTTGGGGTTGACGACTTACGGCGTGTTCCTACAGCAGATTGCCCGCCAGGCCGAGGAGAGCGGCATCCTGCACAACGCCACGCTGTTGCGCCAGGCGATGGATGACGGCACACTGGGACGGCCCCGCTTTGACCTGGAAGGCATGGAGGATATCCAGGCGGTATCGAGTGAATTCCTGCTGGAGACCATCAGCGACTGCTACGACCGCGACGGC
Organism: uncultured Prevotellaceae bacterium; assembly: GCA_947306175.1. Classification (GTDB taxonomy): domain Bacteria; phylum Bacteroidota; class Bacteroidia; order Bacteroidales; family Muribaculaceae; genus Sodaliphilus. Next base: position 1,770 of record CAMZFV010000071.1, read on the forward strand.
ATGGGCGAGACCATCATCGTCACCCGCAGCAACAAGCGCGCCACATTATTTAATATGGGCGTCAGGAACAGCATCCTCTACCGCGAGGACCTGCTGGTGAACGATGACATGCTGCTGGTGGCCAAGAACAACTACTACTGGGCACGCGACTACGAACAGCTGGACTTCATCGCCAATGGCGACGTGTGCCGCGTGAGGCGCGTGTGGGGCGAGGTGGAGCATAAGTATGGCCTGCGCTTTGCCAACGTAACCGTCGAGTTTCCTGACCACGACGGCGTGGAGATGGACTGCAAAATCGTGGTGGACTGCCTGCTGAGCGATACCCCAGCTCTGAACAAGGAGCAGAGCGACCGCCTGTTCAATGAGGTGTGGGAAGAGCTGACGGGCGACAAGCGCGAACGCTACAAACAGTTGAAGGAGCACCCCTATTTCAATGCCCTGCAGGTGAAGTATGCCTATGCCGTGACGTGCCACAAGGCGCAGGGCGGGCAGTGGCGCAACGTGTTTATCGACATGGGCGGCATCATGCCCGAAGCAATGCTTTCGATGGACTTCTACCGCTGGCTCTACACCGCGATGACCCGCGCCCGCGACAGGGTGTATCTGATTAATTGGGTGAATGAGGTGGAGTAGGCGGTGTGTCATAATTGACTTCGTCGAGCTAACGGTTCATTCACTGATTTTTAATCGGCCTAACGGCCGAGAAATTAAACAAAATTATAATAAAAAATTTTTTGTTTAATTTGACTTCGCCAAGTTGAAGGTTCTCGAGCGAAGCTCGATCAAAGTTTTTAGGCGATAATTATGACATGTCCTCCAGAAGAGTAAAATACAAAATAATGATTGACGACATGGAGACGCAAAATTTTGCGTCTCTACATTTTTTCATTACCTTTGTGGCTCAGAATCAACAAAATTCAAGCGACGATGAAACACAAGATACTTCACCGATGGGTTATTGCCCTTGTTGCCGCAGTGGCATGGCTGGGCGCCAGCGCGACGATACCCGCAGGATATTACAGTTCGCTCGACGGCAAGAGCGGCGAGGCGTTGAAGGATGCTATCCACGAGTTGGCCATGCGTCACACGACGTTGAGCTACAACAGCCTGTGGATCTATTTTGCCGAGACCGACTGCCAGGCCGACAACCCCAACAAGGTGTGGGACATGTACAGCAACAATACCTACTACTTCAGGGGCGGATCGAGTGGCGTGTATGGTATGCACAAGGAGCACTCGATGCCCAAGAGCTGGTGGGGTGGCTATGACGAGACCCAGGGTTATGCGGGCTATACCGACATCAACCACCTGTATCCCGCTGACGGTGACGCCAACATGGCGAAGTCCAACTATCCGCTAGGCGAGGTCTCAAGCGCCTATTTTGACAACGGTGTGACCCGCGTGGGCTCGCCCAAGACGGGGCAAGGCGGTGGCTGCAACTCGGTGTTTGAGCCCGACGACCGTTACAAGGGCGACTTTGCCCGCACTTACTTCTATATGGCCTGCGCTTACCAGCACTACAAGTGGAGATATACCTACATGCTCACCAACAACTCGTGGAAGACGTTCAACGAGTGGTCTATCGACATGCTGTGCCGCTGGGCACGCAACGATGCGGTGAGCGACAAGGAAGTGGCCCGCAACGACGCGGTGCAGAAGCACCAGAACAACCGCAACCCGTTTATCGATTTCCCCGAGCTGTTTGAGTACATCTGGGGCAACCGTCAGGGTCAGGTGTTTTACTTGAGCGATGCCGGCACGAGCAGCGATACGACGACCTACAGCGGCGATCCCGAGCTGATTGCCCCAACGCAGGGCACCGTGCTCGACTTTGGCGAAGTCGCCATCGGCAAGTCGCTGGACTACACCCTCCACATTCAGGGCCGTGGCCTGAACAATCCGCTGTCACTGATGCTATACCGCTATGACTATGAGATGTTCAGCATCCCCGTGAGCACCGTGAGTCGCGTTGCCGCCAACAGCGCCGCAGGCTATCCGCTGCAGATTACCTATCACCCGACGAGCCTCGGCGAGCACACGGCGCGTCTGCTGATTTCGGACGGCGGACTCATAGGCAGTGTGGGTGTTGAACTGCATGCCCGCTGCGTTCCCGTGCCGACACTGCACCAACTGACCGCCCTGCCCGCCAGTGGCATTGAGGGTTCCCTGTATATGGCCAATTGGCAAGCCCCCAGTGAGGAAGTAGATTACTACATCATTACCCGCACGGTATATGACAATAACACTGGTAGGGTGCGCACCGAGGTCTTCACAACCGATGACGGCGTCACGACAAACTATGCGTTTGACGACCGCCAGCCAGGCGAGACGCACACCTATTATGTGCAGTCCTACCGATTGGGCTACATGAGCGAGCCGTCAAACGTCATCACCATCGACTACACCGGCATCACGGGCATTGATGCCGACAAGCCGTTACAGGTGCTTGCCATGGAAGGCGGCATCCTGGTGAAGTGCAGCGAGGATGTGGGCCAGGCTGTTATCTATAACGTGGCCGGTCAGGAAGTGCGCCGCATCGACAACCTTAAGGACGACATGGTCATCGAGTTGCCGCGCGGCATCTACCTGCTCAAGACTGCGACAAGCCGCAGCGCATGGAAAGTCGCCGTGAGGTGAAAAAGGGGATGTGATCAGTTCTGTAGAGACGCAAAATCTTGCGTCTCCCGTAACGAAGGAGGTAATTTAATGATTGATAGGGCGGGAGACGCAAGATTTTGCGTCTCTACATGACATGAACAAAAAAAGGAACTAAACTATGGCAGATAAGTTTCAAAATACTTACCGGATTGAGACCGCTCGGGCATCTTGGCATAACTATGATGGTGGTATTTACTTTATCACAATTTGTACTCAAGGCTATAAGCATTATTTTGGAGAAATTGCAAATCATAAGATGAATTTATCGGCTATAGGAGCATTTGCTCAAAAGTGTTGGAAAGATATCCCAACTCATTTCCCACACGTTGAAACTCCATTGTTTGTTGTGATGCCCAATCACATTCATGGTATTCTCATCATTAATGACCCACAAATAGAGAGTAAAACAGAATCAAGTAAACGACCCCATAATGAATTTGGACCACAATCCAAAAATCTTGCGTCAGTAATACGAGGATTCAAGATTGGTGTAACAAAATTCGCTAAACAACACGGGTATGATTTCAAATGGCAATCGAGATTCCATGATCACGTGATACGAAATCTTGACGATTGGAATAGAATTGCTACTTATATTGAAAACAATGTGGGACGATGGGACCAAGATAAATTGAATCAATAAAGAATAATGATTGACTATGTAGAGACGCAAAATTTTGCGTCTCTACATAGAAACGAAAAAGAGACGCAAGATTTTGCGTCTCTACATTTATTCACGTTGATCGTATCGGGATTACTCCTTGATGAGGGTGGCGCCTTGGTTGAGGGCCTCCTCGTTGAGGGGGATGAGGTGCCAGTGGCGCTCGGGAAGGGTCTTCTTGAGGGCCTTGAGCACGCTCTCGATGGTAACCATGGGGCGAACCTTGAGCATCGAACCCAGGACGATCATGTTGAAGGTCTTGGAGTTCTTCATCTCGATAGACTTCTCGGTAGCATCGATAGGATAAATCTTGATGTCGGTGCGGGTGGGTTTCTTGTGGATGCCATAGGTGTCATACATCAGGATACCACCGGGCTTTACCTTGCTCTCGAACTTGTCGAGTGACTGCTGGTTGAGCACAACCACCACGTCATAGGTGTTGAGCACGGGCGAGCTGATGCGCTCGTCGCTCACGATAACAGTCACGTTGGCGGTACCGCCGCGCTGCTCGGGACCGTAAGAGGGAAGCCAGCAGACTTCCTTGTCCTCCATCAGGCCAGAGTAGGCAAGAATCTTACCCATTGACAATACACCCTGTCCGCCGAAACCGGCAATAACTATTTCGTTAATCATAGTGTCTTCTGTTTTTTAGCGTTGAATACCATCTTTCAAGTCCTTCAAGTCTCCGAGGGGATACTTGGCGAACATATTCTCTTCCATCCACTTGTTGGCCTTCTCGGGGGTGAGCTTCCAGCCCGTGTTGCAGGCGCTGACGATCTCAACCACCGAAGTGCCCTTGCAGTTGATGCTGTTCTCGAAAGCCTTCTTCAGGGCGGCTTTGGTCTTGCGTACGTTGGCGGGCGTGTGAACGCTCTGGCGGGTCACGTAGCAGGTGCCGTCGAGTTGTGCCAGCAGCGGGGTGATGGCCAGGGGGTAACCATTGAGGTCCGGACGGCGGCCGTAGGGGCAGGTAGCGGTCTTTTGGCCCAGCAGGGTCGTGGGAGCCATCTGACCACCGGTCATACCGTAGATAGCGTTGTTGATGAAGATGATGACGATGTTCTCACCACGGTTGCAAGCGTGAATCGACTCGCAGGTACCGATAGCCGAGAAGTCACCGTCGCCCTGATAGGTGAATACGAGGTTCTCGGGCCACAGGCGCTTAACAGCGGTAGCCAGTGCGGTAGCACGGCCGTGGGGAGCCTCCTCCCAGTCAACGTCGATGTAGTTATAGGCAAATACTGCGCAACCAACGGGCGAAACGCCCACGGTCTTCTCAGCAACACCCATTTCCTCGATGACCTGTGCAACGAGTTTGTGTACAACGCCATGGCTGCAACCAGGGCAATAGTGCATATGAACCCTATTCAATAATTTAGGCTCAGCATAGACCTTATTCTCAGGTTTAATGATATCGTTAAGTTCCATTGCGTTCTTTACTTGTTAATGAGTTTCTCTTTCAGTACGTTCAACAGCTCGTCGGGGGTGGGCACATTGCCACCGAAGCGGCCATAGTGCTCAACCGGCATCTTGCACTCAACAGCAAGCTTCACATCCTCGACCATCTGGCCGGCGTTGAGCTCAACGCAGAGGATGCCCTTGACGTTCTTAGCGGCCTCGCGCAGTTGCTTCTCGGGGAAGGGCCACAGGGTGATGGGACGGAACATACCCACCTTGATGCCCTCGGCGCGGGCGAGTTCCATCGTCTTCATGGCTACACGGGCGGTGGTGCCGAAGGCGGTGATCAGGTAATCGCAGTCCTCGATGTCAATGAGCTCGCAGCGGGTCTCGTTCTTCTCGATCTCGCGATAGCAAGCCTGGAAACGCCAGTTGTTCTCCTCCATCTTGTCGTCGTCGAGCTCAAGGCTGGTAACGACATTGCTGGGACGCATGCCCTTGCGGCCATTAACGGCCCACGGGCACTGCTCGCGGATCTCGTCATCGGTGCGGCGCGGACGCTGCTCGGGCAGGATGACCTTCTCCATGAGCTGGCCGATGGTACCATCGGCGAGAATCATCGACACGCAGCGATACTTGAAGGCCAGATCAAAGCCCAGGGCCACCATGTCGGCCATCTCCTGTACACTGCTGGGAGCGAGCACGATCATGTGGTAGTCACCGTGACCGCCACCCTTACAAGCCTGGAAGTAGTCGGCCTGTGAAGCATGGATGGTTCCCAGACCGGGGCCACCACGCTGTACGTTGATTAACAGAGCGGGAACCTCGCTGGCTGCGAGATAAGACACACCCTCCTGCATGAGGCTGAAACCAGGGCTGGAAGTAGAGGTGCATACAGCCTTGCCGGTCATGGCACCGCCATAAACCATGTTGATGGCAGCGACCTCACTCTCGGCCTGCAGCACAACCATACCAGTAGTTTCCCAAGGCATTTCTTCCTCGAGTTTCTCAAGCACCTCACTCTGCGGAGTGATCGGGTATCCGAAATATCCGTCGGCGCCGTAGCGGATCATCGCCATGGCGAGGGCTTCGTTACCCTTCATCAATGTTACTTTATCGTTCATATTGTTCGACAGTAATTTAAATGGTTAGTCTCTGTTAATTCTCCGTCACGCGATAGACCTCGATGCATGCATCGGGGCAAACGAGTGCACAACTCTGGCAACCGATACAAGCCTCCGGTTGCTCCATGTAAGCGAAATGATATCCGCGGTCATTGACCTCTTTCTCCTTGAGGTTCAGCACATTGCAGGGACAAGCCACAACACACAGGCGGCATCCCTTGCATCGTTCCGTATTCACTACTACGGCTCCATGAATTTTTGCCATAAAAAAGAAATAGTTTAAAGGTTATAAATTTAAATTGTAAGTTCGTTTAGTTCCCACAAAAATACTCCTTTTTGGGGACATGGCAAGCAAAAATGTATGATTATTTACCAACAAATGGTGATTTTTTGAGAAAGCCCATTATTTTTCAACTACGAATTACGCTAATTAATACGAATTGGCATCAGCGCTCTATAGAAAAGGAAGACAATAAGTACAATAAACACAATGTCATCCGCACACGATTTATCAAACAACTTATACAACGGGGAACAACTTAAACAACTCCTTTTTTATTTCTTTTACTTAAATGTGTATCCTTGTGCTTGCACATATCATCGTCCTCCTTGATTTTGTTTCACATGAGTATTTTTTTCCCGTTCTTGATGAAGATTCCGTTTTGCGGATGTTTGACTGGTCTGCCCTGTAAGTCAAAATATAAGTCGGAGGACCTGGGAATAAAGATAGGGCTGATAGCCGAGAATTGGCAGTTCATGCGGGCAACTGAAAGGCCGAGGCCGGGATATTGGGTGAGCCAGATGAGGTCGCGCTTGGGGTCAAGCGTGATTTTGGTGACCTCGTTGAACGCGATGCCAGAGTTGTCGGTGTCATGGATTGTCCATTCGGTTGCATCGAAGCAGACGAGGCCGACATCACCAGCAGTAGCCATCCATTTCCTGTTGTCGGTATCGACCTGCAAGTCCCAAAAACAGTCGCTCGGAAGCGGCGAATTGGCACGGCTATAGGTCATCCATGTATTTCCGTCGAAACGGGTGAGTCCGAAACCATATTCTATACCATATTTGTCGGGATATTGATTGTCGCGGCAATTCAGCCATACAACGTCGTTATTGTCAATGGCAATCGTTCCAACGTAATTGGACGGGAGATTGGAATTGGAAGCAGTGTAGTTGTTCCATATAGTACCATCGAAACAGAAGAGACCTCCACCGTTAGTGCCGCACCAAAGGCGATTATTACTGTCGAAAGCCATGCTTTGGACATACTCGGTCGTGAGGCCGGAATTGCTCTTGTTGTAGGCAGTCCATGTTTCTCCATCACGCACAAAGACGCCCTTGTCCGAGGCAATCCAGAGGCGGTTTTGACGGTCGAACTTGATGAGGTTGGCGTTTGCCTCGCTGAACGGATAGTCGGTTCTCATAAAGGCTTTCTTACCCATCGGGGTGATTTCCATGAGGCAGGTATCGGTGGAGAACCAGGGCCAGAGAATCCATACATTGCCGTTGCGGTCCGCTTCCGTTTGGGCGGTCTGTGACATGGGCTCATACGTGTAGTCGCCTGTGTCGATGTTGTAGATCTGGAGACCATACAGTGAGCCGACATAGAAATTGCCGCCTGCATCGATGCAGCCGCTGGAATAGGACATCGCGTTATCATATAGCACGTTGTCAATGATATTAATAGGTGCCAATCCGCTGTCTGTGAGCTTTAGCAAGCCCTCGAACCGTGAACCCACATAGACGTTATCGCTGTCAACGTCAATGGTCAGCAAGTAGTCGTTCGCGACGTTCAGCTGATAGGGGCAGGCTGTGAAGTTCAAGCCGTCAAACTTGGTGATGAAGCGGTCACCAAACATCCAAAGATTACCATTCTCGTCGACAGTCAGGTCTGTAATGTTCTCCTCGGGTAGTGCCGAATTGTCGGGCGAGTAGTGTGTGAAATCTTTGCCGTCGAACTTGTCCAGCCCGTTGTTCGTCACCATCCAAAGGCATCCGTCTTTGTCGGTTTCGATATTGTTTACATTACCATAAGGATTATTGAAACGCGCTAAACCTTCGGACGTGAAGTTACAGAGGTTATACCTGTTTAGGGCATCGTAGCACGCTACCCATATACGCCCGTCGACATCGGCCCTGATCTTCTTGACGTAGGAGTAGGGACTGAGAGGATTGATGTCGTATTCGGCGGTGCATTGCTTGCCATCGAACATATACAAAAATGCGATACTACCCACAAGCATGGTTCCATCGTCGTTGAAAAAGATGCCGGAAATATGTTGGTTGTTAAGAAATCCAGCATTCTTCTTGTCGAATTTCTCGATACTGCTGCCAGACACCTTTGCCAATCCGTTGTATTCCGTGCCTACCCATAGTTCGTCATTGTGCAGCGCCATTTCGGTGATGGAGTTGCCTGTCATGCTCCCGTCGGCTCGGTTGAGCAGCGTCTGCTTTCCGCTCTGCTTTTCAATTTTCACGATGCCGCCGCCCTTTGTGCCCACGTACAGGAAACTATGGTCGTGGATGATTTTTGTCACGAAGTTTTTGCTCGAGATGTTCTGCCAATCCGTCAGCTGGGCATACGCCATGACAGTGGCTAAGGAAACGAGCAGGGTAATATAGGTTCGCTTAATCATATAAATCTTTAGTTTCTAAAGCGCAGAATCATAGTTGAAGCCTTGTAAAGTTACTGATTCTCATTACTTTGTAGCTGAAAAACAAGAATGAGCATCAACAATGCTATACAAAAGTAAGATTTATTTTTCAGAGTTGAACACTTTCTAAAATAATAATGACTTAAGTGATGCGATTATAATCAGGAAAAATCAAAAATACTAAAACTTTTATTGTGCTGTGCACGAATAATCAGAACAAATTACATATAAATCGAAACTAATTTCAAACAACTTATACAACGATGAACAACTCAAACAACTTCTTATTTTATTTCTTTTGCAGGTTAAGAGATTCCCCAAAAACCGTTTATAGCGTGCCAAAACTCATCTTTTTTTCGAGTTTTGGCACGCTATAAACGGAAAAAAGGGTGATTTAGCAGTGTAATAGGTCTTTGACCGAATAAATTTTACTAATTGCCTCGAATGAGAAATACTGGTCATCCATGATCATGTAATCCTCACGCTGGGCACGCGATAGGCGTTTGATGTCAGGAAACATCGAGATGGGCACGATAATAACTCTGCCATCAGTCAAGTAAGCGGCCATCGAACCACGCTTGACACCGAAGTCCAACTTCTTAATCCCTAAATCCGTATCCTTGTACTTGCACATATCGTATTCCTCCTATTTAATCTTTTTAATTGTGATTTTCTTTCCAGCAAACACATCATCAATTCGCCTATTTAGTTCTTCCCAGTGCTTATCAATTGCATTTAGGATGAGAGTCTCTTCACTCGCAGTGAGTTCAGACCAAGCTATCTCAATTTTCTTTCGGCCGTTTTCTTCTATCCATATTTTAGCTACAGTATCTCCTCGATGTGAATGCTTATTGCCTCGCCGCACGACATGAATATGTCTGCGGTTCTCATTAGCATCAGCGGGAAACACTGAGAGAATGAAACTAAGTATAAGCGCTAACTTACCCATAAAAAACTCTATTTCATAATGCAAAGATACAACTTTTTTATGAAATGTACCTTCATTAACTAAGAATGTAAGAACAACATGGCGTAAAACGCTAGCGCCGCAAGAGGTCTCTCTGCAAGTATAACTCCTTTGTAATGAACTAGAAGGAGTTTCTTATAGGGTTAATTTGAGCAGAGTTCTACGGCTTTGTCGAATGTTTTTATAAATATCATTGAAAATTGTTGTTTTTACATTAGTGTCCACTAAAAGTTTTTCACAATTGGATTTGCTTACAGATTGTAAGTA
>CAMZFV010000072.1 GCA_947306175.1 uncultured Prevotellaceae bacterium
TACCTGCGCATCATCCGCTGGAACCGCGAGGAGTGCATCGAGCAGCTGAAGGCCAACCCGCAGCACCGCCTCTATGGCGAGACGCTCGACCTGTTCCTGCGCAGCGACAAGGTGTATAACTTCGACCTGCTCAAGGACTGGTACATCATCATGTGGGACCGCAAGGTGCTGGGCGGCACATCGCCCGCATCGGTCGTGATGGCGGCACCCGCCCTCGGGACCATCGACGCCATCAAGGTGGAGCAGGGCGTGAGCCTGTTCAGCGAGACGCGCCACCTGTGGCAACGCGACGAGGACTTCGTGTATTACATGTACCTGCTGATGAACGCCTATCCCGCCCTGCGTCTGCACTGCGGCGAGGTATATGCCTACATGCAGAAGAACCTCGAGCCGCTGCGCCAGAACCGTCCCGACCTTTACCGCCGCATCACCACGGTCATCCCCAACCTGGACGCTCTGGACGAGGGCCGTGCAAGCACGGTGCTGGAGCAGCTGGAGCACAGCTACGACCCCTTCGGCGGCGGTATCGACGTGAGTGTGCTGGGCGCACGCTTCTACCACAAGCGCTCGCTTGACATCCGCACTGCAGCCAGCGAGAGCGACTTCGTCATCACCCCCACCCTGCCGCAAACCAAGACCGAGCTACCTCTGGTACTCGTCAACGGTTTCAACGGCAGCGTGGAGCACTTCCGATACATCGACAAGGAGTGGGACAGCGCCACCCAGGTGTATGCCAATGGCGCACCCCTGAGCGACCGCAAGCTGCCCGACACTTCGATACAATACCCGTTTGTCACCACCGACGACTTCCTGACCGACACGATTGTCAGGCTCGACAGCGGTTGCGTGATCGACACCGATCACTTCTTTGACGGCAACCTCAAGCCACGCACACCGCAGCCCACCTGCGGCTACCTGCTGCCCTTGAAGCCCTTGCTGTTCACCTATTTTGACACCGACTACCTGAAAGGCACCATCGCCGGACGCCACGTGATTGACATCGAGGAGTTTGCCGACGGTAGCGTGATGGTGACCCTGCGCATCCGCGTGAAGAAGGGTGAGAACCGCTATATCGAGTTGTCGCGCAAGTACTTCCCCATCAATGACCACACGTGGACCTTTGACGAACGGCGCGGCACGGGCCGCGTCATGGGTGCGACCATGTCCACCTCGATTTTCCCGTTTGTCAAGACCGACGCCAACGATGACTATACCGTGGAGCTGTTCACCATGATCGAGAACGGCGGCGCCACCCTGCGTTTCTATAAGAACGGCATCAAGACCGACGGTCTGAACGTGCGCGACGCCATCCGTTCGCACTCGGGCTACAGCACCGCCTACTATGACGTGGACGGCTCGTTTGACTACATGGAGGTGAGCGTGAAGAACCACTTGGGACGCGCCAGCGGCGTGATCATCCCGCAGTGGAAGCCCTACGCCCCGAGCGCCAAGGAACTGATTTTTGCCGTGGACTTCGGCACCACCAACACCCACGTCGAGTGGGCCGAGCGTGGCCAGCCCTCCGAGCCGTTCACCTTTGAGTACGGCTCACAGCAGGTGCTCGTTGCCTCGCTGCACAAACCGCACTCGCTGGAATATGCCGAGCAGGTGCAGCGCGTGGAGTTTGTTCCGCGCGAGATCGACAACGTCTATGGTTTCCCGCTGCGTTCCACCTTGGCCCGCAACGAGAACAGCGGCATGGGGTGCAACCTGTTCAGCGATGTGAACATCCCGTTCCTGTATGAGCGCCAGTACTTCCACGGCTATGAGGTGACAACCAACCTCAAGTGGAAAGGCGACACCGAAATGGCCAAATCCTTCCTGCGTGAGTTGACACTGCTCATCAAGGCCAAGGCCTTGCTTGAGAATGCCGACCTGCGCCGCACCGAGATCGTTTACTTCTACCCCGTGAGCATGGGCGGTGCCGACCGCGACATGCTGGAGCGCACCTGGACGGAGTTGTTCAACACCTACATCGGTGCCGACAGTGACCACCTGCGCTGCTATCCCGAGAGCCTCGCACCTGCCTATTACTACAGCGGTGCCGAGGTGGCCGGCAGCAGTTATGTGTCGATTGACATCGGCGGCGGCACGTGCGACACGGTGATTTACCAGCCCAGCAGCGACCGCATGACCAGCGAACCGGTGGCCATCTCGTCGTTCAGGTTTGCGGGTAATGCCATCTTTGGTGACGGCTTTACCGACAAGGACGCCGACAACAACCCGCTGCTGCAGCACTACACGCGCTACTTCATGCAGCTCATCGAGAACGACAAGGGCAACAACATCGCCTACCTAAGCAGCATTCTGGCCGACATCATGTCGCAGAAGCGCAGCGAGGACATCAACGCCTTCCTGTTCTCGATCGAGAATGTGGAGGAGTTGCGCAACCTGCGCGAGATCGACCGCAACCTGTACAGCTACAACGCACTGCTGCGCAACGACAGCCAGCGCCGCCTCATCTTCATGTACTTCTACACGGCCATCATCTACTACATCGCCCAAGCGATGAAGCAGCGTGACTATGAGATGCCCAAGCAGATCTATTTCTCGGGAACAGGCAGTAAGATCCTCAATATCCTGGGGTCGCACAACCGCATCAACATGCTCACCCAGACCATCATCGAGCGTGTGTATGGCAAACAGTACACCGAGAATTTTGAAATCAAGCAGGAGATGCAGTGTCCCAAGCAGATCACCTGCCGCGGGGGCATCAAGCTGGAGAACCGTCGCCTGGAAGGCCAGGCCGATGTGGCCCGCTACAACGCCACCAGCGTGAAGCGGATGCGCTACTGCTGTTCAATGCTGGGTGAGGACGACCTGACGATGGCGCAGGTAGAGTCTATCGAGGTGCGCGACCGCCTGGTGGAGAAGGTGAAAGAATTCAACCGCTTCTTCGTCGAGTTGTGTGATGCGACCATCAAGGACGAGTTTGGCATCGAGAACAACGTGCTCCGTCTGTTCGAGAGCGTGCTGGGTGACAACCTGGCCAACTACCTGACGGCAGGCATCAACACCTTCCTCAAGGGGCGCTACAACGCCAATGACGTGGTGGAGGACGTGCCGTTCTTCTATCCCATTATCGGCGTCATCCGCCACAACCTGCTCAAGAATATGCGCAATGACGTGATCAGCAAGTTTAACCAATAACCATAATATCTCAAAAGTTATGAAACGAATCACTTTACTCATGGCAACAATGATCTGCCTCGCCACCTCGGCACTGGCGCAGATTTCCGAGAACCAGACCCTGTCCACCACACTGTGGAAGCAGGGTGTTGCCACCTGTGCCCACTACACGGCCCATGCTCGCGGTTTTGCCAAGAAAATCGATGAGATCAAAGCCAAATACCCCCAGGGTTACACCCTCGACGACCTGAACGAGGTGTATGGCAACCAAGGCCGCAAGTGGGAGAAAATCTACAACGAGTTCAAGGAGGTGGAAGGCAAGAACGGTAGCATCAGCGACCTCAAGGAACTGGTAACTCCCCCGATCTGGAAGCTCGTTGAGCCCGAGTTCCAGGCTTATATCACCGAGCATCCCGAGGCAATGCAGGAAGTGCCGGCACAACCTGAAGACCAGAAAGCCGAAGGTGAAAAAGCCGAGGGCGACCAGCAGCAGGCCGAGGGCGAGAAAGCTCCCGCCGTGGCCGACGGCACAACCTCCAGTGGCATGACCTGCCCCGTTAACCTGCCCCTGTGGCTGGGTATCCTAGGTTCCCTGCTGGGTCTATGCGCATTGCTCACCGCACTGAGCAACCGCGGCAAGATCAAGGAGATGCGCCGCGTCTTCGCCCGCGAGTTAGACCGCACCAATGCCAATCTGCAGGAGTTCTCGACCGATGCCGCCGACCAGATGAAGGCGCTGTCCATCCGTCTGACCGGCAAGGCCGTCCGCAACACTGAGCTTGAGGAAGAGCCCTTACATGTCATCGAAGAGAAACCTGTGATCGTTGAGGAAGAGGTAGCCGAACCAGAAGAGGAGGCTGAGCCTCAGAAGGAAGTTGTCGAGCCCGAAGCCGAAGAAGCTGTAGAGGAAGCAGTCGAAGAAGCTGAAGAGGAAGGCGAAGTCATGAACCTGTTCATGAGCAAGCCCGACGAGAATGACGACTTCACCCGTGTGAGCGACACCCTTGAACCGGGCAACTCGATCTATGTGCTCACCACGTTTGACGGTACACATGGCAAATTTGAGGTCATCGACAGGCCCGAGGTACACCGCTTCGCCCTGATGATGCCTGCCGAGAACCTGATCCGCGCCTGCTCAGGCAACGCCATCCAGATTCCCAGCGGCACCCGTATCGTGACCGACCGTCCCGGTGAGGCCGAGTTTATCGACGGCAAGTGGCACGTGGTTGTCAAAGCCATCATCCACTACGAGGGATAACAAACTAAGCTATTAGGCATTAGGCTTTAGGTTTTAGGTGTCGCTCTGACTATCAAAAACCTAAAGCCTAAAACCTATAGCCTAAAGCCTAAAGATAATGCGCTGGACTTGTCCAAAATGCGGAAAAAAGCTGGATGTGAGCAATGAGCAGTTGATTGCCAATGATGGCGTGATCATCTGCCCGCAGTGCTTGCTGCAGGCACATCAGCCCATTCCCAAAGCCCGAGTTACGCCCCGCAGCTCATCATCTAAGCCCGCAACTCAGCGCAAACCTGCCGAAAACATCAACTTTGACACGCCACCCGAGTACAAGTCCAACATACCCCCACCCCACAAACCACGCATGAAACAAGCATCCACTTCCTACCGCTACACGGGACTGAATGGCGGCAACAGCACTTCCAACACCCCCAAACGCAAAACGTCAGGAAAAAAGAAATCCAAGAAAAAGAAAAACAATGACGGCATGTCCGCATGGGGATGCCTGGGCCGCACCATCATCTTCACACTCGTCCTCTTCGCCGCCTACGTCTTCTTCGGCCTCCTCCTCGACGCCCTCCAATAAATTGCGTAATTTGCGCTGCGTAATTTACGCAATAATTTCACCCATCATAAAAGCACACATGTAATTTCAACACAATTTAAGGATATTTCGTGTTCTTTTGTGATGTAAAAAGAGTATCTTTGCAAGCTAAATGATTGAACTGGGGCTTTAGATGCCCGACGTGCGGCGAATTCATACCAAAATGATGGACTTTTTAGCGACATATCACCTGCAAGGGCTGGTTTTGGGCCTGTGCTCGTTTTTGATTATCGGCATCTTTCATCCGATTGTCATTAAGGGTGAGTACCACTATGGGCAACGGTTCAAGTGGTTCTTCGTGATTGTCGGCATCCTGCTGTGCGTGGGGTCGCTGCTGGTCGATAATGTGTTGCTTTCCGCTCTGATGGGCGTTGGCGCGTTCTCATGCTTTTGGGGCATCAAGGAGATGGGCGAGCAACAGGAACGCGTGCGCAAGGGCTGGTTCCCCCGCAATCCCAAGCGCACCTATCCGTGGGACGACACGACAGACAAGACAAACAACGTATAAAGACAATCAGAACAATGATGAGAATAGACATACTCACCGTGATGCCCGACGCGCTCGAGTCGCCGTTGCACACTTCCATCCTGCAACGCGCCCAGGACAAAGGGCTGGTGGAGATCCATGTCCACAACCTGCGGGACTGGAGCCTGCGCAAGCACCGCAAGGTAGACGATTACCCCTTTGGCGGCGAGGCGGGCATGGTGATGCAAATTGAGCCCGTGTGGCGCTGCATGGAGGAGTTGAAGAGTCAGCGTGACTATGACGAAATCATCTTCACCTCGCCTGATGGAGAACAGCTCGACCAACCTATGGCCAACGCCCTGTCGCTCAAGGAAAACATCATGATCCTGTGCGGCCACTACAAGGGCGTGGACTATCGCATCCGCGAGCACCTGATCACCAAAGAAATCACCATCGGTGACTATGTACTTACTGGTGGCGAACTGCCCGCTGCGGTCATCGCTGATGCAGTGGTGCGCCTGCTGCCTGGTGCCATCGGTGACGAACAGAGCGCCCTAAGCGACTCCTTCCAAGACGGCCTCATCGAGGCGCCGGTCTATACCCGCCCCGAGGTGTTCAACGGCTGGCACGTGCCCGAAATCCTGCTCAGCGGCCACCAGGCCAAAATCGCCGAGTGGAAGATGCAGCAGTCGCTGGAACGCACCCGCCGCCTGCGCCCTAATTTGCTCAAAGAATAACAGGCTTTAGGCTTTAGGTCTTAGGCTTTAGGTAACGGATGTCAACTTACAACTAAAAACTAAAATATGGCACTCTTCAATTTTCAACGTCCCAAGTGGATACCGCGGTGGCTCAATATCCCACTGCTTATCTTTCTCGCCTTTGTGGTCGTTCTGCTGTTCTTCGGCGAGAACAACTACATGCGCATCAACAAGTACCGTTCCCAAATCAACGATCTCAAGAGCCAGATCAAGAACAACGAGGACTCGGCCGCCATGTATGATGCCAAGGTCAACGAACTCAATACCGACAACGAATCGCTGGAACGCCTTGTGCGCGAGAAATACGGCATGAAGCGCGTCAACGAGGAGGTTTACATCACCGACATACCCTGACGATATGGCAACACAAGAACAGAGAAACCAACTCTCAAACCTGCTGGTGATCATCGGACTGCTCATCATGCTGGTGATGGCTGTCATGCCGTTGCTCAACACCAACCTGATGTGGATGCGATGGGCGTTTGCTGCGGGTGCCGTCATCGTATTGATCGCCCGCATCTTGGGCGTTTATAACGGTCCTGTATTACGCATCAAGCGCCTGCACCGCCTGCTCATCCTCAGCGCCATTCTGTACTGCGGCAGTGCTGCCACGATGTTCTACTCCCGCGGCACCAATGACTGGATCGCCTTCCTGCTGGCAGGTCTCGTCATGCAGATCTATGCCTCATGGATGATTGATTACGAGAACAAAAAAGAGCAGAAATAGACGCTATCAAACCCTATTTTTTGTTTTTTCAGATGTTTAAATCCATTAGGCGGCATCTTAACAAAACCTAAATTTTTGCTTTTGTGCTCGACTTGCCCAAATTTTTGAGTAATTTTGCGGGTTAATGAAAGGTAATCTGACCATAGACAACGGCAACACCTCGGTAAAGGTGGCTTTTTTCATAGGCTCCCAGATTGTGGCATCCAACCGTTTTGCACGACGCGACAGCCGCCTGCTGGAGCGCTTCATCAGCACCTACAAGCCCGAGACCGCCATCGTGTGCAGCACCGCCTCGAGTGCGGCTAGCCAGCGCATTGAGCAACTTGCGGAGCAACGGTGCCGCCGTGTCATCAACTTGAGTCACGAGACGCCTATGCCCATTCGACTGGGATACCGCACTCCTCAGACACTGGGCCGCGACCGTATCGCCACAGCTGTGGGCGCATGGGGTATTGCCCAACGTCTGGACAACGCCTGTGACGTGCTGATCATCGATGCCGGAACTGCCATCACCTATGACCTGGTGACTGCCGACGGCTGCTTTGTGGGAGGCAACATCGCCCCGGGACTGAAGTTGAGGTTCAAATCACTGCACGAGCACACGGGCCTGTTGCCCATGGTTGAAGCCGAAGGCGATGTCCCCATGGTGGGCTATGACACGTTGACCGCCATCCGCAGCGGCGTGATGCTGGGTCTGCTGGGCGAAATCAAGAGTTACATCCACGACCTCAAGCTCTCCCACCCCAACCTGATGGTCTTCATCACTGGAGGTGATGGACGCCTGTTGCACAACCGCCTCAACGACGAGGCCATCATTCACTACGAACATCTTGCGGCTGAAGGACTCAACCGCATCTACTTATACAACCAAGCCAATGAAAATATCTAAGAGTATAACAACATTACTGCTCGCCATGGTTCTGGGCTGTGGCGCAGCTATGGCACAAATTGTCACCACCCCCTATTCCAAGATGGGCTACGGAATGCTCAACGACAACGTGTCGAGCATCCAGCGCTCGATGGGCGGTGTGGGTTACGCCATGAAGGGCGGACGCATCATCAACGTGATGAATCCGGCATCCTATGCCAACGTGGACTCACTCACTTTCCTTTGGGATGTGGGTGTTGAACTGACCAACCTGTGGAGCAAGGAGAACGGTAACAAGGGTTACAACTTCGGTGGTGGACTGGACTACCTGACCGGACATTTCAAGGTGGCCAAGGGTTTGGGTGCCGCATTCGGCCTGCTGCCCTACGCCTCGGTGGGCTATGCATACGGTGGTGATATCACCGGTGGCCATGAATCCCGTAGCGGTAACGGCGGTTTTAACCAGCTGTTTCTGGGACTGGGTTATGAGCCTCTCAAAAATCTGAGTCTGGGCTTCAACTTCTCCTATCTCTTTGGCACCACGTCCAACTCCACCTTCATTACCTCGAACTCCACGAGCTACTTCACGCGCAACATGAAGATCCGTGACTGGAACCTGCAACTGGGCGCCCAGTACAGCCTTCCCATGCGTGCAGGACGTGACCTGCTGACCTTGGGCGTCAGCTACCAGCCCAAGAAGTCTTTCCACGGCAATGCTTGGGGCACAAAATATGACAGCCAGGACAGCAAGGTCGATACCATCGGCTACACTTCCATGAAGGGCAATTACGAGCAAGCCGCCTCCATCGGCGTGGGATTGAGCTATATCCTGGACCGCCGTTTCACCCTGGAGGCCGACTACACCTACCAGAAGTGGAGCGGTGCCAAGTATCAGCCCATCGCCGGCTTTGAGGCTCAGGACATGAAGTTCGATGACCGCTGGAAAGTGGCTGCCGGCTTGCAGTACACCCCCAACCGCCGTGGCAGCTATGTGGGCGCGATGGCCTTCCGAATCGGCGCCTTCTACGACCACGACTACCTGAACTACAACGGCAACAACCTGCGCGACTATGGCATCACAGCAGGTCTCGGCCTTCCCGCTCCCAATGGCAAGACGACCATCAATCTGGGCGTAGAGTGGCATCACCGCGAGTCCAAGCCCGTGACGCTTATCACCGAGAACTACCTCAACATCACGCTCGGCGTGAACTTCAACGAGTTGTGGTTCTGGAAGAGCCGCATACGTTAATCACCAGGTGAAAGGCCTCCTGCACATATCACTTGCCATCATCATCACGATGACCCTCGCGGGCTGCAAGGATGATGCCACCAGTGTGGTGAGCCATCCCACCAACCCTGATGTGGTGCCCACGATGACCACCACTGATGTGAACACGATCATCAGTGACTCGGGACACACCCGATACCGCATCGCCGCCCCGTTGTGGAATATGTTTGAGGAGGCCAAAGTGCCCCACTGGACCTTCCCTCAGGGCGTGACCTGTGAGGAACTGGACAACAACTACAATACAGCCACCACCCTGAAGTGCGACTCGGCCTACTTTGACAAGGATAAAGCCCTCTGGACTCTCACAGGCAACGTGCACATCACCAACGTGAAAGGAGATGTCATCCTCACCGACCAGCTCATGTGGGACCAGCAGGCGCACAAGATGTACAGTGACGCCTTTATCCATATCGAGAAGCAGGGCCGCATCATTGAGGGCTATGGTTACGAATCCAACGAACGGCTCACGACCTACACCCTGCGTCAGGTCGAGGCTATCTTCCCCATCGACGAGAGCCGTATGCCGCATCCCAACAGCGGCAACGCAGCTCCCCGCACGATGCAATAAATTGAAATCCACTAAACGAAACAGACTTTTCAGATTTTGGACCCAAGTTACACATCACCGCTGCTAATCGCACTTATCGCGCTTCTGTTCTCCGCCTTCTTCTCGGGCATGGAGATTGCCTTTGTCAGTTCCAACAAGGTGCGCGCCGAAATCGAGATGGCGCGGGGCGGCATCATCAACCGCATCCTCAACATCTACTACAGCAACCGCGAGATGTTCATATCCACCCTGCTCATCGGCAACAACATCGCCAACATCGTTTACTCGATGGCGATGGCCAAATTGCTCACCATCCCCTTGCAGCAGTGGGTCAGCAACGAGGCCATCCTGCTGCTGGTGCAGACAATCATCGCCGCTGTTATCATCCTCATCTTCGGCGAGTTTGTGCCCAAGAGCATCTTCCGCATCAACCCCAACGCCTCGCTGCGCACCGCGTCGATTCCCCTGTTCATGATCTACTGCGTGCTCTACCCCATCTCACGGTTCACCGAGTGGCTATCGGCCTTGCTGATGAAGGTGTTCGGCATCAAGATCGACTCCACACGCATGAGGCTGCTCACCGTCGATGAGCTGGATGCCTACTTGCAGGAGAACATCGACAAGCGCGAGGACGAGAATAAGACCGTGGAACGCGAGGTCAAAATCTTTGAGAATGCTCTCGACTTCAGCGACACCCGTCTGCGCGACTGCATGGTGCCTCGCAACGAGATTGTCGCCGTCGATGTCGAAGACACCACCCGCGAAGACCTGGTCAAACTGTTCACCCGCTCGGGACTGTCCAAGATCGTCGTCTATAAGGAAAATATCGACAACGTCATCGGCTTCATCCAGGTGAGCGAACTCTTTGTCACCGACGTGGACTGGAAGACCCGCCTGAAACCCGTCGTGTTTGCACCCGAGACCCTGCTGGCCCGCAAGATGATGCAACAGCTCATGGGCGAGAAGCGCTCGATGGCCATTGTGCTCGATGAGTTTGGCGGCACCAGCGGCATGGTCACCCTCGAAGATCTCGTAGAGGAAATCTTCGGCGAAATCGAGGACGAACATGACCGCAACCAACTCGTCGCCCGCCAACTCAGCGACACCAGCTACGAGTTTTCAGGACGCATGGAAATCGAGGAAATCAACGAGCGTTTCCACCTCGACATCCCCGAGAGTGACGACTACCAGACGCTCGCAGGCTACCTGCTCAACGAGAACGAAGCCATCCCCAACGTGGGCGAAGTCTTTGACCTGCCTCCCTACCGCTTCACCATCGAGCGCAAAACCGCTGCCCGCATCGAGTTGATCAAGGTCGATGTCTTCGAGGGCGAGGAAAAGAAATAAGGCCCTTTTTCTTGCTTTTCGGTTCAAAAAACATCGTTTCAATTAAAAAATTGCCAAAATATTTGCAAGATTGAAAACATTTGCACTATCTTTGCACCGCATTTCCCCAAAATGCAACATGGTGTGTTAGTTCAGTTGGTTAGAATACCTGCCTGTCACGCAGGGGGTCGCGTGTTCGAGTCACGTACACACCGC
>CAMZFV010000073.1 GCA_947306175.1 uncultured Prevotellaceae bacterium
AACAGGAAGTGTTCTACTATGCCGGAAGCGTTTACCGTGATTTGCAAGACACTCCGCGGTCTCTGGAGTATTTCCTCAAGTCAATAGAATATGCGCACAATGACAAGAGCTGCGATTCCATCATGATGCGCAACGCGTACTCCAATCTGAACGACCTGTACTACAATGTCCAGAATTATGCTGCTGCCGCCAGAATGGCACAGGCTGAACTCGAGATATCCGAACGGATGAATGAGGACGTAATCCTTCCATACCTTCATCTTGGAACCGCATATCTTGCACAAGGCGACCGCCGGCAGGCCGAAAAAGCTTTTGACGCCGCCCTGGATGCCATAATCCGTTCGGATGACACTTCAGGACATCAGGACGCGCTTCTGTATCTGCTTTGTGACTATTCCTTTTTGAGGCAATCCCCAAAAGCGAGACAATGTTTTTCCATGATAAAAACAGACCCATTGGACAAGTTCTCGGATTTCTCTTGTATGGCGTTTGCACAATATTACGAGTCCTGCGGCAAAACGGATTCCGCAATCGTTTACTGCAACCTCCTGCTGGATAAAGGGAGCGACATGTACAACAGATATGACGCATCGAAACTCTTGTTCCGGATATACAACAGACTTGGCGACGCGGGCAATGCCTACCGGTATGCGACGGTCTATATGGGATTGAGCGATTCGCTGGACTTCGGGAAACGGCAGGAACTGGCAGCGACGGTAAACAACGAGTTCCAGTACCATCTGGACCAAAAGAAAGAACAAAAACTGAAGGACGAGAAAAAGAAATATAAGAATTCTCTTGTTTTTGTCGCATTGGCAGCAATAATGCTGGCAAGCGCCGCCTATATCCTTTATATCAGGAGGCGAAACAGGCACCTGCAGGAAGTGTTGTCGCTCTCGGCGGAATTGCAGCAAATGTCGGATGACGAAAAGCAGCTCCGCAAGGACATTGAACAGAGGGAGAAAGACCTGGAGAAATCGAGGAGATCATTAGAGAAAACTTCAGCTGAGCTCAGCAACGTGAAAAGCGAACTCCAACGGGTCAATGAAGAACTGTCTGAACACGAGGATGCCCTGAAAGAAAAAGAGCGGCAGCTGTCGGAGAAGATGGAACAGAACAGGACCTTCATCAAACTGCTGCACCAGTCCGAGCTGGAAGGCAAGGCGGAAGACGTCATCTATGCCATCAGGCAATCTTCGGCAGGCAGGAAAGACATGAGCGAAGCGGACTGGAAGCAGCTCTTCCAGGCGGTCGACCAGCTTTACCCGACGTTCCATGGCAGGGTGTCGGCTGAACTGGGACGCGAAATGACAGAGCAGAAGATGAAGGTGTGCTACCTCATGCGCATCGGCCTGTCCAACCCCCAGATACAGGGCATGACGAACCTCTCGCGCGTCACCGTCTGGAGGTGGGTGAAGAAGTTTGACTGGGTACTGACAAATGATGATGAATCTAGCAATGCGCCCCATAATGATAGTAATAAATAACCTTGGCTCCAGC
Source organism: uncultured Prevotellaceae bacterium (assembly GCA_947306175.1). GTDB lineage: Bacteria > Bacteroidota > Bacteroidia > Bacteroidales > Muribaculaceae > Sodaliphilus. The sequence continues at coordinate 1,501 of CAMZFV010000073.1, forward strand.
GTCGCTATGCTGTCACCACTGAAATGACTAATTGAACGCCATAGCGGATATCGGATATAGCATGTTGTCATGCGACATTATGACGCATGTGAAGCAGCTGGTGCAGCCGAAGTATTGCGATTTTCAATGTTTGCTGTTGTTTCGCCGGAAGCTTACGCTTCATTTGCGATTCAGTCCCTGTAAGTGGTTCTCATGGTTTTACAAATGCCATCCCACTCTACTACGATACGTGCTCTAAAACGGAACAGCTGGACCTAACAGATGCAATGATCTAAAAGCCCATAATAACATATTCATCTGTTTGTATTAAGGCAATCAGGGAGTTTTTCCACGCAGAAATTAACTTAGTCAGCAAGATTAAGTAGTGCAAAAATGAATGATTGTTCCTTCTCATATCCGGCAGTCATTCAATACATACTTTTAACAACTATAGTTACACTTTGCTACAAAATGCTACACATTCGCTACAACTCTTTATAGCAATAGCAAATCGTAACCATTTGTATTTCAGTGCCGCTACACATAGATACAGACTTTTTGTCTGATTTCATCTGATTAACAATCCAAAACTTTGTTAAAACAATATTTATCGATGGGTGGATATACATTTTTTATTTCTTATCTAGGAGGAATTTTGGAGAATATCTCAAGAAAATAAAACAATTCAATTATAACATTGCCGTTTATTATTAGAATATCGCTGTAATGATCATTAATCGTAATCATGAAATACTCAAAATCAATACCATTTTAGCAAATTCTTGATTATCCGTTAGATGAGAATTGTAAATCCACTCGCCCAAACGATCAGTATAAAAGGGTGTGTACTTCATAATTAATACCCCCAATCAATCTTATTAAAATCAGACCACAGTTTCTTTGCCGTCTCTGGCTCAATAGAATTCACATATTGGATTCTTCCATTAAGCCATTCCTTTCCGAATGCCAGCCCTGGTGCTATCCTACTGAAATGCTCTCTTCCTCCGTACTTAAGGCAAAAATGAATATGTCTTTTAATATCTCTTTTATAACGCCCTGGCACCCTTACACATCTATCAATGAGCAACCCAGTTACTATCTGTCGGTTTCCTTTATGAAGTAATTCGGTTTTCTCGTTTTTCAGATGGAAACCTTCACTTTCCACAATCCGTTTTATTAATCCAACTTTTGGAAGATTAACCATGTCATCAGACGAGAAGGTCATGTCGTCTGCATAGCGCGAATAATTGAATCCCAACTTGTTAGCTAGACCCATTATTCTCCTATCCATTCTCTGGCATACAATATTGGCTAAGGCTGGACTTGTCGGTGCACCTTGAATCAAGAACGGCTCCTTTTTCAACTTCAATTCATCAAATAGTATTTGAACCTCTTTTTGCTCTTTAAGTTGATCATATTTGAAGTCATCTAATCTTGAAGTACACAAGTTTGCAAGCCATGATGAGACACCGTTCTCGTATCCAATTCTGCAAAATGCTCGATATACGAACCTTACATTAATGGATTCAAAAAAATTTGCTATATCAACTTTAAGAATATACTTTTTCCCTTCGTGTATTCTAGCATTTTTCGCTGTGCTTCTGCCTTTAGCAAAAGCTGTTACATATTTCGGCTGTTCTATTTTGTCCAAAATGTTTACCTTAATCCATATTTGAATGTCTCGTAAATCTCCATAAGGAGCCATTATTCTCCTTAATCCTCCTTTCCTTTTTTTGATGGCAAAATACTTATAGTGGCCAGATACATCCATGATGAACTTATTAAGCGTCTTCCGTTCCATCATCAATAGTAACGCTAAATGATTCTGGTCAAAAATAACAGGTAGTCCTTTGCCATCGAGGATTTTGGCATAATTGAGAGCTTCTTCTATAAATATATCAGAGTGGCCCTGTTCCTTTGCTTTCGAAATAAAATCGTTCCTCGGGAATCCCATTGTTCTATCAAATACTCAAAAACTTATCGCCGGTTTCGGCGAATATTGTGTCACGTGTCGAGCAAAGCGAAGGGGTGTGACACAATAATCTTGTAATGTAGCTTAAACTCGCCTGCACCAAACGGGCGCAGACTTCTGCTTTCGCAGATATTGCTATTTCAAAAGAACTAGGTAATCCCTCGGAACGATTTTGGCACATATACTCTATTAATATTTTGTTTTGAAATCTGTTTTGAAATTCTTCGTTCAAGAATTCGGTCTTTTTTTCGAATCTCTTCGTATATAGTTCTAGCCATTAATGTTAAGTCTCCAGACTCATCAATTAGCTCCTTTTCTTTTCCCAACCTAATAATTTCCTCAACATCTTGCATACCGATTCCTAAGGTCTGAGCAATAAAAAAATTGCTTCGACGATGATACTTTTGCGCTACCACACTAATTAGGCGCAAGGAATCTACTGTATGTTGTTTGCTCCAATCAATATTGGGAAATTTCAATTTGCTCATGGCTGACAGCCAAAAGTTTGAACTTTGCCTCAGTCTTCTTCCTCGATCTATTCTAGAATTGGCAAATCTTGGGAAAATGGCATTCCACTGCTTGTCAGTCCCTGGTATTACACCTTCAAACCACAGTATGGGTAATGTGTTGTTTGGTGTAGTATGCTCAAAGCTTACCAAAGCTTGGCTGTTCTTATAACCCAAAGGCTTTAAGTCTTGATATTTCCAATTAGGAAATAGTTTTTCTGCTTTCTTAAAACAAAAATCTCTTACTGGAATCATGCTCTTTTCATAGCCAAAAACCGAACCTCTTCTTGCAAAAGCAGGAATACTTAAGTCGCCATAAACGTTTAAGCCACAATTGCTCTCCAGGTTCTTTCTTGCCTTCTCCATATAGATTACAGTTAATGCACATATTGTAATCGGTTTCCTTTCAACTATAGGTTTCACACTCTTCTCATAAAAACTGAGAATAGATTCACCCGTTCCAGAAAAGTCATCAAGCAGTGCTATTACTGCATTCTTCTTAATGTCTATTAGGTTCTTTAAGTTGAGCATTGACAAAACACTTTCAGGTAAATCAATCTTTTCCAATACCTTTTTAGCATGATAAGCCATTACATGTCCACTTTTACCGATATTACCCGAAGGAAGAATATATATATGTTTACCTTGGTGCTCCCCAATCATTTTTCTAATATAGCGTTCCAGTGTCTCATCAATTCTATCTGATGAATAATAAACGACTTTATCTAACACGTATAGAGCCATATCCCACTCGTGCTCTTCAAAGTTTCTCAGCCAACGGAACACGTCATACTCGGTCACGGCATGACCAACTTTAAAGCAGAAGCTCTCTATTGCACTATTGTAGTCCATATTGCAGTACGAACAATCAATGATTTTACGAAAACCAAGAAAAATCTCTTGCAAAAATACTATTTTTATCTGATGGTAAGATAAGAAGGTACATAAAAAACTCAAATATTCTTGCAGAAGGGCGTAATCTGTCTAAAACGCAAAGAAAGCAGGTAAGTACTCATAACATATTTACCTCCAGCATAATAGAATTATTCGATCTTAGTTTATCGTAATACTGCCACTATTATTCTCCACATATACAGATTTTTCTCCATTCTGTATCGTTGTTCTAATAATAGTCGGTTGAGTTTCACAAGAAGGAATGAATTTTTCATCAATAGCTGCTGCTCTAGAAGGGATTGTTCTCTGAATCTCCTCCATAAGCAGTGCTGCATCATTTTCTATCAGTTTCTCATAATTCCCAGTATTGATGTGAACGATATAATCCCAAAAATCGTCCAACATCTTAATAATAGCATTTATCTTTGAAAGTTCATCAATAGTATAATCAGAGATTCCTGATTCCATCTGCATTTGAGCAGAAGCCTTAACTTTCTGCTCATGCCAGAAATCTTTTATTACCTTAAGGCCATCTCGGTTCCGCGGGATTGTTCCCATCTCAACAACCGGGAACACTCTATCTCTCACGTCAGAGTTCTTGAATATCTCTGTCATTTCAAACATGCAATCTAAAGATTTAAGATAAGAAGGTATAATAAACATGATAACTCTGTCGGAACGTCCTATCTCTTTCTCGTATTTGACAATATCTTCACGATATTTAATATCCTGTACATCAATCGAATATTCGATATTGTTCTTTTTCAAGCCATTTTTAATGGCTTCTAATGCCGAGTCAAAACTATTATCGTGCTTATATGAAATATGCACTTTTTGCAACCTGCCCTCCATAAGCCTCTTTTTATTTTGTCTTTTTAAGGATTTATTTATAATGGATCCACCCTTAGGTGTCACCGTATTTTTTTGTTTGCAAATTATGATTATCGTTTCATCAATACTAGAGAGTGCTGCATCGAATATATCCAAATCATCGGGCTCAATAGATGAGAAGTCTATTCTACCCCATAAATGCACCACTGTTTTCCCATTAACGCAAAACTGCCTCAAGATTTGAATAACAAGACTATAAATGATAACCTCTCTTTTTCGGTCATCGTCTGCAGTCATAAATCGCTCTCTCAAAGCAACTATTCCTCTATCTTTACACTGATAGCTCAATCCAACGATGAGCAACTCAAAGACGTTCCCTCTTGATGTTGGGACAAGCTTTCCACTTACATATTGAAACGAGCTGTTTCCCCTAACACACGCCTCTATCTCAACATCATTCAATTCAGTATCAAGCAGATATAACCCTGATGACAGCGTCGTATCCGTCAACAATCCTCTCAGCTGATCTATTTCAAAAGCCTTATTCATTATCCAGCTTGTTGATAAAACTGGTTATCAAGTACTTATTGTTTGGACTTTTCATGATCATATCCATCAAGTCCATTGCGTGTTCCAATGTTTCTTGATAACTGCAATCATTGAACGACTTGATGCCATTATACGACTGGATAATCACATCTGCAATGTTATTTAAGATGAAATAGTCATCCGGCAAATGATTGGCAAGAGTCTGTTCCAACCATTTCAAGGTCTGAACCGGGTCTTTGATGGCATAGCCTGCTAGGAACTCTATGAAAACTCTTGCCTTGTTTTTGCTTGTTGGTGAAGCGACAAAAGCTTCTGCAACCTTGCGTTGAACATCATTAGTCCAGTCTTTGGCATGAAGGAAGAGGTTATCGCAAGTTTCCTCCATTTCAGGAGAATCAAACTGCGGTTCCATAAAATGTAGGATATAGCAAAGGGCATCCTCATTCATCATCTGGTCTAGAGTGCACAAAAATTTCAACAAAGAAATCCTTGCTTCCTGACTTGCTTCGCATATCTTGTCAAGAAATACCTGGATACGTTCATCTCTATTATTGTGAGACCATGCTAACCACATAATGATGACCTGTTCACAATAGCACTCGGGACAATCTGATGCATGGCTGAAAAATTCCATCAGTTCATCAACAGCGTAATTGACAAAATATACGAGAGGATTATAGTTGTGTACGGGCATGGCCATAAGTCTTGGATTATAGTCATGCATAAGTTTCTTAAATAAGGATACATTACGTTTGTTATCCAAAAAGTTCAGTGCCGCCATATTCAATAATATAGCCGCTCTGGTATATACAGATGCAGTTCCTGCAATACTCTCTACGGTTGAGAATATGTCTTCCTTATACTTGTCTTCCTTTGCACATTTCACTAACATATAGCCAGCATTGCCTCTGGCTTGATTAATTCCAACATTAGAGACATCCTTCTCTCCTTGATAAGTGTCCTCTTCTGGTTCCTTAGCATTTAGCAGAGCATTACATAATAACTGGAATACAAGTTCTGGTACATGTCCCATCTTCGGTATGTTATTCAGGGCAAAAAGTAGGGAATGTAAACTGAATCCTCTTATGGTAGAGTTGACATCATTGTGTATCACATCAAGAATGCGCCCTAATACGTGCAAGGCATCATTCAGGCGTCCAGCATCCAATAAACCCTGCATGCCCGCTTGCGGATAATCTAAGAGCACATGCTCGTCATCAAGTATGGTATCCATAAGCCCAATAAACTTGTCTGGCTCTTTACCCACTACAGTCCTAAACAAATGGCATTGACCTGTCAAAGATGGTTTGTTCCAGTCCATCGGGTCGTTTGTATAAGCCAACATGGATTTATACCATGTCTCTGGGCTCATCTTTAGACCTTGATCCTCCCTGAGTGAAGTCCACCCTGAATGCCACGACATACTGGAAGGCATTTTGTTTTTCAAGCGATGCTCATCGAATTTTCTGTCAATTCTTAGCCTTTCTTGATAGGCGGTCCAAGACAAGCGCCTCAGTTCCTCTTTGGATATAACTTCTAAGGCTTTACCCCTATGAAGATCAATATCAAGAAGAGGTTGACCGAATTTCCGTCTTATTTCTACAGTGTCCTTAAGCAGCATGTATTCTCCTTTGTCATGTATAAGCAGAATCGTGTCTAAAACGGCTCGCTTTTGCTCATCATTCCAAAAGAGAAACGATGCTTTCAAAGCCTCAATGGCCTGATACTCTACCCAACTTGGGGCATTCGATAGAACTGAACGATTCACTATAATAGCATAAATATCGTCCTTGAATTTTTCTGGATATTCGGTATAAACATATAATGCTGTAAACACAAAACCTTGATGTTCACTTTGGCTGAATTCAGCTATATATTGTCTTGTTGAATCGTCATCAATATTCTCCAAGAAATGATCGATAAGAATATTCGTGGCATTTTCTATGAAGTTTGACACCAAGTGTCCACCTGCTGACCGTTGGAAACTAAAGAATTCAGTAGAATTATATATCTCAGCCCCATCAAGTTTGAACTTTGTTTTGTCATAAACGAAAGTTAAAATGTCCACTAAGAGTCGAATTCCTTCATCATGGTGATTTTTTAGTATTTCTTCGAATAAACGCTCAGCATCATGACTAAAGCTTATTCTTTGATAATAATTGCATTCTTGTTCCTGTAATTGTAACCTGACATTCTCTTTCAGTTCCTGACAAACAAAGTCGGGATTCTCCTTCATAATATTATGAAGAAGATTTATCTGCTCCAACGGCAGTCTGGTCTTAACCAACTTGTTATAGATAGCGATCAGTCTTTCGCTTCCACAATTCAGATTATTATTCTGAAGCAGATTGCTCAGATACCTACAATCCTCCTCGATTCTATAATCAAGTGTCGCATCCAATCTATCGATTACAGCATTCGCATCAAGCCAAAGAGCCCTTTTGCACATCGATATCGTTTTCTCTTTGTATTCCTTGCTTAAGTTCCTCCATCCCCCGTGATCATCTATGATTTCCCAAATGGCGTTGAACCAATTAGGTGTATACACGGACTCGAACAACACATCCATATAAACCTTATCTGTAAAGATTATTTGCGAGATAAGGTTGGTTTCTTCTTTCAGTGGCATTTCAAAATAAGCCATATTACTTAGCGCCAATGATTTCAGATGATAACGATAGATATCTTTACCGTCCTCGTCCTTTGCATAAAGGAGTTGATCTATGATTTGGATATATTTATTTGGATCCTGTTCACGTTGGAATGTCAATATGCTCTTAACCGCTGCTCTGGAGAACAAGCCCTGATGCTGTCCTTTCAGTGCTTCCAGCAAATTATGGCCCTGCTCTGTGAATCTACGTGCATATACATAATCAAACAACGTTTGATGGAAAAACTGTATCTGGTTGCTTTTTGTCTTTGACAACAATTCGTGAGTGAACAGGTATTGCAATTCTGCACTGAATTTTGTTTCAAACGCCCGAATGTGTATAGATAGTTCTTGACGCTCATACATTGCTGTAACTAAAGCATCCAGGAAGTTTAAAAGGCGATCTTTATCCACCTTCCTTACACTGTCATCTATGATATATTTCCGCCAAATTTGGTGATAGAGCAGGTCTGTTGACAAAGGGTCTGTCAGTTGCTCGTCAGGCTTAACCTTAAGAAACAAATATAGATGTAGTGGATTACCCAAGAACCGTAATAGGTTATCGCTCATCCTTTCGTTGCAATTGTTTTTTTTAAGAATTCCTAATACTTGCTCTTTCGTGAATTCTTTCAACTCCCACTTGCTCTTGATATGAAGGTTGTCCAGCATTGGATCATACTCCAAATCGTAAGGTCTGCAAGACAAAACCACTCTGACATTCGGAATAGACTGTATCAGCTTTATCATTTTCAAAAGAGAACGTAACGGTGTACGGTTAGAAGATAGGGATAACGACAAGGCATCAATCTGGTCAATTAACAGTATTACGCGCTTGTATTGCTTAGTCATTTCTTGAACGACAACTTCAATTGGTTTTGCAAGATGCATGTCACGACTTAGTTTTTCAGTATCTACAAACTCTATTTGGTCCGACTTCAAACCAAGAACAAGGTACTCTTTATTGTACTTTAGCTCTTTTAAAAGGTCATGCATTACCACTGATTTTCCAATACCGGCTTTTCCATACAGTAATGCTAGTCTAGAGTTTATTTCTGAAGGGGCCTTCCTATCAATCCAATCCTTTATCAGACCAACCTCCTCTCTAGTGATGGCTGGTTGTATGGAGGGTGTATAATCGTGCAACTCGTATGACACCTTTTCAAAAGCACAAGCGGCATCCTCAACATAGGCATTTCCCACAAAGATTTGGCCATCATTCTTCTCTATATAAATAGATGTCAAACCATTTTGATTAATAGTTCTTTCTTCCATAATCCTTTCTCTTCATCACTCTAATATTCCAGACAATACCCACCATCCCAAGTAGTATCAATTTGTGATTTCACTGTGTCACATACACTCTCCAGCTGCCATCCTTTTCGCCTCGTTCCACATACTTCTTGTCAATCAACTGGTCAAGTAGTTTTTGAATGGCGGTAACACTGATGCCAGTCACGTCTTTCATGTCAGCCAAAGTCAGTGTGGGCTCTGTGCGCATGGCATTCAGAATCTTTGTGTAATTGGGAGTTCGGAATGCAATCCGTTCTCCATCATACCACCACACATTCTCATCCTTTTCGCTCACAAACAGCACATCATTATACACTTCCCTGGCCACGAGTCCATTAAAATACTTCAGGAATGGCTTGATGTCTTTCAGCTCTGCATGGGCACCATCGCTGGGAATGGGACCCACTTCGAGGTCTGCTTGATGTAGGGCTTCCAGGTACTCACTTTTTTGGCGGCTACGGACGACAATCATCGGATAGTCGTGACGAGCCAGGATAAAGTTCACCATCAGCCGGGCGATGCGTCCATTGCCATCTTCAAAGGGATGGATGCGTATGTATCTATAGTGGAACAATGCAGCCAGTTCCACAGGTGAGAGTTTACCTTTCTGTTCAGCTGAGTTATACCAGTCAACCAAGTCGGTCATCAGTCCAGGAGTCTCATCTGGCGAGGCATACTCAAATCGGTCTCCATATCGTGTGATCACGCTATTAGGCCGTGTCTTATACTGTCCTGCATGTATTACGCAACTTGTCTGAACACCGCCAGGAAAATCTCGATACACCGTATAGTCCTCCCTCAGTAGAGTCTTATGCAGCGTACGGATGAAGTTCTGCGTCAGTGG
>CAMZFV010000074.1 GCA_947306175.1 uncultured Prevotellaceae bacterium
CTGGGCAAGTACAATCTCGACATGTTGGTACTCACCTGTGGCACCAACGGTTCCTATGTGTTCAAGCCAGGCGAGATGTCCTTCCAGGCGACTCCCAAGGTTGAGGTGGCTGATACTGTTGGCGCCGGTGACTCGTTCACAGGTTCCTTCTGCGCCGCCATCTTAGCAGGCAAACCCATTTATGAGGCCCACAAACTTGCAGTAGAGGTCAGCGCCTACGTCTGCACCCAAAACGGCGCCATGCCCGTTTTGCCTCCCGAACTCCTTGCGGCAGCCCAGTAAGGCTATCTTTTTTCAACGCATACTACCCATGAGTTCTGCACCAATCTAAGAGTTGGTGTAGAACTCGCTTTTTGAGTTACTGGCAATGACTAGCGGTGATTAAGATTGCTATTCGCCGAAAAATTTCGGCGAATAATTTGGATATTCGCCGAAAACCATCTAATTTTGCCCCAAAATTATTGAAATATGCGATATATACACGATCACGAAAACTGGTGGCAGTTCCGCTATGATAGCGGGCGCATCGTTAACGAATTAGGGCGAGTGCGTGCAAAGCAGGGACAGGTTATGGGCAGAATGTTATCATTGGGATTCGTTTCTCAAGATGAAGCTATGCTTTCAAATATGTCTCTTGAACTTGTTCGTTCATCAGAGATCGAGGGCGAAATACTTAATCTTGAAGAAGTCCGTTCTTCAATCGCTCGCCGATTGGGTATAGAGACGGCTGGACTTGTGCCTGTTTCCCGCTACGTTGAAGGTGTTGTGGAAATGCAATTGGACGCAACTCAAAATTACGACAAGCCACTCACTCATGACAGGCTTTTCGGATGGCATAATGTATTGTTCCCCACTGGAATGAGCGGGTTATATCGCATCGATGTGGGCAAATACCGTTCTGGCGTAATGCAGGTAGTGTCGGGTGCCATGGGTAAGGAAAAAGTGCATTATCAGGCACCGTCACCTGAACGCGTGCCTGCCGAAATGGAACGCTTCATCGCTTGGGTTAATAACGACGAGGAGACAGATGCCGTACTGAAAGCAGCTATAGCCCACCTGTGGTTCGTTTCAATACACCCATTTGATGACGGGAATGGAAGAATAACAAGAGCTCTGACCGACATGCTTCTTGCCCGCTCTGAAAATTGCAGCAAAAGGTTTTATAGCATATCGGCTGCGATAAGAGTATTGCAAAAGGAGTATTACGAAGTCCTTGAACGCACTCAACGTGGTGATGGCGACATTACTGAATGGATATTATGGTTTTTAAGTTGCTTCGAAAAAGCGTTAGATTCAACTGAAGAAACACTATCGTCGGTAAAACGTAAAGCAGAGTTCTGGGAACGTCACCGCGATGTCTCTTTTAACGAAAGGCAACGTAAGCTGTTGAATATGCAGTTTGACGGATTCTTCGGCAAACTAACCAGCAGCAAATGGGCAAAAATCGCTAAATGCTCCTCGGATACTGCGCTTAATGACATCAATGACCTTATTGCAAAAGGAGTATTAAGAAAAGCTGATGAAGGTGGCCGTAGCACAAACTACATCTTGGTAGAATAGCAACAGGAGCATGATGATGCTCTAGCTGAATAGACAACTTATTAGACCTATAGGTCATAATATAATATTGGGTGCGCCACTTCGTTGTGGCACACCAAATTATTGAAAATGATCTTTCGAATTTGGGTTACTTGAAGATCTTTTGGGCGAACATGGTCAGGTAGATGCGCCAGTTGCGCCAGATGTGACCGCCGTCGGTCTCGACATACTCGTACTTGTAGCCCTGGGAATCCCAGTAGTTGCGCAAGTCGACGGTGCTCTGGTAGAGGAAGTCGGTCCTTCCCATACCCATCCAATAGAGTTTGGGCTTGCTGCCGAACAGGCGTGCCGACTGCTTGGCAAAGTCGGGGTCATTCTTGATCTGCTCGGAGAAGGGCTGGTTCATGTTGAAGTCCTTACCCAGATGCAGACCTGCAGAGAAGAGGCCGTAGTAGTCAAATGTCGTGGGATAAGTGAGGCTGATAGCAAAGGTGTGGCCGCCACCCATCGACAGACCGCAGACTGCACGGCCTTCACGTTTCTTGACCGTGCGGTAGTTGGCGTCAACGTAATTGACGATATCCATGAAGCTGGCGGGGATAGTAGCTACTGCAGGCTCGGTGGGGCCTGTGCCGCCGTTCATGAATCCGGGGGTGTACATACCCCATGACCACTCGCCCGGAGCTGCTTGGCAATTGGGGTTGCCGTTGGGCATCACCACAATCATCGGCTTGGCCTTACCCGTGGCAATGAGGTTGTCCAAGATCTGTGCAGCGCGTCCGAGTTCGCTCCAAGCGTTCTCATCACCGCCGGCACCGTGCAGCAAATACAGCACGGGGTACTTGCCACCCTTGTCGTAGCCGGGAGGAGTATAGATGGTCATACGGCGCTGCATTTTGAGCGTCGGGCTGTTGTACCATACCTTGGAGAGATTGCCGTGAGGCACCTCGTTCACACGGTAGAGGTCACCCTTGTCGCCCTTCTGTTCACTGACAATGAAGATGTTGGTAAACGACACAATGTCACGGTTCACATAGATGTTGGCCGGGTCTTTCACGCCCGTCATGCCGTCGATGTTGAAGGTATAGCTGTACAGTTCGGGGGCGAGTTTGTCGGTGGTGTAGGTCCATACACCGCCAGGACCTTCGGTCAAAGCAGCTACGCCAGGAGCATCATACTTGCCATAGCCAGGCACTTCGATGGGGCGCGTGGGCAAGAAGTCGCCAATCACCTCGACCTTGACGGCCTTGGGAGCAAAGAGGTTGAATGTCACTGTTCCGTCGGGGTTAACGACAGGTGATTGAACATTGGCACCAGCGAAGAGTTTCTCTTGTGCCGTGGCGCTCATGCAGCACATTGCCGCGAGTGCCATGATCATGAGGATTTTTTTCATTTGATTGCTTATTTAAAAAGACGTTGTGCTAGTTGATACAGATTGTTGCGCCAGGTGTGCCAGGTGTGGCCGCCTGGAGCTTCATAGAACTCATAGTTGATGCCCTCGGCATCAAAGAGTTGGAGTGTGGCAAGGCCATTCTGATAGGCGATGTCCTCGGGACCACCCTGGGTGAACACCAGTTGGCGGACATTGGCTTTGATACCCGCCGCAGCCTTATTCAGGCGCTGGCGATAACCGTCAAACTGATCCTTTTGTGCAGGGAACCATCCGGCACTCAGCACCCAGAAGTACTCAAACTTGTCATAGTCATTCAGAATGGTCTCCATCGTCTCCATACCACCCATCGAGAGTCCGGCCATCGCGCGGTGGGCCTTGTCGGCCTTCACGCGGTAGTTGGCCTCGATAAACGGGATGATGCTGGTCATGAGGTCCTGCTCGAAAAGGGGGACCTCATCCATCAGATTCGGGGCTTCGATAGAGCCGTTGGGCATCACGACAATCATTGGCTGCATCTTGCCATCGGCCAACAGGTTGTCAAGGATGGTGCCCGCACAGCCCACGCCAGGCCAAGATGCATCGTTGTCGCCACCGCCGTGAATCAGATAGAGCACGGGCAGTTCTTCGGCGCTTTTCTCGTAGCCGGCAGGCGTCCAGACATGCATGCGCCGCATTGCATTCAGCGTCTTGCTGAAATAGAGGCGCTGGGCGAGAGCCCCATGGGGGATGTCGGCCCGCACATCATAGAACTGCTTACCGTCACCGATGTTGGCCAGGGCAGACATCTCGGCCGACAAAGGACCCTTGGGGTCCTGCACTTTCACGCCATCCACAGTGAAATTATAGCGGTAAACGCCGTCTTTCACGTTAGGGATGACCACGGTCCATACGCCATTGTCGGCCTTTTGGAACTGCAGGGGCTGGCCCCAAGGCATGGCATCGCCGCCAAAGCCCACTTCCTTGGCATTGGGGGCATAAATGCTGAATGCCACGTTGCCATTGCCCAGGTTGCGCACCGGTTGCAGCGTGTCGTTGGGCGTGGGCTGGCGGAACCACTGCGCATTGACATTTGCTGCAGCGAGAGCCAACAGGAGTATAAAAACCAACCGTTTCATAGGTCGTTATCGGTGTAAGAGGTTGAGTTTCACGTTGGGCTGCATCACATTGTGAACCTTCTGGGTCCACGCCTTGATGTTCACCGAGGCCTTTGCCTCCACGTCGTTGGCCGATGAGCAGAACAGGAAGTCATAGCGGCCGGCATCGGTCTTCCATGCCGAAGCCTTTTCGTTGAAGGAGGCCAGGTCGGACACTTTTACCTGCATGGTAACCGTCTCACTCTCGCCAGGTTGCAGCAGGCGTGTCTTGGTATAGTTGCGCAACTCCTTGGCGGGTTTGTTCATTTTCTTGCTGTTGGGCGCAGCGACAAACAGTTCGACGACGTTGCGTCCCGCACGCGAGCCTGTATTGGTCACCTTGACGGTGGCGGTTACCACGTCACCATTGAGGGTAGAAGTGGCATCGGTGTAGGAGAAGGTCGTGTAACTCAAGCCATAGCCGAAGGGATAGGCCACAGGCTTGCCAAAGCTGTCGAAATAGCGGTAACCGACGTAGATGTCCTCTTCGTAATTGGTATAATCGAGGTCTTTCATCGGCTGGCGGTCCTTGGGTGCCGATTCCGGGTTATATCCCCACATGAACATGGCACCGAGCGTCTTGTCATCAACATTGGCGGGGAAATTGTTGTCGGCTGCGGCATCACCGTACTTGATTTCAAATGTCATCGGCAATTTGCCACTGGGATTCACACGTCCCGAGAGCACATCAGCAACCGAGAAACCGCTTTCCTGACCACCCTGCCATGTGCAGACGATGGCATCAACCTGGTCACGCCACGAGGCCACCTCGATGGGGCTGCAGATGTCGAGCAGCACGACAACTTTCTTGCCCTTGGCATGATAGGTCTCGCACACACGGTCGATGAGCAGTCTCTCATTCTCCTTCAGGTAGAAGTCAGCCTCGCTGCGGTCGGCGGCCTCGCCGCTTTTGCGTCCTATCGAGATAATAGCCACGTCCGAGCCCGCGATGGCGGCGTCAAACTCCTCGTTGGTGAAGAATTTCTCCTCGGCACGTGCCGGCGGCATCAGCGAGAAGGGCGGACGCCCATTGGGGAAGAGGCGCTTCTCCTCGGCAGCCAGATGTTGCTTGTAGGCGTCGATGAGGGGCTTATATACCTCATAGCCAGCACTGCGCAGTCCTTCGATGAGGGAAACGGTATAATGACCGACGCTGAGGCCTCCAAATCCGGAGCCACCAGAAATCCAGTCATAGCTGGTGCAGCCGAACAATGCCACACGCTTGCCCGTGAGCGGCAGAATGCCATTGTTGCTCAGCAGCACGATGCCGTCGGCACCCACTTCGCGCACCAACTTGGCATGGGCCTTCAGGTTAGGCTCGTTGGAGTAGTTATAGCCCTTAAAATTGTGCGTCTTGACGATATACTCCAGGATGCGCTTGACATTGGCGCCAAGAACCTCCATCGAGAGTTTTCCGCTTTGGGCGGCCTCCAGAATCGCCTGATACTGCTTGTCCTGTCCAGGCTGCAGCATGTCGTTGCCAGCCTGCATCGCTGCCACAGGATCATCGCCCGCATTCCAGTCCGAAACAAACATACCCTTCCAGCCCCACTCATCGCGCACGATGGTGGTGAGCAAGTCACGGTTCTGCAGGGCATAGGGGCCGTTCAGCTTATTATAGGAGGTCATGATGGTCCAGGGATTACCCTCCTTCACACAGATTTCAAAGGCCTTGAGATAAATCTCGCGGAGTGCGCGCTGCGACACCTGAGAGATGTTATTGTTGCGGTTGGTCTCCTGATTATTGGCGACAAAATGTTTGGGACAGGCTACAGTTCCCTCACTCTGCACACCACGCACATAACCGGCGGCGATGGTACCCGAGAGGTAGGGATCCTCACTGTAATACTCGTGGTTGCGTCCACACAGCGGGTTACGGATAAGGTTCATCGCGGGCGAGAGAATCCAATCAAGGCCGAACTCCTTCACCTCATTACCGATGCCCTTGCCCACCTTGTAGGCCGCCTCGCGGTCCCATGTCGAAGCCAAAGTCATCGAGGCCACGAAGTCGGTGGGGTTATAATCACGATGGTCCCATTCACGATGGTTCTGCATGCGCAGTCCCTGCTGCGAGTCGGCACAATAGGTAGCAGGTATACCAAGACGAGGGATGGCATAGGTGCTGCCCGCCGTTCCAGGGAACTTGGCCTCATCGTTGTAGTTCATGCCGCAACCCAGCACGAGGTGACATTTCTCCTCCAGGGTCATCGCACTGACAATCTCATCAATATTATCGGCCCGCAGTTGCTGGGCTGATGCACTAAGGCTGTAGCCGCACAGGACGGCTACAGCCAAAATGATGTTACTAATTCTATTGAGCATAAGTTTCAATGATTATCTCTTCAACAGATTCATCTGTACCTGAGGCTTCAGCACATTGTGTACCTTAGTCTCTTGTCCCTTGACATCGGCCTTGAGCGTTGCCTTGATGTCTTGAGAGGAAGCACCGACAAGGAACTGATACTCACCCCCGCTGACAACCCAAGCCGAGGCTCCCTCGTCGAACGAGGCCAGGTCGGCAGTCTT
This sequence comes from uncultured Prevotellaceae bacterium, assembly GCA_947306175.1. Classification (GTDB taxonomy): domain Bacteria; phylum Bacteroidota; class Bacteroidia; order Bacteroidales; family Muribaculaceae; genus Sodaliphilus. The sequence goes on from CAMZFV010000074.1 coordinate 6,592, forward strand.
CACGAAGAGCTTTACGGTCTCCTTATCACCAGGTTTCAGATTATGGGTCTTGACATAGGCCTTCAACTCTTTGACAGGCTTGTTGGCGGTCTTATTGTCGGGAGCAGAGATGTAGAGTTCAACCACTTCCTTGCCCTCATATTCACCTGTATTCTTGACGGTGACTGTAATCTCATAGCCATCGCCCTTCTCGGTAATCTTGGCGTCACTATAGTCAAATGTCGTATAGCTCAAGCCGAAACCGAACGGGAAAGACACGGGGATGCCAAAGGAGTCGAAATAGCGGTATCCAACGAAGATATCCTCTATATAGTCGGTGAAATCGACATTCTTCACGTTGCCATGCTGACCCTGATTCATCCTGTCGATGCACGGATCCTGGTCAATGGGGAAGTTGAGGGAAGAATAGGCATCAGTAAACAGGACGGGCCACGTCATCGTGAACTTGCCTGACGGCGATTGCTTGCCGCTGAGCACATCCACTACGCTATTGCCGCCCTCCTGTCCAGGCTGCCATGCACAAAGAATGGCATCAGGCAGATCCTTCCAGGATGCGGTCTCGATAACACCGCCGATATTCAGCAGCACAACAACCTGTTTGCCGGCCTTATGATAAACATCACAAACCTGCTCGATGAGTTTGCGCTCCGATTCGCTGAGGTTGAAGTCGGCGACCTTGCGGTCCAGGAACTCTCCTGAGAGCCGTCCGAGGGTGATAACGGCGATGTCGGCATTGGCAGCCTGAGCCATCACCTCACCGTCGGTAAAGCTCTTCTCGGCAGGCAGAGGCTTCGGCATGAAACGCAGCAGCATGGCCTTGTTGGGATCTTTCTTGGCAGCCGCCTCGATTTCGGCCTCGGCTTTCTTCTTGCAGTCGTCGAGATAGGTCTCATAGGCCGTCTTCAGTTCCTCCGAAACGGTATAACCACCATTCTTCATACCATCCAGCAGCGAGACTACATAGGCATGGTTCACATTGCCTGAGCCCGTTCCGCCAGCGATGAAGTCATAGGAGGTGTTACCATAGAGGGCGACATTCTTGACAGTCTCTTTGAAGGGTAAAGCCTTCTCGTTCTTCATCAGCACCATACCCTCGGCAGCCGATTGGCGCGTTACCTCAGCATGAGCCTTCAAGTCGGGTTTGTTGGAGTACTTATAGCCCTGGAACCGCGGGCATTTCTCCACGAGGTTGAGTGTACGGCGCACACTGCGGTCCAGGTCGGCCTCGGCAAGTTTTCCGCTCTTCACGCCAGCGACGATCGAGTCGAACTGCTCCTTCTTGCCCGGCTGCAGCATGTCGTTACCTGCCCACATCTGGGCGGCACCGTCCTTGCCACCGAACCAGTCGGTCATGACCGTGCCCTCGTAGCCCCACTCATCGCGCAGGATGGTTTCCACAAGGTCTTTACTCTCGCTGGTATAGGTTCTGTAAGAGGTCATTACGGTCCAGGGTTTAGCCTCCTTGATGGCGATCTCAAAACCCTTCAGGTAGATTTCTCGTAGAGCGCGCTGTGAGATGTGCGCATCGTTGTTCATGCGGTTCGTCTCCTGATTGTTGGCAGCAAAGTGCTTGATGCTCGTACCCACGCCGTTACTCTGAACGCCTTTGATATAGGCAGCGGCAGTCTTGCCAGCTACAAGGGGATCCTCGCTATAGTACTCGAAGTTGCGGCCGCACAGCGGATTGCGCATGATACTCACAGCAGGTGCCAACAGAACATCAGCACCATACTCCTTCACCTCGTTGCCGATGGCAGCGCCCACATCTTCGATAAGATCGGTGTTCCATGTCGAGGCAAGCAGGGTACCGATGGGGAAATGAGTGCAGTAATAGGTTGCACTGTCGCCCTCACGCTTGGCGTCGATACGCAGTCCGGCAGGACCGTCGGCCAACACCACAGCGGGGATGCCCAGCGAATCGAGCGGATAGGTCGTACCGGCTGCACCAGGCACCAGCGAGCGTGTAGCGCCGATGACAGCATCTTCACCCGTAAAGCCGGCCATTCCGGTTCCGATGACGAAATGGGCCTTATCTTCAAGCGAAAGATGGCTGATGATCTCATCTTGGTTGATGACTTTCTTCTGTTCGCCAGAGTTGCAGCCAACCAAGAGGGCTGCTACTGCCAGTATAGGAATAAGATAATACTTCATAAACTGTTATTTGAAAAGTAGTGGAGTAAACTCTGTCAGGTAAATGCGCCAGTTGCGCCAGATGTGACCACCATCGGTCTCAAGGTAAGTGTACTTGTAGTGCTTCGTGTCGAGATAAGCGCGCAAGTCGTTGTTAATGCGTGGAGTATTAATGGCCTTAAAGTCATTTCAGCTTAATTTGCCAATAGTGAAATAAATGCGCTATCAGCAGGGTAACTGCAAGGCTTATAACGATAAATGCTGCGGGATAAGTTAGAATCAATCCAGATTGCTTCTCAGCGAGGATCATCATCGGGATTCTCATGTAGATGTAGATCGGAAATAGATTCTTGCCAAGCCACTGCAATGGCTTATTATTGATGCCAATCTTCATCGTCAGAACGACAATGAGTAAAGCAAAGGTTATGCTCATCAGGTTGAACGAGAGACTCAGGTCATCAACATAGATTCTCTTGTAGAAACCGATGAACTGAACGAGAAAAAGCATCCCCAGCAAAACAAGAACGCCCCAATAATGACGCTTAATAAATCGTTCAATCGGTTCTTTATAGGTCGAAAACATGAAACCGGCTGGGTAAGTCAAAATCGTGTCATACCACCAGGCTTCATCTTTACAGATCGATAGCACAACAATTGAAAGAAAGCATACGACAAATAGCAACGCAACCCGATGCCAACTACGTGTCAGCGGCAAACTGAGCACCACCCAAGTCATCAGATAACACAAAAGCACCACAAATATATACCAATTGCTGTTACCCATCGATTCCCAACCAATCAGAGCAGGCAGAAAATTAGATAACGGTTCTCCTACAGCCAACAGCAATCCAAGGGCCGTGAATATAACCACAGCCACATCAAAGTTTAACAAGGTAGTCAAGATGCGACGCTTAGGGAATATTCTGACATAGTCCATGCCTTTGGCTTTAAAAGATTCTCCCACGCCATACCCAGAATAAAACAGAAACATGACAACAATCAACTGGGCTTGGGAACAGATAATCCATACAAATGAGCTATCACCCGTAGCGCCATAACCATAGTTTGCTTCATTCAAATATCCGAGAGCATGCTTCAACACCACGATGATAATGAAGATTCCCTTGATGGAATTGGTCTTTGCCTTGGAAAGATAATCACCATGGTAGCCTGCAAGGTTAACATCAACACCATACAGGCAGAGCAGGAAGAATAATAGCAATATAGTCAACAACATAATTACTGTCGTTTCTGAGTCAAGACGCCACAGACAACATGGAACGCAGAACCAAAATCAGGTCAGCGTTGATGCAGTACTTCAAAGCATATCTTGTATTTTCATTTTCAAATAGTTACGCATTAGTCAAATCTATAACACTCACAGCATTCTCATACAATACCGAGCGTTATAGCGGCAAAAATACAGAATTTGTGCGATGTAACCTAATTTGCACTCACCAAATTACGCAACCGCCTGTTTCAGAATTTGGTTTGTGTGTGATGAGGTAAGGGGAAGCAATCGATAGAGGCTGCTGGTTTCGTCGTGTGGTGTGTTGATCTTGCGATATCAAATGAGCAGGTCTTCGCCTTTGATAGCGGGTTATTTGGGTGGTTTTGCTCAATTTTTTTGCAAAATTCGTCGAAAATAAAGAAAAATTTCATAAATTTGGCGGCTTGAAATAAAAACAATCACCATATAAACCAGTTAACATGTATAAGATAGAAAATCATCCTATTCTTGACCTTCCAAAAGAAGAATATGTGGAGTTCCAGTTTGAAGGGAGAACCGTTCGCGGACAGAAAGGCAAAACCATCGCTGCCGCCCTTCATCAGGCAGGTTTTATTGTACATAGCCACAGCACCACGGGCCGCAACCGCAGCCTGGAGTGCGGTATCGGCAAGTGTGGTGCCTGTGAGATGCTCGTCGATGGCCAGGTGCGCCGCATCTGCATCACCAGCGTTGACGGCGTGAAAGAGGTACGCGAGATTCCCAAGGACTACATGCCCGAGGGCAAGGCTCGTGAGACCCACGACACCAAGATTTACAAGACCACGGTTGCCATCATCGGCGGCGGCCCTGCCGGTCTGGCATGCCGCGAACAACTCACAGCACTGGGCATCCCCAACATTGTGGTGGACAACAACGCTACCGAGGGTGGCCAGTTCAATATGCAGACCCACCAGTTCTTCTTCTTTGAGAAGGAGCAGAAGTTTGGTGGCATGCGCGGTTTTGA
>CAMZFV010000075.1 GCA_947306175.1 uncultured Prevotellaceae bacterium
CCGACTGCGTGGCATGGGTGATGAACGAGTTGCGCATCCTGAGCCTCGAAATCCAATCGATGCCCAAGGACAACCACATCAAGTTCGGCAACCTCAACGCCAACCCCTACCGCAGCGTCGCCACCATCTCGACCCACGATATGCCCACGATGAGGCAGTGGTGGGACGAGGATTGGGACCGCACCCAGGAGTTCTACAACACCTCGCTGTGGCATAACGATGCCGCTCCACACCCGCTGCCCGGCTGGCTGGCCGATGACATCGTACGCGCACACCTCAACTGCCCGTCGATGCTGTGTCTGCTCTCGTTGCAGGATTGGCTCGCCATTGACGAGAACATGCGTCTTGCCGATGCCGATGCCGAGCGCATCAATATCCCCGCCAATCCCCGTCACTACTGGCGCTACCGCATGCACATGACCATCGAGCAGTTGATGAAGGCAAGCGCATTTAACAGCCACGTGAAAGAACTTATCTCACAAAGCGGACGATAATGAAACGCCTCACTTTACTGGTAGCGATAATCATGGCATTACTCGTACCGCAATCCATCAGCGCACGCACTGGGGTCAACTACAGCCCCAGCGCGAGCGCTTTTTCGGTTGAGACCAACAGTGACGCCCAGCAGGTGAAACTGCGCATCTACAAGGATGGTTTGGGCGGCAAACCCGTCAAGACCATCAACATGAAGCGTACGCAGGCTGGTGGCACGCTGTGGGAAGCCACCGTCAAGGGCGACTTGAAGGATAAGTTCTATACCTTTGACGTGAAGTATAATGGCAAATTCCGCGGTGAGTGCCCAGGCATCTGGGCCACCGCTGTGGGCGTGAACGGCAAGCGCGGTGCCATCGTTGACATGGCGGACACCGATCCCGCAGGCTGGAAAACCGACAAGCGTCCCAACATCCCTGCCAAGGACCTCATCCTCTACGAGATGCACCATCGTGACTTCTCCATCGATGAGTCGGGAGGTTTCACCAACAAGGGAAAATTCCTCGCCTTGACTGAGCCTCGCGCCATCGCTCACCTGAAGGAACTGGGCGTGAACGCGGTTCACATCCTGCCGTCGTTTGACTATGCTTCGGTCGATGAGACCCGTCTCAATGAGCCGCAGTACAACTGGGGCTATGACCCTGTGAACTACAACGTGCCCGAGGGCGGCTACTCTACCGACCCCTACAAACCCGAGGTGCGCATCAACGAGTTCAAACAGATGGTACAGGCACTGCATAAGGCTGGCATCAAGATCATTCTCGATGTGGTGTATAACCACACCTGGAATATTGATGGCAGTAACTTCCAGCTCACCCGCCCCGATTACTTCTACCGCAAGAATGTCGATGGCTCTTACAGCAACGGCAGCGGATGCGGCAACGAGACGGCCAGCGAGCGCGAAGCCATGCGTGAGTTTATGGTCGAGAGCGTGAAATATTGGGTCGATGAGTACCATATTGACGGTTTCCGCTTCGACTTGATGGGAATTCACGACATCGTGACGATGAACGCCATCCGCGCCGCCATGCCCAAGGACATCTTCATCTATGGTGAAGGCTGGAGCGCAGGTGGCTGTGCCATACCCAATGAGCAGTTGGGTATGAAGGCCAACATCCAGCAGATGTCGGGCATCGCCGCCTTCAGCGATGAAATCCGTGACGCCCTGCGCGGTCCGTGGGACAGCAACAGCAAGGCGGCCTTCCTGGGTGGTGTCAAGGGTAACGAGGAAAGCCTCAAGTTCGGTATCGTGGGCGCCATCAAGCACCCCGACGTGGACTACAGCAAGGTGAATTACAGCCAAAAGCCCTACGCCAACGAGCCGACACAGATGATCGCCTACGTGAGCTGCCACGACGACATGTGCCTGGTGGACCGCCTCAAAGCGAGCGTCAAGGGCATCACCATCGATGAACTGATCCGCCTTGACCTGCTGGCACAGACCGTTGTGATGACTTCACAAGGTGTACCGTTTATGCTCAGCGGCGAGGAAATGCTGCGCGACAAGAAGGGCGTACATAACAGTTACGAGAGCCCCGACAGCATCAACCATCTGGATTGGGACAATCTGGAGCGCTACCCGCAGGTGATGGAGTACTACAAGAACCTCATCGCCATGCGCAAAGCTCATCCCGCCTTCCACATGGGCAGCGCCGACATGGTGCGCCGTAACCTCAACTTCCTGCCCACTGAGAATTGTCTCGTGGCTTTCCACATCAACGGCAAGAACGTTCCCGGTGAGACCTGGGGCGACATCTACGTGGCCTTCAACGCCCACAAGCGCGCCCGCACCATCGAGGTTCCGGACGGCACCTACACCGTCGTCTGCCGCAACATCAAGTGCAACGCCGACGGCCTCACCACCGTCAAAACCAAAGGCGGCAAGGTCACCGTTCCCGCTCAGTCCGCGTTAATCATCCACAACTAACGTCGTGAATGATGGATTAGTGATTAGAGATTAGTGATTAGTGAAGATTAGTGATAGATGGATTATCAATTTGAGCGATTAAATGCTTGGCAAGAATCTAGAAAGCTAGTAGTAGCTGTTTATCAGCTACTCAAAAAAATTCCCGCCGAGGAACGATTTGCACTTTGTGACCAGTTGCGTCGTGCCGCAATATCAGTACCATCTAATATTGCGGAGGGCAATGGTAGGATCTCGATAAAAGAACAGGTTCATTTCCTTGAAATCGCGTTTGGCTCAGTGATGGAAATCTATTGCCAGTTACAAATCGCAGTCGATCTCGGTTATATAACAGATGATGATTTCAAGAGTATTAAGCCACTAATACACAACACATCAAAACTGATAAGTGGTTTGCATTCAAGCAAGATTACACAGTCATCTCGCTAATCACTAACCACTAATCACTAATCAAAAACAAGAGCTCATGCTCTTGTTTTTTTAATTGAATTGGTTCTCGACGATGTCGGTGAGGACGTCGGTGAGGGAGAGACCGGCGGCGCGGACTTGCTGGGGGATGAAACTTGTGACGGTCATGCCGGGGGTGGTGTTGATTTCCAGCAGGTTGATGTGGTCGGTGCCGTCGGGATTCTTGGTGATGATGTAATCGATGCGGATGATACCGTTGCAATGCAGAATGTCGTAGATGCGAGACGTCTCGGCCTGCAAGGCGGCGGTCAGTTCGTCGCTGATGCGGGCGGGGGTGATCTCTTCCACCTGGCCATTATACTTGGCGTCGTAATCAAAGAACTCGTTATCGGTCACCACCTCGGTCACGGGGAAGACGACTGATTTCTCCTTGGTCTTGTAGCAGCCCACAGTAACCTCAGTACCATCGAGGAAGCGCTCGATCATCACGTTGTCGCACTGCTTGAAAGCGAACTCCATGGCGTCATCCAACTGGTCGCAACTCTTTACCTTGGTCACACCGAAACTGGAACCATCGGCGGCAGGCTTAACGAAACAAGGCATACCCAAATAAGCCTTGACCTTCTCGGCTGTCCATTCATGGGGCACACCGCGGCGCACCTGAATACTGTCGGGCACCGAGCAGCCGAAGGCGCGCAGGTAGTTGTTCAGGGCGAACTTCTGGAACGTCAGCGCCTCAACCAGCACGTTACAGGTCGAATAAGGCAGATCAATCATGTCGAAGTAGCCTTGCAGCACACCGTCCTCGCCAGGGGTGCCGTGGATGGTGATATAAGCGTAATCGAAGCGGATTTTCTCGCCGTCCTTGATGAACGAGAAATCGTTCTTGTCAATTTTGGGCTGATTGCCATCAGGAAGATTCACATGCCAGTCATTCTTCCTGAGCACGACGACATAGACATTGTAACGCTCGTGGTCAAATGCCTCGTAAATGCCCTGTGCCGAACGCAGGGAAACCTCATACTCTGATGAGTCGCCACCACAGACGATGGCTATGGTTCTCTTGGTTGAATTCATTTTTTGCGCACACATTAAAATTCGGGTACAAAATTACATAAAAAATCCGCTTTTTTTGTACTTTTGTCGAAAATAAAATACAAGAATATGGACAGCAAAGAACTTTACGCCATCTACGAGCAACATCCTGTCATCACGACCGACAGCCGCGACTGCCCCGAGGGCAGCATTTTCATCGCCTTGAAGGGCGAATCCTTTGACGGTAACCAGTTTGCCGCACAAGCCTTGGAAAAGGGCTGTGCCGTCGCCATCGTTGATGACGAGCAGGTATATAACGCCTATCACGGAGACAAACAGATGATTCTTGTCCCCAATGCGCTGCAGGCCTATAAGGACATGGCACGTGAACACCGCCGCCGTTTCGACATCCCCGTCATTGCCATCACAGGCACCAACGGCAAAACGACGACCAAGGAACTCGTGCGTGCCGTCATTGGCGAACGCTATGACGAATTGGCGACTGAGGGCAACTACAACAACGACGTGGGAGTGCCCAAGACGTTGTTCCGCCTCAGCGTCATGAGCGAGATTGCCATCATCGAGATGGGCGCCAGCCACCCTGGCGACATCAAGACGCTCGCCGAGACCGCCGAGCCCACCTGCGGCCTGATCACCAATGTAGGCAAGGCGCACCTGCAGGGCTTCGGCACACTGGAAGGCGTCATCCGCACCAAGGGCGAACTCTATGACAATCTGGCCAGCCGCGAGGGCAGCGTCATCTTCATCAACGCTGATAGCGAGCCACTGATAGGCATCCTGCCCAAGAATGTCAAGGCCGAGTACTACACCAGCGACGTGAACTGGCCGGGCGCACAAGTCTATGGTCAGGTCATCGCATGCGACCCCTTCCTGCGCCTGCGGTGGAGAAGCGGAGAGAACGGAGAATGGCACGAGGTGGCGACCCACCTCATCGGCAGCTACAACATCGACAACGCACTGGCTGCGGTAACCGTGGGTCTGCACTTTGAAGTCTCGCCCGAGCAGATCAGCCACGCGCTGGAGAACTACGTGCCCTCCAACAACCGCTCCCAGCTCACCGAGACCCCTTACAACCACCTCGTTGTGGATGCCTATAACGCCAACCCCACCTCGATGGCAGCAGCAATCGACAACTTCAGCCTGATGGAGGTATCCCCCAAGATGCTCATTTTGGGCGAAATGCGCGAATTGGGCGACAGCAGTGCCGAGGAACATCGCCGTGTAGTCGAGAAGTTGGCGACCTGCCACTTTGACGAGGTATGGCTTGTGGGTAAGGAGTTCAAAGACATCGAGTGCCCCTACCGCAAGTTTGATGATGTGGAGCAGGTCAAGGCCGCCATTGCCGAGAACCGCCCCAAGGGTCGCCACATCCTCATCAAGGGCTCCAACGGTACCCGCCTCTTCCAACTACCCGAACTGCTCTAATCGATTCACTCACATACAACAAAGCCGCCACCCGTGAACTGAACAGGTGGCGGCTTTGTTGTTGATTATTATCTAACACGGGGTTAATTGCTGTTCAGAATGAGGTCGATGACCGCATTGATGTCGGCGATATTCACCTCACCGTCACCGTTCACGTCGCCAGCGGCATCGCCACCTTCGTTCAAAATCAAGTCAATCAAGGCGTTGATATCGGCAATATTCACTTCGCCATCGCCATTCACGTCACCGGCAATAATGGCTGAGGGGAAGATTACCGTATGAGTGGTGACACCAGCAAGCGATACCTGTTCACCATTACTGTAATAATAGGTCTTGGCAAAGTACTTCCAACCGTCCATCACATTGTCGAGATGGAAAGTCACGTTGACCGTCTCATTCGGCTGGATGACCACACGCTGGTTAGCGCCCTGCACCAGCGTTCCAGTGGTGCCATGTGTGCGCTTATAGAGTTTGATTGAGATATCCTCGTCATAGGTCGTCGTGCCGTTATTGGTTACGGTCACCAAAACACCAAATTCTTTGGCTGTGATAATCTTGTTGGCTACATCGCTGACATTAAGGGCTTTTGCAGTTCCCTTCAAGTTGGCCGAAGGCATTTGGTTAATCCCGATCTGCTTAGTGGCAAATACACTTGTTCCTTCCTCGTCAAATGCAAATTTGAGGGTCACATTACCAGCAGCCTCTGGCATGTAACAGAAGGGCACTACCCCTCGTGCATTTCTCTCTAAATCGGCAAAGCCCACTGAAACAAGCGCATCATTGGCAAACATATAGAACACGTCGTTGCGGGTGTTACCCGTATTGGTCAAGTCGAGCGTGACATCGACCGGTCTGCCATTGTGCATGTTGCCATTGACATAGATGCCATTGACCTCGTAGTTGGGTTGTACAGCGGCGCCATGAGCGACCATGGCACAAGTGTTGCCATTGATGACAACCTCGATGTAATTAACATCGGCTCCGAGACACGGACGCCAGTCTTCGGCATACGGCTCGCTATAGATGGGCACAATGCGGAAATTGCCACTACTGATGCCACTACCAAACGACAATGTTGATGAGGGGTAGCAGTAATACCAGCTGTTCAGGCCAGAACGCTGACCAACATCCAGGATATTGAGCATTTCCTGATCCCTGTACAAAGCCCAGCCATAGTCAAAATCGATGGGGTCGTCCATGATGTTAAGGAAGTGGGTTGTCTGGGTCACGGTAAAACTCTGGCTGACAGTAGAGCGGGAATTTTTACTGCCCTGGATCTCAATATATTTGTCGGCAACATCCAGTCCCGGATCACCCGCCAAGCCTGGCTCCAACCCCGCAATCAGGGCCTGATCAATGATATATCCATACGTTCCGCTGGCACTTCCTGTTCCCTGCAAATCGGGATTAAGAACGTTTAGGAGAAAATAGCCATTGCTCTTGCCGTTCCAACCCCAGTTGAAGTGGAACATGCCATTTCCGTCATAGCCATCACAGATAAAGGCATGGCCACCAGACACTTTACGGCCACGATAAATCACCGGGCGACCAGCAATCAGTTCATTCAGCAGCAATTCCTCCCATTGCTCGGTCGTGTAAAACCTGCGCTGAAGGTATTTGGTACAAGGCGAATAGTTAAAGTACATGAACATCGCCAACGGAATGTCCATTACCGAAGCCGACGAGCTGTTATTCAGGAAATCCATCTGAACAGCCTGAGCGCAATACAAGGAGAGTTCTGCGACAGCCCTTGCCTCGGGACTGTTGATGTCATCAGTAAGATAGGTATTCTGCATGGCATCCCAATTGAAATCGATGGGCGCCAATGCAGGCATGCTGATGTTAAGCGTCTCGCTCACATAGGAAGGAATCGACATGCGCGGACGCAGAGGCCATCGCCAGTAGCTCATCAACTGAGCCATTGCCGTAGCCACACAACCCACCGAGGCATAGTTGCCCGAAGGCAAGGCGGGAAACATCGAGTTATAGGGGGATCCTTGTGACCACTGCACAGTTAGCATAGGGGCAATCGGATTGGCGGAATTAATGTGAGCAGCCGCCGTTGCGCCCTCGTCGAGCATGACCATCTGGGCGGCATAGCCATCGAGCCAATCCCTCATAGCATCAGGGATATCGTTGGCATCAAATGTTCCTTGATCACTGTATCCAAGTACCGCAGGCACACGGTCATCGCCAGCGACAATGACATATCCGCCATCAGTGCGGTCGGCAGTGAAAACATAATAAGGTAACGGGGCTGAGGCTTTAAAAGATGGGGCTTTGTGAACCAGCCTCATTTCTGCAGAGGAAATGGAGTGGCTGGACATGAAACGATTAGCAACTTGTTGGGCTTGACGCTCGCTGACGACTCCTGCCCACACAGGGAAGATAACCGCCAGACACATCATCAGGGAAAGGGTACGAAGGGTCTTCATAACATTAGTCTGCTTAAAGATTCAATATTATATTGTGCAAAGATAATTATATTTCTTTAAATAAGCAAAAAGCCTCACTCAGACCCTTCAAGATTTGGACAGCAAATGAATAATTCCTATATTTGCAGGTAGAAAATAAACAATCAAATCAAGTAACCCAAAATGAAGAGATTATTATTGTTAATGGCTGTAGCGCTTGGTGTGCTTGCCAGCCATGCAGCGGTCAAGGTTGACCGCATTGAACCCACCAACTGGTATGTGGGCCTTAAAGACCCCAGTGTGCAACTCATGGTCTATGGCGAGGGTATCCGCGATGCCGAGGTGGCCATCGACTATGCGGGCGTGACGATTGACAGCTTGGTACGTCTGGATTCCCCCAACTACCTGCTGATCTACCTCAACACCCGTGGTGCCCAGCCCGGCACGATGGAGATGACCTTCAAGCAGGGCCGCAACAAGAAGAAAGTGAAATATGAGTTGCTTGCCCGCGAGATGAGCGGCGACAAGCGCAAAGGCTTCACCAATGCCGATGTGCTCTACATGCTCATGCCCGACCGCTTTGCCGACGGCGACCCAGCCAATAACCAGATCAAAGGCATGGAAGCCTACAAGAATGACAGAACGAAGCCCAGCCTGCGCCACGGTGGCGACATCGAAGGCATACGCCAGCATCTGGATTACTTCACCCAACTGGGTGTGACCGCCTTGTGGTTCACTCCCGTATTGGAGAACAACTCGCCCGACAGCCATAACCACAATGTCTCCACCTATCACGGTTATGCCACCACCAACTATTATAAGGTGGACCCGCGCTTCGGCACCAACGAGGAGTACCGTCGCCTGTGCGACGAGGCCCATAGCCGCGGTCTCAAGGTGGTGATGGACATGATTTTCAACCACTGCGGCGATTATCATCCCTGGCTGAAGGACATGCCCAGCCATGACTGGTTCAATCAGCCCGACTACAAGAACAACTACCTGCAGACCAGCTATAAGCTCACTCCCGTTATGGATCCCTATGCCAGCGAGATTGACCTCAAGGAGACTGTCGAGGGCTGGTTTGTCCCCTCAATGCCTGACTTGAACCACCACAACGTTCATGTGATGAACTACCTCATCCAGAACAGCATCTGGTGGATTGAGACCGTTGGCATCGACGGCATCCGCATGGACACCTATCCCTATGCCTACGCCGATGCTATGGCCCGCTGGATGAAACGCCTAGACACCGAGTATCCCAACTTTAATGTCGTGGGCGAGACCTGGGTCGAGAACCCCGCCTATACCGCAGCATGGCAGAAGGGCAACAAGATGGGCAAGCCCGAGAGCTACCTGCCCACGGTGATGGACTTCTCCTTCTATGAGAAGGTGGATAGTGCCAAGAAAGAAGAAACCGACGGCTGGTGGCGCGGCTACAACCGTGTATATAACAGCCTGTGCCACGACTACCTCTATCCCAATCCGTCGGGCGTGATGGCCTTTATCGAGAACCATGACACCGACCGTTTCTTGGGCAACGGCCAGGATGTTCCCGCACTGAAACAGGCTCTCGCCCTACTGCTTACCATCAAGCGCATCCCGCAGCTGTATTACGGCACCGAGGTCCTGATGAACGGTACGAAGGAGGTGACCGACGGCAACGTGCGCAAGGACTTCCCCGGCGGTTTCCCTGGTGATATGCACAATGCCTTCACCGCCGAGGGCCGCACCCCTGCCCAAAATGACATGTTCAACTGGTTGAGTGCCCTGCTGCATTGGCGTCAGGGTAACAATGTCATCGTCAAGGGCAAGATGACCCAATTCATCCCCTACAACGGCATCTATGTCATAGCCCGCAGCTATCAGGGTCATCATGCCGTGACCATCATCAATGGCACAACGCAGCAGCGCCAGATGAAACTCGACCGCTATAGTGAGGTATTCGGCAAAGCGACAGTCGCCCGCGACGTGCCCACGGGTAACACCATCAACCTCTCTGGAGGTGTTATCACTCTGCCCGCCCGCGGTACGCTCGTTTTGGACTTCTAATGACTAAATTGCATAGCCGTAACATTATTTATCTGAATTTGTTATTGGTTTTTATGTAACTATTCGTATCTTTGCAGAAACTTTGCAAAGCATCTATGGCGACAATTGTAAGGTACTATGCTCGAGGTAGGCACCCAAAGGGTTTTTGGGGCAGGCGCGCTCTTAAAGATATGAACGGCAAGCGCCATGCCGCACTGCCTGAATGGGTTTTACCTGAAGTGGAAATGGACAAGAACTGCCGTGTCCTGGACGTGGGATGTGGCGGAGGAGCCAATATCGCCCGTTTGCTTGAGAAGTTCCCCGAAGGCCATGTCACGGGACTCGACATATCAACGCTGGCGGTAGATACAGCCACAGAATATAATTACCGCGCATTCAAGGACGGTTTATGTCTGATTGTTGGCGGTAATGCCCTACAGATTCCCCTTGCCAAAGAGATTTTTGACCTGGTCACCGCATTTGAGACCATCTACTACTGGGCATCGCTCGACTATGGTTTCTTAGAGCTGTTCCGCGTGCTCAAGCCTGGTGGCACCTTAGTGATTGCCAATGAGCGCGATGGTCTCCTGCCCGAGGACGAGGTGTTGTACAAAGCCGTTGGCACCATGCGTATCTACCATCCCGAAGAAATCGAGCTAAGTCTTGCCGAGGCGGGATTTGTCAACATCCATACACGCAAGGATGAACAGCGCCACTTCATCTGCTTCACAGCGACCAAGCCGAAATAACAAGAAAGACATAAATTAAAGAAATTGTGGAAAAGGGTGATTGCCCCTTTTCCACAATTTCTTTCTCCTGACTTCGTCATTGCGTCACCCAAAATTCGTCTGTGAATAGGGGCGCGATG
>CAMZFV010000076.1 GCA_947306175.1 uncultured Prevotellaceae bacterium
CGGCCTTTTCTTACTAATTGCTGAATAGTAGGCATCTTAGTTTTGTTTAGTTTTTTAATTAATTTGACAAATATTTTTCAGTTTGCTTCTTGCGTTAAACGGCCCTTAACTACCCACGCTATCAAGCGTTTAGGGGGTATTTTCGTGCCTTGTGGCGCAAAAAAGCGTTGCAAAATTACAAACAATTTCCGTAATGGGCAAATTTTCAGCCCATTTTGTTTTATATATAATGTCATTTCACGGCATATTTTAAGTCCTTATGTGACAGTCAAATCCAGCTAAACCGCTGATAATCAGACACCCTTTTAAATTGTGAAAGTTATTCAATCTTAACATTATTTAACTTCATTTAAATATGAGGTGGCCCGTTTTTGGCAGTTTTGTTAACGATGAGCAAGGAACCCCCTATCACAATCAGTGGCAAGAAATCGGCAACACCTCTGCACAGAAACCCGTACACATTATATATAATATATAGGGGCAGTCCAGGATGCACAAATACGCACCATGGGATGAATGCATCAAAGAAAAAATCGCTATCTTTGCAGCAATTACCTAACCAGACAGATTGATATATGATGACTCTGATTGCAAATATCGCACTGCTTGTGGCGGCCCTGTTCGACATGATTGTCTTTCTGGGCGGCGACATCACCGCACACCGAAACAATGGCCACGTCAACGACAAGTACTATCGCTGGCTAAGCCAGAGCGGCGAACTTTCGTCACCCAAGCGCCTGCTGTTGATTGCCGTGTTTTTCGCCACCTTCACCACGATGGCGCAACAGTCGTGGATGGTAATCATGATCCTTGCTGCGACACTGCTCATCCAGGGCATCGTCCTGTTGAAACAACGGCAATGGAAACTAATGGATTGGGACAAAAGGACCGGAAGGATGCTGGTCACAGCCGTGATCCTGGCCTTGATTGCCATTGGAGCAGCAGTCTACTACGGCAGCCTCACCAGCTTGGTTTTCGCCTCACGGGTGTCAGGGGCTGCCAGCGTATTGATTCTCTTCATAACGCCGCTTCTCACCATGCTTGCAGCATGGCTACTCTCTCCCTTCGACAATGAGGAAAACAAAGCCAATCAATAAACAAATCAAAAATCTAAAGAATTAGTTTATATATTTACTTCCAATCATTTGAAAATAAATATGTAAACACAAACAATTCTATATCTAAAAAAGCATCAAAAAAGCCTATTTTTCAGTTGAAAAATAGGCTTTTCGGTAAATATCTTAATTTTTGCTTTAATTTTACACATATAATTAATTGTGTAATTGTATATTAACCGTTATCAGAAACCGATAATGGGCCTAATTGGGCATAGGCTCCGGGATTCAGCATTTCAAGGTATTCCTCATAGGGGATAAAGCGCCCTCCCATCGATGCAAGGTGGGGTGTCTCGAGCTGGCAGTCGATCATTTTTCCGCCCATGCGCTGCATCATTTTTGCCAAGTCTATCAATGCCAATTTTGATGCGTTGGGCTCACGCGAGAACATACTTTCACCTATGAAACAGTCACCCATCGCCATGCCATAGAGGCCACCCACCAGCTCATTTTTACTGTTCCATGTTTCCACGCTCACGGCATAGCCCTGGCGGTTCATGTGACGATAAGCCCTCATTATCTCCTCGCCCAGCCACGCGCCCTTCTGGTTATATCGGTCATTGACCTGGCTACAACCCTCAATCACACCATCAAAATCGCGATTAAAAGTCACCTTGTACTCATGCTTATTCATCAAGGTGCGCATCGAGTGGGAAATGTGAATCTCATCGGGGAAAATCACAAACCGCTGCAAGGGGCAATACCATGCAGGATAGGGCCAGTCCCTGAACGAGAACCACGGGAAAATGCCGTAGCTATAGGCCAGCAACAGGCGCTCCTCGCTCAAGTCGCCGCCGATGGCCAGCAATCCATCTTCTTCTCCCATGCGGGGATCGGGGAAAACAATATCGTCCGAGAGTTCAAAAACCATAATCCCTACTCTACCCTTCTTATTGGTCCAGCTCGTTAATCACACACTCACCACCCTGCTTGAGCGAGCCAAACAGGATTTCATGCACCAACCTGGTTTTGAGGCGGTTGTGGATGACGCGATCCATCTCTCGAGCTCCATACTCTTGACTATAGCCTTCTTTGAGCAACTGTTCACGGGCTTTTTCGCCCAACGTGAGCGTCACGTGCTTGGTGTCGAGCATCTCCTGCAGTTCACGCAGCTTCTTGTCAAGAATCAAGCCTGCCATTGTACGATCCATGTCATTGAACACGACAATCGACGACAAACGGTTGATAAACTCGGGCTTGAACGTCTTTTTCACCTGCTTGAGCATCGCCTGACCGGCGGTAACCGTCGAAGCAAAGCCAACAGAGGCCTGGTGGGCGAACTGTGCACCGGCATTGCTGGTCATAATGAGCACCACGTTGCGGAAAACGGCCTTACGTCCCTTGTTGTCACTCAATGTGCCGTAGTCCATCACCTGGAGCAACAGGTTAAAGACGTCATCGTGGGCTTTTTCTATTTCGTCGAGCAACAGCACGCAATCGGGATGCTTGCGCACAGCATCGGTTAGCAAACCGCCGTCATCATATCCCACATAGCCGGCAGGCGAGCCAATCAGCTTAGCGACAGTGTGTTTCTCCACATATTCGCTCATGTCAAACCGCACAAGTTCCACACCCAATTCCTTGGCCAGCACCCGTGCCACCTCCGTCTTGCCAACACCTGTGGGACCAACGAACAGCAGAGACGCCAACGGCTTGTTTTCATCGATCAGGCCCGCCTTGGACATCTGCACGGCCTCCACAACCTGCTTGACAGCGGTATCCTGGCCATAAATCTTTCCCTTGATGCGTGTCTCCAGGCTCTCCAAGCGGTCATTATCACTCTCGTCCATCGTCAAGGACTCCACCTTGGCAATACGAGCCAGCACGCTGGCAATGAGCGCCTTATCCACATGAGAGTCCCCGTCCTCAGGTTTACGGTTCATCTGGACCCAAGCGCCAGCTTCGTCAATCAGGTCAATCGCCTTGTCAGGCAAATAGCGGTCAGTGATGTGCCGGGCGCTGCCTTTTACGGCCAGTTCCAGTGCATCGTCGTCATATTTCACCTGATGGAAGTTCTCGTAGCCTTCCTTGAGCATATGAACAATCTTCAGGGTTTCCTCTACGCTCGGCTCATCGATGGGAACCTGCTGAAAGCGTCGCATCAAGCCCTTGTTGCGCATGATGTAACGGTTGTATTCCTCGTAGGTCGTCGAACCGATAAAGCGCACTCGCCCACCCTCAAGATAAGGTTTCAGCAGGTTGCTGGCATCCATCGAACCCTCGCCAGTCTGGCCAGCACCCACAATGTTGTGAATCTCGTCGATGTAGAGGATTGCGTTCTTTTCGGCAGCGATGCCCTTCATGACGGTCTTGAGGCGTTTCTCAAAATCGCCACGGTATTGTGTGCCGGCTATAAGCGACCCGAGGTCAAGCATATAGATGCGTGCGCCCTGCAGCGACTCGGGTACACGGCCGTCTTGGATACGCTGAGCCAACCCATAGACAATAGAGGTCTTACCCACACCAGGTTCACCGATGTGTAGCGGATTATTCTTGTCCTTGCGGCACAGCACCTGGATGGTGCGCTCCAACTCCATTTCGCGGCCGATGAGCGGATTGTGGTCAGCCAGGTGGTCATTCACGCACAGCACATAGTCACGCCACGAGCCAGCCATCTGACGCGGGCGTTCCGGCTGTTCCTGTTCCATCAACTCTTCTTCACCCAATTCATCATACATACCCTCCTCATGAGCACCACCGCTATGGATTTTAGAGAGATCATAAGTATCGTCAAGACGCTTGAAGAAACGGTCCTTGTCCTCGTTTACAAGGGCAGCAAGGCAATTAGCGGCAAATGAGTCTTTGAGCCGAATCATGGACTTGAAAAACAATGGCACATCAAGCGACGTCGCAGACGACGCTTCACTGGCCTTATCCATCATCAGCATGAGTTCGCCATACTGGTGGGACGCATACATTTGCCGAGCCGTCTCGTCATCGCTGAAATGCTCTTGACGGTCAATATAGTCGCGCAACTGTTCCTTCACATCATCGAGGGGAAGATCAAGAACAGACGATTCCAGTACAGCAACAACAACTTTGTCGCCCAGGGCTGCCAGAAGCAGATGCTCAGGGGTCACCAGCTTGTTGCGGCAAGTGTCGGCAAGAATCATTGCCGAGGTGATGATATTTTCAAGATCTGTCGAAAATTCCATGGTTATCTAATGAGATGAGGTAATGATAGATGTTTTTTAGTCAGGTTCACAGGTGATGTTGAGCGGAAAGCCTTCTTGACGCGCCATCGAGGTCGCTTGAGACGCTTTGGTCATCGCCACGTCATAGCTATAGATGCCCACAACAGCCTGTCCCTCGCGATGCACGCGCATCATCAGCGTGACAGCCTCGTCGGCAGGCTTGTTGAACACGACACGCAACACCTCGGTGACAAACTCCATCGTCGTGAAGTCGTCATTGTGAAAAACCACCTTGTATTGGCGTGGCTCCTCGATGCGCACACGATCACGTGTCGCAGTTCCTGTGCCGGTGCCTGGATTGGATTGATTTGTGTTTGCCATTTATTCTTTTTCTCTTTTGCGACCCCAAAGGTACTCAATTTCATCCATTCAAGCAAATACCATGCCAGTCACCCAGCGAGAGGGCAAAAACCGGAAAATGGCATCAAATCTATTGCACATCTCAAGGAAAAGAAGTAAATTTGCATGAAATGAGAGAAAAAAGGTCATCAAGTCACATGAGGCACGCCATGCTGTTGCGGATAATGGCAGTGCTATTTGTTGCCTGTCACCAGATGATGGTGGCTGCGGCACCGATTGACTCTCTCGCGACCCTGTTGAAGGCCTATGAAGTAGATAAGAAGCTGGAGGACACCCAACGACTCAGCAATGACCTGAATGCCATCGCCACCATTTATTTGGATGTTCAACAGCCCGAGCTAGGCATTAAGTATATCGAGAAGGCCATTCCCCTAGATCGTAAGGCCAAGCGGGACGATCAACTTGCCATGACACTTGCCACCGCTGCCCAGCTATATCTGGCGAATAACGAACCAGACAAAGCCACTATAGCCATCGACGAGGCCATAGCCATCGACCAGCGGCTAGGAAAAACCGTCAACGTCGCCACACGGCAAGTCATAAAAGCCTCTATCCTCGAACAGCAGTCAATGCATCAGGAAGCCTACGACTTGCTGACGTCTGCATTGTCCGTTCTTGAGCCAGATAATAACGCCTATTGGCTCACACAGTGCTACAACCAGCTGGGTAACGCAGGTGACAAGTTGGGCAAACACGACGAGGCTATCGGTTATTACAAGAAAGCCCTGCAACAAAGCATCAAGTGCGGATCCACCCTGGATGAGCGGGAAGCTGAACGAGGTCTATGGGAGACATTGAGGGACGATAAACCAGGTATTGCCATACTGCACCTTGAGCGATATACCATCTTGACCGACTCCATGTACAAACGACTGGATTCTAACCGCATGAAGGCGAGAATAGTGACGTCGCAACACATGGAGGAGAACAAACCTGGAAAGATATCAAGACTCTTGATCAAATGGGGAAGTCTGATGCTGTTACTCATGTCCATGATCATGATATTCGGACTGTTTTACGTTTGGCGCAAAAACAAAGCAGCATTAAAGATGCAAAGGCAGGCCCAATCGTTAAGGGATCACTTTTTCACCAATATCACCAATGAGTTGCAGACACCTCTCACTGTCATCATGAGTGCCGGACGCCAACTCGTTGACACACAAAGGATCTCATCCAAAGTCAATAAACACATCGGTGAGTTGATCATCAGTCATGGTAACAGAATGCTGGAACTGGTGAACCAGCTATTGAACATCGAAAAAGTGAAAGCCGGCATCGAAAAGCCCAAATTACAAGCGGGAAATATCATCATGTTCGTCAGGATGCTTGTCGAGAACTTCACCGAAGAAGCACACGAGCGTATGCTCAACATTGAGTTTTTCTCGCCACTGTCTTCGATGGTTGTGGTATTCGCCCCCGATTACATCAGAAGGATTGTTCATATCCTGATCAAGAATGCCATCGAGTACACTCCCCGCAATGGAGAAATACGCGTGAGCCTGGAGATGCTTGAAGACAACCGATTCAAGCTCGCAGTGACCGATTCCGGCAAAGGGATTCCTATTGAAGAGCGGCAACGCATCTTTGAGCCATTCTCTCAGCTGGAAGATGGTGACAAAGGGGTTAAAACAGGATTGGAACTGTCCTTGGTCAACCAACTCGTGCAAACCATCAATGGCCACATCGATATCCAGAGTGAATTGGGACACGGCACAACGTTTACCATAACCTTCCCTGTACAAAAGGGTGACAGCAATGTGATTAAAGACCTGACAGCACGTCCCCAATTTGATGAAAAGAGAATGATCACTGCCGGAGAGAGAGAACAGCAACCATTGGTGTTCATCGTCGAGAACAACGAAGATGTTGCGTTCTTCATCGCCAACCACCTGCGCAAGAACTATAACCTCAGGATGGCACATGACGGCCGAGAGGCCTTCCGCAATGCCCAAGACATGGTTCCCGACCTCATCATCACTAACATAGTCATGCCTGTCATAGACGGAAAGGATTTCATCAAGAAACTGAGGGCAGACTCCACCCTCAACCACATTCCAATCATTGCCCTCACGGCAAACACAAGCGAACATGAACGAATATCCTGTATCGAGGCTGGAGCCGATGCCGTGCTTGTCAAACCGTTTAACTCGACGGAATTAAAGCTCATAGCCAATCACCTGATCAAACAGCACAGAGCAATCAGTGAGCGTTTCATTTATGACACCGAGAATGACGAAATGGATGACTCGGTGAAGAGCCTGAGCAAGGAAGACAAAGAATTCATACACAAACTTATAGAAATCATCCAGGCTCAAATGGCCAAGGATGACATCGATATGGAGCACATCGCAGCGGCGCTTTCCTTGAGCCGAAAACAACTCAGGACCCGCGTGATGCAGCTCACCGGACTTAACCCTGTAGCCTACGTGTTGCAAGTGAGGCTCAACTGTGCCCGCCACATGATAGTCAACGAGGACATCGCGCTCACTACCGTTGCTAACAAATGCGGTTTCCAGAACCTATCACATTTCTCCAAGGCATTCAAGCAACAGTTCGGCATCAGTCCACTCCAGTTCCGAAAGAGCTCTGAACACTTCAGAGGTCAAAGGGAGCAAAAACCCCGACGAAAAACTAAAAAAGAATAACACTCCAAAACATCTACAACTATGGCACCCCACAACAAAAACAATTCTCCGTCACAAGACTTCAAGCAAGCCGAGATGATGATCAACCAATCCATCGCCAAGATGGAGAATGAGACTCACATCGAGTACAATTCCTCGATCAACCGAGAGGACAAAAAGCCTAGCCGATTCAGGCTATGCAGTAAATTACGCCGACTGATTGGTATAAACCCGCTAGAAACAGGGTGATAATACCCTTCTTTTTATCCATTTGTTGTGACCAAACGGATTATTTTGTACCTTTGAGCAATCAATAACATGATCAGTTCTAACATGAAACGTTTATTTCTGGTTTTTATGGCTTTCTGGAACATCTTCTTCGGCAACGCAATCGAACCCGCCGACTGGGCCAACAAGGCTCGATATGAACATGACAATCGGGTACTATTGAGCCAAGAAGCCGACACCAATCGCATAGTGTTGATGGGTAACTCCATTACAGAATTCTGGTTTGAGACCCACCCGTACTTCTTTATGGCCAACCACCTGGTGGGACGCGGCATCAGTGGGCAGGTTTCCAGCCAAATGCTGGCCAGGTTCCGTCAGGATGTCATCAACCTTAACCCGCGCATCGTAGTCATCAACTGCAGCACCAATGACATCGCCGAGAACAACGGTCCATACGATGAAGACATCACGATGGACAACATCAAGTCGATGACCGAACTGGCATTGGCACACGATATAGAGGTTATTCTCACATCGGTGCTTCCTTGTGACGAGTTCTGCTGGAACACGTCCGTGCGCGATGTCGTCGGCAAAATCAAGCGTTTGAACACGCGCATCGAGGACTATGCTGCCACTTATCATCAGCGGGTGCATTACCTTGACTATTTCCCGTCCATGACGCTTGACGGCAAGTCTATGAACAAGAGTTTCACCGACGACGGTGTGCACCCCAATTCCAAAGGCTATGACATGATGGAATTGAAACTGAAAGAGATGCTCACTCAACTAAACCGACAATAACACATTATTAATAAAAACATATCACATTTATGAGAAGAATCACTTTGTTATTCATGGCATTACTTGCAATGACAGCGGTAGCTGGCAACCCGATCAAGGCGGTTGACCACGAAAATCTGGATCCTAACACCATGCCAGGCGAGAACTTTTATCATTATGCCTGTGGTGGGTGGATGCTCAACCATCCCTTGGATCCTCAGTATGCACGCTTCGGCACCTTCGACCAGTTAAGGGAAAACAGCCTTGACCAGGTCAAGAAAATCATCACTACACTGGGCACCAACAATCCTCGTGGCAGTATCAAGCAGAAAGTGGGCGACCTCTATGCGTTAGGAATGGACAGCATACGCCTGAACGCTGAAGGCATGGCTCCCCTCAAGGCTGGCATCAATCAGTATAAGTCGCTCACACGCGACCAGTTCATGGGTGCCATCGCCGACCTGCACAAAGGCATTGCCGAACCCTTCTTCAACTCAGCCGTGATGGCCGACCTCAAGGACTCCAACACCAATATGTTCTACCTTACACAAGGAGGTTTGGGCATGGGTGACCGTGACTACTACCTGGAGAACGACGCCAACACCGTCAAGGTGCGCAATGCTTACTTCAACTATATCCAGAAGATTTTTGAACTCATCGGCTACAAGAAGGGCAACGCCAAGAAAGCCGCCCAGCACGTGATGTCCATCGAGACCGCGCTGGCCAAGGTGGCCATGACCCGTGAGGAGACCCGTGACTACAGCAAACTCTACAACGTAATGAGTTATGACCAGCTCAAGTCCAGCTATCCCAACATCAATTGGGGACAGTATTTTGCCGCCTTAGACATCAACGATCTCGACAAGGTATGCGTATTTCAGCCCAAATCGCTTGCCAAGGTGAACGAGATGATAAAAAGCCTCAAGGAGGAGGATATCCGCGAGTATCTCATCTTCAAGTATGCTGATGCCGCTTCGCCCTACCTGAGTGATGCCTTTGCCGACGCCAACTTCGACATGTATAGCCGTGCCATGTCGGGCAAGCAAGCCAAGATGCCTCGTTGGAAACACTCGCTCGAAGTGCCCAACACCATGATGGGCGAAGCTGTGGGACAGCTGTATGTCGAGAAGTTTTTCCCTGCCGACTCCAAGAAGAAGATGCAGCAACTGGTGGACAACCTCAAGAAGGCCCTAGGAGAGCACATCGCTACTCTATCGTGGATGAGCCCCAAAACCAAGGTCAACGCGCTCGTCAAGCTCAACAGCTTCACTGTCAAGATCGGTTATCCCGACAAGTGGTTCGACTACAGCGCACTTGATATTGACCCCAATAAGACATACTGGGAGAATATCATGGCTGCACGTCGTTTCCAAGCCGAATATGAATATAGCCAACTGGGCAAACCCGTGGACAAGGAGCGCTGGTTTATGACACCTCAAACTGTCAATGCCTACTATGAGCCTTCCAGCAACGAGATATGCTTCCCCGCAGCCATCCTGCAGGCACCTTATTTTGACCCCAATGCCGATGAGGCTTGCAATTATGGAGCCATCGGAGTGGTGATTGGCCATGAGATGACCCACGGATTTGACGACCAAGGTCGCAACTTTGACCACAACGGCAACATGGTGGATTGGTGGACCGCCGAGGATGCCGCCAAGTTCCAGGAGTTAGCCGATAAGTTGGGCGCTCAATATAGCGCTGAGGTTGTTGCCGACGGTGTACACGCCAACGGACAATTCACTATGGGAGAGAACATTGCCGATCATGGAGGACTCAGAGTCGCTTACAGCGCCTTCAAGAAAACCGATCAAGGCAAGGGCGATGCCTTAATTGACGGTTTTACTCCCGACCAGCGATTCTTCCTCAGCTACGCCAACGTATGGGCCGCAAACATCACTAAAGAGGAGATGCTGCGCCGCACTAAGGTTGACCCGCATAGCCTGGGCATTAACCGCGTGAACGTCGCTATCCGCAATCTGGATGAATTCTTCAAGGCATTCAACATCAAGCCAGGAATGAAGATGTGGCGCGATCCAGCCGACCGTGTCATCATCTGGTAACCTACAATACCATCCCACAACATCGAGGGGCGGCGCCACACAGCACCGCCCCTCGATGTTTACTCCCTGTATAGCAACTATAGTATCTATAGATTCTATAGTTGCTATAAAAAACGAGGGAGCCAACCTTGACGATCGACTCCCTCTTAGGGGGCGGTTACCT
>CAMZFV010000077.1 GCA_947306175.1 uncultured Prevotellaceae bacterium
GTCGCAGATGAAGTTGATGTAAATCTTCTTGGGATTCATCGACTTCACCAGCTCATAGGCTGCCAGCATGGTGCCACCCGTTGCGAGCAGGTCATCATGGATGACAACCACATCGTCGGGCGTGATGGCATCCTTGTGGATCTCAATCGTATCCGTACCATACTCCTTAGTGTAGGACTTCTGGATAACCTCGGCAGGCAATTTGCCCGGCTTGCGCAGGGGCACAAAACCGGCATTCAACTGAGTGGCAAGGATGGCGCCACCAATGAAGCCACGCGCCTCGATACCCACCACCTTGGTAACACCAGCATCGCGGTACAGGTCAGTCATCGCTGTGGCCATGATCTGCAAAGCATCGGGATCCTTGAAAGCGGTCGTCAAGTCCTTGAACTGGATGCCTGGAACAGGAAAGTCGGGCACGTTGCGCACCACGCTTTTTACTCTTTCTAATTCGTTCTTATTCATTGTAAATCAGTATTTTATGTTAATTTTGTTTCACGTGGAACAATTATCTTCCCAGCAAAACGAGGAGGATATTGATGTCGCTCGGTGACACGCCTGGGATGCGTGAGGCCTGCCCTACCGTCTCAGGGTCGATCGCTTGAAGTTTCTGCCTTGCCTCAGTCGAAATCTGGTGAATCTGGGAGTAATCAAACTTCCCTTTCAATGTAACATTGTCGAGTCGCGCTACCCTATCGGCAATCAATGTCTCGCGCTCGATATAGCCTCGATACTTGATGGCAATCTCGGTGGCTTCTACAATTTCTTCTCGGCGGGCATCCTCAAGCGCGTTAATCTGTTCTTGCAGGTCAGGCAATGCCTCGGCCAGGATGTCCATATTCAGTTGCGGACGCAGCAACAAGTCATGCAATCGCTGACCTTGAGTCAAGGGCTGCATATCGTGAGCCTCAAGTACAGGATTGATCGTTGCCGCCTTTACTGTATATTCCTTGCAGAAAGCTGTGAGTCGTTCGATTTGCTCGCGTTTACTGCACATGAGGTCATAACGCTCCTGGGTAGCCAAACCCAAACGGTAGCCCTTTTCTGTCAAACGCATATCGGCATCATCCTGACGCAACAGGATGCGGTGTTCGGCGCGCGAGGTAAACATGCGGTAAGGCTCATCCACGCCGCAGGTCACCAGGTCATCAATCAGCACACCAATATAGGCCTCGTTGCGCGCCAGTGTGAACGGTTCTCCGCCCGTGATATTCTGATGTGCATTGATACCTGCAATAAGCCCCTGCCCTGCAGCCTCTTCATAGCCTGTCGTGCCATTAACCTGACCAGCAAGGAAGAGATTTTTGATGATTTTGGACTCCAGTGTGTGATATAACTGCGTCGGGTCAAAGAAGTCGTACTCGATAGCATATCCAGGACGGAAAGCATGCACATCGCGCAAGGCGGGAATGTGGCGTAACGCCTCGAATTGGACTTCCCACGGCAGTGATGACGAAAAACCATTGAGGTACATCTCATGGGTCTCAGCGCCCTCGGGCTCGATGAAAAGTTGGTGGGAAGTCTTGTCGGCAAAGGTCACAATCTTGGTCTCGATACTCGGGCAATAGCGTGGGCCAATGCTGTTGATCTGGCCATTATAAAGTGGTGACTGGGGCAAACCCTCGCGCAAGACTTCATGAACTTGCTCGTTAGTATGAACGATCCAACAGGGCCGCTGTTTTAGTGGAGATGTGATGCCAGGCAGATAGGAAAAATGGTGGAAATCCTGTTCACCCTCCTGCTTGATACACTGCGAGAAATCAATTGTGCGCTCGTCAAGGCGTGGCGGTGTGCCCGTTTTCATGCGTCCGACGGTAAACCCCAACGATGCCAATTGCTCGGTAATCCCCCTTGCGGGAGGCTCAGAAACACGACCTCCAGGAGTCTTAACAGGACCCACATGCATCAATCCATTGAGGAAAGTGCCAGCTGTGAGGATAACAGCTTGTGCCGAAAAAGACATGCCCAGAGCGGTCTTGACACCCTTTACTACCCCACCCTCAATCACGAATTCATCGACTGAATCCTGCCACATGCACAGATTAGGTGTATTTTCCAGCACCTTTCTCCACTCCAAGATAAACTGCTGGCGGTCGCTCTGGGAGCGCGGACTCCACATGGCGGGTCCCTTGCTGCGGTTAAGCATACGGAACTGGATGCTGCTACGGTCAGTCACGATACCCATCTGTCCTCCCAGCGCATCAATTTCACGCACAATTTGACCCTTGGCAATGCCGCCGACAGCAGGATTGCAACTCATTTGTGCAATCTTGTTCATGTCGATGGTGATTAACAATGTGCGTGACCCCAAGCGGGCAGCGGCACACGCTGCCTCACAACCGGCATGTCCGGCACCCACCACTATGACATCATAGTCGCTTCTCATTGTTAAATGAAAAATCAGTCTTTCAGGAACACGTCAGCGGGTATAATCGCCAATGCGTCATTCTCATGCTGCTCCATGATTTCGCGCTCACCGGGACCCTTGTCATTAATGCCACACAGGTGCAGCACCCCATGGATGATGACCCGCATGAGTTCGGTCTCATAAGGTGTGTTCAGGCCTTGCGCATTGGTGAGGACGGTATCGAGCGAGATGACCATATCGCCAGCGATATGCCGCGAGTTGGTGTAATCAAAGGTGATGATGTCGGTATAATAGTCATGACCAAGAAACTCTCGGTTGGTCGCGAGGATGTACGGGTCATCACAGAAGACGTAGGTCAGGCAACCCACCTTCTGCCCATGTCGGCTTGCCACCTCAACAATCCAGTCGCGCACCGCTGTCTCATTAAGTCGAGGCATCGTGACGTTACCCTGGGTCATATAAACAATCTCGGTCATGATCTTAACTTGGTTTGCTTTAAAAAACGGGATACAAAGATAACACATTATTTTATACCAGCCAACTATCCCAATCAATTTTTCTGACATCAGAACGAAAACAGCTCAATGCGCTGAAAAACAGGCGAAAATCCCATTTTAACTCTCTGAGAATTGAAAATTCCCGTTGTTCCGCATAACTGGTCATGAATTTTGCGTAAAATTTGGCATAATTTTTGCAGTTTTGACAGTAATTCTATACCTTTGTGGAGTAGCTTCCACATGTCGCCTCAATAGGAGGAAAAAAGGACAGTGAATGCGATATTAGATGCAGCGCACGAGGTTATTTTAAAATTTGCATCAGTACGTGTAGTTTTTTCATGAGGTCGTGCGTCTAAAGAGATATAGAAAGAAGGCAAAAAGGAATGAGACTAAAATAACAATAATAACATAAAAACTGTACAGCTATGATCGAGTACTTATCATCCAACCTCTGGCTCATCTGGATTATCATTTCCATCTTGTGCCTCATTCTCGAATTATCATCCGGTGATTTCTTCATCCTGTGCTTTGCTATCGGCGCCGCTGTAGCTGCCATCATCGCAGGTTGCGGATTGTCACTCACATGGCAAATCATCATCTTTGCCATCGTTTCGGCACTGAGTCTGCTACTGGTAAGGCCAGCACTCCTCAAGAAGTTGCACAAGCCCCACAGGGAGCGCTTGAGTAATGCCGAAGCACTGATAGGGCAGACTGGACGCGTGAGCGAAGAAATCGATGCCAACGGATATGGCCGCGTCGCCATCGACGGTGACGACTGGAAGGCCCGCAGTTCGGACGGTAGCGCTATCGAAAAGGGCACTCGGGTGCGTGTTGTCAAGATGGACAGCATCATCCTTACGGTCAAGCCGCTTAGGGACTAACAACCAACAATTAGAACAAAGAATTAATAACACAACTAAAACTAAAGCATTATGACACCCTTATCAATTTTCCTGATTGTCGTTATATTACTGGCTCTGATTCTTGTGAAGAGCGCTCTCGTGATCATTCCGCAGAGTGAGACCAAGATCATTGAACGCCTAGGTAAGTATTATGCGACGCTCAAGCCGGGCATCAACCTGATTATCCCGTTTATCGACCGTCCCAAGACGATTATCGCCTACGAGCATGGCCGTTACCGCACCACCAACGCGATTGACCTGCGTGAGCAAGTCTATGACTTCGACAAGCAGAACGTGATTACCAAGGATAACGTACTGACCCAGATCAACGCATTGCTTTACTTCCAGATTGTCGATCCGTTCAAGGCTGTGTATGAGATCAATAACTTGCCCAACGCTATCGAGAAATTGACCCAGACCACATTGCGTAACATCATCGGTGAACTGGAACTCGACCAGACGCTGACCTCGCGCGACACCATCAACTCCAAGCTGCGTGCCGTCCTCGACGACGCCACCAACAAGTGGGGTATCAAGGTCAACCGCGTGGAGCTGCAGGACATCCAGCCGCCTCAAACAGTATTGCAGGCCATGGAGAAGCAGATGCAGGCCGAGCGTAACAAGCGAGCCACCATCTTGACCAGTGAAGGTCAGAAGCAGGCTGCCATCCTCCAGTCCGAGGGACAGAAGACCGCCCGCATCAACCAGGCCGAGGCCGACAAGCAGACCGAGATCCTGCGTGCCGAAGGTGAAGCCCAGGCCCGCATCCGCAAGGCCGAAGCCGAGGCTATCGCCATCGACAAGATCACCCAGGCAGTAGGGCAGAGCACCAATCCCGCCAACTACCTGCTGGCCCAGAAGTACATCCAGATGCTTGACACCGTAGCTAGCGGCGACAAGACCAAGACCGTTTACCTGCCTTACGAAGCCACCAACCTGCTTGGCTCCATCGGAGGCATCAAGGAACTCTTTGGCGGCGAAGCAAAGAAAGAGTGACAGGGTAGGGTAGAGTAATCAAATAATTTTACTATCTTTGTGGCTATTGAGGACGTATAAAACCCTCAATAGCCTCTTTTACAGATGATTAACGTATTCCATATCGTTTCCAACAAGCACTGGACAGGTGCAGAGCAATACACCTACGACCTGGTCGAACGCCTGCGCAACGACCCTAAATTCTATGTGGAAGTCGTTTGCCGCAAGCATCCCAACGTGCTTAAGCAGTACCGTCGCCTGGAAATCCCCATTTCCATCCTGCCGCTCAAGGGTGTGACCGACATCGACTCGCCAGTGCGCTTCGCGCGACTGCTGCGCAAGGGACAGAACATCATCCATGTGCACAGCTTCAGGGATGCTTTTATGGCCGTAATGGCACGGCGCATCAGCGAGAACCGCGACACCCGCGTCATCGTAAGCGTTCACGGCGTTTATAAACCCAAGAAGAACTACATGTACACCAAGTTGTACAAGTCCATAGACTGCTTCGTTTTCTCGTCCGAGATGGCGCGTGATGCGTTCCTGGGCAAGGCAAAGAAGCAGTATGCCGACCGCGGTATCGTGTTGCGTGACAGCGTGTGCGACAGCCAGATTGGAACTAAGGTGCCTGACCTTCGACGTGATCTGGGGTTAGACAATCAACAGGCACTTATCATGTATCATGGCAAATTGGCACCCGAAAAGGGCTTAGATGCCCTTCTAAGCGCATTAACCCATGTGGACAAGGACAAGTACCATCTGGCCATTATCGGTGAAGGACAGCCCAAATACAAGGCAAAAATCAAGGGTTATATCGTTGCCAACGGCCTTGTCCACAATGTATCCCTCTTGGGCTTTAGAGACAACATTCTGGAATACTTGCGCCAAGCCGACTTCGGCATCCTGCCCTCAATACAGCCTGAAGCACTGGGAATCAGCAACTTGGAGTACATGATGGCAGGCAAGGCGCACATCTGCAGCAACAACGGTGCCCAGCCCGAGTATGTGCATGACGGTGTGAACGGTATTCTCGTGCCTCCTGGCGACGAGCAGGCGCTCACCGATGCCATCAACCAGCTGCTGAATGACACCGCCCTACGTTCCCGATTAGGCACCCAGGCACAAAGGGATTTTGAAAATAATCTCGATTACCCAGCCTTCTACAAGAAGATGACCGACCTATACCGCAGTCTGCTGGACAAGGAACCAGTCATCAATATTGAGGTTGAGGAATAACAAGCAGATAGCTGCCGTGACTCTTGTCACGGCACACAATGACCCTGTTAGCTGAAGAGTTATACAGGCAGCTAATCAAATAACGAGAATAACGACAAACCGCCGAGGCTAAAACCCCGGCGGTTGTCTTGTAGTAGGGTAGAGTGGGGGAGTGTTCCCCACTCTGTAAAGTCATGTTTACTCGATCGTGAACTGATAGAGGGTGCAACGAATGCTCTTGCTACCGCAGTTACCGGCAGCAATCTGGCGATAAGCGCGGCCGATGTACCAGGTCCAG
This sequence comes from uncultured Prevotellaceae bacterium, assembly GCA_947306175.1. Taxonomy (GTDB): domain Bacteria; phylum Bacteroidota; class Bacteroidia; order Bacteroidales; family Muribaculaceae; genus Sodaliphilus. The sequence goes on from CAMZFV010000077.1 coordinate 6,256, forward strand.
TAATCGGTGAAGTCGCCCACAGTGCCATTAGACTTGGTGTAGGGCAGCATACCAGTTACCTGTCCATTTGCATCAACGGCAAAGAGGCAAACCTCGCGGCGCTGTGAACCGCTACTGTTATAGACGGTCTTGCGAATCTTTACAGTGAACCAATCCGTGCTCTCGCCGAAGGCAACGGGCTTGCCCACAGGCTCATACTCCTTGGTATCCAAGTTTTGAACACCATACTGCACCTTGCCGGTGTAGGGCGTTCCATCAGCCTCATACAGCAGGTTGACGAAGTGTACGCGGCACAGCGAGTCGGTATCGAGACCCTTGCCGAACTCGGGAGCGGGAGTCATCTCGATGGGAATGGGCGCCTTGTTCAGGTCGTGTACATACAGACAATAGCGCTTGCCGGCCTGCACGGTCACGTTCTGGTCATAAACGACGGGGTAGGTGTAGCCACCGTTGCCATCACTCACGCGCGAGTGCAACTTGAGGTTGAGGGAACCGGCTGGAACAACATAGAAGCGATTGGTACCACCTGAAGGAACAGTATTGAAGGTAGCTAAGAAAGTACCGCCCTCATTACCATATTCAATGCCATTAAGGTCAATGTAGTACATGTAATTGGCTGCACCGGCAGTAACAGGTGCATAATAGCCCACCTGCACGTATGCCATCTGGGTCTCGTCAACGGGTTCGGCCATATAGGAGACATCCTTCTTTTCACAGGAGCCCATGGTCACTGCCACCAGCAACAATAATGCTATATATTTGAAATATTTCATAGTTATTGCGTTTTTAATCAATTAATAAAACATCATCTTGTAGTAGGCATATCTCCAGGATAGCAGAACCACATGATTGAGCACTGGTAATCAAGTTCTTGACCGCCGATGGGCTTGAGAGCATCCAGGTTGGTCTTGTTCCACATGTACTCGGAATTGTAGCGCGGGCGGATGCGGAAACAGGGCGAACCGTTGTTGTCAACATTGAAAGCGCTCTTGCGGCCCTGTACCTGTGCAGGCTGCAGCCAGAATCCCTTGTAAACCTTGGTGGGATCCTCGTCGCGTTTCTGGTCAAGGGTGGTCTTATCCCAACCATTATTGTACTTGGGATAATCGCCAGTGTACTGGATGTCATAGAAGTACTTGCGCAGGTCAACCCAAGCCTCGGGAGCGCCCCAAGGATAGAGGGCGAGGTACTTCTGCATCATGATGTGCGAGAGTGAGAAGTCACTCATGGGCAGACCAGCCACATAGGGACCATTCAGGTATTCCTGGGCCAGCGCATTAAAGGTGGCCTTGGTCACACGGTCACCCTGACGATACTTGCCGTCATAGGTACCGGCTACGATGTAGTTGGCAGTGAATTCCATATCGGCAGCCATGGCCTGCTTCCATACTTCAAAGGCATCAGACTTGCTGCCATACTTGAACAGTACCTCGGCGACGTCAAACAGCAACTCGGCATAGGTAGTCAAGATATAGGGAGCATCGTCACGATAGAGCCAGTGTCCAGCGCCGTCAAAGCTGGTATTAGACGTAGCGTTGCGACCCCAGAACGAGGGAGCAGTGCCAATGGGACCGGTAGCACCGGTGAAGCCCGAGCCCACATAGTAGAGGCTGCGGAGCACCTCGCGGTCGGCAATGGTGGCATAGTTGCTGCTATCGGTGGTTGCCAGCTTCACAAGGCGGCGCGGGTCGAAGTGACCGGCATCGGGCAGGGTGTCGCTGGTAATCTGCTTGTCAAGCAGCTGGTAGGGATAATGCTGCTTGTTCAGGGGCAGGGTGTCCTCGGTCTGGATATAGTTGCCCTGCTCGTCATACTTGCGGATGGTACCCGTGAACAGCTGTACGGGATAGTCATGCTGGAAGTAGCTGTAAACCAGGTTGCCACGATAGGTACCCCAGAAGTTGTTGTAACCGCTCTCGGCTGCGTCGGCACCACCACCGGCAATCTTCAGGGTAGCATTGTCATCGTTGCTGGCAAAAGCCTTGTGGAAAGCGTCCATGAACTCACTAAGGTATTTCTCAGAAAAGTCCTTCTTGTTGCTCAGCGAGGCCAGGTTGCGGACAATCACAGCATAGCAGAACTTGATCCACTTGTCCTTGTCACCGCCATAGATGTAGTCGTTGTTCTTGATACGGTTACCATAGGCCGAGTTATCTTCCTTCTGCAGGTACTCAATAGCCTTATAGGCCCACTCGCGCACCTGGGGATAGATGTCATACTGGTAGTCATACTGATGGTCAAGGCGTCCTGCCTCATAGGCCTGCTTCATGGGTGCCTCACCATTAATCTTGGTCAGCAGGTCCCAAGAGAAAGCCTTCATCGCCATGCCTATACCGGCCAATGTCCAATTCTCAGCCTCAACACTTTGGTTAATCATGTTCTCCAGGTTCATGCCCTGGTTCCAGTAAACCATGCGCCAAGCCTCACCACCGGCATCGCTGGCCTTGCTATAATAATGGTTGGCAAAGCTGGTGTAACTCGAGGTACCCATCATCTGGGTGAGCGGTCCGATGGCACGGATGTCCCAATAGATGCCCTGATAAGCCTGCTGGATACCTGCCAGATAGAGGTAACCCTCCACATAGTCAGGAGCGTCGGTGTTCTTATTCACATCCAGGTAGTCGTCACAGGATGTCAGACCCATAGCCAAGCAAGCCAGCGCACACAGTATAATTGATTTGAATGATTTCATATTATTCTGTTTTTGTTATAAGTCTTAAGTCTTGAGTTTTAAGTCTTTAAGGTTGATTTATTACCCATCTCTAAACTCTAAACCCTAAACTCTAAACTTGATTAAATACTTACTTCACGATGATTTCGCAAATCGAAACACGGTTCCAGCTCAATTCGTCAAACATGTTGCTGATACCCTGGCCCTCGGCTTTAATGCGGTTGGCAGCGATACCATACTTGTTAACGAGCAGATCCCTCACGCTGGCGGCACGGCCGTTAGCGAGCTTGATGTTGTTCTCCTGATTGCCCTCGGGCGAAGCATAACCCTTGATGACGCAGGTTGCCTCGGGATGGCTCTTCAGGTAAGCGGCAACACGCTCAACGTTGGGACGCTGGTCGGTGCCAACAGCGGTCTTGTTCACGGGGAAGTGAACGAGCACATTCATGTACTGCTTGCTGTTATCAATAACGGCAGCGGGCTTGTTCTTGGCAGCGTTCAGATCGTTCTTGCAGTTAGCCAGGGCGCGGTTAGCGGCGTCGAGGTCGTTCTGCAACTGAGCCAGACGGCCATTGAAGTTGTTCTCGGCATTAGCGAGCTGTGCACGCAGGTCGTTGATCTGATCGTTGAGTGCAGTGGTGTTCACATAAGCGGGCTTGGGAGCCTCATCGTTGGAACCGAAGGTCACACTCAGACCGACAGAGTAGCTGCGCGGTGTGGGCAACGACCACATGTCATAGCCTTCACCACCGGTACCACCGGCAGCTGCCGACATGGTGTTACCGGCAACGTCGGTACCCGTGTAGTTGGTGATGGTGAACAAGTCATTGCCTGATACATAGATGCTACCATTCTGAATGGTGCCACGGGTCACGTTGCGGAGCCAATTCTGCGGAATGATATAAGCCAGACGCAGCTCTTGGCAACGAATATAGTTGATCTTGTGCTGAATCCAGTCCTCATCACCACCAGTGTAGGTGTACTGGCCATACTCGCCCAGGTTGACAGCGATGGTGTTTTTGGTGGGATTGGGAGTATCTTGCTTGCCATCGTAGAGCACACCGTCAAACACTACGAAGCCCTTCTCGCGCATGTCAACCGACAGCCAGTTCAGACCGGTGCCCAACATGTCACGCATGGTACCGTTGACAACGTCGGCATGGTAGCGACCCTGGAACATAGCGCTCAGGCGCCAGTTCTTCACGCTCAAGGCGGTGGTGAGACCGAAGCGCAGCTTAGGCTCACGGTTACCCAGGATGCTCCAATCGGCGCTGACGCGAGGCAGACCCGTCGTGGGATTAATCAGAATCTGACCAGCCTCGTTGCGCTCGTAGGCGTTACCGGTTACGGTGCTGATGGGATGTCCCCTCATCACACCATTGCGGATACCACCCGAGTTCCAGGTGTAGGCATTGTAGAACTCAACCAGATTCTCAGGCAGGTAAACCACCTCACTGTTGGTGTGCGAGAGGTTCACGCCCACATTCCAGCGGACATCCTTTGTGCGGACTACGTCAACGTCGGCGTGGCCTTCCCAGCCCCACGTGTTAAACGTACCCACGTTCATGTTGTTCAGCACGAAACC
>CAMZFV010000078.1 GCA_947306175.1 uncultured Prevotellaceae bacterium
TATTACCAGCGCAAGGACTACACCCAGGAGCGCACCCGCGCCATGCTCACGGGTGTACCTCAAGGCAAGATGACCATGCTCGACTACTACTGCGAGTACAAGGAGATGTGGCGCGAGCACGAGGGCTTCTACGGTCAACCGTTCATCTGGTGCTATCTGGGTAACTTTGGCGGCAACACCAACGTGCAAGGCCGCGTCAAGGAGGCAGGAGTGCGCATCGAGCGTGCCCTCAAGGAAGCTGGCAGCAACCTCGTGGGCATCGGTTCCACACTTGAGGGCCTTGACGTGCAGCAGTTCCCTTATGAGTACGTTCTGGAAAAGGCCTGGGATTTTGCCAAGACCGATGAACAAGTGGTGAACGAACTCGCCGACCGCCATGCGGGCCATCAGGATTCCCATGCCCGCGATGCATGGCAAATGCTGTTTGACCATGTACTCAATATCACCCCCGGCAACTTCGCCGCTCCCCTGCCCTGCTCCTATCCCACGTTGGGTAAGGAAGACCGCGCCGTCAAGTATAATCCATACGACCTACTTAGCGTGTGGGACGACCTTTTGGTACAGGACCGTGTCTCCACCGATGCCATGACCACCGACCTCGTGTGGGTGGGACGACAACTGCTGGGCGACCTTTTCTTCTTTGAGAAGCAGGCCTTAGATAAAGCTATATCAGCCAAGGACAAAGAAGCATTTTTTGCCCACAGCAATGTGATTTATGAATTGTTGTCCGACTTGGACGACCTGAACAACCATCTGCCACATGCGACACTCTTGCAGTGGTTACAGCAGGCCCGTGACTTGGGTTCAAACCAGCAGGTCAAGGACTATTACGAGATGAATGCCCGCCGCCTGATCACCACTTGGGGCGGAAGCCTCAATGACTATGCCTGCCGCAACTGGAGCGGCTTGATGTGGGATTACTATGCCAAACGCTGGGAAATCTACCTGCGCGAGGCCAACGTGGCATTGCTGTCAGGACAGACTTTTGATGACAAGGTTTGTCATGTGGCTATCAATAAGTTCCAAGACCGTTGGGTCACCTCGACCGAAAAGGACTTTTCGGGAACCATCGATCAAGACGTTTTGACCCATTGCCGCGAGCTTCGCGACAAGTACCGTCAACAATTCGCCGCTTGGACCGCCAAACAATAAACATAGCATTTTCGGCGCGTAGTCCCGAATTGGGCCGATAAAACGGCACGGTTCTTGCTTGGTGGGTGGGTGTATGTTTATCTATACTTATACTGAAGCCGAGGGAACCGAGTCGCAACGCGTGGCTGGGGAGATTGACCATGTGATGAAACCCGCCTTTGGCGACAGGCCCGGTGCCAACGGACATGAAGGCACAGGACCACGGCTGAGCGCAAGGATGCTACAAGAGTATGAAGCAGCCTACAACCAACTAATCAACGGCATCATCACCACCGACATGGTGGAACTCGTGGATATGGGTAATTATGGCGTGGGGCTGAACGTTAAATCACCCTGCGGACTGACATTATGTCATGCAGTACAAGGCTCTAACGTGAGAGCACGCATCGATATCGAGGACTTGCACTACCACCAGCAGTGGAGCGGTGCACCCATGGAGGTGATTGACCGCGGCCGCGTGGTAGAAGCCTCACGAACCTTCCTTGACCATGCCGCCGAATGGCGGGAGCAGTTGACCGCCGCCTTCAAGGCCGACAGCAAAGGCGTAAAAATGCGCAACATGGCGCTGAACAATATGGATGCCTACCTGAAGCGCTACTTCGATGGCACAGGCATCACCTACCACTTTGACAAACGTCATGCCGACGGCCACAAGGCCCGCCTGCTCATCCATCTCAACCGTTACAAGACCCTCGACCTCAACATCCCCCACGACGATTTCATCAACCACCTAGACTTGGTTAAGCCCTACATGGTGGAGTTTGCTTATATGGCACGCGACGGACGTTTCACCGTGCGTGGCGAGGTGCGTGACGACTGGCAACAAGCGCCGCAACCCATTGAGCAGGACGAGAAACCCACGGCCACCCAGCCCAGCGGCATCAAGGAATGGCTGCAACGGCTGATGGACAACAGCAGTAATAAAACCGTTGCCGAGGTTCCCAAAACCGAGTTGCAACAACAGGTAGATGAAATCATGCAGGGCAAACGCCTGCAATATCACCTCACCGAGGACGAGGAGACCGGGCGTCGCGAACTTCACATCCGCCTGAACCGCGGAAAAGCGATGATCATTGACCTGGCCCAAGGGGGCGACCTCAAAGCTCGCATCACCCATGACCTGGCCTACGTCACCCGCCTAGTGGAGCTCGCCAAACTCTTCCCCTACCGCCTCACCGGCCCCCGCAAGAAAGTGGAATGGATCACCGCTGAGAGGAGTTAGGAATGTAGAGACGCAAAATCTTGCGTCTCCTCCCCTCCAGTGACACCAGGAGCGCGCAAGCTAACTGACAACTGAAAACTTTAAACTAAAAACTAAAATATGGCTATCACCATCAACACCGGCGACCTCAAGACGATTCTCGAGACCACGCCATCGACACAAAACATCCTGCTCGTGGGTAAACACGGCATCGGTAAGAGTGAAATCATTACCCGTCACTTCGAGGACCAGGGCATTCCCGTTATCGCCCTGTTCTTGGGACAGATGAGCGACCCTGGAGACCTCATCGGCCTGCCCAACAAGGACGAGGCAACCGGCAAGACCGAGTTCATGCCTCCCTACTGGTTCCCCATGGATGACCAGCCCGTGGTACTCTTCCTCGATGAGATGAACCGTGCCCGCCCAGAAATCCTGCAATCGGTCATGGACCTGTCGCTCAACCGCAAACTGGCGGGCCGTTCGTTGCCCCCCGGTAGCCGTGTCATTGCTGCCGTCAACGACGGTGAGGAGTACCAGCTGACCGACCTCGACCCTGCACTGGTGTCGCGCTTCAACGTCTATTTCTTTAGCCCCACAGTGGGCGAATGGCTCTTCTGGGCCAAGCAGCACGACGTGGACCAGCGCGTCATCAACTTCATCGAGGAGCACCCCGACGAGTTGGAAAAGAACGTGGACATCAACAAGGGCAGCTTTGACAAGACGCCCGACCGCCGCGCATGGGTGCGTGTCTCGGGAATGCTCAAGTCCTGCGGCCACATCACAGACATGAACCGTCTGGCCAAGATGATCACTGGCGTTATAGGCGCCCGCTCGGCATCGATGTTCATGCAGTCGCTCAACCAGTCGCGGATGTTGACCGCCCGTGACGTCCTCAGTGATTTCGCTGCCTGCCAACATGACTTGGCCACTTACACCATGCCCCAGATTGCCATCATCAACGAGGGCATCTACCAGGTGCTGGAACTCGGCGTGGACAAGAAGGCGGCGGAAGTCGTCGGTCACAACCTGGTGCGCTACATCAATTGGATGCTGACCAATGGCCGCCAGGAGGCAATTGCCCACTTCGCGTCATTCTTTGAGAACGCCACTTATCCCAACGCCAACGCCTTCATCATGATGGATTGCCGTGACGCCTTGCAGTTGATCAACCAGATGATTGCCAACCTATGACCGTCGGTGACCGCATAAAGACCATATCCCAGGACTGGTTCCTTACCGAGCCGCTCATCTTTGCCGTGTTGTGTACCCACGCCATTAAGCGCAACGACAACATGGGATGCGACATGCGGTGCGGCAAGGGCATCATCGAGTACAACCCCGAACGGCTGGAGCACTTTGATGACAACCAGCTGGCTCTGCGCCTCAAGGCCGAGGTGGTGCGCATCATCCTCAAGCACCCCTACCAACGCCAGCCCTATAACCCCCGGCGCGACGTCATGCGCCTGTCGAGCGACCTGACGCTGTGCGACAACCTTGAGGGTATGGACACCATCGGGTTGGAACCGCCCAAAATCTTTGAGATTCCCCGTGACCAGGCCTTTGAGCAGTATTACTCGCTCATGGCGGGCCAAATTGTGCAGATGGAACAGAATGCCGACGAGGACGGCATCCCCATCGACATGGATATGCCCATGAAGGGTAGTGGTGAGGGCGGTAACCTGACCGATGACCTGCTGAGTGCCGATGCAGGAGCATCGCTGTGGGAGGAGGACGAACTCATGAGCGAGAAGGTCAACCACGAGATCGAGACCGCCCAGCGCTGCAACCAGTGGGGCTCGCTCGGCGGCGACCTGCGTGCCCTCATCGAGAGCACCCTAGTAAGCAAGCAGAACTTCCGCGCCATCCTCAGCCAGTTCCGCGCCTCTATCTTAAGCACCAAGCGCCACCTGACGCGTATGCGCCCCAACCGCCGCTATGGCTTTGACGCAATGGGCAGCCAGTATGCCTACAGCACCTGCCTGCTGGTCGCCGTCGATGTGAGCGGCAGTGTCCCCGACGAGGACATCAAAAAATTCCTGGCTGTCATTAACCGCTTCTTCAAGCAGGGCATCGAGCGCATCGACGTCATCGAGTTTGACAGCAAAATCACCACCGAGAAGCCCATCGCCCTCAAGCAGGCAACCAACTCCATTCGCGTGACAGGACGCGGCGGCACCAACTTCCAACCCGCCATCGACTTCTACTACGAGCACGAGGAATATGACGGACTCGTCTTCCTCACCGATGGCTATGCCGCAAAGCCCAAACTGCCCGACGACAAGCGCCACAAGCCCCTCGCCTGGATCCTGACCACCAACGGCGGCAATGAGGACAACCTCAAGCCATTCGGCCCCGTCGTCCGCATCACTGGCCTATAGTTTTCAGCCGTCAACATCACAACAAGCATGACACAAGAACTTTCTTTTTGTCATGCTTTTTTGCGTTAGTGTCCAAAAATCTGAAAACTGAAAACTATAAACTGAAAAATTTTAGATAACTTTGCAGGTTGAAACATCTTCTATCATTCAATATGGACGTTAAACAATCAATGCGCGAAATCCTGGAGGCCGAGAGCAAGGCCGTCCTTAATATACCCATAACCGATGACTACGAGGAGGTTGTGAAACTTATCGTGGAGCAAGTGAAGCACGAGGGAGGCAAATTGGTTACCTCGGGTATGGGCAAATGTGGCCAAATCGCCGACAACATCGCCACCACCTTCTCTTCGACGGGCATCCCCGCCATTTTCCTCCACCCCAGCGAGGCGCAACACGGCGACCTGGGCGTGGTGCAGCCTCACGACGTGCTGCTGCTGTTGTCCAACTCTGGCCGCACCAATGAGATATGCGCCCTGGTATCACTGGCCCACAACCTTTATCCCCAACTAAAGATTGTGGTCATCACGGGCAACAAGGACAGCGAACTGGCCCATCTGGCCGACATCTGCCTGTGGACTGGCAATACCAAGGAGGTGTGCCCTCTGGGCCTCACTCCCACTACATCGACCACGGTGATGACGGTTATCGGCGACGTGCTGGTGGTCAACACCATGCGTGCCACTGGATTTACCCGCGAGGACTACGCCCTGCGCCACCACGGCGGTTACCTGGGCAGCATCGCCAAAGGAACGAAGTACTAGTTTAAAGTTTAAAGTTTAGGGTTTAAAGGTTAAAGACAAACCACTATCAACTAAAGAGATGAATTCCTTGCCGATTACTGTGGCACTGCCGCACTTCAAGAACGACATGACCATTGCCCGTGCGCAGATGGCCGTGAGCGGCACCATGCCCCAAAGCAAGGGACTCGACGAGGCACTCGTCACCGAGATGAAGATTTCGTTCATCGAGTTCCTGATTGCCGAGAAACGCGACATCGAGGCCGAGCAGGTAATCGAGGAATTCATCTATGACGACGACCGCATGCAGGCATTGCCCGAGTTGTATGCCGCATGGCTGTGGCTCGCCCGCATGGCCCTGCTCATCGATAGCGGCAACCCCTCACTCTCGCTGGGTGCTGCCGAAAATGCCCTGCTCGTGCTCTCAGGACACACGGGGAAAAAGACCGAGGATTTCAACGCCATTGTCGCCTCACTGCTGTTTAATCTGGCGCTGGCCCATCACGATATGGGCGACAATAGCCGCGCTGCCAAGGAACTGACCAAGGCGCAACAGATTCTGGAACGCCTCGCCAAGCGCAACGAGGCACGTTTTTCCGCCTTGCTGCTCATGGCTGTCGAGGCCTCGACCGAAGTCATCAAGTCCAAGACCAAGCAGATGAACGTCCTGGCCCACTACCAGAGCGCCAGCGAGCTCTACATGAGCGAACTGAACAGCGGGGACGCCAACGCCACGCGCACTGCGATGTCCAACCTGGTGGATACCCTGGGCAAAGAGGGCGACATCATGCTGGAGATGGGCAACGGACGCAATGCGGTGAAGTATTACACCAAGGCCCTGCGCTACCAGAAGAAACTGGGAGAGAAAATGGGGCACCGCGAGCTGCAGCTGTCCATCGGCCTGGCTAAGGCGCTCATGCGCCTGATCAACCGCCGTGCCGCTGCCGAACAGCTGCTGCGCTCACTGCTGCCGCTTGCCCAGCGTCTCGACGCCACCGCCGAGGCGCACGAAATCCAAGACCTGCTGAACAACAAGAACAAAAACGTGAATATTATGACATTGCTGAAGAGTATTTTTACCGTCGCCCTCATCATCGTGGGCACATTGAATATGCAGGCCCAACTCATCGTGGGTCACCGCGGCTCACAATGGGGTGTGGAGAACACCCGCGCCGCGTTCATCAACGGCGCCGAAGCCGGTGCCTGGGGACTGGAGTGTGACATCCGCGTCACTGCCGACGGTACATTCGTTGTGAGCCACGACGACAATTACAAGCGCTTGGGAGGTCCCGAGACCAAGATTGCCGAAATGAGCACCGCCGATGTGCTCTCGTCGCGACTCACCAGCAAGCGCCACGGCATCACCTATGCCGGCAACCCATGCACTCTGGGCGAGTTCCTTGACATCTGCAACCAGTATAACGTGGTGCCTGTCATCGAGGTTAAGGTGTGCACCAACATCCACAGCAACACCAATGCCGAGGACGATCCCGTGTATGACGGCATCCCCGCGCTCATCAACCTCATCGACAAGAAGGGTTGCAGCGACCGCGCTGTGATTATCTCGTTCATGCCTGGCGTGGTGGACTTCATCCACCGCCACTACCCCGACATCACAGTGCAGGTGCTCGCAGGTGACGAGGACGGCCCCATCGAGGACTGGGTCAACTGGTGCATCGAGCGCAAAATGGACCTGGACTGCGTTCACTCGATTGTCACCAAGGCTGCCGTGGACCGCATGCATGCCGCAGGGCTCAAGGTGAACGTGTGGACTGTGGATAAGCCCGAGGACTTTGAGCGCGTGAAAGCTGCCGGTGTGGACTACATCACCACCAATGCACGCTTCCCCAAGGAGTTATAGAGGCTATAGAAAAGAGACGCAAGATTTTGCGTCTCTACACATTCAAAAAAAGGAATTAATGTCTAGTGAATTAAATAAGACTGAGGGGACGAGTGCCCTCCATTGTCTCCCCCATGTGGACGGCCTCACCGTGGGTATCGTCTGCGCCGAGTGGAACGACAAGATTACAGGTGCGTTACTGCAGGGCGCACTGGATCTCTTCAAGCAGGAGGGATATGAAGACATCACCGTGACCCATGTGCCTGGCACTGTGGAATTGACCTTTGGCGCAGCACAGATGGCGCGCACTGGTCGTTATGACGCGATTATCATGATCGGCTGCGTGATCCGCGGTGGCACGCCCCACTTCGACTACGTGTGCGACAATGCGACCCAGGGTTGTGCCTACTTAAACGCGACCCAAAACGTGCCCATCATCTTCTGCGTGCTGACCACCGACGATGAACAGCAGGCCCTCGACCGCGCTGGCGGCGCCCTGTGCAACAAGGGCACCGAGGCCGCCGAAGCCGCCATCAAGATGGCCCACTTCGCCCGCACCATCAACCGATAAAACGACTCCTGCCGTTAACGCTCACACATACGTCTCTATTGTGTTTCACATGACACAGAGGGTGTGTCATAATTGACGTTTGATACATGGATCGTGCTAACGCACGAGAAATCTAAGAAAATTTTAATATTGGTGTCCGGTAAAAGTTGCAGGAGATTTTAGGCCGCTGGCCTTGTGCAGGCATTCAGCCTGCATTGCCCCCACCTTTTATCGAACGGCCCAAGAAAAGCAGAGTGCACCCCAGGATTCCCAGAAACCCCAGGAACCTCCCTTAATCCGCTCCAACAAACCGGGATTGTTCAGCAGCTGGTAACCGTTGAAGCAGGACCAAGCTATCACCACTACACTAGTGATGATCACCCATTTCTTAGCCGATGAAGATACCGCATTGGCACCCTGGACGTCACCCCGCATGAATTTGGTCTGGACGGTATTGGCCTCGATGATCGACGCCACACCAGTGATGATTCCCAATATGTTGAAAAAGCACAGGAACGACAGGACGGTAACGATTACCGCCTCGGTGAGCCAGGTCTTGGGCATCACCTGATTGCTGGGCTGTGTCGGCTGCTGGCCATTTTCTGCAATGTGGTACTTCATTGTTTCACTTTTTAATAATTAATAATGAGCGGGATGCTATCCATTCTAAAAACTATCTCACACCAAACCGCTAAGCCACTAAGTTTTTATTCTTAGCGGTTTAGCGGCTTAATTTCGCTAGATCTTAACCGATTGGGTTAATACAGGCCGTAGAGGGAGCCGTAAGAACCTTCTTGGATCTGCTGCAACAGGTTGGGGTTCGACAGGAACTGATAGGCCTGGAAGCAGGACCAAGCTATCATCACCACAGCAGCGATGATTACCCATTTCTTGGCCGATGCCGATGCCGCATTGGCACCCTGCACGTCGCCCTGCATGAACTTGGTCTTGACGCTATTGGCCTTAAAGATGGCGATACAGCCAGGAATAGCGGCGATGATGTTGCACAGGCACAAGAACGACAGCACAGTGACAATCACCGACTCGGTGAGCCACGTCTTGGGCATCACCTGGTTGCTGGGCGTGTTGGTGCTAGGGCCATATTGAGGCGGGGCATAGGGCTGGTTGGTTGTACCCTGGCCGTAAGGCGTGCCATAGGTCGTGGGCTGCGTCTGCTGCTGACCGCCAACGGGCGGCACCTGGGGCAACTGCACCTCACCACCAACAGGGGGCATCTGAGGTATCGACACATCAACACTACCAGGATTAAAGGTCTGTCCCGAGAGCAGAGCCATCAGTTCAGGGACCTGGCTGGCAGAAGTCCAGTTGGGCATACCCTCACACCACACGAGCGAATTGACCGTCAGTCCGTGCAGCAGCAGTTCATTAGGCTCAAAGGGGCCAGCCTGTTGGCCGTTTTCTGCAATGTAGTACTTCATTGTTTCACTTTTTTAGTCTTTAATAATTTGCAGGATACTATCCATCCTAAAGCAATCTCACGCTAAGACGCTAAGCCGCTAAGAAATAATCATTCATAAGAACTTAGCGCCTTTACGGCTTAGCGTGAGACGTATCTCGCGGGTTAGTCGCTGCACTTGGCGCAAAGGAACTCGCGGTTCAGGCGGGCAATGTTGCTCAGCTTGATGTTCTTGGGACACTCGGCGGCACAAGCACCGGTATTGGTGCAGTTACCGAAGCCCAGCTCGTCCATCTTGGCCAGCATAGCCTTCACGCGGCGCTTGGCCTCGGCACGGCCCTGGGGCAGCAGAGCGAACTGGCTCACCTTGGCACTGAGGAACAGCATAGCCGAACCGTTCTTGCAGGCAGCCACACAGGCACCGCAACCGATGCAGGTAGCGCTGTCCATGGCCTCGTCGGCGGCTTCCTTGCTGATGGGGATAGCATTGGCATCCTGGGCACCGCCCGTCTGGAAGCTCACGTAACCGCCAGCCTGCTGGATCTGGTCAAAGGCGTTGCGATTGACCATCAGGTCCTTGATTACGGGGAAGGCAGCCGAGCGCCAGGGCTCAACGGTGATGGTGTCACCATCCTTGAAGCGGCGCATGTAGAGCTGGCAAGTCGTAGCACCCGTGGCAGGACCGTGGGGGTGACCGTTCACATAGAGCGAGCACATACCGCAGATACCCTCGCGGCAGTCGTGGTCAAAGGTGACAGGCTCCTCACCCTTCTCGATGAGTTGCTCGTTGAGGATGTCCATCATCTCCAGGAAGGAGGTGTCGGTGGGAATGTCGCGCATCTCGTAGGTCTCAAAGCGGCCCTCGGCATGAGCGTTGGCCTGACGCCAAACCTTAAGTTTGAAACTTATACTTGTATCCATTGTATTCGATGAATTTTAAAGGGTGGTTGATTATGACTTATAGTTACGCGTCTGGACCTTGATGGCCTCGTAGTGGAGCGGCTCCTTGATGAGCGTGGGAGCGGTCTCATCGTTACCGTTGTACTTCCAGCAGGCGACATAGAAGAAGTTCTCGTCGTCACGCTTGGCCTCACCTTCCTCGGTCTGATGCTCCTCGCGGAAGTGACCACCGCAGCTCTCGTGGCGGTTCA
>CAMZFV010000079.1 GCA_947306175.1 uncultured Prevotellaceae bacterium
CTCATAAATCTACCCTTAATCGTGTATTGGATGATAGTTGCGGATTTTAGGATATACTTGAATTTTGGTTATGAAGATGGTGTGCTTTTGTGAAAAAGTGCACTTTCGTTTTCTATATACCCCCTCCCCCCCCCCCCGATACCACAAAAGCCCCGGGGTGTCCCGAGGCTTTTTAGCACGCTTCAATAGAGCTGGAGCTACTCGCCTTGACTCAGGAGTATGTCGATGAGTGCGGTCGCATCGGCGACGCTGAGCTTGCCGTCAAGATTTATATCGGCAAGAGCGGTGTTGATTTCTCCTCCGCCACCCATCAGCCAGTCAATCAGCACTGTTATATCAATGATGCTGAGCACCGAGTCGCCATTGACGTCACCCAGGTCCTCGATGGGAACGATGGTCTTGAAATCGCCCCACACATCGGCATTGGCGTATGCTTCGAGCACCGCACGGTGAACGTACAGCACCTTCTTATCATTATAACCAAAATAGCCAAATATCCCAGGTTCGGTGGCAGGAGGCGTCAAAGCCAGGCTGACAACCACCTTGAGCGAGTCAACAAACGAGAATGCCGCGTGATGGATCTCCCTGACATGAGCACCTATCGTCACATGCTCGATTTTACTGGAAGCCAGGAAAGCACAGCTATCGATGACGCAACCCTCCTCGGTATCATTATCATCGCCGATGGTCACCCACGTGAGGTTATCGCAGGTATTGAACGAATCATAGCCAAGGTAACTGACGCTGCTGGGGAGTTCGACCCTGGCGAGTTTATCGCAGTTAACAAATGCGTTTTTCTCAATCGACTGCAGTTTTGACGGGAAATCAACCGATTCCAAATCATAACACTGCAAGAAAGCCTGCTCTCCAATCGTGAGCAACTCGCTCGGCAGCTTCATGTGACGCATTGATGTGCAACTGGTAAACAACTGATAAGGCAGTTCGGTGATATTATCCGGCAGATTGATTTCAATGATATCATACAATGCCGCAAGACTGAAATCCCCTAAGCTTCTCAGCGTGCTGGGCAACGAAAGATCCGTCAAGTTGTAACAGCGATAAATGCCCGCCTTGGCGATACTGGTCACACCCTCGGGAAGAACAAGTTTTTGCAGATTCATCGCACCCGATATGGCATATTCGCCCACATGGGTCACTCCCTCTGGCAAGGTGTAGCTTGTAGCACTGGCACCCAAGGGATACTGTAAAATAGTAGTCATCTGTTTGTCAAACAGAGCACCGTTCACCGACTTAAACACGGGATTGGCGCTATCGACAGTGATCGCCACGAGGTCATAGCAGGCAAGGAAGGCCATTTGACCAATCGATGTCAGATTGGCAGGTAAATTGATGGTGACGAGAGACGATGAGTAAAACACCGAATTGCCGATGGTGGTCACACTATTAGGAAGACTGACGATACTGATTTTCTCATTACTATTAAAGGAATTATCGCCAAGCGTCGTCACGCCATCGGGCACTGCATAGAAGTTGGAGTGAGCCCCAGGGAACAGGAGGAGCGTTGTCATATCGTGATCAAAAACCACACCGTCAACCGACCTGTAATTGGGATTGCCCTCGGCAAAGTTGATGTTGACCACTGGGGAGTTATAGGCTACCGTAATGGGAAAAACTGTGAGGCTCGCCGGCAGATTAATTTCTCTGAGCTTTTCACAGTCATAAAATGCGTGATTGCCCAAGGCGGTGACACCCTCGGGCACAGTCACCGACAAGAGCTCTGGGCTAGTCCTGAAAGCATAGTTGCCCACCTTGGTCACTTGATAGGTGACGCCCTCGTTGGTCACCGCGGCAGGCAACACCAGGTCGCCTGAGTACGGGTTCGGCTTGTTATACTGATTGATAAAATAGGTCACTTCGACCTCGTTCTCGCCGATGATGTTATAGAAGATGCTGTCCACCATAAAGTCATAGGCATTGGCCGTGAGCCCGACGGCAAGCAGCATTGCAGCTACCAACAGGGCTCTCCATGATTTGTAATTGTTGCTCATTTCTTCGATTGTTTAATAGGTTGAACTTTAGATTTCTTTCGCTTATTCTGGCTGTCCGTTCGGTGAATTCATCCCCAATATGACGAATCAAACACCGAATACTTAAGGTTTGCAATTGTAATAATCTCACGTTTGTCTGTGACTATCGAATGCAAATTTAGCAATTATTTCAAACAAATCGCAACTTCCTGCCCCAAAATCGCAAAGAAGCGCAATCATCACCCGCCACCCACACTCAAACAACTTGAAAATCTCAAAACTTAAACCGACGAGTGAAAACTTTTTAGTACCTTTGTAAGCTCATTCCATGACTATAGAGCAAGATGGCTAAAGACCCGTTAAATACGCCGATGATGAAACAGTTTGTCGAGATGAAGTCCAAGCATCCCGACGCCATACTGCTGTTCCGTGTAGGCGACTTCTATGAGACCTATCTGCAGGATGCGGTGACAGCCAGCGAGATACTGGGTATCACCCTCACGCGGCGCAGCAACGGTGCAGCCGCTGCGACCGAGATGGCGGGGTTCCCCCACCATGCCCTCGACACCTACCTGCCCAAGCTTGTCAGGGCAGGCAAACGCGTCGCCATCTGTGACCAGCTCGAAGACCCCAAGTTGACAAAAAAACTCGTCAAGCGTGGCATCACCGAACTGGTGACGCCGGGTGTGGTCGTGGGTGGAACGATGCTCGACCGCAAAGAGAACAATTTCCTGGCCGCCGTTCATTTCGGCAAGAAGATGATCGGCGTGGCCTTCCTTGACATCAGCACGGGCGAATTTCTCACTGCCGAGGGCAACGAGGAGTATGTGGACAAACTACTGGTGAACTTTTCGCCCAAAGAGGTGCTCATCGAGCGCAGCAACCGCCAACACTTTGCCGCAACGTTCTCATCGAGGTACCTGACCTTTGAACTCGAAGACTGGGTGTTTACCTTTGATGCCGCCAACGACCGCCTGCTCAAGCACTTCGAGACGCATAACCTGAAGGGCTTCGGCATCTCGAGCATGGACAACGCCATCATCGCCAGCGGCGCCATCCTGCATTATCTGGACATCACCCAGCACACCCAGCTGGGCCACATCACCCATCTGTCACGCATCGAGGCCGAGCGCTATGTGCGACTTGACAAATTCACCATACGCAACCTGGAACTGGTGGCCCCCATGAGCGATGACGGCAAGTCACTGCTTGACGTTATCGACCGTACCATCTCGCCAATGGGCGGACGCATGATGCGACGCTGGGTGCTTTTCCCCTTGCAGGACCCCAAGGCCATCAACCGCCGCCTGGATGTGGTGGAGCACTTCATGCGCGACCCCGACGGGCGAGAACTGGTCAAGGAACGCTTGGAACTCATCGGTGACCTGGAACGCCTGACGTCCAAAGCCGCTGTGGGACGCATCACACCGCGCGAACTGGTGCAGCTCAAGAGTGCGCTGCAGGCCATCGAGCCGATTAAGATGTACTGCGCTCAATCTTCATGCGAGGTGCTGCGCAGCCTGGGCGAACAGCTGAATCCGTGCACGCTCATCCGTGACCGCATCGAGCGCGAGATCAACCCCGACGCCCCCAACCAAGCGAACCGCGGCAACGTCATCTGCCGTGGTGTGGACGAGCAACTGGATGAACTGCGCGACATCTCCAGCAGCGGCAAGGATTACCTGGTGGCCATGCAGCGGTCGCTGAGCGACCAGACGGGCATTCCCAGCCTGAAGATTGCCTACAACAACGTGTTCGGCTACTACATTGAGGTGCGCAACACCCACAAGGACAAGGTGCCTGTGGATTGGATCCGCAAGCAGACGCTGGTCAATGCCGAGCGCTATGTGACCCAGGAGCTCAAGGAATATGAGGAGAAAATCCTGGGCGCCGAAGAGAAAATCCTGATTATCGAGGGACGCCTGTTCAACGAACTGGTGACCGCGGTCACCGAGTACATCCCCGCTATCCAGAACGACAGCGCTATCATCGCCCAGCTCGACTGCCTCAACGCCTTGACGCGTGTGGCGATGGAAAACCGCTACAACCGTCCCGTGCTCGACGACAGTCTGGACATCGACATCGCCATGGGCCGCCATCCCGTCATCGAGTGCCAACTGCCTCCAGGGGAGACCTACGTGCCCAACAGCATCCGCTTGAGCAACGACGACCAGCAGATCATCATCATCACGGGCCCCAACATGGCGGGTAAGTCGGCACTGCTGCGACAGACGGCACTCATCACCCTGATGGCGCAGATGGGCAGCTTTGTGCCGGCACAACAGGCACGCATCGGCGTGGTGGACAAGATTTTCACCCGCGTGGGTGCCAGCGACAACATCTCCCTGGGCGAATCGACCTTCATGGTTGAGATGACCGAGGCCGCTGCGATCCTCAACAACATGAGTCAGCGCAGCCTCATCCTGTTCGACGAGTTGGGCCGTGGCACGAGCACCTACGACGGCATCTCCATCGCCTGGAGCATCGTGGAGCACATCCACGAGCACGCCACCAGGCCCAAGACCCTGTTTGCCACCCATTACCACGAGTTGAATGAGATGGAGAAATCCTTCAAGCGCATCGTGAACTACAACGTGAGCGTGAAGGAGATTAACGGCAAAGTGGTGTTTGTGCGCCAGCTCGTAAAAGGCGGCAGCGAACACAGCTTCGGTATCCATGTCGCCAAGCTGGCAGGCATGCCACCCTCCATTGTTTCACGTGCCAACGAAGTGCTCAAGCAGCTGGAGACGAACAACCGCAACGACAATGCCCTGACAAAGGACTTGGGCGATGTCGCTACCAACCGTTCGGGTTATCAGCTGTCCATCTTCCAGCTCGATGACCCCGTGCTGAGCCAAATCCGCGACGAGATATTAACGATTGACATCAACAACCTCACCCCCATGGAGGCCTTGAACAAACTCTACGACATCAAGGGCATCCTCACGGGCAAGAAAGAAAGATAATTTTGTACAAACTACAAATTACACGAATTCAACTAATTAGCATCCGCATTCAATTATAACGAATTTGACAAATCATCATGATTATCAATCCAAACGAATCATTTAAAACTATTGGGTGCATGGTGAGAGTGCCGTTAGTGTAATTCGAAAAAAATGAGTAGGCGGATGCCATTAGTATAATTCGCGTAATTCGTAGTTATTAAATGAACCAAAATATGAATCGCTCCGATTTTGAAATCATGGCCCCTGTGGGCTCTTGGGAATCGCTGTATGCCGCCCAACAGGGCGGAGCCGACGCTATCTACTTTGGCATCGAGGGACTGAACATGCGCTCCCGCTCCAGTGTCAATTTCACGCTGGAAGACCTGCGCACCATTGCCCAGTTTTGCCACGAGCACGGCATGAAGAGTTACTTGACGGTCAATACCATCGTCTATGACGAGGATATGGACTACATGCGCCAGATCGTCACTGCTGCCCGCGATGCCCAGGTGAGCGCCATCATCGCCAGCGACATGGCGACCATCCTGTTTGCCCGCAGCATCGGCGTGGAAGTGCACATTTCCACCCAGGTCAACGTGAGCAACAGCGAGGCGGTGCGCTACTACAGCCAGTGGGCCGACGTCATGGTACTCGCACGCGAACTGAATCTGGAGCAAGTGACCCGTATCACCGATTTCATTGAGAAAAACGACGTGCGAGGCCCGCATGGCGAACGGGTAAGACTGGAAATGTTCTGCCATGGCGCCCTTTGCATGGCTGTCTCGGGCAAATGCTATATGAGCCTGCATCAGGAGAACACCAGCGCCAACCGTGGCGCCTGCCGCCAGATCTGCCGCCGTGGCTACAAGGTCACAGACCTGGTGAACGGTGACGAACTGGCCATCGAGAACAAGTATATCATGTCACCCAAAGACCTGAAGACGATCCACTTCCTCAACAAGATGGTGGATGCAGGCGTAACGGTATTTAAGATTGAGGGCAGGGCTCGTGGACCGGAATATGTGCGAACAGTGGTGGGCTGTTATGATGAAGCCTTGAAAGCAATCTGTGACGGCACCTATAACGAGGAGCGCATCGAGGAATGGAACGAGCGCTTGGGCAAGGTGTTCAACCGTGGTTTCTGGGACGGTTACTACATGGGGCAGCGCTTGGGCGAATGGTCGGCCAAATACGGCTCCAGCGCCACAAGAGTCAAAGTCTATGCCGCCAAGGGCATCCGCTACTACAGCAACCTGGGCGTTGCCGAGTTCCTCATGGAAGCAGGAGAACTCCACGTGGGCGACGAAGCCTGGATTATCGGCCCCACAACGGGTGCTATCCCCCTGACTATTGAGGAAATCCGCGTCGATCTCAAGCCCGTGGAAAAGACCGTCAAGGGCGAACATTTCTCCATCAAGACCGACGCCAAAATCCGTCCCAGTGACAAACTCTACCTCTGGCGCCCCGTCACACCCAAGGACGCAACGCCTCCCCCTCCCTCCACACTCCCCTGCGAGTAATTCTATTTACAAGATAAAAAGTGGGCGGCCTTCAAGCAAAGTCGCCCACTTTTATATTTAATCCTGGTTTATCTGTTCCAAGTGAAGACGAAACGTCCACCCAGATAATAGTTACCACTGTTGACAAGCAGGAAATGCACATCATAGGTATTGCCGTCCTGAGTGACGTAGCAGTAATCGGGATATGTGCCGTCGTAGTAGGCACGGTAACCCCAGTAATTGAGTGACATGCCTTCCTCAGGGCTGATGCTACTACCGTCATCATTCAGATAGAAAAACCAGTTTGCATCGACACTTTGGCTATTAGAGTAACTGTCGGGATAAACATGTGACAACGGGGAGACGATACAATACTTGTTTGTTCCCTCTTGTTTCAGGATGGGGACATTGGTGGCACTGTATCCATCCTCCCATGTATAATCGGTAAAGGTGCATGTGCCGGCATCATTCCACCCGTCACCCAAAAGGCCGTTTATAGTGACGACAGTCGAGGTGTTCTGCGGCTGACCCGGAATGGCTGTCGCAATGTCGGCATCTGAAAGCCGGAGCACACAGGAATAGCTACCAAATATTTCAATATCTTCGCAATAAATCTCGAGCTGGGCGGTTAGTTCGCCATCCTTGAACACGACAGCATTATTGTACAGGTGCATATTCTCGGGGGCATCCTCCATCGACACTGTTGCCCTGTAATCGCCATTGGCGACACGGCGCGTCAATGTCACGTTAAAATATCCATAATCGGATTGGCTGGTGAACTTTTGCGATGCCGATTCGAATGAGATGTGCTGGCCCGCGGGGGCTGCGTTCTCGCACTTGATTTCGACTCTAGTCGAGGTAATACGGCCGCTCGATGTGCCGTTGGCAATGTCAGCCGGACTGAGCGTTAACTCACAAGAATAGGTCTTGCCCAGTTCCAGAGAGTTACCGCCAACGGGAATATAGGCATACCTTGAGCCATCAGAAAAAGTGGCTACGTTGCTTCGCAACGAAATACCGCGGGCATTGTTGACGATTACCAGACACTGGTAATTGCCCTCAGTCGTGGAACGTGTCAACTGAATGTTTTCAGTACAGGACGGTCCTACAGCTGTCAAGTAGTATTCGGCCTGGGAGAACGAGATATTTTGTGGTCCGGTCGCGACATTGCCGTCTTCAGGATAATCACCTATGGGGTTCTGGTCAACATTGAAATTCATGTTGGCGTTGTACAAAAATTCAGACAAGGGAATGGTCATTACCCAAGGATAGCTTTCAGAATCCTGCAGTGAGCGGGACGACAGCCTCAAGGCTGAGGGCCAGCCGTTCTCTTCGGTGCGCTCAAAGCCCTGGCGCAGGCGACGGATGGTCATGATGCGGCTATCCTCGCCCCACAGTTCCAGGCGACGTTGGATGAGGATTTCCTCGAGTAGCGAACCCGTTTCATCGGTAGTGAGATTTCCTAACGCCCTGCCGGACTTGTTGCAGGTATAGTTGGGGTCACGCTTGGCCATCAGGTTATTAAGATTGTTGCGGGCTGTTGTCGTCTGCCCGCGGCGGCAGGCTGCCTCGGCGACAATGAGGTACATCTCCTCGACACGCATCCAAATGAAGTCGCCTTCCCCAGTCGCAAGGTCAGAAAAATCAAACTTTTTCTGGACATAGCCCCCCGTGCTGTACCCGCTCTCGGGATCCCACCAAGCACGACGGGTATCGGTCTCGCTCATCTTGTTATAGAGCCACGGTGTGATCTGCTTGGGGGCAGTCTGACCGTAAGAGACGTCAGTGCTCATGTGAGCAAAGAACGAGGTATACACGAGCGCCTCGTCCAAGGGAATGTCGGCACCCCACATCACGTTGCCTGCATGGGCATCATTCACACCGAGGAACTCATCTACAGGCTGGATGGTCTTTCCGCTGGCGCTGATAGCTGAAGATGCCGATGAGTAGGCTGTTGCCCAGTCTTCCTTGACCATGGCGATGCGGGCCTTGAGGCCCAAAGCCACGGCATAACCGATGTGATCGGGAACCAGCTGCGTCGTACCGTTCAACAGGGAGATTGCCTGATTAATATCAGCATCAATCTGGGCATAGACCTGAGCTACGGTAGCACGCGGTTGTCCCGTCGAGCCGTTGAAGACCAATCCTTCAAAAATGGGCACGCCAGGGTCGCTTTCATGGCCTTTATAGGTACGTGCAAACCATTGGGCCAACATGAAGTAACTGTAGGCACGGATGGCATAAGCCTGCCCCTTGATGTAATTCTGCTCACTGGTGGTGCCAGTCATCGATTTGGCAGCCTCAAGGATGTAGTTGGCATTGGCAATCCAGGTGTAATGAGCGTTCCACAGGTCATAGCTGCGCCAACTGTTTGAAGTGTAACGGGTCTTCACATTATAGGACGCGTCGTGCCAGAACCAGCCACTTCCTTGTTTGCTCATAATCATGTCGTCACCCATCAACTCAGCAGCCAGGTTGAAGGCGCTAATGCCGAAAGCGTGGTGCCAATTGCCCGTAGTGCTCCAGCCGGCCGTGCGCATCGATTTATACACCTCGTTGAGGTCATAAAGACCTTTACCGTAGTTGTAACTTGTAGAACCGTTCAGCAGCATGTCGATCAGGGCGGTCAAGTCACTGATGTCCACCGAACCGTCACCGTTCACATCAACTCCAGAAGAATAATAGGATGACCCGCTCAGCAGCAGGTCAATCAAGCCGGTCACGTCGCTGATATCAACCGAGGCGTCACAGTTCACGTCGCCGGGATGGGAAACCATCGGCACTCGGACTGGTGACGCTTTGAGTTTGGCGGGCATTTCATCGTCTCCACATGTGGCCATGGTGGAGATGCTCTGAGCCGATCCCAGCGAGGTAGCAGCCATCAAGACGACTAACATAACCGTTAATCGTCTTATGGAAAGATTCAACGTTATCATCGTCATAAAGATTTTATTGTAAGTATTAGATAGTTATTTAGCAGATTTTTTCTTGGTGCTTGGCCGAGCCTTCGGCTTGGCAACTGGTTTGCGTTGAGGTGACTTCAGGCGGAGAACCTGAGCACTGCGGGCCGGCAGATAGAGTTTGAGCCAGCCGAGGTGAGCGTCGGCATAGAGGCCGTCGTACTCGGTAAGGTGCTTCACATCCTCATCGATATTGCCATAGCCGCCGTAACGGGTGCCGTCGGTATCAAACAGACCCACATACTCGCCCTCGGGCGCCAGCATGGGATAATCCACATGAGACTGGGTGGGGCTGAAGTTGAAGACAAACACAAGGTCACCGCGCATATAAGCCAGAACCTGGTCGTCATCCTTATCCCAGAGTTTGCGCACGGGCAGTTTCTGGAAATTCTTGGTGCCACCGATCAGGTGAATCATGTCGTTGTCCCAATTGTTGAGGAACTGATATTTCAGATCCTCACGGTCAACGAGATCCCACTGGCGGCGGGCATACTTGTAACTCCAGCCGTTACCCTCGCGGGGGAAGTCGATCCACTCGGGATGTCCCCACTCGTTGCCCATGAAGTTAAGGTAAGCGCCGTTGATGAGCGACAGGGTGACAAGCCTGATCATCTTGTGCAATGCCATACCACGATCTACAGTACCGTCGTTGTCTCCAGTCATCATGTGCCAGTACATTTCCTTGTCGATGAGGCGGAAGATGATGGTCTTATCGCCCACGAGTGCCTGGTCATGGCTCTCGGCGTAGGAAACGGTCTTCTCGTCGGCACGGCGGTTGGTCAGTTCCCAGAAGATGGAGGTCGGTTTCCAATCCTCGTCCTTGCGCTCCTTGATGGTCTTGATCCAGTAGTCGGGGATACCCATCG
>CAMZFV010000080.1 GCA_947306175.1 uncultured Prevotellaceae bacterium
AAGAGGGTGCGGCTTTGCTGACCGAGCGTGCCCGTGGCAGTGTTGCCGCCAATCTCTATAAGGCAACGCTTGCCGCTGCCGAGAAGGAAAAAGCCAGTCAGTCACTCCAAGAGGGACTTGAGGGTAATATGGCACCCGACTTCACGTTGATGGACATCAATGGCAAGCCCTTGGCATTGAGTAGCCTGCGTGGCAAGTGGGTCATCCTTGACTTCTGGGGCTCGTGGTGCGGCTGGTGCATCAAGGGTATGCCCAGAATGAAGGAATACTACGCCAAATATCAGGACAAACTGGAGATCCTCGGCGTGGACTGCAACGACACGGTCGAGAAGTGGAAAGCAGCTGTCGCCAAGCATGAAATACCCTGGCTGCACGTCTATTGGGACAAGGAAAATGGTGACAACCCCGTGGAACTCTACGCCGTGCGCGGATTTCCCACCAAGGTCGTCATTGACCCCGAGGGCAAGGTGGCCAAGGTCATCGTGGGCGAGGATCCTGCCTTCTACGACTATCTGGACGAGGTGCTGAAATAAACTCACGCCAAGCCTCTAAGTCGCTAAGTGGCTTTCCGCTTTGTAGAGACGCAAAATCTTGCGTCTCGGTTTTAGGCGATAGTGGTTTTACTGAAAACTGAAAACTGACATCTGAACAATCGTGAATCCTAAGATAAAGGTCAGAATGCCTAAATTCACCAAAGTGCCGCGAACTAAAGGCTATTGGGTGAAGGAGTTGTTGATGACGATTCTTGCCACGAGCGTCTCGATTGTGCTTACATTCGGTACTGCTTACCAGATTGAGTATACTCAGAAAAAGGACGCTCAACGTCAGATGGCGATGATGGTTATCCATGACATTGACGAGAGCATCGGCAAGATGGAGCAGGCCGACAGCATCATCCGAGAGTTCAGCAATCTGCAACTCACGATACTTGAAGGCAAATATAATAAGCCGATTGAGAATGCGAGGGCTGACTTGTCGATGTGTGACCCGAATGCCGTGAAGTTCTCCAAAACGGCCGAGCAGATCTTCGATTCCAGTGTGGATACTTGGAGCACGATTGGAAAGGTGGACTTTATCGACAATGTGAGCAACTGCTATATCGACCGCAATGAGTACCGGACGATGGTGATTGATGAATTCTACAAGCAGCTCCGGCCCGGTGACTCGTTGACCGAAATGAATGAGTTGGATAACCTGCTGAATATCAATGCCGAGTTTTTTATCGCTTTTTCAGCCGATATCATCAATCGCGTCAAGTCCGCTAATGAGTTGAATAAGCGTATCATGAAGATTTCAGACAAAGACCTTGAAAAGTTCACCGCCAATAAGGAGAACGTCTATAAAACGGTTCTGGATTCCTCATCTTATGTTTTAGGAAACAAATATCAGGAGATGAAAGACGTAAAAAATAGAGCAAGAGAGAATTACAATAAAAACCGAGGCTCCATGTACCCCAAGCGGTAACATGGCCGTAATAAGGGTAAATAAGCTTGTAGAGACGCAAAATCTTGCGTCTCAGCGCAAAGGCGATAGTAACTATAATAACTATAATAACAAAACTGTAATATATGCATACCCAATGTTTGATTATCGGTTCCGGCCCTGCCGGTTATACCGCAGCGATTTATCTGGTGCGTTCGGCCATCGACTGCCTGCTCATCGAGGGCTTGCAGGTGGGAGGCCAACTGACCCAGACGACCACGATTGAGAACTTCCCGGGTTTCCCCGAAGGGATTGACGGCTTCCAACTGATGGATAACATGCGTCAGCAGGCGGTGAACCTGGGTGCCAAGATGAAGTCGGGTCTCGTGGCTGGCATCGACATGAGCCAGCGCCCGTTTGTCGTGACGCTCGACGGTGGTGAGACGCTCACTGCCGACACCATTATTGTCGCCACGGGTGCCACTGCCAAGTACCTGGGCTTGCCCGATGAGACGAAGTATGCGGGGCAGGGCGTGTCGGCATGTGCGACCTGCGACGGCTTCTTCTACCGCAAGAAGGTGGTGGCAGTCGTGGGTGGTGGAGACACGGCCTGTGAGGAGGCTGACTACCTGAGTCACCTCGCCAATAAGGTTTACCTCATCGTGCGCAAGGACTACCTGCGTGCCAGCGAGGCGATGCAGCAGCGCGTCAAGGAGAATGAAAAGATCGAAATCCTGTTCAATACCAACACCGTGGGCCTCTTCGGTGACAACGGCGTGGAGGGTGCCCACCTGGTGCGCTTCAAGGGTACCGACAAGGAAGAACTGTTTGACATCGCCATCGACGGCTTCTTCCTCGCCATCGGCCATCGTCCCAACACGGAATTCCTAGGCGGACAAATCGATCTTGACGAGCAGGGCTATATCAAGTTGACGGGCCACAATACCGCCACCAATGTCGAGGGTGTTTTTGCCGCTGGTGACGTTGCCGACCCGCACTACCGCCAGGCCATCGTCGCCGCCGCTGGAGGTTGCCGCGCTGCCATCGACGTGAAAGAGTACCTCAACCAGTAAGTACAAGAGACACAACCATCAAAGGGGGTATGATGCAAGAAGTGCGTCATGCCTTTTTGGTGATTTTTCTTTAATGGAATTGGTCAATTATTAGTACTTTTGCAACGGATTTATTAGTATTTTATTTAATCTCTAAAAACGTTTTAAAAATGAAAAAATTAACTCTTTTAATTGCAGCAGTGGCTGCTATTAGTATGTGTGCCCAGGCACAGGAAGAAATGGGCGGCGTCATTGAGGTGGGTGACTACAGCAATGCCTCCGAGACCTACAACGGCTCCTATTTTGATATGGCTCCCACTAACTTCTATCTCCCCCACACTGGAGCACAGTTGCTGTTTACACCTGACGTGCTCGCTGACTTGAATGGCAAGCAAAACGTGCAGATTACAAAACTGCGTTTCAAATTCTATTGTGAGTCTTTTGAGGAAATTAGCCGAGACATTAAGCTTTATCTTCAGGAGACCGATGCCACAGAATTTGCCGTGAATGAAGATGGTGTCAAGCAGTTCTTTAACTTTGACGGCGGCTTGGCTCTGGAAGGAAATTTTTACTTTAACTTGTTGAATTGCTACGGCGAGGATGCTGAGGTGACCTTCCCACTGACGATGTCCACCCCGTTTGCATTCACTCCTGGAAAAAGCCTTCTCGTAACGATTGTTGTTGATGCCGAAGACGATGATAACTGCACGATGGGCTCTGACTATGCCCCGTTCTATACCTCAGGTATCGGAGGCAGGGCAATGACTTATACCGACAACACGAATAGTTTCTTGGATTATGCTCAGGGCAGAGACTTCCCTAATGCCTCTGCAACGCTGGGCTGCGGTACCAATGTGGATCTGCCCGTGACCAAGATCGAGTACACTTACACCGAAGGAGGCGGTGAAGAGCCTGGTTACCTGCGTGGCGACACGAATCTGGATGGCGAGGTTTCCATCATCGATGTCACTACCCTCATCGACTACCTGTTGAGCGGAAGCTGGCCAGAGTAAAGTAACGGAACGTTCGACCATTTCTTCACCTATAATGGTCTAAAAACAGGAGGCAATCGCTGTGAATGAACGCTATTGCCTCCTAACTATATATCTGTGAGATTACACTCCCAGGACGATGGAAGGGCTGATGTCAAGCTTTTGGCAGATGGCCCGTGCGACCTTGAGTGTGGGTTCGCATTTTCCTGTCATGATCTCGCTGACACGCGCAGGGCTGATGCCTAACATTTCGGCCAGTTTACTCTGTGTGATGCCCTTTTCATAAAGGCGCAGTTTGATGGTGTCAACCAGCGACGGCTTGCCGATGGGGTAGTGGATGTCCTCATATTCAGCTACGAGTCCCGAAATGATATCCAGTTCGACATATTCTTTGCTGTCGGTCGGAGTGTTGTCATCCACGACCTCAATCAATTCGTCGATGCGTTTCATCAACGAGCGGTATTCCTGTTCAGTCTTAATCTCTGCCATAACTATAACGATTGAATGTCCTTAATCTTGTCATATTCCGCATGGGTGCCCACAAAGCGGATATAAACCGTTTGCGGCGTGAAAAGAATCATCACAACCAGTCGATAGTCATTCCCCTTGATGTTGAAAACATATCGCTTGTTGCCCACACTGTCCACGCTGTTAAATGTTCGCTTAATGTCGGCAAAACACGACCATTCGGCAGTCCGTGTCTTTTCATACCAATCTTCCAAGGCCGTTTTAGCTTGTGGATTTTTGGAATAATACTTAACCAGTGTACTTTTAGCAATGACTCTCATACTTGCGGTCATTAGTGTCCCGTTAAAATTGGGACGAGTTAAATATTAATCAAAAAGCCCCGGAATGAGGGGACAGAATCGTTCCTTGACATGATTGAATTCAGTCTTTTCGAACAACTCTCGTAGGGGTGTTTTGTCCGTCAGTGATATGCTGAGTATCTGCAAGACCTCATAGGTTGATCGTTCCAGCTTCATGTCATGTTGCACAATTGCAACCAAGCAATAGACCGTAATGGCTGCGCTGATCTGTATTCTGACTGCATTCTCGGTGGTGCCCCAGAATTTCTTGATTTTGAGGTGTTGCTTAAGCCATTTAAAGAAAAGCTCAATCTGCCATCTGTTTTTGTAGAGGTTGGCCACTTCCAAAGCAGATAGGTGGAAAGCATTGGTCAGGAATGCAAACTCGCGGTCTTGCTCCTCATCATAGAACTTGACAAGCCTGAGATTCTCCTTATACTTCTTTGTGGAGTTAATGTCCGTCAGTTGAATCACCGAGTCCGTCAGCACATTCTTTGGCAGACGGCGTCTCCACTTGATGCATCGGTACTGCAGATTCTTCTTAGCCCGCACGATGAAAAACGACTCGTGCAGATGGATGCGATAGAGCTCCTTGAAGGCATTGTAGGCTCGGTCGAACACGTAGTAAGATCCTGATTCATAATGAATCACCCTCATTGCCTTGGAATCGTGAACCGATGCGGTTGTTATATGGAAGAAAGCTGGCACCTGCGATTCGAGATCGTACAGGACATGGGTTTTGATACCCCCTTTTCTCTTGCGGAACTTAGCCCACCAGAAAACGGAAAGGCAAAGCGGTATGGTTGACGAATCAAACGCATAGACGTTCCCGTCCAGTTTGAAGATATCCGTCACCCGTTTCTGCCTGGCCTGCTCCATCATGAAGAAAGCGAACTCCTCAAAGATGCGGTAGTCTCTATTCTGGTTAGCTGTGGCGAAAGTGGTTTTGGCGATGGTTTTGCGGCCCATGCCGAGGTGATAGCACTTTGACCGATGAGCCTCCAACGCAACGACCAAGTCCCTTAAACTCTCACGATTGCTGAGCTGACCGAACATCAGCGCAAGAAGCTGGTTCCAACAGGTGAAGTTTTTCACATATCGGTTGCCTCCGTATTTATCGACGAGATGACGGAACTTATCCTTGTCCAAAAACTCCACGAGTTGAGCGAAAACGTATTTGGCTTTGTTCATTGCAGTCAGATCTTTGACCGCAAAAATACAATTTCAAATCGTCGCACCCTTAAAAAGGACTGTAGTAGACTGAATTTCAATTATTTCAAAGAACGCTTTGTCCACTTTAACGGGACAGTAATGACTTGCGGTAATTAGTTTTGCAAAGATAATGCCAATATTTTGATTTCCAAAATTATTTTTAGGAAAACCAAAAATCCTAGGAGGTTAAGGCTAGCTGAGTGAAATGAAGAAGTTATTCCTCTTGGGGGACGTTGATGTTGTGGGAGGTGACGAGGTCGTGGGTGCGCTGCATGAAGCGGGTGAATTCACCCTTGCTGTCAGCTCTCAGGAGGTCGGGACGGGCCTCGGGGATGAGGACGTAGTTTTCGCCGCGTGAGACGGGCTTCTGGACGAAAAAGAGTTTGTAACGCGGTTCCACGACAACGGCACGGCCACTTTCCATCCTCAGTGAGACCTTGACCATGGCGCCGCCACGGGTATCGATGTCGCTCTGGTTGCTGATGAAGTTGCCCATGCTATAGACCAAAAGCACATTTTTGTCATACTCCTTGCTGTAGCGCATCTCCATTGGCTCCACGACGTGAGGGTGTCCGCCGATGATGAGATCAACGCCCTGGGAGACGAGCCAGTCGGCTAGTGTGCGTTGTGAGGCGACAGGCTTCAACTGGTACTCGATGCCCCAGTGCAGGTTGACGCAGATGGCGTGCGCCCCGCGCTCACGTGCCAGTGCGATGTCGTCGGCAATCTGCTGCTGGTCAATGAAATCGACGATGACGTTGCCCTGGATGGGGATGCCGTTGGTGCCGTAGGTATAGTCTAGGAAGGCTATTTTGATGCCCTTGACGTTGACGATGTATGGGACGCGCAGGTCGCGTTCGTGCTGGTCACGGTAGGTGCCGATGTGCGGGATGGCCAGTGAATCCAGCATCTGACAGGTGCGTACCAAGCCCTTGTCGCGGCGGTCCAAGCAGTGGTTGTTAGCGGTCAGGAAGAGGTCGAAGCCCACATCCTTCAGGCGCTGGGCGTAGCTGTCTGGGGCACTGAAGCAGGGGTAGCCCGTATAAGGCTTGCCGCCCAAGGGACACTCTAGATTGACTACGGCGAGGTCGGCCCACTGGATGTCGTCCTCGATATACTGGAAGCACGGCGTGTAGTCGTAAGTGCCGTCGGGCTGCTGGGCCGCAGTAATCTGTGGCGCATGCTGCATCGCGTCACCCACAAACGTCAAGTTAACTGTGAGGTTACTTTGCAGCAACGACACAACCGACAGCAACAATATGGAGAGCAGTTTCATTGTTTTCAAGCGGCTTTCAGCCGCAGTTTAAGGTTTAAAGTTTAGAGTTTAAAGAATGATAATACCCTTTAAACTTCAAGTGAGCAAGCCGTGCTTGCTCACTTGAATATATTTATCGTCCGCGCTTGGCGGCCTTGGCTTGGGCCTTGGCGCTGCGCATCATCTGCATGGGATTGGTCGATACCTGGTGCATCACCTTGCGCATCGACAGGAACTGTTTCAGCAGGCGGTTGACCTCCTCGACGGTGGTGCCGCTACCGGCTGCGATGCGTTTGCGGCGGCTAGCGTCGATGATGTCGGGGTTGGAGCGCTCCTGCGGGGTCATCGAACTGATGATGGCCTCCACGCCCTTGAAAGCGTCGTCGGGGATGTCAATGTCCTTGATGGCCTTGCCCACGCCAGGAATCATCGAAGCGAGGCTCTTGAGGTTACCCATCTTTTTGATTTGCTTGATCTGCTTGACGAAGTCGTCGAAGTCAAACTTGTTCTGCTTGATTTTCTTCTCCAGCTTCTCGGCCTCTTCCTCGTCATACTGCTGCTGCATGCGGTCCACAAACGACACGATGTCGCCCATGCCCAGGATGCGGTCGGCCATACCTGAGGGACGGAAGGGATCCAGATCGTTCATCTTCTCGCCGATACCCACAAACTTGATGGGCTTATCGACGACGGCACGGATTGACAGGGCGGCACCACCGCGGGTGTCACCGTCGAGCTTGGTGAGCACGACGCCGTCAAAGTCCAGGCGGTCGTTGAACGCCTTGGCGGTGTTCACGGCATCCTGACCTGTCATCGAATCCACGACAAACAGGGTCTCGTTGGGGTGGATGGCATCCTTAATGGCCTTGATCTCGGTCATCATCGCCTCGTCAACTGCCAGACGACCGGCGGTATCGACGATTACCAGGTCATAGCCGTTGCTCTTGGCGTGGTCGATGGCGTGGAGGGCGATGGCCACGGGATCCTTGCTCTCGGGTTCACTATATACGGGCACCTCGATCTGCTCGGCAATAGTCTTCAACTGATCGATAGCGGCAGGACGGTAAACGTCACAGGCCACGAGCAATGGTTTGCGTTTTTCCTTGCCGTTCTTCAGACGGTTGGCGAGTTTGCCAGTGAAAGTGGTTTTACCGGAACCCTGCAGACCCGACATCAGGATGACGGCGGGATTGCCCTCGATGCTGAAGGAGGCTTCCTCGCCACCCATCAGTTCGGCCAGCTCGTCGTGGACGATCTTGACCATCAACTGGCTGGGGTTGACGGCGTTGATCACGTTCTGACCCATAGCCTTGGCCTTCACGTCATCGACAAACTTTTTGGCGACGGGATAGCTGACGTCGGCGTCAACGAGGGCGCGGCGCACTTCCTTGAGGGTTGATGCTACATTGATTTCGGTAATGCGGCCTTGTCCTTTCAGGACTTTAAATGACCGTTCAAGTTTCTCAGATAAATTTTCAAACATATTGTATGTGAGGTTTTTATGATTGCATGATAAATCTTCCGGGGTGGTGCGGAAGCATTAAAATATGTTATTTCTTTTTCTTCTTGATGAGACGGTTGGTGGCGGTGTCGGGGAAGACGATTTGCGGTTTGAATTCGCGGCCTTCCTCGGGGGTGACGATGGCGTATGCCATGATGATGACAATGTCACCCACCTCGACCTTGCGGGCTGCAGCGCCGTTCAGGCAGATGGTGCCACTGCCGCGCTCGCCTGCGATGGTGTAGGTGTCCAACCGTTCGCCGTTATTCACGTCAACGATATACACGCGTTCGCCCTCGATGATGCCAGCGGCGTCCATGAGGTCTTGGTCAATAGTGATGCTTCCGATATAGTTGAGGTTGGCATCGGTCACCGTAACGCGGTGAATCTTGGATTTCATGACCTGGATGTACATCTTCTTGTAGTTTTAAGTTGTAAGTTTAAAGTACTAATGCTAAAGCCTAAAACCTAAAGCCTAATGCCTAAAGCCTCTTATAGGTGATATTATCGATCTCGCGCACGTCACCGCAATAGACGGTGATGCAACCCACGATGTAGTCGCTGTCGTCCCAATTCTGAACGGGTTGCAGTGTGATGCCGTCGCAGATGGAGAAATACTCGGTTTCCATTTCGGGCCAAGCGTCGATAGTGGCAACTACCCAGTCGTGGGTCTGCTCAACGGTGTGGTCCTTGGCGAACTCCAGACTGCGCTGCAGGGTGGAGTAGATCTGCGGGGCGACCTTGCGGACCTCGGGGGTGAGGCGCACGTTGCGGCTGCTCTTGGCTAGGCCGTCGTCCTCGCGCACGCAGGGGCACTGCACGATATCAAGATTGAAGCCCAGTTGCTTGATCATCGCGCGGATGACGGCAATCTGCTGGAAGTCCTTTTCGCCGAAGTAGGCGCGGTCGGGCATCACCCATGAGAAGAGTTTGCTCACGATTTGGCACACGCCGTTGAAGTGGCCGGGGCGCATGGCGCCTTCCATCACCTGCTGGACGGGGCCGAGGTCAAACACGCGGGTGTCGGGTTCGGGATAGATTTCCTCGACGGTGGGCATGAAGGCCACGTCAACACCACAAGCCTCAAGCATCGCAGCATCGCGCTCGGCGGTGCGGGGATAGGTGCGCAGGTCTTCCTTGTTGTTGAACTGCGTGGGGTTCAGGAAACAGCTCACCACGACGGCGTCGTTCTCCTTGCGGGCACGATCGACAAGCGACTTGTGACCCTCGTGCAGGGCACCCATTGTGGGCACCAGACCTACTGACATACCTGCCTCGCGAAATACCTGGACGGCTTCGCGCAACTCATTGACCTTGTTGATAATCTTCATTCTTCTTTAAATATAAGATGTGAATTCAAACTGCAAAATTACAATTCAAACGCGATTCTAGCAAATTTTGTGCCAACCGAAGGCAAAAAAGTGCACTTTGTTTGCTGAGGTGCAGCCAAAATTATGCAAATTGCATGCCAACTTTTTGTTTTCTCACACAACTTTGACAAATAATATTGGCAACGATGACAACATTTGAGAACTCTGATAACGGTTTTTATCGCGATACGGTGGTTTTTTTCTATTTTTGTGTGATTTTTTTGAGAATTGTGCGTCAAAGGGTCAAAAAAGAGTTTTAAAACGCTAAGACAATGAACGAACTGGAAAGCAAATTTGCACAAACCGTCAAGCAGAACAAGAGCACCATCTACACGGTGTGCTACATGTTCTCAAAAGATGCTGACGAGGTGAACGACCTCTTTCAAGAGGCGGTCATCAACCTGTGGCGCGGCTTTGAGGGTTTTGAGAACCGCAGCAACGTGAAAACGTGGATTTACCGCGTGACACTGAACACCTGCATTTCTCAAGAACGCAAGAAACGCCGCACCGACACCGAACCACTGACGATGGACATCAACCTGTTTGAGGACCATGACGAGGACACCCGGCAGGTGGACATGCTCCACGAGCGCATCAGCCGCTTGCAGCCCTTTGACCGCGCTAT
>CAMZFV010000081.1 GCA_947306175.1 uncultured Prevotellaceae bacterium
AACCCAAATCTAAGGTTTAGGAAACCTCCATTCTATCCATTGAACTACAGGAGCAACATTGAAATCGGCTGGCATGGCGACCACGCCAGCCGATTGATTTGTCAATCAGGAATTAGTTCCTTACACTCTTGGCTGCAAGAGCGGCCTCCTTCTTATCACTGCGACGGGCAATCCAATAGGCCACGGGCGAAGCGATGAACAGTGAGGAGCAGGTACCGATGATAACACCGAGGATCATCGCGAAGATGAAGCTGCGGATGCTCTCACCACCGAAGAACAGCATGATGAACAGCACGAGCAGGGTCGTGATAGAGGTCATCATGGTTCGTGACAGGGTGCTGCACAGGGCCTTGTTGAAGGTGGTGTACAGATCCTGCTTGGGATAGAGCTTGCGGTACTCACGCACACGGTCAAATACAACCACGGTATCGTTCACCTGATAACCGATAACGGTCAGGATAGCGGCGATGAAGGTCTGGTCGATCTCCATGGAGAAGGGCAGCATGCCGTGCAGGTTGTAGAAGCCGATTACCACAAACGAGGTGAACGCTACGGCAGCCAGAGCGCCGATAGAGAACGCGATGTTGCGGAAGCGGATCAAGATGTACAATGCCATAGCCAGCAGTGAGCAGAGCACAGCCCAGATAGCCTGACGGGTCATGTCGCTTGCGATGCTCGGGCCGACGGTCTCGCTTGATACGATGCCGACACTCTCGTTAGAGGTGCTGAAGTCGTCCTTGGTCATCGAGCCGAGGTCAGCCTTCAAGCCCTCATAGAGCTTAGCCACGATCTCGTCGTCGATACCCTCATCGGTATTGTCAATCTTGTAGTTGGTCGAGATACGCACCTTGGTGTCGTTATCGATGGTGATCACTGAGGTGTTAGCGCCCTCAAACAGGGGAGTCAAATTGTTCTCGAGCTCCTGGGTCTTGACGGGATGGTCAAATTGTACCACATAGTTGCGGCCACCCGAGAAGTCGATACCACGCTGCAGACCACGAACGGCGAACAGGATAGCCATGATGGCGATCAGAGCCAGAACGATAACTGAAGTCTTCTTGGCAGCGCCCATGAAGTCGAACTTCACGTTCTCCATCAGGTGACGGGTCAAGCTGGTGTTGAAGGTCATCTTGTCGAAGGTGCCCTTGTTCACGAAGTGCTCCATCACGAGGCGGGTTGCAAACACTGCAGTGAAGAACGAGCAGCAGATACCGATTACCAGGGTAACGGCAAAACCGCGGATGGGACCAGAACCGAGCAGAATCAGGATGATACCGGTGATGATGGTGGTCAAGTTGGAGTCGAAGATGGCCGAGAACGCATTCTTGTAACCATCGCTGACAGCAGCCTTGAGGCCCTTACCAGCACGCAATTCCTCCTTACAACGCTCGAAGATAAGCACGTTGGCATCCACCGCCATACCCAGCGTCAGCACGATACCGGCGATACCAGGCAGCGTGAGCACGCTCTGGAACGAAGCCAGGATACCGATGGTGAAGAACAGGTTGAGCAGCAGACCCAGGTTAGCGATCATACCAGCCTGCCAGCCATAGGTAGCAATCATGAAGAGTACCAGCAGAACGAGTGCAATAGCAAACGAAATGATACCCTTGCGGATGGATTCCTTACCCAGCGACGGACCGATAACGCTCTCACTGGCCACGTTAACACGTGCTACCATCTTACCAGACTCAAGCACGTTAGCAAGGTCATTAGCCTCCTCAACGGAGAATTTACCACTGATCTGAGAGCGACCACCGTCGATCTGGCTGTTCACATTGGGGAACGAGTAAACCTGATCATCGAGGACGATGGCGATAGCCTTACCGATGTTCTGACCGGTGATGATGCTCCACTTGCGGGCGCCCTCATCGTTCATGTTCATCGATACGACCTGACCCTGCAGGTTGTCAAACTCACTGGTTGCGCGGGTTACAACGTCACCGTTCAGGACGGGCTGACCGTTGACAGTGCGCAGGGCGATGAGCTGGAATACCTCATGGCCATTCTGTGCCTTCTCGGGCTTAACGGTCCAAGCCAGCTTCAAGTCGGCGGGCAGGATCGTCTTGGCCACGGGCGAATGGATGATGCGGTTAACGGCAGCGGTATCACTCACTGCAACATAACCCAGGACGGGCGAACTGGCGCCACCGGCAGCCAGAGCCTCAAAGCCCATCATCTGAGCGAGGGTCAAGTCCTCTTCCTTGGCGGGAGCGGCCTTCTCGGCAGCCTTGGCAGCGCTGTCGGCAGCAGCCTTCTCGGCAGTAGCAGGCTCGGCAGCGGCAGTCTCCTCAGTAGCGGCCTCCTCGGCGGGAGCGTTCTGATCGACGGTCTTGTTGGCCTTAGCCTGATCGCTGAGCTGACGCAGAGCGCCAATCACATCAGAGAGAGTGTAGGTCGTGTAGAACTCCAGGTTAGCGGCACCCTGCAACAGTTTGCGAACGCGCTCGGGTTCTTTCACACCCGGGAGCTCGAGCAGGATACGGCCGGTGCTCTGCAGTTTCTGGATATTGGGTTGAACCACGCCGAAACGGTCGATACGGTTGCGGAGCACCTTGTAAGAGTTGTCCACCATGCTGTTGACCTCGTCATTGAGGATGTTCTGCACCTCAGCGTCGCTAGCATTGGGTTTCTCCTTGATGCGCTCGATACCGCGGAAGATCTGAGCCAGGTTGCCCTCGGGAGCCAGCTTCTTGTACTCCTTGCAGAAGGAGCCCACGAAGTCGTCCTGAGCGGTCTGGTTCTTGGACACGTTCTCGATGGCCTGATTGAACTTCTTGTCTGGATTGTTGTTCGCGAGAGCGCGCAAGATATCGGGCACCGAGATTTGCAGTGTCACGTTCATACCACCCTTCAAGTCAAGGCCAAGGCCCAACTCTTTTTCACGAACTTGCTGGAAGGTGTAGTAATTCATGTACACCTTCTGATTAGCGAGGGAATCCAAATACTCATTCAGAGCTGTCTTGTACTTCTCATTGCTGGTGTCGGCACTTGTGATGCCAGCAGCAGCGAGAGCCTTCTTCTCTGCCTTGTTCTGATAATACGTGCTCACACACGTGAACGACAGATAGAAAGCACAAATCAACAACAACAGAATGGTAAGGACTCTAATAAAACCTTTTGTTTGCATTTGATTTGTTAATTATTTAATTAAATTTTGTTAATTTTCGCTTCAAACGTCTTTTTTTGAGCCTGCAAATATACTGCTTTTTCTTAAAGTGAGGCATATTTTTTTCAAGTTTTTGTTTTACACCTTATTAAAATTAAGGAAAAACGGCGTGTTTGCACCGTTTTTCCATCAAGATTTGGTATGTTTTCAATGCAAAATCAGGCTTCGAGGCCTCGGTCGATGTTGCGCTTGAGCGCTTCGACGTAGTTATTGATGCGTTCCATTTCGCGCGGAATCTGGATGCGCTGGGGACAGTGGCTCACGCAATGGCCGCAGCCGATGCAGTGGTCGGCCTGGCGCAACTTGGGCACACTGCGGTCGTAGCCGATGAGGAAGGCACGGCGTGCACGGGCATAGTCGGGATCGGTGCGGTCACGGGTGAGATTGCCCTCGGCAATGCACTTGTTGTAGTGAGTGAGCACACCGGGGATGTCGATGCCGTAGGGGCATGGCATACAGTACTTGCAATCGTTACATGGGATGGTATTGTAGCCCACAATTTCCTCGGCAACACCATAGAGGAAATTCTTTTCCTCGTCGGTCAATTCCTCCAGCGGGCAGTAGGTACACAGGTTCTCCTTGAGGTGCTCCATGTAGGTCATGCCGCTCAGCACAGTAAGCACACGGGGGAACGAGCCTGCAAAGCGGAAGGCCCACGAAGCGAGGGTGCGCTCGGGGTCGCGCGACAATATCTTGCGGGCAAGCGGCTGCGGCAGCGATGCCAGTCTTCCACCCAACAAGGGTTCCATGATGACAGCGGGAATGTCACGCTTGTCAAGTTCGGCATACAGGTACTCGGCGTTGGTGTTATCCTCGTTGATTTCCTTGGCATGCTTCCAGTCAAGGTAATTCAACTCAATCTGAACAAAATCCCACTTGTATTTGTCATGGTTAGCCAACAGATGGTCAAAGACCGCGATATCGCCGTGATAGGAAAAGCCCAAGTTGCGGATAATGCCCTTCTCGCGCTGCTCCATGAGGTAGTCGAGGATGCCGTTGTCGATGTAACGGGCCTCAAACACCTCCATGGCCGTCATTTCATCATTACTGCCGCCGACAGAGTGCAGCAGCAGATAGTCGATGTAATCGACCTGCAGTTCCTTGAGGGAGTTCTGGAACATCTCAATGCCAGCAGCGCGTGACCAAGTCTCGGGTGCGAAGTTGGAGAGTTTGGTTGCGATAAAATACTCGTCGCGTTTGTGGCGGCTCAAGGCGATGCCTGTGGCGTGCTCACTCAGTCCCTTGCAATAGGCGGGTGACGTGTCGAAGTAGTTCACGCCATGCTCGATGGCATAGTCAATCTGCCGGTTGATCATTTCCTGGTCAATCTCGGCGTCATTGTCGCGACCAAAGGGCTGCCCATTGGTCGCAGGCAGGCGCATCATGCCGTAGCCCAGGATGGAGACTTTCTCCTTGGTCTTGGGGTTCTCGCGGTAGGTCATCTTGCCCACAGGCGGTTCCTGGGCGGGGCCCTTCTTATCGCCCGTGGCACAACTCACGATGGCGGGTGCTGCCGCGGTAGCGGTCCCCAGACCTAACGCCTTGAGGAACGTGCGACGGTTCAACATCTTGCCGTCTTTTTTGTTATCGTTTTTCTTATCGTTCATAATCGTGAAATGGCAGTAGGTGATTAAATCTGACTATGGACCTCATGACCCTCGACATAGATGGCACTATGGGGTCTGGCCGGGCACACATACTCACAAGTGCCACAACCAATACACATTGCGGTGTTCACCGCAGGCACCATGGGCGAGGACTCGTCATCGGGGTTGCTGGGCACCATCATGATGGCGCCTACAGGGCAGTGACGGGCGCAGTTGCCACAGTTCACGCCGTCGGTCAGCACCACACAGTTGTCCTTGACCCACACGGCATGTCCAACCATTGTTGATGATTTCTCAGCCACGGTGATGGGCTTGATGGCTCCCGTGGGACAGGCGGTGGAGCACTCGACGCACTCGGGGCGGCAGGCACCACGCTCAAAACTCATTTCGGGTTGCATCAGCCGCATCGGGTCGGTCGAGGGACGCAGCACACCATTGGGGCACTTGGCCACACACAGCTGACAGGCGGTACAATGCTGGGCAAAGTGCTTGGCGCTCACCGAGCCTGGAGGCGTCAACGGCGTCGTGCGCTTGGCAGGCACCTTGTCCTGGATGATGGCAAGACCACCGTCCACCTTCTTGGCGGCCTGGGCCAGAGCAATATCGGCTCCCACAATGGCACCGCCAACGAGGAAAGCGCGGCGGGCGGCATCGGCCGTAGGCGCATCGGCTTCCACGGGCTGCGGTGTAGCTCTGGGGTGACCATAGTGCAATGCCCCGAAGTTGCATTTTTCAAGACAGTTGCCACAGGTCACGCAGCGCGTGTAGTCCACCTTGTGGGTCTTGAAATCGATACACGAGGCCTTGCAGTTCTTGGTACACAGGGAGCACGACTTGCACTTGTCGGCATCGAAATAGACCTTAAGCCATGAGAAACGGGCCAACTGGGCCAGAATCGTGCCCACGGGGCAGATGGTGTTGCAGTAGGTGCGGCCACCACGCCATGCCAGCACGACGATGAGGATAAATGTCGCCAGGGCAATCAGGAACGTAGGCAGGCTCTTGATCCACACGTCAACGCTGTAGAAGGTATAGCTGTCCATGCGCTCAGCAATACTGGCGAGCAAGTTATTGCCCCACTGATAAATGGGCAGCAACAGGTTGGTCACCATGCGGCCATAGCTGCTATAAGGTGCTAACAGTGCCACCAACGAGTGAACACCAGCAATAAAGGCAATGATAAACAGGGCCAGCACGCCATAGCGCAGCCAGCGCTTCTCGGGACTCGCCGTGAAGCGGTTTTTCTTGCGCTTACCGTGTATCCATGACACGATGTCCTGGAAGATGCCTAAGGGGCAGATGACCGAACAATAGATGCGGCCAAAGATGAGCGTCAGCAGTACCAGCGCCACAATGATGACCACATTCACAGCCAGCACGGCGGGCAGGAACTGGATGCGTGCCGTCCACCCCAGATAGTGGTGCAACACCCCGCTGACGTCAAGAAACAGCAGCGTCACCATGACCATCATGATGGCCGCCAGGGTAATGCGGATTTTCCTTAACATAATTCGTTTATTAGGATTAAAAAGTGAATGTTATTCAGTTGAAAGTGCAAAGATAATAAAAAATTGAAACAATTCCAGCATCTATCGGCACTTATTACTGCAAAAAGAACTGTGCCGAGCGTGTTTCCACCCCTCGGCACAGTCACAAATCTTTCAGTCATCGATGCTTGTTAGCGAAGCATCGGGTGACTCATTATGAGTTCAGCAGATACTCGATCAGTGCAGTGACATCATCGATATTCATGACGCCATCTTCATTCATATCGGCAGCCTGAATGTACTCGGCATCGGTCAGCAAGGCATCGATCAGTGCGGTCACATCGTCGATGTTCACTATTTCGTTACCGTCCACGTCACCAAGGATTACCTGAGGATCGGGAGGAGTTACCCAGTCACCAACGGTGAAGGCAACGGGAGTGTTCAAGAACCAGTTCCAGCTATAGCTGTTGGCGAAGTAGGGCGACCATACCACGATGTAATAGGTCTGGCCCTGTTGCAGATAAGGATAAGCACCACTCAAGTCGATAGTGGCAATACCATTATCCTCAATTTCAACATTGGTAGTGAAATTGTACAGCACAGAGTAGCCCGATGAGTTCTGAGATACGATACCATACCTCAAGGAGCCGCTCCAGGGGCCGCTCAAAGCCTGCACGTCGATCGAGGCGCGGATGTCGTTGGCGGGCATCACATCGGCAACGAGATTAACGTTCTTCACAACGGGACCACCCAGGCCGGTGGTATCGGGGCAGATACCGATGATAGCGGTCTGGTCGGCGTTAAAGCCTGACTTCTCGACATCATACTCACCATAACCCTCAGAGGTGTACATTCTGGGCGAGAGGATGCTCAGGTCAAAATAGGTGTTGTAGGCCTCGGGCTGGAAACCCCAGTTAACGTGTACCTTGCCGTTGCTGTCATAGCCATCCAGAACAAAGGCGTGGCCAATATGACAGTTATTACCGTCGTTATCGATGGTCCTGTAACCTAACATATAAACGGGACGACCACCATCAATCTCGGTATAGATCATATCATACCAAGACTGAACGTTGTAGTAATTTGACTTCTGCACATACTGGATATTGGTGTTGTAGTCAAAGTAAGCAATCATAGCCTTGACGATGTTCCTCACCAGGGCGTCACTGCTCTCACCAGAATAAATAGTGTTGAAGGCAACTCCGACTTCATACATCAGCTCAGAAACAGCCTGGGCATTATAGGCGTTCTCACCATAACCGTTCCTCATGTCGCTGTACCTATAGCTATAGTCATTGAATTTTGCAGAAACAGTCACTTCCTGACCATCCAGCATAAAGCTATAGCTGTTCTCACCAAAGCCAATATAGGGGTGACGCAGACCCTTCATAATCGTGGCGAAGGCCACAGGGGCGCAACCGGCATAGCAGCGGCCGTTGGAGGTCAGCGCATGGCTTGAACGGGGAACATTATTGTTGTAGGGAGGGAACTGGTGCCAGTGCACTTCGCCGCAGATGGGATACACGCCGTAGGGCTGCAGGTCGTAAGTCAGGAGGGGAGCCTCGGCAGCCTCAGGATGATGGCGCAGCCACTCCAGCTGGTTCTGGTACTCGGCAAGCATCAACTTCATGGGCTCGGGAGCCTCGTTGATGTCAAAGGAGCCCTTGTCGCTGTAACCCAGAATGGGCGTTGTCAGGTCTTCACCGGCAACGATGACAAAACCGTTACCGCCTGCACGGTTGAACACGTAGTAGTCGTTGGTGCCCTTCAGGCCACGGGCTACATAGTTCAACTGGAGGTTGGCATTAGCAGCCCTCAGTGTAGTACCACACTGGTTGGCAATGGCCATAGCCTGCTCAATGGTAATGCTCTTAGCCTCAATGTTCTGCGAGAATAACGCAAACACTGACAATAACAATAAAAACTTTTTCATTAGTTAGTAGTTATTAATTAATAGAATAAATAATGAATTAACTCTGCAAAATCCAAAGAAAACGGGAGAGCAATCCCTGATGGAATCATAATTAGAAGGTACTTGTTGATTAAACTCCACATTCTTTATAGTTTTTACGGGGGCAAAATTAGATGTTTTGGCCGAACCCTCAAAATATTTTCACAAAAATCCATCTACAACCTCCTCATTCATGGGGTTTAACCCACAACAAAAAAATGGACGCCCCGTTTCACAACGCGATGTCCATCTAGGATGAATAGTATTAATATTTCCAACTTTGCTGCAAAGATAGCACATTATTTGGAATATTGCAACTTATCCTGCATAAAAAAATGTTATTTTTAGTTAACTGTATTCAGTAGTAAATATCAAAAAGGGAACCCCGCTCGGGATTCCCCATATGATTTTGCACGTTCAGCCCCATGGGCCGCGATGTGCTAGCGTCCTCCTGTCAGGAGCAGGTCGATGAGGGCGGTCAGGTCGGTGATTGTCAATTCGCCGTCACCGTCCAGGTCGGCAGCCTCAAAGCAGATAGCGCTGAAGTCACCGGTCAACATGCTGTCGATGAGGGCCGTCACGTCCTCGATGTTGATCGTGCCATCACCCGTCACGTCACCAGGGATATACTCGGGCTCCTCAGGCTCCCAAGTCTCCTCATAACATACAGTGATATCGTCAAGGTAGCAATATTCAGAGTTGCTGCCCGATGTCTGCTTGATACGCAGCATGATGGGTTTATCGGTGGGCAGCGTGGTAATCGTAGCCACAGCCGTACTGCCAGCAGCAACATAGTAATCGTAGGGATAAGAATCCAAGCCTTTCCAGCGCTGGCCGTTGTTAACCGAATATTGCGGTGTGAACATCACCCCTGTCGATGTGGGATTGTAAATCGTGAAGCGCACCACCTTGGGAATCTTATTGAGATTGGCAGCAGTATTCAGGTAGCTGCCGTTTCTCATAGCAACGACATGGCCCTCACCCACTTGGGCCGTGTCCACAACGGCACAATTATAGAAATCCCAGTTGGCATACACGCCCTGCACGCCCCGCTCATTGAGGGTTTCACCCACAGGCATACGCTCAAA
The DNA here is from genome assembly GCA_947306175.1 of uncultured Prevotellaceae bacterium. Lineage (GTDB taxonomy): Bacteria > Bacteroidota > Bacteroidia > Bacteroidales > Muribaculaceae > Sodaliphilus. The sequence goes on from CAMZFV010000081.1 coordinate 9,303, forward strand.
GTCTTCAATGGAGATCTTGGAGTTGTCCCTCACCACCTCAAAGGTGATGATGCTGTCGGCTTCAGTGATATTGATAAAGGCATACTTGCTCAGTTTGCCGTCCCATGTGCACAGGTTGGGTTGGGTCGAGTTGGTGATAGATGTGACATTGGAAACACCGGGGAATGGGTCGTTGTAACTATCGCTCATTCCGTTGAAATTGGCCCTGAGCAACTCATAGTAATTGTGGTTGGGGTTGGCATTCACCAGATTGTTCTCCCATACATCCACATTGGTCGAGTCCACACGCCAAATGAGCATACCAGGACCAGCCAGGTTCTTGTCCCACTTCACACGCTGGCGGTTCTCGATAATGAAGAATTCACCATCGTTGGCCGTATTCAGGCGGTAACCCATGTTGCTCTTTTCGAGTCCAGGCACCGAAATGGTGTCCTCGCCCTCGATGAGGGTGGGTTGTGCAAAACCCAGGGCATAGCGCTCAAACAGGCTGTAACCCACGGGGTTGCGGCCATTGTTGTTCTTAAAACCGCTGGCCATAATCGACCAAGTCATCGGGTACTGGCGGCTTACACCTCCACTGCCGTCACTATCGGAATCATAAAAGTCGGGCAAGCCCAGCACATGGCTGAACTCGTGGCAGATGGTGCCGATGCCGGCGATGTTGTTGAAAACAACATAATACTCATTTTCTTCACCGGTCATATTTGTCGAGCAGGCATAGAGGCTGAAGTTCACACCGTCAAGCACAGGAGAGTCGGTGAAATCCTTCATGTGGGGCCACAAGTAGTCCCTGTTATTGGCGCTATAGTCCGAACCATGGCCGGCAACCAGGAAGAACACCATATCGGCAGTGCCGTCTTCATCGGTGTCATACTGGCTGAAGTCCAC
>CAMZFV010000082.1 GCA_947306175.1 uncultured Prevotellaceae bacterium
TTCCTTCTCGGCATAGAGCTTGCCGTCAGCCTCGCGGAATGCGGGCTCGGGAGCGGTGGTCTCAGCCCTCACAGAGAACGGCTTGTTAACAACGTCAGACTTGTTGCCTTCACCATCCATAGCATAAGCATAGACAGTGTAGTTACCAGCCTCGTCCTTCACGATGGGCTCGGTGTAAACTGCGAAGTCGTCAGCATCCTCACCAGTGAAGCTGTAGTAAATGGTCAGACCCTCATCGGCAGTGATGGTAACAGTAGCCTCAAGAGTGCCATCGCCATCTACTCTGATGTTGGGCTCATTGATGTCAACAGTGGGCTCAGCGCCTTCGCCAGCGGGAACGATTACGTTGTAGTAAACGAGGTCGCTGTTGCCGTTCTTAGCGGAGAAGTGGAGCAGACGATCAGCGTCGGCCTTCTCAACTACGTAGGGGCTAGCAACTGCTTCACCATCGAGATACAGGGTACCCTCGCTAATGGTCATGGTGTAGTTGTCACCATCCCAAGTGAATACGGGGTTAGCAGCTGCAGTCTGGGGAGCGCTGTTGTTGATCTTGAGGGTGAGGAAGTCACCAACCTGCTGACCAGAGGCATATACATAGTCAGCCTTGGTCATAACGATCTCAGCATATTCCTCTGACCAGTTCTGCTCGGTGGTGATGGTGAACACGATAACGGTCCAGGGATAGGTAGCGCCTCTCTTGGGGAAGCAGGTACCAGTTGCACCGTTGGTCATGATCAGGTTAGCCATACCAGTGTAGAGGGTGTTCACATTGTCAACACCATAAGCATTGCCGGGCATGTAAGCACCTTCGCTATCATAAGCAGAAGTCTGCTTGTTAGCACCGTTGGAGTTAGATACGGTGTTGTTGGCGTTGGAAGAGATGGAGTTCACCTGCTTGAACCATTCCCACTTGTCTTCGTTGCCATAATCCTGCAGGAACTCAAAGTGGATGCCAGGGATACCCATGGGAGTCTGAACCAGGTAGTTCACACCACCGAAGTCGCCCCAAACCTCAGTACCCTTCTCAGTACCAATGTAGAGGGTACCGTCGGGTTTGCGCATCTCGAAGTTGGTCTGCCAACCCTTGATGGCCTCATCAGTGCTGAGGATGCAGAAACCAATCTCCATGGTCTCACCGGGAGCCATAGTGATCTCGGTAATCGGCTCGGTAGAGTTAGCTCCAGCTGTGAAAGCCATCGTGGGAGCGGCAGCATTAGCAGCGAAGCCAAGGCCTACGAGCGATGCAAGAGTAAATAAAAATTTCTTCATAATTTGAACAAAATTTTAATTAATTAATAAAAGTTATTAATAAATGAATAAACACAAAATTCTCACAATTGCTAAAGGTTCAACCTGTTTTGATTTTTCAAAGAGCTTCGGAATCAACTATATCATTTCGTCATGAGCAATCATCAAGTCCCTAAGGTAAAGTAAATCGTTTATCATAAATCAGTTCATAATGTAGTGGTCTCTTAGTTGATCTTGATGTTGCCGTCCCTTATTCATCCATTGTGAGGTTCATTTTTGCCGATGGGCACCAGGAGAGTTGAAACTAAAAAGGTGACTCCCGCGCCATGTGGGGCGTAGCCAACAAGCTGTGTTTCAGACGTCTTCCTCATATTATGAACTGTAATAGATTTTTTAGGACGATGCTTAACGGTTCATCTTGTCTTGCAAAGATACAATATTTTCTAATACCAGCAAAAAAAAATCGATTTTTTTTAAAAAAAAATATGCTCGCTACGCTCACAGTTTAGAGTTTAGGGTTTAGAGGGGATGACGCGGAATTCTTTCAGACAACTGGGACAACTTGTTTGACAAATGGGGACAACATGTTGTAGTTGTCCTTATTTGTCTATTCTTGTTGTCGGGGATGACGCGGAATTCTTTCAGACAACTGGGACAACTTGTTTGACAAATGGGGACAACATGTTGTAGTTGTCCTTATTTGTCTATTCTTGTTGTCGGTGTTGTCTGAAAAAAGGGGATGAAAAAAAGCAGGCGGCCCTGCGTGAGGGTCGCCTGTTTGTTAGGGAATGTTTGGGGAGACGCAAGATTTTGCGTCTCTACACATTCTTACTTCATCACCTTAACAGCGCTGGTGGTGCCGTCGGTGTAGGTGGTAACGACGATGGTCATGCCGTTAGCCTGCTGCATCTCCTGACCAGCGAGGTTGAAGTAGCGTACACCAGCAACGGTCTTGTCAGCGTTGAGCTCGTCAACACCAACGAAGCCAGCCTGAGCTGCGTATACGAACATGGTGTCATCCTCGGTGCTGAATGCGATACCCAGGTTGTAGTTGTAACCAACGGGCACGGTGTAGAAGCCGTCAGCAGCGAAGAGCTCGTTGCTCAGAGCGGTACCCAGAACGGTGGGAACCTCACCCTCGGCAGCACCGTAGCGAACGCCGTTCACCATGTAGTAGAAGCAAACGGGGTGACGCTCGGGATCGGTGTTAGCATCGAAGTAAACGGGGCCGTAGGTCTCATAGTCAAGAGCAACGGTGGTGGTGTAGTCACCATTGGAGCCCTCGGTCAGAGGATACCAAACGGGATTGCCGTTAGCGTCGATCATTACCAACCAGTAGCCCTCCATGTGGGGATCCTCGGGGGTCTCACCCTCCTTGGGCTCGATGGTGAAGGTCTGCTCATCGCACTGGCTCATCTCCTTGTCGCCGTCCTTAGCGGTAGCGTAAACAACAACCTCGATAGCCTCTTCACCCTCCTCGGGACGAGCTACGCTATAGGGGTTCTCAACGGCCTCGCCGTTAACGTAGAGGACAACGTCGCCCTCACCCTCAGCGGTGAAGATGTAAGCGTCGTCAGTTACCTCGAAGCTGATGGTGGGCACGGGGGTTACCTCGGGTTGGGGAGGCTCGGGAGCCTCAACGGTTACGGTTACGGTCTCGGTCAGGGTCTCATAGCCCTCACCAGCAACGGTAACAACTACGACGTGGTCACCCTCGGCGAGAGCCTCACCATTGTAGGGCTCGCCGTCAACGGTAAAGGTAACAGTAACAGGCTCGTCACCAGTGTACTCAACGGTAACAACGCCCTCGTTAACATTAACAACTACTTCACCAGTGAGCTCCTGGGGTTGGGGAGGCTCGGGAGCGGTCCAGCTAGCAGTGAAGGTCTCCTCGATGGTGTTGTAACCCTCAGCCTCAACGGTAACAACGAAGTTGTTCTCGCCCTCTTCGAGCTGGATTTCCTCACCATTGTAGGGCTCGCCGTTCACCTTCATGGTAACGTCCTCAGAACCAGTGTAGGTGAAGGTGATCTTACCATCCTCAGAGATCTCGCTCATCAGGATCTCACCCTCGAGGTCCTGGGGCTCAACAACGGGAGCGTAGTCGGCGTTGTTAATTCTCAGGGTCAAGAACTCGCAGTTCTTGTTACCGCCAGTGGTCGAGAAGTCACCCTTTACCATGGTGAACTCGGCATACTCGTCGGCCCAACCCTCATCAACCTGTACGGTGAAGGCGATGATGTCCTGGGGATAAGTCTGGCCGCGGCTGGGATAGCAAGTACCGGTCTGAGCGTTGGTCAGAATCAGGTTGTACTTACCAGTGTAAACTACGTGTGCCTCAACACCATAGGGGTTGCCGGGCATGTAGTCACCCTCAGAGTCCCAAGCGTCGGTCTGGTGGGTCTGACCGTTGGACTGAGATACGGTGTTACCGTTGGTTACGGTGTAACCTACGCCACCGAACCAAGCGAACTTGTCGGGGTTACCGTATTTCTCCAGATAGCCAAGGTGGCAGCCCTCGGTGAGGAGCTCACCAGCGGGGTTGCGCATCTCGAAGTTGATCTGGAAGCCCTTGATGGCGTCGCCACCCAGATCCTGGATCGACATTAAGATCTCCTGCTCCTGGCCAGCGCCGAGAGTGATCTCGTACTCACTGAAGCCCATAACAGGGTCACCACCTGCATTAGCTGCGAAGCCAAAAGCTACGAGCGATGCGAGAGTAAATAAAAATTTCTTCATAATAAAATACAATTTTAAAATGTTAATAATAAAAAGTAATTAAATTTTCTACATTATATATTTCTCAGCATATCGGAAATCATCAAATCTATTACCAAAGTGTTTCGGATTTAACTGTTGTTTTACTGTTTCATGTGGTGTCTTAGTTAAATGCTTAGTGACCACGGAGGGTCTGGTTCCTTACATTTTCATTGCTGTTGTCAGGTAATATAGATAGCTGACAGTTTAAAAAGTACACTTAACAGATCCCGGTAGCCGAAGGCTGGGATGCTGACAAATGTGCTTTAATCCTTTCATAGTCAAGTATCTTACGATTCAACAGGTTGAAAATCACTATATAGTTCGTGACAAAAGTACTACTTTTAGACGAACGTGCAACAAATGTAGCTAATAAAAATCATTAAAAATTGTTAAGCCGCTGTTGTTTTAGGAGTTAGGAGTTAGGAGTTAGGGCGGACACTAAGAATTATTATATACGGATTACGCTAATTGTCACGAAGTTATATTCGTTAAATTAGCGTAATCCGTAGTTTATCTAAAAAATCAGAAGGGGGGTCGTCCGCCGGGGGGACGTCCACCAGGAGGAGGTCCGAAGCGGCCGGGGCCTCCCCAACGGTCGGCGTTGCGGTCCTTGGGCTGCTCACCTTTCTTGAAGGTGTTGAACTTGTAGGTGAAGGTGACCATACCGTAGCGGCCGAGGGAGTTGTAATACACATCCTCGATGTAGTCACCGGTGACGTTGCGGAAGATGTTCTTCTGCTGTCCCAGGATGTCATAGACCGAGATGGTCACCGAGGCCTGCTTCTCGCTCAGGAACTGATAGGCGAGTGATCCGTTCCAGCGCCACTGGTTGGTGTTATAGCCACTGCTGTAACCGCTGGTGGTGCTGTAGTTGAGGTCGGTGCTGATGACCAGTCCGAAGGGAGCTGAGTAGGTGCCGTTGAAGATACCGCCCCAAGTGTTGATGGTGCGGGTATTGGAAGCCAGCTTGGAATTGACGGTGTTCTGGAATGAGTAGCGCGGACGCACCTCAATGTCAAAGACATTGTTACGGAATGCCAAGCCCGGCGAAATGTTCATGTTCAACGTGTTGCTGCGGTTGAGGACGCCGTCGTTCATGGCCTTGGTAACGGCATAGCGGGCGAAGATGTGGTTAGAGAAGTACCACGTCTTGCTGGCGCCGAAGGGGAAGCTCACCATGTTCATCGCCATGGCGTTCCACACGCCGTTGACGTTCATGTAGCTCGTGGTGCGTCCACCCGTTGTACTGTCAAAGGTGGTAGTCGAGATGATGCTGTTCTGCGCAAAATCAACATTCATCATCGCCATGATGCTGCGCTGGGCACCCTGAGCGAAGTCACCGAATCGCAGATTGATGCTGTGGTTGAAGGTGGGCTTCAACTCGGGGTTACCGATGACGATGTTCAGCGGGTTGCTCTCGTCGGCGACGGGCTGCAACTGGGTGATGCTAGGCTGGTTGGCGCGCATGCGGTAGAAGAAGTTGAGGTTGCGCGTCTCGGTGAACTTGTAGCGGAAACGAGCATAGGGAGCCACTGACCAGGCCCAACGCTCAGCGATGTCGCGGGCGCTGTTGATGAGGTCCTTGCTCTTGGACATGGCGCTGTTGACGCTGATGCCCACATTGAGGTTATAGGCCTTGCGCACCTGACGGAAGCCCGCGCTGAACTCCTGGTTGTAGAACGTGTTGCGGAAGCGGTTGCTCAAGCGCTCGTTCCACTCGTTACTGGTGATGGTGCCGCCGGGCCAGACGCCGCTGCGCTCGTTGTCATAGACCATCTTGTCGCTCGTGGTGTAGCGGTAGCTGCCACGATAGGAGAACTCCAGGAAACGGGCGTTCTTGACGTCGCCGATGGGCTCGGTCCAGGAGATGCGGCCCGTGATGTTGTGGGTCTTGCGGTGGTTATTGGCCGTCTGGTCGATAAGCTCGCTCTTCTCGGGCAGGAGGTAGTAGGTGTTGTCGGTGTAAGTGTCACCGTCCTCATGCACGTTGCTGTAGCGGTAGTTGAGCATCAAGCTCTGGCTACGGCCCGGGTGGCTGGCGACCTTGTGGTTGTAGATCAGGCGTGCGCCCCACTCGTAGCTCTTGCCGTCGTTGAAGTAGTTGCTCAAACTGCGGTTCACTGTCGTCCTAGCAGCATCGCCGGCGCTGGTGAGCGAGGAGTCGTTGCGCGCACTCTTGTTGAAGTTAAACGAGAAATTTGGTCTGAAGTCGATGGTATTGTTGCTGTCCACCTCCCACTTGATGCGGAAGTCACCGCGCAGGTTGTGGCTCTTGTCACGGGCGGCAGTGGAGGCGTCATAGTAGCTGGTGGAGTCCTCGTGGAGGTACTCACGTGCCGTGCGGGTGCGGGTGTCGCGGTCGCTGTGGCTGTACATGATGTCGCCACCCACGCGGAAGTGATCGTCGTCCTTGCTGCCCACGTTGAAGTTGATGCCTGCATACTGCGACGAGGTCACACCACGGTCGCCGCCGAAGCGTTGGAAGCGTCCCGAGGCGCCGTCACCGAAGCCCAGGTTGTTGGTGTTGTTGCCACCGCCCAGGATGGTGAACTGGTTGCCGTCGCGGAAGTGGTTGATCATCACGTTGCCCGCATAGCGGTCATCGGTGCCATAGCCGGCATTGACGGTGCCAAACCAGCCGTTGTTCATGCCCTTCTTGACGGTGAGGTTGATGACGGTCTCGTCCTCGCCATCGTCAACACCCGTGAGGCGTGCCAGGTCGCTCTTGCGGTCGATGACCTGCAGCTTGTTGACCATGTCGGCGGGAATGTTCTTACTGGCCACCGTGGGGTCGTCGCTGAAGAATTCCTTGCCGTCGATGAGGATTTTGCTCACCTGCTTGCCGTTGGCCGTAATCTTACCGTCGCTGCCCACCTCGACGCCCGGGAGGCGCTTGAGGAGGTCTTCGACAACGGCATTGGCCTGGGTCTTGTAGGAATCGGCATTAAACTCGATGGTGTCCTCCTTGACGGTGATCGGCGTCTTTACGCCCACCACCACGGCTTCCTTTAGCATGATGGTGTTAGGGTCCATCGTGACTACACCCATGTTGACATCGCGGCCGTCCTCACCGACGGTGACGTGCTTGATGACATCGTTGTAGCCCAGATAGGAGAATCGCAGCAGGTATTTGCCCGCCTTTACACCTTTTATATTAAAGACACCATTCAAGTCGGTCGTGGTGCCCTTGACTAGTGTGCTGTCCTTATTGGCCTTGAGGAGCCTGACAGTCGCCTCGATGAGCTCCGTCGTGTCCTGTGAATCCACCAGCACGCCGTTGATGACCGCTGCCTGAGATGCGAGCGGAAGCAGGCAACTCAGCGCTACCAATAATGATAAAATGGTCTTCCTCATGATTTAATCATATTATGTGTGATTTGATGGTGCAAAATTAGTGGAAACCATAATACCTGACAAATAAATTCGATAATCATACCTTTTTTATAGACAAAATTGAGTTTGTTCGGCACCATGCGGCATTTTCAAGCGGGGGCGGTCATAAATAAATCTCTTGAATCACACCCAAAGGGTGCCCTTTGAGTAACCGGCAGTAAATCAGGTGAGTGAGCGATAGCGAGCGAGGCAGATTCACTGCCGGAAGTATGATGAGTGCTCCTGTCGCCGACGGCGACCCCGAAACTAGCTGGTCACAATGGGGTCGCTTTCAGCGACTTCATGTGGAGTGGCGTTTCCGTGGGTGATACAAGTCACTTAGCTATCGCTCAGCGACTTGTATCACCCACGGTTACTCAAATGGCCGCCCTTCGGGCGTCTTGTTAGACACATCCACGCTTGTATTTTGGTACAGTTGCACTAAAAAAAGAAAAATTCTTTTGTTTTGCGCTCGACTTTATGTAACTTTGCCCACAAATCAAAAAAACATCGAATTAGAAAGATTATGAGTAAAGTCATTATCATTGGATGCGGTGGTGTCGGCACCGTGTGCGCCCACAAGTGCGCGCAGAACCCTGACGTGTTTAACGAGATCGTGATTGCCTCGCGCAACCGCGCCAAGTGTGACGCCGTGGCACGTGCCATCGGCAAAGACAACATCACCACCGACCAGGTGGATGCCGACGACGTGGACCAGCTCGTGGCCCTGCTCAACCGCCACAAGCCCGACATGGTCATCAACCTGGCCCTGCCCTATCAGGACCTGACCATCATGGAGGCGTGCCTGCGCTGCGGCGTTCACTATCTAGACACCGCCAACTATGAGCCCAGGGACGTGGCGCACTTTGAGTACAGCTGGCAGTGGGCCTACCGCGACCGCTTTGAGAAGGCTGGGCTGACCGCCATCCTGGGCTGCGGCTTTGACCCGGGCGTGAGCGGCGTCTATACGGCTTACGCCGCCAAACACCACTTCGGCGAGATGCACACCCTCGACATCGTGGACTGCAACGCCGGTAACCACGGCAAAGCCTTCGCCACCAACTTCAACCCCGAAATCAACATCCGCGAGATCACCCAGAAGGGACGCTACTGGGAGAACGGCAAGTGGATAGAGACTAAACCGCTGGAAATCCATAAGCCCCTCACCTACCCCATGATCGGTCCGCGCGAGAGCTACCTGATGTATCACGAGGAGCTGGAGTCGCTGGTCATCAACTTCCCCACCCTGAAGCGTGCCAGGTTCTGGATGACCTTCGGCGAGGAATACCTGACCCACCTGCGCGTGATCCAAGACATCGGCATGGCAAGCATCGAGCCCATCAACTACCAGGGCATGGAAATCGTGCCGCTGCAGTTCCTCAAAGCCGTGCTGCCCAATCCGCAAGACCTGGGTGAGAACTACACTGGCGAGACGAGCATCGGCTGCCGCATCAGCGGTACCGACAAGGAGGGCAAGCCGTTGACCTACTACATCTACAACAACTGCGACCACCACAAGGCCTACCAGGAGACCGGCATGCAGGCCGTGAGCTACACCACGGGCGTTCCCGCCATGACGGGCGCGATGATGTTCCTCAAGGGGCTGTGGAGAAAGCCGGGCGTACACAACGTCGAGGAATTCGATCCCGATCCGTTCCTGGACGTGCTCAACAAGCAGGGTCTGCCCTGGCACGAGCAGTTCAATATCGATCTGGAAGCATAAGTTTTTAACTACGAATTACGCTAATTATACGAAGGCATCCGCTCCAATTAGGACGCGGATGCCATTTAGTTAAATTAGCGTAATTCGTAGTTTATTTGGGGAAGAGGGCGATGAGGCGCTCGTCGGCGGCACACCAGGGGAGTGAAGGCAATTCTTCCCATGAGAGCCAGCGACATGCGGCGTGCTCGCGCATGGTGAACAGGGTTGTGCCCGCCGTGCAGCGATAGGCCGCCAGAGTGATGGTAAAATCGGGGTAATCGTGGGTGACAGTCGCCAAGTGCTCGTGAACCTCGACGTCAAGGTCCATTTCCTCCAGCAATTCTCGGTGCAGGGCCTGCTGAGGGGTCTCGCCTGGCTCCACCTTGCCGCCAGGGAACTCCCACAGGTGGCTGGTGTAGCTATAGCGGGTCTTGCCGCGTTGCATACACAGCACCTTGCCGTCCACCTCGATGACGGCAGCCACCACTTTGTAGTGCTTGCGCTCCGTCATTTGACCAGAGTCTTGCCGGCATCCTGCCAGGCGATGACACCGCCCGCCAGGTTGGTCACCTCGTGGAAGCCTTGCTCGCACAGCAGCAGGGCGGCACGGGCACTGCGGCGCCCACTGCGGCAATAGACGGCGACAGGACGGTTCTTGTCGAGCACAGCCAACGCCTTATCGACAAATGCGGTGTCGTTTACGTCAACGAGCCTAGCACCGGCGATGTGCCCCTCGTCAAACTCCTCCTGGGCACGCACGTCGAGCAACTGCACCTTGGCATCGGCAATCAGCGTTTGGAACTCGTCAGCATTGACATTGGAGAAAGCGGTCAACGCATTGGTGGGTTTGTTGCCCCTAGAAAATACCCTTGCACACGAGACAGCAATGATGGTCACAATGGCAAGCAGTATCAATGACTTCATATTAATCATCAAGAGTATCATTATATCAATACTTCGTTAAAAAATTAATATATCGTGCTAAGCGGCATCTGCCGCCA
>CAMZFV010000083.1 GCA_947306175.1 uncultured Prevotellaceae bacterium
CCGCTCGTCACCACAACCCGCTCAGCCATCGCCGTGCCGACCACCAACGACAGCAATAACGATAAAAACACGCATCGGATATGTTTTGCCTGTCGGTCCATAATGATAACTGATTTAAATGTTAATCATTGTCGTAGATGTCAGATTCCTTTCGGGTTTCGATTACTCGACCAAATCCATCTACAAAGGTAACAATTCTCATTGATTTAACATCCGTTCTGTCAGAATTGTTGTACCTATATTTTCTTCTGAAATAATACTTTGTGATGGCATGAGCAGGAATATAACGTCCATACATGCGATTGTATTCCATCTTTGGATAATACTCGAATGTTATGCTCGGTTGGATACTGTCTAACTCATTAGGTGAGATGACAGTTGAGAGGCGGCCCATATTATCTGTTGTAGTTCTGTAACGCACGTCATTTCTATCAATGCGACGGTTAGCAATACCATAACGATAGTCAAAGCAATCAGCCTCACTATGCAGGCCAAAAATATCATCCACTCGTTTTAGATAGGTATTTAATATATCATCATAATGATATTTATACCACACGCGTGTATTATCACTGCCGAGAGGCAAAGAGACTGAGTCAAGATTTCCATATGCGTCATAATAGAAATCAGAAGATGCATATTTGGGATTCTCATAGTGCATTTGCTGATCATCTTGATCGGGACCTGATAATGGAGATTGATAACTACCGGTAGAAGGACCTGCGTCAATCATTCGAGATAAATGAGTCATGTGATTCGGATAATTCAAATCATATTGAGCGGACACTTCATGCTTTGCACCACCTGTACCATAAACGCTGACTCTATCTGGCAAGCCAAAGATATGATTATCGTCACTCAAATTACTTGCATAACCGATGGTTGTAGTGTAGTCACATTCGCCATTGCCACCACTGCCAAGATTGCCATTCTCACTGTATTTGTATTTGTGAAGCAAACCATGGTCTCCAGGTCTATGATAATAGCTATTCCACTCCTCAGACATAATGCAACCATCTTGCTTATTGACAGTATATTTCAATGGGGCATAGGCAGCTCCACGGTCATTCAAGCTGTCAAATGGAGCACTATATTTGTAGATTCCTCCATTATAAGTTGAAGACGGGGAATTAGTTAAGCCATACAGATAGTACTGGTTCTCGACCTCTGAAACATGAGTACCTTGATAGTCTTCTACCCAAGACTTCTTTAAATTTCCAGAAGTATAGATACTGGTCACATCATACTGCTCAACTGATTTACGATATAGAGTATCACCGCCCTGAGTGTCAAGTTGCTTTGAAACCACTTCTTCAAACCCCAAGAACTCGCGTTCACGACGATCACGACGACCACCGCTGTATTCAAATGCGGTCTTTGAATTAGGGGTGGCAAAACCGATGTTATTAACGTCATAATCCACTTCCACACTTGACATCACCCATTTTCCGCCAGGTAAACCGTAATCAGGGGCGCTGTGTTCATAGTCAATCGTAAAGGCTCCTCCCAAAGAATTCGTCACGGTTTTGAGCTTATTAGTACGAGCGATGGTGGAATAATGAACTCTCAAATCGGACTCATTCTCGGATTCAAGAATATCAAGGAAACCGTCGCCATCAATATCACTTAATTCATAATTCGGACGACTCATGCCCCAACCTGTGTTCACACCAGGAGTAATAGTGATTTTCCCTAAGAACACTGGGATGTTGATTGAGAATGCGGCATTAGCCGAGAGTGTCGTGGATGATGTCTTACTTATATCTTGAAGCCCAACCCATCGTAATGAATCAGCATCAAATCCGTTACCATGATTAAGATAAACAAATACACCATTATCTCTTTGAAAAATCTTATCAGGCAGGCCGTCACCATTGACGTCTATAAAAGCAGATTTGTCCAATGATGTAGTTGTTGATACGCCAAATCCACCAGCGAAACTGGCAGCGTCAATATTGAAACCAAGACTTGCAGATTCAGTTGTTGCTTCTGATTTTTGTATTACATTACCGACTTGAAACGGGAAAGATATAGAAAAATTATAACCAAGATTTAGCCTCGCTGATAATTCGCCATTATCACCCAGTGAAAGCATATCGGGTAAACCATCACCATTTATATCAATATACGAAAACTGCAATGAATCTTTATTCCATGTCCCACTGAGACCTATATTCACCGCCACTTTAGAGTTAGCATTCGACACTTCTGCCGTGCCGCCTCTTTTTAGTGTTGAAAATGCATGTATCGGGTTGCCTCCAAAAGCAACACCTTCAGCTTTATTGATAGCCTTCATGCTTGTTTCTTCATTGCTGAATGACGGGGATTCAAGATCCAACATGCCTCCATTAGAGAAACCACCTACTGGATTCGTATATTGAATGGATTTCTCTGTTACGATATCTGGATATCCATCACCATTCATGTCCATGAATGCATTTTTAGTTGTTGTTGTTCCTCCCGCAAAATTCCTACTTAAAGATGCTACAGAGAAGCCACCGCCAGCGATACTGTCTTTGCTGTTCGTTTTCGAGACTAATGTCAAACCACGTGCAGCGGTTCCTTGTAAAGATAATCCGCTCATCGACATATTGGTGTTACCAAAATTGGCGAATAGTGAATCTGGAATAACTTGATTATCTGCAAGGCGAGCTGAACTGATTGTATCACCATGAATAAAGATATCCTCTTTGGGACCGATATAATATGTCGGATCTTCTAAACTGGCTGATAGTAAAGAAATGGACATCGTACGTGGATTACAACTTGCACTGTCACTTGGCATAAACAATGAGTCCTTTTCAATTGGTCTATTCCACCTATCTCCGTTCGCATTATAAATAAACTGCCCCCATCCTCGATGTGTTGGCCCCACTGCACCAATAGAATCAATTGTATATAAGCTTGCATCAAAAAAATGTGGTATATTAATACTCTCTTCTTCATCTCTTGATGGATTGTCAATTGTTATCTTCGCACTAGGAGAGATAGCACTATTTGCCAATTGTCTATTGCTCGTAAAATATTCAATCCAGATATGCTGGTGTGCGGGCAATAAAACATGATCGGATACCGATTGGGTGATGCCACTATCCACGCTTAATGTACGTTTATAATATAAATCATTGCCTGATTTAAGAGTTATTGTGACCGAATCAGTGATATTTCTATTAACAAAGAAATTGGGTCGAAGTGTATATGACCATAAACTTCCTTGCGGTTCATTTATCAACAAATCATCATCTGTGACGAAGGGTTCTCTAAAAGTAATAAGTTTATTGAACACACGATATTGTGCCGAAACAGGAATGACAACTGTATCCAATTCAGTACCTCGTGTATATATAGACCTTACATTTGGCTTCCATATGACATCCTCCCAAGCAACATTACTCTCTGCTAAAACTTCGAACGATAATGTGCCATTATAGTACTCATCAGGAATATCGATTTGATAATTATCATTGTTTATTACCATATTTCTGTTGAGTGTTATCGTGTGAACAGATGTAGTGTCTCCAGATTCGATACTCCAATCTGTTGATGCGACCTGAGGAACATTTCCTGAAAATGAATGGTATCGAATTTTAAGTTGTATATCATCTGATGTCTCAGGTTTAATCAATGAACCAATAACAGTTATATCCGCTGTATCTATTGGGATTTCCATATATAACATATTCACATTATCTTCATATGGATAGTATTGCAATGGAGAATGACCATTAGGTTCTGATGCCGTATTTGGCAAAACATTATAATTTGTCAAAGACTCATATTGAATAACTGGTGACCATTTAACAATATCATAATATCCATTACTATTAACAGCTTTACCAGATTGAAGCCGGAAATATATAGTATCGCCCTGTTCAACCTCTAAGCTATTATAATTAGAATGATAACAGGAGCCTATGTGCTCTTTTTGTATTGTCTTAGTCCAAAGTATATGCATGTCTTTCTGGATAGAGACAGTTAAAGAATCCGCTTTTTCAAACTCTTCTTGATCATAGTCCCCCGTTGGATGTAACCTAATAACATCACCTGTAATTGAAATCGTACCCGACAAAGGGGCTCTCCAAAAACGAACAACATCCTGCATAGGAGAGTTTGCGATTAATGAGTCTTGCGAATCCATTAATTCCATCATATTGACAGTAGATATTTCACCAGTGTTAATAATTGGGCTCGGAGTATAACCGCTGCTCAAAGTAAAAGTAGGAATGCCTTCGCTATTCAAATGATTAAAGAAGACTTGACCATTTGCTACGATATCAATTAGACCATCACTATTAACATCTGCAAAGTAGTGAGTTGTTTTTGTGGTTGAACTCATGTAATCGTCTCCGCGCTCATAGAATGCTGGACCATAACCAGGATATCCTTTCCATCCTCCAGTGATCGAGGATGATTTACTTTTCGAGAAATGTGACAACGACACTCCTTCCTCCACATTGATATCGATTGTGTCGCCAAATGCATTTGCATCATTCAAGACCTGGGGACAAAATTTCAATCCATTTCCATCCTTAAAAACACGATCTACCAATCCATCACCGTTTATATCAATTAGAGTCACTTCACCTTCAGATGTGTTTTGACTATAACCAACAGAAAAACCAGCTGTCAAGGATTTCCCAGAAGAGAAACCAGTGCCGACACCTGTGTAGACAGAACTACCAAGTGATTTCGTCGTTGTTCCTCCGATTGCTGTCGCATGTGAACTGTGATCGAATGGCGTATTTTTTAAGAATGCCACTTTTACAATATTGGCTGTATTTGTTAACGTGGTTTCGGTATCTTCAAAAACGGAATACATCTCATCAGTATGCTCGGTATCATCATAGTAGTCAAACTGATGATAAGCAACCTTCTGACCATTGCTGTCACGTTGCTTAATTGCTATTAGATAATCCTTGTGAAATGTAGTGTCCGTTTTGTATTCAAGTGTATAGGATCGGAGAGCCTCGCCCATGAACTTTATTTCGACGCTTCCAAGCAGACGGTTGGAAGAAGTAAGAAAACCGTATCGAGCGTTATTGGTTTGAAGTGACTTTAGAATCAGATTATTGTTATTGTCCCTGAGAGGATGGAACATGACTTCAGATGTTTCAAGATCAGATCCGTTTTCCATACGTTGATATGTACGGATATACCTGAGGTAAACAGGTTTGGTAATGAAATCACCAAGAACTGTCTCTTGGACTTCGTTATAGTTTCTGTTTAAGTATTGATAAACTATTTTGTCACCATGCGTCTCTTGAACCTTGGTAAGCTTCCATTCAGCAATCACTTCTCGTTGATTCCCATTTACATCTATATAATCACCGCTTAATACAGCATCAGGGTGGTCACCATAAGTATAAACTACGCCGTTACGATCCGTGATTTCCCAATAATAATTACTGGGAGAGTTGCCTTTACGGATGATTTTGCTGAAATCACCACCTTGCCGCACAAAGAACTGACGATCTGTCTGTCTTAATACAGTTGGCTTTCTATGTGCCACTGTCATCGTGTCGACTTCCATCATGGCCAACATTTGACCATTAAGCAAATAAGTCTCAGACTCATAGGTAGCATCATAGCGGGGCACACCCCATCTTGTGTCGACAGAAATAGTCGGAATGGATATATCCCATCCTTCACCGGCCCATCCACTGCCTCCGTCGCTATTATACGACAGAGCGACTTCAGGCTGCATCCCATTTCGGGCTGGAGGCATCTCAAAAGGATACGTAAGATTCGCTGAGCCACGGTTATTTGCTGTTGGCGGCATGATGATGTTGATTTTTGAAGTCGGGTCTGCCGCTTTGATATCATTCATCATCGTAGGTATGAAGGCTTCCGTTTCGGGGGATTCCGGTGCCACTATGACACCATTAATCATATCAGTGAAGTGTGTCGTCTTTGACACCACACATGCCGATTGTTTATCAACTTCCACGCGCGGCAAAGCTACCCAACACTTCTTATCAGCATCAAAATAATAAGTACGGATGTCGTCTTCTGTGTATCCATTGGGGATACGGGTACGGTCATATTTAAGTCTTACGGTAGCACCTTCCCCGTTGAAATGTGTTCCATGAGGCAAGAAGCGATACCCCTCACCTTCAACCGAAACATTAAACATGCCGAAATCAAGGTCTGGCACAGCTGTAGAATCCAGTGCAGCGATGCTGATTTCCATGTCATGGAGCAAGACCTTATCACCGAAGGCGATTGATGTGTTGGTTATCGACAAACTGTCTGCCATACCCTTCACCAGGCCTTTTGCCAGTGAGGGGTAGCCCTCACTGGCCATTGCATTTGCAAAGCTCAGCGTAACCACTAAAAAAGCAGTAAATTTTAATAATTGGGTTCTCATAATATATGTATTGTTATTTATTATCAATCGATTATTTACAAATGATCTTCTCTGAATACTCTTCATGATCTGTCAGCACCTTGACAATATAAACACCCAATGCCGGTACAGAGAAGGATGCGGTTTTAACATGATCTCCACTCATGGTTCCCTGTGCAATCATGCGACCGGCGGTATCAAATACCAATAGTTGGGCGATACCAGTATCAGCTGTCGTAAGTTGAGCTGTGAAGTTTCCTGAACCATTAGGCGTAATTTGTAGTGCGCCATTATTGGCCAATATTTCGTTCACACCATTGGTTTGATTCGAGCCATCATCTAGTGTTCTACGAGGAGCCTGATTCATTGTCGGAGCGTCACAGTCAATCACTTCATTTCTTGTTGTAGTGTCGCAATCATTACCTATGTAAACAAGTTTTGAAATCGTGAAAGGTAATACTTGCTCAACCAAAACACTTTCATCTGATGTGGTTTCATTTGAGGTTAATCCTGTAAACAAGACATTTCCAAGAGTTGCTTCACCTCGCTGGAATTTGGCTTTAAAACCACCTGAGCAATTTAACGGTGTTCTGTTCAAGGTTGAATTATTATAAATCAAGTGAAGGCCATAAGAGTCAATACAAACGGCTAGAGAATCTCCTGGAATAATATGTTGAATGTCCCATATAACAGAGCCATTATACAAATAGTAAACTCTTGAACCTTCTATATGGAATCCTGCACTAACATGACCATTGCCATTCGTAAAACCAGCCATGTAATTTGAAATTGTATCAGTTATGATCCACGAAGCAGAACGAGAACTATTGACAGTCTCCACATCAACTGAATAATAACGATCATCTGAATAATATGAACTTGCATAGATGTTTGTGCCTCCCTTCTGAGTCAGATAAAGTTCATATTCTCCTTCCTCAAGGCTATCAATCGATAAATGGTTCGTTCCAAAATTGCAGTCAACAATATATTCATTTGGAGTGACACCCAACAGGGTGCTATCTCGAGTTGGTATATTCTCGCTCACATCTTTCAATTTAACATTGTACAATGGAGAGCCACATTTAATGTCAATGATTAATTGGCCTGTATTTATAGCATCATCGCAATGATCCCTAATTGGTGTGAAGTCAGCAATCATACCATCATAAGTTCCAAAAGTGAAATAACTGATGCTATCCTTTTTAAAGAAGATATTATGGAACATCAGTTTCTGACGATCAACATCAAAGTTTGTACATGCAATTCTTTGGTCAACTTCTTCGGGATGATTGAATTCAGAAGATTCATTTACCAGCAATATCGATCGGTTTTTCCGATAACCTCTTAAACTCGAAACAATATTGTAACTCAATTCAAGCTGATTGCCTGTGTCGCTGAAGCCGTTAACACAGAAAGAGTTGATATTCAACGGGGCTCCTACATTGACATTTAATTGGATACTATAGTAACTCTCTCGAAACACATGACCGCCGGGATTAATAAGAGTCGAATCCAATACAACCAGATCAAAACCATTTACAGGATCACCATTATCTCGACCATGTATGATGGGAAAATCCGGGAAATTGGAATTCGGGATTACAATCTTATAATCAGAAGACCCTTCTCCGTCAAACTGTAAAAAAAGATTGTTGCCCTTCTTGTAAAAGTCAATCTGATGACCCTGTGAGTTTTGTGCTACCTCGGTTGTATCACCATCAGTTACTTTCTTGACTATACCTCCTGTATCAAAAATATACCCAAAACATTTGCTGTCATTTGACCTTTTTACCAAGACACTGAATGTTGGATATACTTCTGGACAAACAAAAGATAGATGTAAATCATTCGTTGTCTGTGGTCCAAATGTTGCAGATGAGGGAAGAACCTGAGAGTCCACACGATTTATGGAATATAATCCATCACGGAGCGTTGTCACGTAAATATTACTTGATGTGACCGTTGTTGAACTACTACTCCTAGATGGCATATTACTATTCACTTTCCAAATCCTTCCGATTTTATGCCATAAAGAATCTAAAGCATCAGACATTGTAAGCGAACCGCCATTATCTCCCCAAACCATATACGAGTTGTTTGGAATAGAATACCCATATTCATGTCCTAATACCAATAAACGGTTTGGGGTTGGCTTGTTTCATGAGCTATGCTTATAAAAAGAGTCATTTGCAGGAAGAAAAGCGAACCTCGGGTCTTCTTCATAAGATGTGGTTGATAATAGTTGTGACAATGAGCTGTCTGTATATTTTGCTACTGCCGTAACTCTATGGTGGTATGTTTGATTGGTATTATCCCAGATCAATATGTCATCAGGAGTAATATATGAACCCCAAAGAGATATGCCATATTTCATTGCGAGGTATGTTTCCACTTTTCGACGTTCCAATTGGCTAAGCATACGTCCATAAACAATGAATTCAGGACTATATCCCGTAAAAGTCCTGTCATTTTCATTGAACAGAAATGAAGATGTACTCGGGACTCCCCATACTGAATGATACGGAGTGTTTGATCTTTCATATGTTATTGTTCTCAATGCCAGCTCATTGAAGGAGGAATAATTAGCGGTATGGTATGTATGATGAAGGTTTTGAGAACTTTCATCAAGTACGCTATCCGTTGTCATTCTCATGTCCTCACCGGCTCTTCCAACGCTGTGAAATATTTCTTTGTGAAGAGACTGTTGGCTAAACAATTCATCTGGTGCGAAAACACCAATTACAGTTGTCCGAGCCAAATTGGCATGTCCCAGTAGAGTAATACCACTAATCGAATCGAAATGTAATGCCGGATGAAAGTTAAAAGACTGCATCCATGATTGTGGTTGCACTATCAACTGATTACCGCTTATGGAACGGAATGATGAGTAATCACCAGAATAATCACTCCATGCATAGGTCGTATCGGTTTCATGTGCGGTGGCCATATGCCATAGTTCGGCACCGAAGACACCGCCAGGACCTTGTGCAAATGCATACAATACGCTAAGTATGCATGAAATCAATAATGTAGTTCTCTTGCTCATAATCAAGTTATTTTGTTGTGAATTAATAATTTATCAAATTCAAAAAATGCCGATATATTAGGTTGACAAACAATTGTTCATTATGAACTCTGTTATTCCGTCCCTTGTTACATACATTAATCTTGTCTTAGAACATAAGTTATCTTACCTTTCTCTTAAGCAACATCCATTCTATATCATTGCGCTGCTTGTGCATTTAGTCAAGATTATGCCTGAAAAACATTCCACAATAAGCGCAATCGAATAACAGAACAACCAGTCAGGTTTACGATTATCAGATTAACCCAGGAACTCTGTTTGGAGTCGTCAATTGGCATTTTGTACATTGCGCCCGAAGGCTCGGCAAACCAGGTAGCGTCGATTTGTGGCAGACAATGCACAAAATGCCAACGATTTCCAGACACAGGCGGTTCAGCACCTGATGACCATCACGCAGGCCCCCTCATAGAGGCAACCGTTCGTCGAAGGCTCCATGCCGGCGGCCCCATGTGCCGGAAGAGCACCATGCGTCAGTCGATGATCTCGAAAGTGCCTCCAAAATAACTGCCGTTGTACG
>CAMZFV010000084.1 GCA_947306175.1 uncultured Prevotellaceae bacterium
CGCATCGCGCCCCTATTCACAGACGAATTTTGGGTGACGCAATGACGAAGTCAGGCGGTGGCGACGGTCAAAGTTTGGGTATCGTATTAACTCCTAAACATATTACTGAATTGTTTTGCGATTTGATTGACCTAAAACCTACTGATGTTGTTTTTGACCCTTGTTGCGGCACAGCAGGTTTTTTGATTGCTGCCATGCACAAGATGTTGAATAAAACGAATGATGCTAACCAGCAACGCCACATAAAGCAAGATCAATTATTTGGCATTGAATCCCAACCTTATATGTTCACAATTGCCACAACCAACATGATTCTGAGGGGCGATGGAAAAAGCAACCTTGAAAATAAAGATTTCTTGAAAGAGAATCCCCATAAATTGCAAGAGAACAGTTGCACAGTGGGCATGATGAATCCACCATATTCACAGGGCACTAAACAAGACCCAAGTCAATATGAAATCAATTTTACTGAGCATTTATTGGATTCACTTGTTGAAGGTGGTCGTGCGATCGTAATTATTCCTCAATCGTCAGTAACAGGCAAGTCGGCAGAAGAAAAGTATATCAAAGCAAGTATCTTGAAACATCACACTTTAGAGGGTGTTATTACATTAAACAAAAACACATTCTATCGTGTGGGTACAAATCCTTGTATTGCGATTTTCACTACAGGCATACCTCATGACAAAAACCATAAATGCAAATTCATCAACTTTGAAGATGACGGATTTGAAGTGAAAAAGCACATAGGTCTTGTTGAGACACCATCGGCAAAAGACAAAAAACAACACCTGCTTGATGTGTGGTTTGGTCGTGTTGAGGCTGATTTAAAATTTTGTGTTGAAACTACAATTGAGCCTGATGATGAATGGCTGCACGCTTTTTATTACTTCAATGACGAGATACCAACTGTTGACGACTTTGAGCGGACCATGGCAGATTATTTAACATTTGAGTTTAATATGATAACTCATGGTCGCGGTTATCTATTTGATGAAAAGCAAAATGAAGAATTAAAACAATGAGGGAATTTGACAAAATATTATGGCGAGACTTTTATTTAAGTGACTTTTTCAATTTTGAGAAAGGCAATCAAAACAATATGGCATCACTTACGATGGGTGATATACCTCTTGTCTCGGCACGAAAAGTAGATAACGGATTTAAAGATTTTGTTGCACCCAATAATAAAAAGCTATTTGATGGTGGAATTATAACTTTAAATGTTGATGGTGATGGCGGTGCAGGAATTGCCTACTACCAACCACATAAAATGGCTCTTGATAGTCATGTAGCTGCTTTAATTCCTAAATTAAACTTGAATAAGTATCAACTAATTTTTATTGCAGTTTGTATAACAAAACAAAGAAATCGTTTCGGTCATGGTTATCCAATAAATAGTAATAGAATAAGGTCATTCAAAATGATGCTTCCAGTTACAGAAAACGGGAAAATGCCTGATTGGCAGTTTATGAATGACTTTCAAAGGGCAAATGAACAAAAAATATTAAAACCAACTATAGATAGATTATTTAAACGTCTAATTATTAACGAAATACTGGATTGCAGCAAGCTACTCGTAAAACAATGGAATCATTTTGTTTTTGGTGATGTCTTTACAATACAATCAACCCAAAGCGGCATAGACAAAATAAAACTAGTTCCTGGTGAGGGCAATAATCCCTACATTACAAGAACAGATGCCAATAACGGCATAGATTCATTTGTTATCGAGCAATCTTCAAAATATAGTATTGACGAGGGCAATGTTATTACTATTGGTTTAGATACTCAAACCGTATTCTATCAGTCAAAGTCTTTTTACACTGGGCAAAATATTCAAGTAATCAAGCATCCTAACTTGGATAAGTTTAACGCTTTATTCTTGATAGTTGCAATAAAGCAGTTAGTAAAGAAATTCAGTTGGGGCAGTTATGGCGCAACACTAACGAGATTGCGGAAAAGTAGAATATATTTGCCAGTAAATGAACAAGGCGAAATCGACTTTGAATTTATGTCAAATCTCATGCAAAAAGTTGAGCAAAACATACTTATATCCATCTTGCAAATTTACAAGGCAAAGATAAATATACCATGATCAACATTGAATGGTCATGAATAAAGAACATTAGTGTCCACTAAAAATTCGCAAATTCTTTTATAAGTATCTGATATTCTTTGTCTTATAAGTGATTTTGAGGTGCGACGATTTGAAATAGAGAAGTCATTAAGAATCAAATGATTAAGAAAAAACCATATTGATTTTTAGGCATTTAATAAAAACTATTTCATGTATCACCATTATTTGAAAGTTTTAGTGGACAGCAATGAATAAAGAATTATTTATGGTTAATTCGTGATCATTCATGGACATTCGTGTAACACGCACATGCGCAAATAGCCTCAATATAGAAATCCAAGCATCCATAGCGGCAATTTTGCGCCATCAGGCATGTCCCAGTCGTCTGCGAAGATGTAGGAGTTATCTATACCTGCAATCTGTGAAAAGCCCTTGCTGCGTCCGCCTATCTCAAAAGTATATTTTGCATCGATTTTAAAATCTCCTTGCGCCTTGCCATATTCTACGATATGGTTTTCTGAAAGACTACATATTGCAAAGGTTTCACGTAGCGTCCCTATTTCAGCCTTAGTGGGTGTCAACGCATAAAGAATATTTGGATTCTCCAAATAGACCTTATCTGGTTTAGAAAGTTTGCCAATCTTTTTCTTGTCGGAATATAGCAGATTGAGCACTTTTGCATCACCAAGATATTTCAGATATTCTACCACTGTATCGCGTCCAATCTCAATGGCAGCAGCAATCTTGTTTGCATTCAATTCGTATGGAACTTCACTACTGATAAGAGCAATTAGAGCCTGCAATTTTCTGATATTAGCCACATCGACTTTGCAGATTTGAGGTAGTTCAGTTTCTATAATGTAGTTTACCACCTGCTCAATCTTGGTGTAGTATTCTCCTTCGCCCTCCAATAAGAAGGGATAGTAACCTTTTTCCAAATACTCTTTGAACAGGGCAACAGGTTTGCATTTTGAAGAAACCTCATGCCACAAATCGTATGGATGAGCCAGAATGTCCTCCAATACCCATGGCTTGAAATCCAGCCCATGATAGAAACGAAGTGATTCGCGGAATGAAAGTCCAGGCATCGTGTACTTGACAGCCCGACGAGACAGGTCAGCATCTCCTTCCCTTAAACGCAGAAGGGAAGATCCACTAACTATCAGTTTTAAGTCGGGGTACAATTCGTGAACCTCTTTAATTTCACGACTCCAATCCGTTGTCCTTGACTTGTACTTATGAATCTCATCGATAGCTAATAGTTCGCCACCTCGAATTACAAATTCCTCCGCTAACTCCACAAGTGTTCGCATAGAGAAATCTATAGTATCGGCTGAACAATAGAGTATGCGGCGGTCGCCGAGTCCATAGTTCTGCTTTAGATACTGCTTGATGAGCGTGGATTTACCCACGCCTTTAGCTCCCATAATAGTGACAAGTTGAGCATTCCAGTGTATCTCATTCATCTTGTCACGAATAATATCCGTCTGGGTGTTAGCCAGCAGCCTGTCACTTTTTCTAAATAATGTATCCATACAATTTTTATTTTATCGATGCAAAGGTAGCAAAATTGTTGCACACAAACGGCATTTTTTTAAAAAAATGTTGCCTATGCGCAACAGTATATACATTAAAGGATTAATGCTGCTAGAATTCATTATGTTGAAAAAACTGATCAAGCAAAGGTGAATGGTGGCAAAAAGAATAAAAAGAAATCGCTATATAAAAGACACATTTACCATTTCAGAGTACCTTTAAGGATATTACCTTGAAATTACGCGGCACCTCGGCAATAAAAAAGAAAATCTTTGATTTTCATTTCCTATTGCGCTCGGTTTGGATAAAATCCTTGCGCTCAACTTTGATAATGAATTCTCAAAGTATTCACATAATCGGATTTTTGCAGTAATTTTGCGGTTGCTATGAAGGTGGTGATTGATTTTTTGAAGAATTGGACGTTGCCTAGCGCGATTGCGGCGGGGACGGTGATCTATCTGATATTCTATTGGATTCCCGCCCTTGACCCGGTGAGCGAGGTGATGGCGCCGATATTCGACACCATCCTGCCGCTGTTCATGAGTCTGATCCTGTTCACGACGTTCCTCAGGGTGGATTTCCACAAGATGCGTCCGGCGATGTGGCACCTGTGGGTATCGGTCTTCCAGGTGGCGCTTGTCGTGCTGCTTGTGGCGCTTATCATCGGCTTTAAGATGAAGGGCAAAGACCTCATCCTGATGGAGGGCATCCTGACGTGCGTCATCTGCCCGGGTGCCAGTGCGGCCCCCGTGGTGACGGGCAAACTGGGCGGTAACCTGGAGACGATGACCAGCTATGTGTTCCTGTCGAACATCGTCACTGTGGTCGCTGTGCCTGTGGTATTCCCGCTTATCGACAATAATGTCGATATCAACTTCTGGACGGCTTTCTGGATGATCATGTACAAGGTGTTCCTCGTGCTGGTGCTGCCGCTCATTGCTGCCTATCTGGTCAAGCACTACCTGCCGCGCGTGCAGCAGCGGCTGGTCGCCATCCAGGACCTGTCATTCTACATGTGGGGCATCTCGCTGACCATCGTCACGGGTTGCACGGTGAAGAACATCATCAACAGCGGGGCACCCCTGGTGTTTCTCCTGGCCATCGCTCTGGTGTCACTGCTGATCTGCCTGGCGCAATTCGCTGTGGGACGGTATATCGGGCATTTCTTCGGCACGGTCATCGAGAGCGGACAAGGCTTGGGGCAGAAGAATACCGCCTTTGCCGTGTGGATTGCATATACCTACCTCAGTCCCCTGTCGGTGGCAGGCCCCGGCTGCTACATCCTGTGGCAGAACGCCATCAACAGCCTTGAGATATGGCACCACCGTAAACTACAAGAAAGAAAAGGAAGACAATAAATACAATAATTACAAATGGCATCCGCACTCCATATTATAAAAAAACAACTTGGACAACTGTAACAACTTTATTATTTATTGTTTGAATTGTTGTAGTTCTCTTTATTTTTCGCTACGCACTGAATAGCTATAGTATTTATTGTACTTATTGTTGTTGATTTCTCAAGCAGGCACATATATATTGTTTTGATAAAATGAAAAAGCTGATTAATCCATATCTCGATAAAGAGGGTTACAACTGCTTCGGGTGCAGCCCGACGAACCCGATCGGATTGCATCTGGAATTTTGGGAGGACGGCGAGGACATCGTCGCCACGTGGTCGCCTAACGTCAACTATGACGGCTGGGTAGAGACCCTGCACGGCGGCATCATCAGCACGCTCATCGACGAGATCGCCAACTGGGTGCTCTCGCGTCAATTGCAGGCCGCTGGCGTCACCACCAAGTTGGAGGTGAAATTTCGCCGTCCCGTCTCCACCCGCGACCCGCAAATCACCCTGCGCGGACGCCTGACAGGCAACGTGCGCAACTACTACACCGTCCACGTTACCCTGCACGATAGCCAGGGCAACCTGTGTGACGAGGGCGACGTCACCTACTGCATGTTTGACAAGGAACGTTCGCGCGAGATGGGCTTTACCGCCTGCCTCACCGAGGACGAAGTAACAGCCAAGCCCTAAAATAACATCACATGGGAAGCAAGACACAAAAAGTCATATTCGGAATATTCCTTCTCTGCGTCGCCGCCATCATCTACTGCCTCAACTATTTCACACCGATGGCCAGCGACGACTGGAACTATGTCTTCATCTATGGCACCGACCAGTACATCCACAACCTGTGGGATGTGGTTAAAAGCCAGTACACCCATTATCTGACCTGTAATGGCCGCACAGTAGTACACACGCTACTTCAAGCCGTTGAAGCCTTGTTGGGTAAGGGCATTTTCAATGTGCTCAACACACTGGTGTTTGTGGTATTACTCTACGCTATCGCCATCAATGTGACCAACGACAAGAGACAATACTACAAAGTTTTCTCGGTGGCATTCATCCTCCTGTTCCTGCTTTATCCAGGCTTTGACTTGGGTGTGCTGTGGCTGAGCGGCTCGTTTAATTACCTGTGGACGGCAACCGCCCTGCTGTTCTTCCATTACATGCTTGAGAAAAAGCAGTTTTCCAACAAGGCAAACCTCCCGTTGTTCCTGTGTGGCATCCTTTGCGGCTGGACCAACGAGGCCTTTGTCGTGGGACTTGCCGGGGCCTACTTCATCTACTTTGCAACCCATCCCAAGTCGCTGACCAAGCAGCGGTGTTTTATGCTGGCTGGATTCTTTCTCGGAGCGCTATTCCTTGTATTTGCACCCAGCTCGGTAGAGCGGGCATTGGAGAAAGGTCCAGAGTTAAGCCATGTGGTCATGCTCCAGACGCTAGCCAGCATGAGCAACCTGAGGATGACAATTATCATGCTGTTCCTCATCCCATTGCTGGCCTTGACCAAGTGGCTGAAGATCGGACAGTGGTTCAAACGAGAGCAAATTTTTATTATGGCCCTGCTCATCTCGTTTGTCTTTGTATGGTTCACCCGTCACTTCACGGCCCATTCGCGCTTTGGCATCGAACTGTTTGCCCTCATGCTGATCATGAGGGCCATCCCGTGGGAAAGATTAGGCAGCAAAATGGTGAAAGCGATCACTGTTGCCAATGCCGTCACAATCGTCATCGGCATCATGGCCATTCATGCCAGCTACAAGTGTTCACTCGAGAACGAGCGAGAGTTGTCCCAAATCCGGCGCCATGAGTATCCCATTCAAACCCGCATCGCCGATTTTCATCCGTTCTTTGACCGCTTTATCGTCGCATACGAGTATTTCGGCTGGGGCGAGCATCGCAAGTTCTTCGGTACAAGCCTAGGCATCAACAAGTATTTCCATAATGACAGTGTCTTTTTCCTGCCCGAAGGGTTCGTTCAGGCTGTGAAACAGTCACCTGAGCGCTTTGATACGTTCCAGACCCATGAGACATGGCCGTTCTACGCCATCAGGGCAAACGCTGAAGACAGCACCATGACCTGCGCCGTACTTGAATTGACGCCAATCGACTACAACCGTTTCATTTGGCCCTTTAATCGGCTTGCACCCAAGATGCACGCCTATACCAACTGCGATATTCCCGTAGAAATACAAAACGTCACCCTTGATGGCATAGAATACATCATTGCCACCAAGAGGCCAGTCATAGAAGACCGAGTCAAGAAGATTTCTCTGAGTAATGCTTACTGATTGACGTCACTGGGCCGAGACAATCAGTCGGGCGGCGGTGGCGGTGCAGACGGCGGTGCCGAGGCGGTCAGCAAGGCGGTGATAACCGTCGAGCATCGCGGAGCGCTCGAGAGTCTCATCGAGTAATTGGGTGAGATGATTGTCGATGCTATCGACAGTGCAGAGGTGCATCAAGAGTTCGGCAATAACGGGCTCATCGGTGATGAGGTTGGGCAAGGTGACATATTTTCCCGATAACAACCTGCGATAGAAATTATAGGACCACTTGCTGCCGTTAAAGCGGTAACAGGCGACCTGCGGCGTGCCCAGCAGGGCGGTTTCGAGCGTCGCGGTGCCCGAGGTGACGAGAGCGGTGCGGGCATGGTGAACAAGCGGATAGGTCGCATCACGCAGCACGGGAACAGCTTTGTCACCCATCACTTCGCGGTAGAGGCTATCGTCGATACTTGGCGCTCCAGCAATGACGGCCTGATACTCGGGGTGCCGTGCGGCAGCCTCCATCATCAGGGGCAGGTTGTCGCGGATTTCCCTTACGCGCGAACCTGGCACGAGGGCGATAATGGGACGGTCGGGAAGACCATTTTGCGCGATGAAATGGGCAAAATCGGGGAAATCTTTGCTGGCTTGGGCAATCTCCTGAACGGTGGGGTTGCCCACGTAGGTCGCCTCGTAGCCCCGTTCCTTGTACCACTCGGGCTCAAAGGGCAAGATGCAGTACATGTGGTCCACGTAGCGGCGGATGTCCTTGACACGCCACTCCTTCCACACCCACACCTTGGGCGAGATGAAATAGTGCACAGGGATGCCCAGGTTGTGGGCATACTTGGCCACCTTGAGGTTGAACGACGGATAATCCACCAGTATCAATGCCGATGGCTGCCACTCGTCGATGGCACGACGGGCAGTGCCGAGGAAACCGAGGATTTTTCCCAAATGCTTGACGACATCCATAAAGCCCATATAGGCCATGTCGCGGTAATGGATAATGGGTTGCACGCCTGCCTGAGCCGCCATGAGGTCACCGCCCAGAAAGCGGAACTCGGCAGCGGTATCCAGTTGTTTAAGAGATTCTATCAGGTGAGCGGCATGCAGGTCGCCCGAGGCCTCACCAGCAATGAGGAAGTATTTCATGAGCGGCGGCGTTTTAGGGTGACGAAATCAAACTCATATGCATTCTTGTGGTCGCTCGCATGGTGTTCACGCTCCACCTCTTGCCACTCATTCATGTCCAACGTCGGGAAATAGGCGTCGGCGCTCGCCCAGCGGGCATGTATCAGCGTCAGATGCAGCACATCCACCAAGGGCAATGCCTGCTCATAGACCTGCGCTCCACCGATGATGAAGATGGTGTCGGTCTCGGCAGCAGCGATAGCCTCGTCAAGGCTATACGCCACGGTCACACCAGGATATTGCCAGCCGGCATTGCGGGTGATGACGATATTTTGACGTCCAGGCAACGGGCGGCGCGGGAACGACTCAAAGGTCTTGCGGCCCATGACGATGCTGTGCCCCATCGTCACCTCCTTGAAGTGGCGCATGTCGGCAGGCATGTGGCACAAGAGGTCACCCTGGCGTCCAATGGCCCAGTCGCTGGCAACGGCTACTATGGCATGAATCGATTTCATTTGTTAGTTGATTAAACCGATACCACTCCCTTGATGGCGGGCCAGGGGTCGTAACCCTCAAGGGTGAAGTCCTCGTACTTGTAGTCGTCGATGCTCTTCACATCAGGGTTCAGTATCATGCGGGGCAGCGGACGCGGTTCGCGGGATAGCTGCTCCTTGATCTGGTCGAAGTGGTTGCGGTAGATGTGCGCATCGCCAAAGGTATGGATGAACTCTCCTGGCTCCAGTCCCGTCACATGAGCGACCATCATCAGCAACAGGGCGTAGGACGCGATGTTGAATGGTACACCCAGGAACAGGTCGGCGCTGCGCTGATACAGCTGCAGGCTTAACTTGCCCTGCGCCACATAGAACTGGAACAACGAATGGCAGGGCGGCAGCTTCATCGTGGGCACCTCGGCGACATTCCATGCGCTCACCATGATGCGGCGGCTGTCGGGCGTGTTCTTTATCTGATCGATGACCTGGGCAATCTGGTCGATGGTGCCGCCGTTGCCATCGGGCCAGGCACGCCATTGGCTGCCATAGACGGGACCCAGGTCGCCATTTTCGTCGGCCCATTCGTTCCAGATGCGCACCCCATGCTCCTGCAACCAGCGCACATTGGTGTCGCCGCGCAAGAACCACAACAGCTCGTAGATGATGGACTTGAGGTGCACTTTCTTGGTCGTCAACAGGGGGAAACCGTCGGCTAGGTTGCAACGCAACTGGTACCCGAAGACGCTGCGCGTCCCCGTCCCCGTGCGGTCCTCCTTGTCCACACCATGCTCCATGACATGCTTGATTAAGTCAAGATATTGTTTCATCGGTCGTCAGTCAATAATGGTTATAGGCCACAAAGATAATAAAAGTTTTTAGGTTTTAGGTACTAGGTTTCAGGTTTTAGGCGAACTCATCACGGGAAATAACACAAGGCAAAGCGTTAAACACATATTCAGGGATGTGTTAACGCTTTGCTGCGGTAGCCCATAGCAGAATCGAACTGCTCTTTCAAGAATG
>CAMZFV010000085.1 GCA_947306175.1 uncultured Prevotellaceae bacterium
TCGTGTCGATGATGGCGTCGCTCAGGTCCTCGGGGTTGCTCGTGGTGAAGCGCACACGCATCTCGGGAGCGGCCTCGGCGACCATCGCCAGCAGGCGGGCCAAGTCAACGGACTCGCTGCCGTCAGCAGGCTTGTAGAGGTAGGAATTGACATTCTGGCCCAGCAGGGTCACTTCCATGAAACCGCGCTGCCGCAAGTCGGCCAGCTCGTTGAGGATGCTCTGCGGCTCACGACTGCGCTCACGGCCACGGGTATAGGGCACGATGCAGTAGGTGCAGAAGTTGTTGCAGCCCCTCATGATGCTGATGAAGCCGCTCACCTTGCTGCCTGCCACACGCGACGGGATGATGTCGCGGTAGGTCTCGGTGGTGGAGAGTTCGGTGTTGATGGCTTTCTCGCCGCGCTCGGCCAGGCCGATGAGCGACGGCAGTTCCAGATAGGCGTCGGGACCTGCCACCAGGTCCACGCCATGCTCGTTGATGAGCACTTCCTTCATGCGCTCGGCCATGCAGCCGATGATGCCGATGATGAGGCGGCGCTGGCGCTTGTGACGATAGGCGTTCAGTTGGTTGAGTCGCGAAAAAATCTTTTGCTCGGCATTGTCGCGCACCGAGCAGGTGTTGATGAAGATAGCGTCGGCCTCGTCGAAATCCTCAGTGGTCTCATAGCCCGCCATCTTCATCACTGTGGCGACGACCTCGCTGTCCGCCACATTCATTTGGCAGCCATAAGTCTCGAGCAGCAACCGCTTGGTCGCGTCACCCTGGCTGTCATATATCAATTTCATTGCCATGACTTTGTTTCTTGTATTTGGCCGCAAAGGTACACAAAATCCCTCACCCACACAAAAACACCCAGTCAAGCATGGGACAACTGAACTAAAACGTCCTTACTCGTAAAACATGCTGCTGTTATATTAATCGGGCTATCGCCCGAGAAAAATCTGATGCAATTTGCCTTGGTTTTTCTTGGGACGAATCCTTTGCGCTAGACTCCCGTCACAGCGCGAGGCAGCTCCAAGAAGTCGGAGTCTAAGGCGATGCCGTAAGGTTCTCCCCTAGTGCCGGCGATGATGTAATTCTCAGCCAGACGCTTGTCTGTGATGACATTCCTGATGCAGCGGTTGATGCGCGAAATGGTCTGAATGAGCGATTCACTCAAGGGGTCACACAGGTTTTCCACCGACCGCTTGACACGCCAGTCGCTGGCTCCGGGCTTGACCAGGCTGTAGATATCCATGATCTCGTCGCGGTACTCGTCCATGTTCTTCAGGACGATACCGTTATGGCCCAGCTTGCGGTTTTTCATGAAAAGGATATAGATTGTGCGGCACATGGCGGGCATCTCAATCTCCATCTCGTCATATTCGGGCAGGACAATCTTCATGTCCCCGTTGACGAGCACACGCCCAGGCTGTCCCACGACCACCTTGCCCCGCAGGAGTTCAGTCATCAGGTCCTTGGGGTCCTCATGGTATTGTGCGATGTAGTTGACGATTTCCCGTTTGATGCGTTCCAGTGCTCTCTTGCGCTCGGCCTCCATCAACTGGACTTCATCGTCCTCCTCGGCTTGCAAGAAGTCGTGCTGGGGCTTGGGTTTGGCCATTTCTTGATGACACACTATTGGAGCCGAAGGTTCAGCACATGAGGTTTCGTCGGCTTCTTCCATCAAATCCCGCAACTTATCTCCCCATTTCTTCCATCGGCGCGGCTTAGCGGATTTGACACGAGTGTGATCCTGCGGCGCCGCTTCTTTTACGGCATCGAACACCGAGGAATTCAAGTCGTAGCGATAGCCGAAGTCATCCTCATTGATGACAATGTCTCCGTCGCCCATGTCGGCAACACCCATCAGTTCGTCAGCAAAATGGCGTATGGCCTCAAACCATCCACCAGAGCGATTCATGCGGCTCAATGACAGGCTCACGGTGGCATATTGTCCGATATTGCCCACATTGAACCGCCTGGCAATCATGAGAATGTCACCACGTCCAGGCTCGTCCACCCACTCGATTTGCAGGGGACGGACAAACTTCTCAACAATGGCCTCCGGGTCATGAAAACCAGGCGAGAGGCTGCGGTCGCTGTAGAGATAGATGATACCGTATTTGAGGTTCTGAAGATCAGGTCGTTCCATAATGGCGGAATAAAGATGTTAATAATGGTGTGAATGGGCAAAAACCATGCCAGTTTGGACATTTTCACAAATGCGGCCAAACTGGCATGAATTAAAGTTCATCAATCAAAGTATTCCTCGGTATTAACATCCTTGATACGTTGTTTGGGAATTGGGGCTGAACCATATTCACACTGGAGACGCTCCATCTTTTCAGTCCATCTGGTGCGTGCAGCATTTTCCTTGGCGAACATGGCTTTAGTGGCCTGAGGCGTCTTTTCGAATTTGAGGCTGTGTTCGATGTGCAGCGAGAAGGCCACCTGCTCCACATCGTGGTCGGCACCGATGTAGGTGAACTGCCAACCCTGCTCCTTGTAGCTCTCGATGAGCGACTGAATGGCGGTGAGGCTGAACTCGCGGGAGGCGTTCTCATAGCCGTCGGTGATAATGGTCACCAGGGCCAGCGAACTGATGTCCTTGCTCTTGAGCGCATGTACACGGGTGATGGTCGTGCCGACGGCATCATAGAGCGGCGTCATGCAGCAGGGACGGTAATCCTTGTCGGTCAGCTTCTTGGTCTCGGCAACAGGGACGTTGTCATAGATGGTGCGCATTTCACAGCCGCAGAAGGCGACTAGGGTCACCATGTGTGTTTGGTCGGGGTTCTTTTCCTGGGCACTCTTGATGGATCCGATGGTCTCGTTCACGCCATCGATGGCTTGGCGGGCAATGCTCGACATCGAGCCGCTCTTGTCAAGGATAATCACGTTGTAAACAGTAACTGGAGTCTTCATAACAGAAAAATTTTTAGTTGGTGAATGAATGCTTCTTTTCGGGGCTATCATCCCGATGACACCGCAAAATTACACTCACTTTCCACACCCCCTCATTTCCTGCAACCTTGCCATTTTCCCAAATCCACCAGTCACATGGCAAAACATATAAATCAATTATCGTGCAGACGCGCGAAATGAAAAAAAAGAGTGTTACCATTTACTACTCATCGGTCTTTATCTCGTTTTTTTTGATAGATAAAGACCGATGAAAGTGATAGACGACCCTATTGTTTGGGGGTTAGCGCTTGGTGATGTTATGGGTGGTGCGGAAGGGGATGCCGTCGCTGCTAATGCCCTCCACAGTGACGATGTAAGTGGTACCATGGGCATCGCTGGCGTAGAAGTCAAAGGTTGACTTACCAGTCTCGTTCACTGCCACACTTGGGTTCCAGTAGAGTGTCGTGCGCAGGTCACAGCCTGGCTCAATGCCACAGTCATTGCTGTCATAACGGGGCGTGTAGAATTCCACAGGCCGTTGAGCACCCATCGGCTGGGTGATTTTCAGATAAATGCTGCGTTCCTTCTTGCTATAGGCATGATAACCCTCCCTGTGCTGGATGTAAAGGTTACCGCCGCCATGAGGTTTTCGTGCAAAATAAATGTAGCTGATGTCCTTGAATGAGATAAAACTTTGTGCAATGGATAGTTCCGATAGGTTGGCAGATAAACCCGTTGGAAAAAAGATTTTGTAATCCGGGTTGTCCTCTTCTGTAAAGTAGTTGCTCATAATGGGTTCTCCATCTACAAAGATCGTCACATGGTCCTTGGCAGTACCTCCTGCGGTATAAAGTCCACCGTTCATTGCGATAAGTCCTGGCAAGGCGTAGGCCGCCGATTCAATCGAACGGATTTCTTTTTGGGCGATTTTATTGGGAGAAAGGTAGTATGGATTGCGTTCGCTGGCGTGGCGTGGACGCCGGGTAGTCACCAATAGTTCGTTGAGTATGATGTGCCGCCAGTCATCGCCTTTTTCCAGTCGCCACTGTTGCTCGTCAATGATGGGGGTGGATGATGGCGCATTAAGTGCTGCTTTCCCGTTTTCCACATAAAAGACTTGAGGATAGGTCTCAGTGTCAAGTTCCAGGTTCATCTGCTTCTTGCCCTTGATGTTCTCGGCCATAACGATGCAGTCCACACTGTCGGGCAGCAGGGGCAAAGCGATGACAAACTCCCCAAGCGAGTCGGTGACTGCCGTTGCGCCGAACTCCACAAGGGGAGCGATGAGGCTGACGGTGGCACCTGCAACTGGCTTTTTGCGCCAATCGCTGAGGACGCGGCCCGTCACAACCTGCGATACCTCAAGGGGAAATTGCGGCTCGACAAGATGGCCACGCAGCACACGCGGGATGTCGTAGCGCCGCCATCCCTGGGTGAGCATAAGCATATCTAAGTGACGTAGCCGCTGGTCAGCACCGATGCTGTCATTATCGGTGAAGTAATAGGAGGGCTGATTGATGGGACCGCGCAGGTCACTCTGCAGCAACAGGTTGGCGAGGATGTTGCCCTCACTCGGATCGGCAGCGCTAGCATCGATGACCGAAACCGCGTAGTCACACCCAGTAGTAGTGAAACCACTCAAATCCAAATCCACGCTCACCTGTTCACGGTCGGCGTAAACGTCTCGACCAGTGGCGATATTGGTAACGGCAGATGGGGAGCCATGTGCAAAGAAGAGCCTCTCGCTCAGGCAGCGCATATCATCATCCAGGAGAAATGCCTGAACTACGCCTGTAGGCAAGTCTTTCTCTCTCACAGTAACCTTGTCATATCCTGCAGCCAGCAAGCAACCGCGTTCCTGTAACAATACTAGCGCTCCTGCAGCACGGGCACCAGCTGCCGTGGCGGTAATGGTGCCATCTTCATGATGACGCACCTGTAATACGGTAGCATCGGGGCGCACTCGTGGCAAGTCGAAAGTAACTTCTTGGTCAAAATTGTCTTTCCAACAGGCTTTATAGATGCCATCGGCAGTGGGAGTGAACTTGACGATACCCATACCGTCATGATCCGTTTCAAGTTTGGCAATCACTTGCCCCTGCAGGTCTCGGAGCTCGCCTGATGCTGTCAGTGTGGTAGAACTGGTATTGGTCAACTTGAAGGTCACGACATTCTCCAGGTCAGGAACAAGGTAGCCGCCCTCGGGATAGAAAGTCACGTCCAGCGTTTCACGGGGCGGGAGCGGCACATATTTTGAATAATTGTCAAACGACACCAGCATAGCAGGCATCTGCGCATCCTTGCCCTTGAGTGTGAGGTGAAACTCCTTGTTGCGCCCGTTATATTGGAATTCGTTCCATTGCTTGTTGCTATTGGTGTAGCCAAAAACGTTATAGGGACATGAAGTGCTGTCGGCAGTGTTTTCATAGCGCAATGTGACGTCAATTTCGTTCTTATAGCGCATGCACTTGGTCACGATGCGTCGGCGCAGAGACGGCAGCGCAGCGATTTCGACGGGTTGACGGTAGAAGTACTCTGCACCTACGCTCTGCATAAACATCGTGAAGGCCGTCAGCTGGTAACGACCCTCGGGCAGGTCGATGTCAAGTGGCAGGTAACCCTTAAATACGCCATCGGCATTGCGGTGAATCTTGACGCGAGTGTGTATTGAGTCGGTGGGCGACACCAGCTCCACATACACAAATTGGCTGGCATCAACCCGTTGATGAGTTGCAGCATCTATTACCCATGCTCGCAGCCAAATGGTGTCACCCGCCAAATAGCTGCCGCGGTCGGTCATTACATAGATTTTCTCTTGGGGAAACTGGTAACGTTGCAAGTCGATACGCTCTCTGAGCGCATTGGTATCCTGCGCTGCCACCGACAATGCTGTCATCAGGAATAAGGCTAAAGATATATATAGAAATCTCATAACAATCGGGTTTAAGGTTAATTAATGGATAGCGGCTAAATCATCCAATTAGCTGGCTAAGCTAATTGGTGTGAAATGTTAATTATTTGACATGGACTCCTAAAAAAAGTTTAAAGACAAATCAATAATATCAGATGAGATGTGCTGATTTCCTGTTATCTCCAAGGATTATGAAACTTTTGATGAAATTTCGTTATTTTTTTGCCACGATATAAGGTGGGTTTTTGAAGAGTTTTATATCTTTGCGGGTTAGAAGAATATGAACCTAACTAAAGAACTATGATATGATGACCGATAACGATAAGCTTATGGCTGAGCAAGAAAAACCGTTATATATTGTCACAGGCTCGACCGACAGTATGGGTAGCGTGATTACCCGTAAACTTGCCGAACAGGGCAAGGCCGTGTTGCTGGCCAGCCGTGATATTGCTAAGGCTGAGAATTATGCGACCCAATTGCGCAAGGTGACCCGCAACAAGGACATCACCTGCCTGCAGCTGGACCTCAACTCATTTGAGTTGGTCAATGACTTTGTGAAGAGGCTGAAGGCGTTGAACCGCCCCGTTGCCGCGCTCATCAACAATGCTGGTCTGCTGCCCCGCCGCAGCGAGATTTCGGTGGACGGATTTGAACACGCTGTGCAGGTGAACTACCTGAGCACCGTGCTGCTGTCGATGCAGGTCTATCCCCTCATCGAGGAGGGCGGCCACATCATCTTGTCCACCAGTGTGTCACGCCGATTTGTGACGCTGCCTTACGAGTTCCCCGCTGTGTCTCACTTCACCCCCTGGGGGGCATATGCCCAGAGCAAGTTGGCGCTTACGCTGTTCTCCATCTACATGTCGAGCGTGATGAAGACGCGCCGCGTGGCCGTGAACTGTGTCAATCCGGGTCTGTTGAAGAGTGGCGCCCTGGCCATGTCGCGCTGGATGGACCGCGTGCCCGACTACCTGAGCCGCAACATCCCCAGCCCCGAGGCTGGCGTGGTGCCCACACTGCGCGCGCTGGAAAGCAACGACACGGGCTATCTGTTCTCGGGTGCCGACAAGCAAGTGAAGACCTCTACCATGCTCAAGAACCGTGAGATGTTCATCCGCGTGTGCAACGACACCATGCGCATCTTGAAGGAGCATATCGATAAATGAAGATTTTAGCGGATAATGACCGTTTGCCGTTGAACAGTACCGTCGCTACGATCGGTATGTTTGACGGGGTTCATCGTGGGCATGCCACACTGGTTGATTTCCTCAACCGTCAGGCAGCGGCGCTGGGCAAGCAATCCCTGGTCATCACCTTCCTGCGCCATCCCCGCCAAGTGCTGTATCCCGAGGAGTCTTTCAGGCTCATCATGACGCTGAACGACCGCTTGACCCAGATTGAGGCGCTGCACCCTGACTTGCTGCTGACGCTTGACTTCACGCCAGAGTTGGCGGCGCTCGATTCGGCCCAGTTCATTGAGCTGCTGCGGGACCGCTATGGCGTGGACGTGCTGGTGACGGGCTATAACCACCGCTTCGGGCACAACAAGGGGGAGACCTTTGAGGACTATTGCCGCCACGGTGAGCGCTTGGGCGTCAAGGTGGTCAAGGCTCCCGAGTATCTGGGCAAATATGCGCCGGTGAGTTCCACGATTATCCGCGGGCTCATTGCTGCTGGCAAGGTGGACGATGCCATGCGCTGCATGGGTCACCCCTATTCCCTCACGGGCAAGGTGGTGCACGGATTCCACAACGGCAGGGGACTGGGTTTCCCCACTGCCAATGTGGGCGAGGTGGATCCCAACCTGCGCTTGCCGCACAACGGCGCCTATGCCGTGCTGGCGCATGTCGCCGGACAGACCTTGCAGGGCATGACCAACATCGGTATCCGTCCCACGCTAGACAACGGCCCTCAACTGAGCATCGAGGTCAACCTGTTTGATTTTGACGACGACATCTACGGCGAGGAAATCACGCTGGAGTTCATCAGTTTCCTGCGCCTGGAATTCAAGATGTGCGGCCTTGAGGAACTCAAGCACCAGCTCACCCTGGACCGTGACAACGCCAAGCGACTTTTAAAAGAGTATTTAACCACATAATCAAATATAGAAAAATGGAAATCATCAACTTGTGTGACCAGAACTCGCTCGTGGGACAGTTCATGAGCGAAATCCGCAATAAGGATTTGCAGCTGGAGCGCCTGCGTTTCCGCGCCAATATCCAGCGCTTGGGTCAGATTATGGCCTATGAAATCTCCAAGAGGCTCCAGTACAAGACCGTTGGGGTGACCACGCCGCTAGGTGTGAAGCAGTGCAATGTGTTGGACGACAACGTGGTGCTTGCCACGTTATTACGTGCCGGTCTGCCGTTCCACGAGGGCTTCTTGAATTACTTTGACGGCGCTGAGAACGCCTTTGTGTCGGCCTACAGGAAATACTTCCCCAAGACCGACGACTTTGTCGTTCACATCGAGTACATCGCCAGCCCGCGCCTCGATGGCAAGACGCTGATCATTGTTGACCCGATGCTCGCCACCGGTTCGTCGATGGAACTGGCCTACCAGGCGCTGGTGACCAAGGGCCATCCCGCCAAAATCCATGTGGCAAGTGTTGTGGCTACGCCTCAGGCGATTGAAGTCGTGCGCCAGCATCTGCCCAACGATATTACCACGTTGTGGACAGGTGACATCGACACCGAACTCAACGAGCACAGCTACATCGTCCCCGGCCTGGGTGACTGCGGCGACCTCCTCTACGGAGAGAAAGAGTGATTTAGTTCTGGATATTCTAGAACATCTAGGTATTCTAGACCAATTGACAACTGAAAACTGACAACTGCAATGGTACGAAAATATGATTACCTCATCATCGGCTCGGGTGTGGCCGGTATGAGTTTTGCCCTCAAAGTGGCAAAAACGGGAACAGTGGCCCTGGTGTGCAAGTCCAAGATGGAAGAGGCCAATACCGACCTCGCCCAGGGTGGTGTCGCCACGGTGACCAACCTGGAGGTGGACAATTTTGACAAGCACATCCACGACACGATGGTGGCTGGCGACTGGCTCAGTGACCCCGAAGCCGTGGAGAAAGTTGTGACCGAGGCTCCTGCCCAGATTCAGGAACTGCTGGGCTGGGGCGTGGATTTTGACAGGAACGAGAAAGGCGAGTTTGACCTGCACCGTGAGGGCGG
>CAMZFV010000086.1 GCA_947306175.1 uncultured Prevotellaceae bacterium
ACCTGAAGCAAGTCATCCCCGGCTTCGCCGAGATGATCCAGCTCATGAAGCCCGGCAGCAAGGTTACCGTTGTTATCCCCGGTGAACTCGCTTACGGTCCCCAGGGTAACCGCGGCATCGAGCCCAACGAGACCCTGATTTTCGACATCGAGACCCTCGGTGTTGACGACAGCAAGCCCGCTACTCCCAAGATCAACATCCCTGCAAAGATGAAATAATCCATCTAGCGGAATAATTGCTAAAAAAGACCGCCCTGGCCAATTGGCTTGGGCGGTTTTTTCGTCTTTAAACTTCAAGTTTCGGAAAGCTGAAACTTGAATTCTCACAGCCAGAGGAGGAAGTCCTCGCGTTGGAGCTTGGGGTTGGGATTGAGGATGGCGACCTTGTTGTTGGTATAGGTCTGGCCCATCGGCATGTGGTCGCAGCAGAAGTCGAAAAGCCGGGACATCTCGTCGTCGCGGTTCAGGTTGCGCATCACAAGGACGCACTGGGCGTCCAGCAGGCGTCGCAACACGGTATCATCCACAGGCACGTTGACGAGTGCCATTATGGGACAATCACAGGCGTCTAAGAACTCATTGAGCGACACATTCACATCGTTGTAGCAGTCCACCCTACCCAACTGGCTCTGCAGGATGCGCACGGCCAGCGGGTTCTGTTCCAGTTGCGGGTCGCAGAGGTAAAGGCGGCTTTGGCTGCTCACCGCCAGCATGGCGACACTCTCCACGCCCGTGGCAGCACCCATCTGGAGGATGCGCCCCGGATTGAAGAAATTGGTTACCCTGAACAACAGCCTCGCCTCACGCTCGGTGATAAGGTCCATTTCACGGCGCTGCCGGCGCGTGGAGCTTGACTTGATGGTGTCCAAGAGCTGATGGATGCCCTCGTAGGCATAATAAGGCAAGCGCTGCCGCCAGACGTTACTGACGAACTGGTAGGCATAAGGCGAATGGATACCGAAGCCGCCACTGCGGTGGTGGCGGCTCCAGGCATTCAGATATCGTTTGGGGGGAATCAAGACTTTAGACTTTAGACCTTAGACTTTAGTCGTTGGGGGCCTGTTCTTTCTTGCGGAGCTTGTTGCCGAAGAGGGCGTAGTTCAGCGCCAGCAAGAGCAGGATGTAGATGGCGATAACCGCTATCCTGGCCCACGTCTGGGTCTTGTTGACCTCGTCAGGCATGAACTTGAAGTCAATCTCGTGGTCGCCCGCAGGCAGTTGCAGGCCACGCAGGACGTAGTTCACGCGGCCCATCTCGGCGGGCTTGCCGTCAACGGTGACCTTCCAGCCCCAGGGGAAATACACCTCGCTGAATACTGCCAGACCGCCATTGGCGCTGTGGCTCTTGTAGGTCAGGTGGTTGGGGGCATAGGAGGTCTCGTAGATGGTATCTCCAGGCTGCACGGCCTTGGCTTCGCCTAACTGCTGCTTGAACTGGGCATCGGCCACGGCGCTACGGGCAGGGTTGAAGTTGTCGAGGAAGGCCATCTCCTTGTCGGCGTTGTCCACGTAGGTGAGCGAATCCACAAACCAGGCATTGCCCAAGGCTTCGGGGTTGCGCTGCACGGTCTGGTCATCGATGATGACGTAACGTGTGTTGAGCATATTGAGCACCTGCACGTTGTTCTTGGCAATCTGGTTGTTAATCAGGTCATTGTAGCGCGACAACTTGGCGGCATGATAACCGCCGACGGTTTTGTGGAAATAGCTGGGCATCGCCTCGCCAAAGTGTTGCACGTCCATCACGCGGAAGTTCGGGTCCTTATCTTGCAGGATCTGGGCATCGGCGGGACGCTGAACGAACTGCTGCTCGGGCAGGTCGTAGCGGGAGGTGAAGGTGTCGCTATCGATGTAGCGCTTGTTCACGACATACATATCCACCAGCACGATGCCTGCCAAGATGAGGACAGTCGCCAACTCGCTGAGTTTGCCCTTGATTCCGACAAAGACAATGCAGAAGCTCAAGAGGATGATAAGGAGGCTGCGCCAAGCGTCACCGCTGACAAGGGCTCCGCGCACGGCTGCGATAGCGGCATCCACGCTGGGATACTGCTGGATCTGACCCGTTGCCACGAGTTGCTCATGTTCCTGAGCCGAGAAGTGGCCGAAGATACTGGGTACCAGAGCGGAGAGCAGGCAGATGAAGGCGCACAGGCCGAAGGAGACGATGAGCGCCACCTTGTGCTTGCGCCAGCCGTCGGGCTCCTTGAAGAGTTCCCGCAGGCCCAGCACTGCGAGTATGGGCATGGCAATCTCGGCTATCACAAGTATCGACGCGACAGTGCGGAACTTGTTATACATGGGGAAGTGGTCAATCATCCAGTCGGTGAGCCACATCATGTTGTGACCCCACGAGAGCAGGATGCTGATGATGGTGACGATGAGCAACGCCCATTTCACGGGACCCTTGACGATGAGGCAGCCCAACAGGAAGAGGGCGCAGATGAGGGCGCCGACATAGACGGGGCCGTTGGTCATCGGCTGGTCACCGAAGTATTGCGGGAACTGGCTCAGGATCTGGATATCCTGCTGGCTCATTTGACCCGTGTTGGCCAGTTTCTCGGCCTTGGGGGTCTCGGCGAGGGTGAGCATGCGGTTGTCACCTTGCTCGGGCTTGATGGTGGCGCCACCCTTGCAGTTGGGGATGAGCAGGGTGAACGTCTCGCCCTTGCCATAGCTCCACTGGGTGATGTAGTCCTTATCAAGGCCGCCGTTGGTGGGCTTGGCATTGGCGGCGTCCTCGCCCGTCGGGGTGAGTTCGCTATGACCGCCACGCATGGTCTCCTGGGCGTACTTATAGGTCAGATAGAGGTTGGGTGAATTGGCGGCCAGTGCCAGTACGGCGGCAACGGCCAGTGCGGCGGTGGCGATGCACCAGCGGCCCAGCTTCTTGTCGATGATGGCTTTAACCAGGAAGGCGATGACCAGTGCCACCACGATGAACATCGAGTAGTAGGTCATCTGCACGTGGTTGCTGGCCAGCTGCAAGGCGGCGAAGAAGGCTGCCACCGCCATACCGCCCAGGTACTTGCCACGGTAACACCACACGATGCCGGCGATGGTGGGTGGGATATAGGCGAGCACCAATAGTTTCCAGATGTGGCCCGCACCCATGAGGATGAAGAAGTAACTCGAGAAGGCATACCCGATGGCACCCAGCACGGCATAATACCACTTGACCTTAAAGGCCAGCATCAGCAGGAAGAAGCCGAGCATGAGGATGAAAATCCAGCTCACGGGCGTGGGGAAATACAGGCGGTAGAGCGCCGAGGCGGGATTAAGCATCGACGTACCCTCGTAGGAAGGCGCTATCTGGAAGGTGGGCATACCACCGAATAGGGCATCGGTCCACCATGACTTCTCGCCCGTCTGCTCCTGGAGGGCCTTGGTCTCCTGACTGTTGGCTGCACCCTGCATGACGTCGTGTTGTTGCAGGACATCACCGTTCACGTCATTGGGATAGAAATAAATCCACGAGATGGCGGCAAACACCACCACTGCGATTACAAAATGGATCACATCGGCCAGCGAGAGCGACCCAATCAGTTTCTTGTCTAAATTACTCTTCATTTATCTATATGATTTTGTTCTTTTCAAATAATCTGGAAATTACTTATCATCATAATGGCCGTAGGACGATAAGACAAGCACCACCACATCGGTATCATAGATACGGTAAATCAAGCGGTGCTTCTTGGTGATCCTTCTACTCCACCTTCCTTCGGGTTTCCCTTTCAAAGGTTCTGGATGACCCAAACCGGTTGTGGGATGCACCTTCAATTCCTCGATATACTGACATGCTTTCTTGTAAACCTTAGGTTCGTTCTTTGCAAGACGCACTAAATCAGCCTCGGCTTTAGGAGTATTGAAAACCCTATAGATCATAGCCACGTCTTCTTAAATAAGTGGTCATATCTTCATTTGCCAGCATTTCACCGCACTCGCCAAGTTCATAAGCACGTTCCCCCTGTTCGATCATGGCGAAAAACTCCTCCTTCGTCATCAGCGTGGGGT
This sequence comes from uncultured Prevotellaceae bacterium, assembly GCA_947306175.1. GTDB lineage: Bacteria > Bacteroidota > Bacteroidia > Bacteroidales > Muribaculaceae > Sodaliphilus. Next base: position 4,014 of record CAMZFV010000086.1, read on the forward strand.
CGTTTTTCTTAGCGACCAACTTCTTCAGATATTTGGCCAATTGCTTCATCAGCGCCTCGCTATCGGCAATCTCGGCCATATCGCGCAAAATCTGTGCATTCAACTCTCCTGATGTCATAATCTTATAACCATTTAGTTTCAACCTGCAAAGGTAGTAAAAAGTTTTTAGTTATTTGTTTCTAGTTTTTGGTTTGTGTTGAGATGAAGGGGCGAAAGTGCTTCCTGAGGGATGGTTGTGGAGGGCACATATTCGACAAAAAGCAATGGGCCGTTTGGCGCTGATTTTCTTTAATGTGTTGATTCTCATGGTTTAACGATTTTGATTGTTATTATACAGGGTGCGGGGGGATTGTTGTTAAATGTTAAACGCATTCCAGTCCCTATCCTGATGCAAAGTTAAGAAACGCGGAGAAGGCAGTCCAGCACAAAAAGCAAGAAAAATAATCGCAGGGGAAGGGGTGATGGGGGCCGTGACGGAGTCACGGCACAGATAAACACTGACGACAATGGGGCTTACGAGCCGATGGCTCGCACTACGGGACAGGAGTGGGGCGATGGGGGGAGGAGAAAAGGCTTAAGGGGTATTGTCGGAGAGGTAGGTGGTGGGGGACTGGCCGGTGGCGCGCTTGAAGACGGTGTGGAAGTGGGAACGGCTGATGCCGCAGTGGTCGGCAATGGCTTCGATGGTGAAGTCGGGGTGCTCGCGGAGCATCCGCTTGGCTTCGTCAATGCGCAGGGTGGTCATCCACCGGGTGAACGACTCGTAGCCCGCTGCCTTGACCCATGCCAGCAGGTGGGTGCGGGGGATGCCCAACTCGCGGGCGACATCGGCGCTCTTCAGGTCGTGGCGCAGGTACTTGCCGTCAGCTACCCATTGCTCGATGGCCACGTTCTCGCCCTCCTTGACTTCGGGGGTCTCGACGGCTGCAATCTCGAGGGTTGCCTGTTCTTCGGTTTGGATTTTCTGATCTTCCTCTTCCTCCTCTTCGGCCTCTCGCACACGGCGTGAAGCATTACTGATGACATACCTCACGAAGCAGAACCACATATAGAAGATGACGGCCAGGAAGCATACGGCATAAATGGCCAAGGGCCAGCCTGCTGAGAAGATGGCGATGGGTAGCATGAGTGCCAACGCCAACAGCGCTACGATGCTGACGCTCATCCAGTTGACCAGGCTGTCTGGCTCACGGTCGTAGTAGTCGGCGAGCATGGCGCGCATGCGCTTGAGTTCGCGGCTGATGACGACGGCATAATAGGCCTGCAGGATGGCGAACAGGGAACTGGCCACCATGTCACAACTCATCAGCCGCTCCGGCTTCAACCAGCCCACAGCGAGAATGAGGGCGTTGAGCAGACAAACGGTCCCGCCTAATATCCATTCGCGGCGGCGGATGCGTCCCTGGCGCTGCAGATTCAGAATGCATGCCGCGAGCAACACGGTGCAGGGCGTGAAAAACAACATGTTAAGCGACAGGGCATGGGGCACGCTCAACTCGCGCAGCCTGAGGACAAACTGCAAGAGGAACTGAAGGCCTGTCAAGATAAAGGCGGAAGCCATGAGCCAGCGCGATCGGTTGGTCACGCGGTCATCAGCTACACGTCCTGGAAGCAGAAACACCAATACTCCAGTCATCAGTATGGTCAGCACGACGGCTGTAAACTGCATCTCTCTCATCTCGACTGCAAAGATAGTACATTTTTTGCAATGATATAGCTGTTGACCCAGCCACTTGTTTTAATGCGAATTGCACGAATTATAAGAATTACGCTATTTTATTTAAGTCATACGTGAAATTAGAACAATTAGCGAAATTAGCGTTAGCCCCGCAGGGTACGAGTCAAATGCCATATCATTACCTAAAAAATAATCCAACCATTTTGGGTGACGCGAGATTTGAAATTTTTGTTATTGATTATTAAGGGATGTTAAGGAGTTGTTTTATTTTGCGAATTAAGACAGGTAAAATGGAGAATTAAGACAACCGATTGCGAATCAAGACAGGCATTGCGGTAGGGTCGTGGTAAATTTGTGAAGAAAATAATTGATCCGCACGTGATATGGATTTCTACAATTACATCCTCGATTCGCCCTTGTGGCTCACCGTCCCGCTTGTCATCATCAACCTGGTGTTGTGGGGACTGCTCATCTATCTCATCTGGAAGAACTGGTTCCGTCGCAAAGACGAGGATTGACCAACAGAAAATCATTCAATCATCAAAATATTCACATTATTAAATTACAAAGATTATGAGACGATTTAAAACCCAATCAATTTTGACAAGAGCGGCCTTGACGCTGCTCGTGATGATGCTCACGACCGCCACGGCGTGGGCCGAAACTGAGCAACTGACAGATGGCACGGAAGTCCTTTATAGTGGCAGGACATACGTCGTGTCATCCAATGTCTCGACAAGTAGGCTGCACATTCAATATGGCGACAATACGGGTCCTGTGACCTTGCAGCTGAACGAAGGCTGTACATTAACAGTCCACTCCAATGGAATAAGAGTGTTTAGTTATCAACTGACCATTCAAGGAACAGGCTCTTTGGTCGTCACAGGTGGCATCGCTACTGAAGATGGTGGTACCATCATCATCAATGGCGGCAACATCACGACCTACGGTAGCGGCGTTTTTCCAGGTATTGGTGGCACAAATGCCGTCATTAAGATTAACGGTGGCACGGTGAATGCTATTGGTGGAACCCTTTCCGCGGGCATAGGCGGTGGAATGTACGGTGGGAGCAAGCATCATAACTTTTCTTCTATCACCATCACCGGTGGCACGGTAACGGCTACTGGTGGCTATGATTCGTATTTTGGCGGTAGCGCTGGCATTGGCAGTGCTGCAACAGCCGGAGGCGGAAACATTGTCATTAGCAGCGGCACGATTACAGCTAATGGCGGCGGTGGTTCTGGTTTGGGCGCTGGTGCAGGTATCGGAAGCGGCTGTAAAGGCACCATGGGCGACATCACCATCAATGGGGGCGACATCACAGCCACGGGTGGAATAGGTGGCTCCTCATCCCAATCCTGCGGCGCAGGAATCGGCAGTGGTGATAGAGCTTCTATTGGCAATATCACTATCACCGATGGCACGGTGACCGTAAATAAGAGTGGTGAATATGCCGCGGGCCTCGGTGACGGAAACCAGGCCAATTCAAGAGGCACAATCAAAATCAGCGGTGGTACGACTACAGCGACTGGTGGCAAATGGGGTGCAGGTATCGGCGGGGCGTACCTTACAAATGGCGGTGTCATTGAAATCACCGGCGGAACAGTGAACGCCACAGGCGACTATCTGGGTGCCGGTATCGGTGGTGGATACCATGGCGCCGGTGGCACCATCACCATCAGCGGAGGCACAGTGAATGCCACTGGAAGCACCGGTCCTTGGAATGGCGTCGCAGCAGCAATTGGTGGCAGCTACGAACGTTCTGGCGGTACTATCACCATCAGCGGAGGAACCATCACGACCAGCGGTCCCATCGGCATCGGCGACGGCAGCAAGGGAAACGGCGGCATAACCACCCTAACCTATGGCAACGATATCACTAAGCCAGTGATCACGGCCAGCTACAACGGCACTGTCACCATTGAAACAGGTAAGGCTTTCAAAGATCCCAGCGGCAATGTATATAAGGGCACACTCTCATCTGAACGCAAAGCGGCTATCGCCAATAAATCCATTCGGCCCGCCACCCCAGCTGAGGAAGCGGCATATTTTTGGGGCGAAGGCGATGGTTCAGAGGGGAATCCCTACATCATCAGCAGTGCTGAGGGTTGGGACTACTTCTGCGACTGTCTGCAGGACAACGACACGTGGAACCGCTTTAGCGGCAAGACGGTGAAACTGGGTGCGGACATCAGCGTCAGCCGCATGGCAGGCGCTGACTACCACGACTTCCTCGGCACGTTCGACGGCGGGGGCAACAAACTCACCTTCACCGCCGAGGCCTCGGACAACTACTTAGCTCCCTTCAGCAATGTGCTGGGCAGCAGCGACACCGACCACGCCGTCATCCGAAACCTGAAGGTGGAGACCAACATCACCGCCAACGACTGCCGTCACATGGCCGGACTCATTGCCAAAGTATGGGGCTACGTCGATGTGATTAACTGCGATGTCACCGTCAACATCACCGCCACCAAGGGCGACAACAACACTGACCTCTATCCCGCTGGCATCGCCAGTCAGGTGGTCAGTAGCGCCCAACTCACTGTGAGCGGCTGCACCGTGGACGGCACCATTTCGACCAACGGCAAGTACGCCGGCGGCATCATCGGCATCGTGCAAGGCTCGGCCAGTATCACCGACTGCGTGAGCAGCGTCACCATCGACAGCAGCACCGAGGGCGACGGCACCCACGGCGGACTGGTAGCCGTGCAGGGCAACTACAACGGCAGCACCATCACCATCGAGGGGTGCACCTTTGACGGCAAGCTGCTGACCACAGGAGGCACCATCAAGTGCGGCGGCTTCGTCGGCTGGCGCCAAAAGACCGTCAACATCAAGAACTGCCTTTACTCTCCTGCCGCTGCTGCCGAGGGCGAGACCTGGGTCAGCGACGAGGGCAGCTCAACCTTGTGCCGCAACGGTGCCGACATCACCAACTGCTACTACA
>CAMZFV010000087.1 GCA_947306175.1 uncultured Prevotellaceae bacterium
GTGTTTGAGGAGCGCATGGTCCCCAACGACAAGGTACAGGACTGGCTGAAGTAATCCCGAAGCCAACCGACAATACATCTGCCTGCCCGCCCGCTGATGACTCAGCCCGCGGGCAGGCTTCTATTTAGTATCGCCTGAAACGATGGATCGAGCTAAAGCTCGAGAAATCCAAGAAAATCAATAATAAAACTAGAATAAGATTTATTTTGTTTATCTTTGTGGGTTGATATGGAGCAGGACAGATATATTTTCACGCAGGAGATAGCGGTGCGCGACTATGAGCTCGACAGTGAGGGCATCGTCAACAATGCCGTCTATCTGCATTATCTGGAGCATACGCGCCACGCCTTCGTCAAGCGGGAGGGGATTCCCTTCGGCAGCTTGACGAGCGACGGCTTGGTGCCTGTGGTGCGCCGCATGGAGATCGACTACCACACGCCGCTGCGCACGGGCGACGTGATGCTCAGCCGCTTGTGGATTGAGCGCAAGGGTCCGCGCTTCATCTTCCACCAGGACATTTTTATGAAAGAGGGTGGGGCGCCTGTCGTCAGCGCCGTGGTCACCATCGTGTGCATGGATAAGGCAGGGCGCATCAACCGTGGCGACGACCTGGCCGCCCGCATCCGGCAATACCTTGAACCGACGTCATGAGCACTAACGGAGATTACACACCATTTGCCTACCGCATTGCCTTTGCCAGCCTGCAGGGCATGGGCGTTGATCTGGCACGCAAGCTGCTCGACGTAGTGGGCAGCGAGCGCCAGTTTTTTGATATGAGCGAGAAGGCACTGCGTGAGCTCACACGTGGACGCAGCAAGATCTATCAGGACGATTACCGCCGTGACTGCCTGGCGCGGGCAGCAAGGGAGGAGGCCTTCGTGCGTGAGCACGGCATCCAGACGGCTTATTTCACTGACGCGACCTATCCCCACCGCCTACTCGAAGCTCCCGATGCACCGGCGATGATCTATACGCTGGGTCAATGTGACCTGGAGAGTAAGCATGTGATCAGCGTGGTGGGCACCCGCCACGCGACGCAATATGGCATCCGCTTTTGTGACAAGTTGATTGGCGAACTGGCGCAGCGGCTCCCCGACTTGGTGGTGGTCAGCGGCTTGGCCTACGGCATCGACATCGCCGCCCATCGTGCTGCCCTCAAGCATCATGTACCCACGGTGGCTGTCCTGCCGCGCGGCCTCAACCGCATCTACCCCGCTACCCACCGCAGCGAGGCCGTCGCCATCGCCAAGCATGGTGGCATGCTGCTGACGGACTATACGAGCCAGGACCAAGTGCAGAAGAGCAATTTCCTCGCCCGCAACCGCATCGTGGCGGCACTAAGCGACTGCACGGTGATTGTCGAGTCGGCAGGAGCGGGTGGGGCACTCGTGACGGCATCTTTGGCGATGAGTTACAACCGCGACGTGATGGCGGTGCCAGGACGTTGCGGCGACGAGTTCTCCACGGGCTGCAACAAGCTCATCGCGACCAACAAGGCCGCCCTCATCACTTGTGCCGACGACCTGATGGCGGCGATGCGATGGGAAGGCGCTAAGCAAGCGCCACAGCAACTGGACCTCTTCCCCGAGCTCACCAAGGAGGAACAGGCCGTGGTCGATGCCGTGCGTGAGCATGGCGAGATACACCTCAACGCCCTCGCCGAAGCCCTAGGCCAACCCGTTTATAAACTCATGAGCACCCTGGTGGAACTGGACTGCAAGAACGTCATTGCCACCCTCCCTGGCTGCCGCTACACCCTCGTGTAGTTTTAGTTGTTGCTCACTATGCCCACTATAGTATCGACGCCCTCTATAGTATCTATGGTTCTTGTGTGATGTAAACTATGCCTTTCACTCTTTTTAACACTCGATTTTGCTGATTAATTGTGGGAAAGCAGTAACTTTACATTTTCTTTTTTAATCAAAAACGAACTTTTAATTACACAACGATATGAATACTAACCGCATCCCCGATTCAGAGTTCATCATCAATGATGATGGCTCGGCATTCCACATCCATGTGAAGCCCGAACAGTTGACCGACAACATCATCGTGTGTGGCGACCCCGGTCGCGTGACGATGATCGCCGCCTACTTTGACACCCAGGACTGGGAGACATCCAGCCGCGAGTTCCATGCCATTGGTGGCACCTACCACGGCAAACCCATCATGGCGTTGTCCCATGGCATCGGTCCCGACAACATCGACATCGTGATGACCGAGCTTGACGGCCTGGCCAACATCGACTTCGAGACGCGCACCCCCAAGCCCGAACACCGCACTTTGAACATCGTGCGCATCGGCACCTCGGGTGGCTTGCAGCCCTATGTGCCCGTGGGTACTCCCGTGATTGCGTCTAAGGCCATCGGCTTTGACGGCGTGATCAACTACTATGCCGATCGCAACAAGGTGGCCGATCTCGACTTCGAGAATAAGTTCTGCGAGTTCGTGAAGTGGAATCCGTTGCTGGCTAGGCCCTATGTTGTGGATGCCGACCCGTGGCTGGTGGAAAAGATCGGGCGTGACGACATGGTGAGGGGCTACACCATCAGCGCTGTGGGCTTCTATGGTCCCCAGGGCCGCAAGGTGCGCTTGGAGCTGGCGGAGCCCGAGCTGAACAGTCGCATCGAGCAGTTTGAGTACAACGGCGGCAAGATCACCAACTATGAGATGGAGAGCAGCGCCCTTCAGGGCATGGCGGCCATGCTGGGCCACCGCGCGATGACGGTGTGCTCGATTATCGCCAACCGAGTGGCGACCGATGTCAATCCTAACTACAAGACCGCCGTCGAGGATCTGGTGCGCACCGTCCTTGATCGCTTGTCGGAATAATCATAGTAGTAAATTATTAATTGGATTGCAGACCTGCGATAATACTTAGTCGCAGGTTTGCTTTTTTGTGCTCGTTTAGCTTGTAGTCTAGGGTCCGGAACTTAGTGGGGTGCTCGTTTTCGTTTTTGAAAAGAAAAAAAATCTTAAATCGGCCAATCGATATAATATTAGAGTATCGCTCTGCGTTATGAGAATGTAACAATTATAAATCAGGACTGCCTATGCACAGAACTACTACTTCTTCAAGAATTGAAAATGACGTTATGACAAGAGCAAGAGGCCCCAAGAAGGCCACCATCGAGTTGCTCAAACAGTTTGCGAGAGCCTATGAGTATAACGTCGAGTTGCCGAGGGGTCTGGAGTCGATGATTTTGAACTGACAACAATCATTGGTCCCCTCTCCAAAGGAAACAAAGGCAAGCCTTCCCCGAAAAGTCGCGGGAAGGCTTGACCATTTATTGTGGTCGTTACCGTTTTTTAAGTACTTGGCGCATTGTGGTGTTGCCTATGTCGTGATAAAATTGTACATTTGCACCAAATATCGAAATCACTATGATGAATCTGATCAAACGCATCCTGTCGGGTGCCATATATATCGCGCTGATCGTGACAGCCATCCTGTTGCTGGACAATTCTCCAGTGATGTATCTGCTGGTGTTCCCGCTGCTGATTGTACTGGGCATCGGCGAGATGATCACGATGGCCAAGGACGATGCCCACCAGTCGTGGCTGGTGAATGTCATCGACATGCTGGGTGGCGTCGGGGTGTTTGTGGCGTTCTACATGCACTACGAGGGCGAGACGATGCAGTCCCGCGCCCTGTGGCTGTTGCCCATCGCCACCTACGTGATCTTGCGCACGATCGTGCAGCTCTACCGTCCCCAGCAGAATGCGGTACACAGCTTGGAGCGCTCATTCTTCTCGCTAGGCTACGTTGCATTCCCTGTGGCCCTGCTCAACTGCATCATGAGCATCACGGCTCCGCGCTTATTGCTGGGCATGTTCATGTTCATCTGGCTCTATGACACGGGTGCCTATTGCGTGGGTATGCTGTTGGGCCGTCACCGCCTGTTTGAGCGCATCTCGCCCAAGAAATCGTGGGAAGGTGTCATCGGCGGAGTGCTTGCCTGTGTGGCGGGCGCATACGTGACCCACACCTGGTTTGACGAGTTCTTCCAGGTGCCCGATTTGACGACATGGGTGGGACTGAGCATTGTCGTGGCGGTATTTGCCACCTTTGGCGATTTGGTGGAATCGCTCATCAAGCGCAGCGTGGGCGTCAAGGATTCGGGCCACATCCTGCCGGGTCATGGCGGCATCCTGGACCGCATCGACAGCCTGCTGCTCGTCGCTCCCGCGGTACTTATCTACCTGCTGCTCATCGTTCCCAATATCCATTGAAGACGTCATGCGTGGCCTGATTCCGTCACTGGTCCTGGTATTAGTGCTTGCCGTCGCGCTGTCTTGCTGTGGCAGGAAGGCGAAGGTTGAGCCCCAACATCGTCTGCCCGACACGCTGGTGGTAGGTACCATCTACAGCCCCACGGGGTTCTTTATCCTCAAGGGCGACACGATGGGATATGACTATGACCGAATCTGCGACTTCGCACGCTCCTATGGCATCGCCCTGAGTTTCAAGGTAGCGCGTAGTATGCCCGACCTGTTGAAGATGCTGGAGAAGAAGCAGGTGGATGTGCTGGCTTGCGAGATTCCCGTTACTGCCGAGTACAAGTCGCGTGTGCTGCATTGCGGTGCGGTCAACGAGACCCATCAGGTGCTGGTGCAACACAGTGGCGAGGGGATGATCTATGATGTGACGCAACTCATCGGGCGTGAGGTGTATGTCGAGAAGGGCTCCAAGTATGAGTCGCGCCTGCGCAACCTCGACAACGAGGTGGGAGGCGGCATCATCGTCCACACGGTGGAGGGTGAGAAGGCGTTGCCCACCGAGCTGATACAGCGGGTATCGAAGCGCGAAATCGACTTCACGATCTTTGACAGCGACATTGCGCAGATGAACCTCTTCTACTATGACAGCATCAATATCCAGCTGAGGGTGGGATTTGAACAGCGGTCATCGTGGGCGGTGGCTAAGCGCAACCAGTGGCTGGCCGACAGCATCAACCTATGGGCTGCCAGCAGCAATGCGCAGGAGTACTCCAAGCAGGCCCTGAAGCATTACTTCGAGATGAATCGTGGTCCCAAGCCCGATTCAATCAAGGTGGACACCCCGGCAGTGACGCCTCCTGGTGCCATTTCGCCCTATGACCCCATCTTCAAGCAGTATGCCAAGGAAATCGGGTGGGACTGGCGCATGCTGGCGGCGATCGCCTACTCGGAGTCGAGCTTTAACCCTAACGCCACGTCATGGATGGGCGCCAGAGGTCTGATGCAGGTGATGCCCAGGACGGCCAAATCCTTCGGGGCGAAGGAGAACGAGTTGGATAATCCCGAGGTGAGCGTCCGTGTCGCTTCCAAGATTTTGAAACAGCTCGAAGGCATCATGAGGAGCAAGGCCGGCGCTGCCGAGCGCATCAAGTTCATCCTGGCCTCCTATAACGCAGGTTCGGGCCACGTGACCGATGCCATCGCACTGGCCCGCAAGAATGAACTTGATCCTCGCGTATGGGACGAGAATGTGGAGCAGGCCATGTTGTGGAAGATGGATCCCGAGTACTATAACGACTCGGTGTGCAATAACGGGTATTGCCGCGGCACCGAGCCGGTGGACTATGTGGTCAAGGTGCTCAACCGCTATGAGTACTACAAGAAGAACTTTAAGAAATAGAATATATTTTCACTTATTAATCTTGATAGCAAAATATGAGAAAGAAACAATTAATCGTAGCCACTGTAGTGGCACTTTCCGCATCGATGATGATGCAGTCATGTATTGGAAGTTTCGCGCTCTTCAATAAGGTAAAGACCTGGAACGAGCATGTGGGAGACAAGTTCGTCAACGAGATCGTCTTCGTGGCGATGTGGATTCTGCCCGTGTATGAACTCTGCTTTGCTGCCGACCTGTTTATCCTCAACAGCATTGAGTTCTGGTCAGGTGAAAATCCCGCATTGGCCGAGGTCAAGGTTATTGACGGCAAGGATGCCCAGTACCTCGTGGCCAGCAATGAGGCCGGTTACACCATCACCAACCAGACGACTAAGCAGGTAACCCGCTTCAACTTCAATGCTGAGGAAAACTCTTGGTATCTCGAGAACAATGGCGAGGAGGTGAAGCTGTTCACCTTTGTTGACGACACCCACGTTGATGTGCTCACCCGTGACGGCAGCTACACCCGTGTAGAGCTGTCACAGCCAGGTGTGCTTGCCTATCAGCAGCTGGTCGGCGTTGGCGGCACTGCCTTCGCCCTCAAGTAAACCGCAACTACTGTCATCATCAAGCCGATCCCGTTTTGGTGATCGGCTTGAATCTGGAATAGACCTATGAAATATTTTATTGTTGATGCTTTCACCGATGTCGCCTTCGGTGGCAACCCCGCTGGCGTCGTGTTGTTAGGGCAGGGGACACCGTTTCCCGAGGATAAGTTGATGCAGCAGGTGGCTACCGAATTGCGGTTCCCCGAGACTGCCTTTGTGCAGCAGAACGGGCCCGAGGAGTTCACCGTGCGCTATTTCACGCCTTGCAGTGAGGTGGATGTGTGCGGCCATGCCACCATCGCAACCTTCGGTTTGATGACCAAGCAGGGTATTATCCAGCCTGGCGCCGTCTGTCGCAACCACACCCGTGCTGGAGAACTTGAGGTGAAGGTGAATGAGAAAGTCATGATGCAGATGGCACAGCCCAAGGTGATTGTGCCCCTGCTCGACGTGGAGTACCTGCATGACATCATGGCGGGCATGAATACCATAGAATGGCCCAATATGCCTGTTGAGGTCATCTCGACGGGTTTGCCTGACATCATCATGCCAGTAGGCAATGTAGAGGGTCTGAATGCCTTGAAACCCGATATGGATGCCTTGACCGAGTTAAGCCGTGAGCTGAATGTGATCGGAGTTCACGCCTTTGCCATCAGTGATGACGGCTATACGGCCCATGTGCGCAATTTCGCGCCCTTGTATGGCGTCCCCGAGGAGTCTGCCACTGGTACGGCCAATGCGGCATTGAACTATTACCTATACCGCCGCAACATTGTCAAACATGACCAGGAATGCCGTTTCTTGCAGGGCGAGGTGATGCAACGTCCCTCGGTAGTGGCTACCACCATGAACAAGGACGGCATCGTCTTTGTGGGCGGCCACAGCGCCATCGTCGCCACCGGCGACCTGCTTGTGTAAGTTTTTAAGAACTACAGACATACTACAAAAGAGGGCTGCGGCATGGTGCTGCAGCCCTCATTGTTGGGTTTCTCGTTAGAAACGTCTTGGGATTAGCCGAGGCGCTTCTCGAGGTTGGTGCGGATGGCCTTGATGAACTCGGCGCTGTTGACGGCCTTAGCCTCAACACCTTCCATCAGGTTCACGAGGTCCTTGGTAACGATACCGGCGTTGAGGGTGTCGAAGCAAGCGCCCTCGAGCTGGTCACCAAAGTTCATGAGCTCCTTGATGCCGTCCTTCTCACCACGCTTGCGAAGAGCGCCGCTCCATGCGAAGATGGTAGCCATGGGGTTGGTGGAAGTCTCCTCGCCCTCAAGATACTTGTAGTAGTGGCGGGTTACGGTACCGTGGGCTGCCTCAAACTCGTAGTTGCCGTCAGGGCTAACGAGTACGCTGGTCATCATAGCCAGTGAACCGAAGGCGGTGCTGACCATGTCGCTCATCACGTCGCCGTCGTAGTTCTTGCAAGCCCAGATGTAACCACCCTTGCTGCGGATCACGCGAGCAACGGCGTCGTCGATCAGGGTGTAGAAGTACTCCAGACCCAGCTTCTCGAACTCAGCCTTGTAGTTCTGCTCGTAAACCTCCTCAAAGATGATGCGGAACTGAGCGTCATACTTCTTGCTGATGGTGTCCTTGGTCGAGAACCACAGATCCTGCTTGGTGTCGATAGCATACTTGAAGCAGCTGTGAGCAAACGAACGGATGGACTTGTCCAGGTTGTGCATACCTTGGAGGACGCCCTCGCCCTTGAACTCGTGGATCACCACTTCCTCGTGCTTGCCGCTAACGCCGTCAAAGACGAGCTTGGCAACACCGGGTTCGTCGGCGCGCAGCTCAACACTCTTGTAAACGTCGCCATAGGCATGACGAGCGATGGTGATGGGCTTCTCCCAGTTCTTCACAACGGGCTTGATGCTCGGGATGGTGATGGGAGCGCGGAATACGGTACCGTCGAGGATAGAACGGATGGTGCCGTTGGGGCTCTTCCACATCTCGTGCAGCTTGTACTCGTCCATACGTTTCAGGTTGGGGGTGATGGTAGCGCACTTCACGCCAACACCATACTTCTTGCAAGCCTCAGCAGCCTCGATGGTGATCTTGTCACCAGTCTCGTCGCGCTTTACAAGACCCAGGTCGTAGTACTCACTCTTGAGGTCAACAAACGGAAGGATGAGTTCGTCCTTGATCATCTTCCACAGAATGCGGGTCATCTCGTCACCGTCCATCTCCACGATGGGAGTGGTCATTTTAATTTT
>CAMZFV010000088.1 GCA_947306175.1 uncultured Prevotellaceae bacterium
TCTTCGTTGTTGTATCTTGTCTTTTTCTATTTCTAGAATTAAATGAAAACGCAACACCCGACCGAATTTCCAGTTTTTGTTTCCTGGCCTCTATTAAGGGTGAATCTCGTATCTTACTACCTGTCGTACATCGTTTTAAACGATTTGGAATCGACGGGAACAACTATTACATTGTCCCTTGTTCTCTTGTACTACTCGTTGCTGCAAACATGTCAAAGAGCTATTGTTTAGCGCCACACCTGTGGCGAAAAGCGGTGCAAAGGTACTGCCATTTTTGAAACTGACAAAATTTTTAGCAACTTTTTTTCATCGAAGTTATTAACAATTGTGCTCAAAAATAATTCAACCAGCTGAAATACAACTGGTTGAATTAAGAAAAAATTTTTTATTATTTTTGAATTTTCCTATAGGATTTATCCTCCACCCTACCGAAATCAGGGCATCATACGGAAAACGCGCACACCAATGTTGGTTTTGGAACGCTCCAAGAACTTGAACAGCGGCTTCGGCTCCAGCACCACCTTGCCACCACTCATCGAGGCGTCTAGCAGATAGGGGTCTCCCTTGTCATCAATGATGATGATGCCATTGTGGGACACGTCAAGCCCATCAGCCTTGGTGACCAGTGAGATGAAATCCCCAGAACGCAGGGCGGCTTTCACCTCCTTGTCATTGAGCCACGAACGCTTAAGGTACGGGAAGCGGTGCTGCCGCAATTCGTACCGCCTGATCTTTTCTACCATGGCGGTGTCGTCCTTAAGTTGGCGATACTGGCCCGGATTCTTGGTCATGTAGTCAATGTTCTTGACCATGTAGTCGGCATGAGGCAGATCGGGCGTAACCTCAACGAGGTTGCCGCGCATGTGGTTGTCGATGATCCACTCGCTGATGTAGTGAATGCGGGTTGAATAGTCACCCATCTCGCCGCCACGGTAGCGCACATTCTCGATATTGGCGGCATAGTCTCGCCAAGACAGGCGCTGATTGAGCGTGGCACGAGTCAAGGCATAGAGCGTCTCGATGAAGGTGAGGCAGTCTAACTCGTGGATGTTGATGGTGAGAACCTCCTTGTCGGCCTCCAGGGTGTGAGCGACATAGGGCGTGCCCAGCAGCTGGCGAGCGTAAAACTCTATCAACTGATTGGCATCGTTGAGGCCGCTCTCATGCCCTTTCTTCAACAACTCATTGATGGCAGTCGTGTCACCATCACAATGGAAGCGCATCTGTGGCATGGTGGCTGCATGAGCCACTTGCTGGGACGCCTGCTTGGGGGCACAGGATGCCAAGAGGATGACCATCAAGAATAACATTTTTTTCATCATTGTCTTTTTTTAGTTGATTTAAAGCACAAAAGTACAAAAAAACTCAATCAAGCAATCAACGAGAGATTATTTTTGACCATTTTCCTCATTATTTATATATATATGTGACAGGCGGCCCATAGCAGGTCGCCTGTCGCATTCTATAGAATTGCACTCAGATTTTAGTTCCCAGCTAACAGGAAATCAATCAAGGCGGTCACGTCACCGACCGAGATCTGATTGTCACCGTTAAAGTTAGCATTAACCTCATTGAAGGGCTGAGGAGATGCACCAAGCAGGTAATCAATTAGGGTCGTCACATCAACTACACTGACAATACCGTCATCATTCACGTCACCCAACAGCACCGAAGAATCAGTCTCGGTAGCGCTGATGATGTACAGTTCCCACTTGTTGCTCACCGGCGAATGTTCAGCGTCATCGGGGCTAACGCTTGCCAACAGACTGCCACCAAGCGCCTTGACGATACCCGTCATCGAATACCCCTTATTTACCTGGATTGAGCGCTCAGGATTGAATGTCGTAAGATCCTCCCAATAACCGTTCTTGACAGTAGCCAAGAAGGCACCATGCAGGTTCTCGGTATTGACGTCACCCTCACTCTTGGGCACAACGATCACGAAGGTAGAGTCGTTGATTTGCTCACGGCAGATCGCCCAATCGACGTTGACATACTCCTGAGGCTTGGGTTCAACCATGAAGTACTCGTCTTGCTCAGCAAAGTTGGCAGGCAGGAAGGTATTGGGCACATAGGGTGAAGCCGTTGTGATAATGGGATTAGCGCGCAACTCAATGGTGGGATTCTTACGGTCGGTGAGCTTGCCGTAAACCGTCTGTCCCAATAACAAGCCGCCTTCGACATCCTGGGCCTCCTCAATTGCGATAGGTTCCTTGAGGATGAGTTGTACCCAGTTGCTCTGGTCATAATCCGCATCAACGATCCATTCGGGCACGGGCAATGACTGGGTGTTGATACTGGGATTGACGGCATCGCCATCACCATCCTTGGCCCACAGCCAATTATTCTGGTCATTAAGCCACACACCCGTCAAGTCGTTAGCTATGACATACTCCTTGCCAACAACGCCCTTGCTGACGATGTCGGCCAGCGACATCACATTGTTCTTGACAACGCCCACCAGTCTGTCAGCTGTATAATAACCGCCATTGACAAAGTCAAAGTCCTGGGTCTGGGTCGAGTAATTACCATTGTCATTGAAAATCACCTTAGCTGGCATCGTCGTGAGATTACCCGAATAAACCCAGCGGTAGATGAGATTGCCATTGGGAGCGGCGCCAACCAGTTCGACAAGAGCCTCGCCAGGCCAGCTGTAACCCGAGTATAGGGTTGTGTTGTCATATACCCAAATATGAGGATCGGCAAAGAACGCATTATTCTCAAAATAGCAGTAGGTCACATCGTCGCCCAAGTAGGTCACACACGACGGGAGCGTCGTAGTCTCCTCCGACTCCACAGGTACAACCGTATAGCCGGAATAGCCGTCATAAGTGAAGTAATGGTCTCCAGGCGTTAAGCCTTCGATATTGGCCGTTTGGCCGCCTTGACCATTGTTAAAGATGACGTTGAGCGACGGTACCTCCTGCGAATAGTGGTACCACATCTGGTCATTATAACCGAGAACCTTCTCTGTGAGCAGGGTTCCGGGCCAATCGCCAAAGTTCTCCGTCTCACTCACCCAAGCATACACATAGAAATCGGAATTGGCGCTCACATAGATATTCACAGTATTATCGGAACCGATCGTATAGGTCCTGGCCACTTGATTGATGACGTTGCCATTGTACAGCACGCCTGCCCTCAATGTGTAGTTGCCCTCTGACGGGAACGTCACATCGCCCTGATAAGTTATCTGAGTGCCATTGGTGGGAGAAGGCTCGGTGCCATCAGTCGTATAGACAATCACCGCATCGCTGTTGCTGGCGGTGAGATGAGGCGAGATGGCTTCATCATAGCGTCCACTAGGCAGGTCAATCGAGACAAACGGGTTGTAAAGTGCATTGATATAGGAAGACGTCAGGTCATAAGCCACATTGTCCCTAATGTCAATGAAGATATCACTGGTTACGCCATTGATATCGGCAGTCTTGGTTGCATCTCCGCCATAGCTCAAGATAATGTTCATCTTGCTGGCCTCAACGGTGGCATGCAGCCAATTCACACCACCCACAATCACATGGTTATCAGTACTGAGCTGCCAACCCGGGAAATTGCTGGTGAGAGAGTGGCCCTCGTCGTCAAACGCATAGAGATAAGGCGGATTGCCGCCATTGTATTTCACATATACCCTGATCCTGCCGTCGTCGGCATAGCCGTCCACTACATAATCACGGGTCACAATGCTGTTGGGACGCACTTGGCCGTTGGCCAGCACGCCCACCTTGAGGGTCGTATTCTGGTCGAAAGAGAAGTCTAGACCCTCAGCTGCAGTGATCTGCTTGCTATTGACGTTAGGCGTCTTGCCGTCGGTAGTATATACCAGCACGGTGCCCTCGGTCGACGGTTTCACGTTCACCGTGATAGGCGCATTGTAGTTACCGCTGCTACGGCTCACAACAGGATAGCCATAAACGAGATCCTGCTTGACATTGCTTTCCACCTTGTCAGCCAGCGATGAGGTGATGCTCAGGCGGCATGTGCCCTCGGTGTTGCACCATACCTGGCTGAATCCCTCGGGAACGCCCGCACTAACGGCCTCGTCACCCAGCTGCAGATAAAGCTCGCCATTCTCGCCAGTCACACGCCACTGAACACTATAGTTACCTATCAATTCTGCTTGCCATACGGTGCTCTCGTTGGTGATGCCGGCTGTGCGGCGGGCCTTGACGAAGCGTGCAATCAGGTCATGCCATACGGGATGCATGAAGTGAGGATAGAACAAGCAAGGAGTGCCCGGCATGGCCAAGATGAAACAGTTAGCCTCAACGATCTGGGCATTGACGCGGTGCTGGTAGTTGCTGTTGCTGGCATCCGTCGGCAGGTCCTTGAACGTGTCGTGGTTGTCAATAAAGGTCACAGCATAACGTTTGAAGCGATAATCCCAGATGAGACCGTCATTCATGAGTGCCCGGAAGTTATGGCCAGTCACATCACCAAACGCCTGCCTGATCTGCTCCTGCAAGGGGAAGTCGAAGGCCGCACTCTGGAAGCCGCCCTCGTTATACACACCTTTAATCCACTCCTGGATGTCACCTGCTGTGCCCCAGAACTCACCCACCGAGAAAGTAGGCCTTATCGTGGTGTTATAGTAGGCGAAATGTTTGGGCTCAAAGCCTCGCGCATAGTCGTAGCGGAAACCGATGTAGCCCAACTCATCCTTGAGGTAACGCAGATAGGTGAGTATCTTCTGCTGGGTGGCAGGGTTGTGATGGTCGATATCACGCGCCCATGGACCCTTGCCAGCATCACCACCGCAGTCATAATTGCCGCTACCCATACCGCTCTCATCATCGCAGCACAGATCGATACACTTGCCATTCTGGTCCCAATCCCACTGGATGCTGTACGTTCTGCCAGTCGTGGGGCCGACGACATCGATTTCATCCACAAAGTCAGCAGCATACTGTACGCCTTCATTCCATGTGCTCAGGCCTCCCTTGTGGTTGGCGACCACATCCTCCATGGCGCCTGTGCCTGCGGCCTTGTAGGCGCTGATAAGGTTAATCAGCTCGGCCTCGGTGCCAAAGTAGCTCTTAGGATGCCATTCTGTGCCGTTAATATTATAGGTCAGTCCACGGCCATGGTCGAGGTAGAACACGGGCACGAAGCCCATGCAATCAGGGTTGTTGATAATGTCACCATAATGGGTGCAAACCCAAGAGCCGTTATGGCCAGCGCGCCATGCTTCACTCTCGGTGGTGAACACGCTCTGGTCGGAGCATACCGTGGCACCGCTCTGCGGGAGCCACAGCAGATCAATGTAGGGGGCGATGTTGTCTTTCTGGTTCAACAACTCAGCCCAAGTGGTGACGGGAAGATACCATTCGTCGTTCTCACCCCAATTGGCACCATACATCGTTGCCATCGTCTGGCCAGGATGACCGTCGGCTTGACGGAAACTGTCCCAGAAGAATCCTTGCAACACCACGCCTCCATAGCCCGATGGCCATCCTTGGGCCATCAAGCTGAAAGTCGATAACAATGCTAATGCAAATAGCGTAAAAGTCTTTTTCATATGCTTAAATCTTTTAAACTGGTAATAATTATAATTCTGAACTTAATCCTGACGCAAAATTAAAAAACTTCCAAAAAAAAGTCAAGTTTTTACGCTAAGTTTTTGAAAAAAAATAAACGATTACAACACTTGAGTGTCTAAAAAAAGTGTAATTTAGCAGTCTGAAAAAGATATGATGAAACGATTGTTGATCACTTTGACCGCCACGATGCTGGTCGCAGGCAGCCTTTGGGCCAAGGATGACGAGGTCATCGTCACCCGCCAGCTCACTATGGCCTATCGCAACTCGTTGCCCGAAAAGACCATAGAGGTGGAAACAAAACACTTGGCATTCAACAAGAAAGCCGAGGTTGGCCTTATCGCAGCGATTACCCAGATGATGGATACCATCGCCCAGGAGGATTACCAGAACCGCACCTTTGTGATGATGTTGGAGCAACGGGCTGATGGAGAGATCGGCATTGCCTTGCGCAGCGATGACATCGTGACGCGTGGCAAGCAAGACGCCACTATCTACTATGGCGAGCTAGCTCACGAGCGGTATCACTTTGTGGTGCTCACGGGCAAAGACAACGGCGAGTTGCTGGAACGGACTTTCAAGCGGCAAGGCAAGGTGAAATTTGTCCAGGAGTTCGAGTTTGTGGACTACCCCACCCCGCGCTATCCCACCAATGTCATTGGACGGTGGTCACCGACGAAGGGCTTCAAGTGGCTGACGGTCATCATCAACGAGGATCCCAACGCCGACCGCGACTCCTTTGACCACCCAGCAAAAGATGAAGATTAATCCAAAGCACAAGATATTACGATGAACGAAGACCTTAAAAACAACCGGAATTATGTGATTGCCATCGGACGCCAGTTTGGCTGCGGTGGCCGCGAAGTGGGTCAGCGCGTAGCCGAGCTGCTTGGCATCAACTACTTTGACAAGGAGTTGCTGATCGAAGCGTCCAAGGCCAGCGGCATCAACCCCGAAATGTTTGAAGCCGTCGATGAACGAACGCCCAAGTTCTTTCCCAGCCTGTGGCCGCTCAACCTGGCCATGGCGGGCTCGACCTTCATGGGCGAGGCGACAATGAGCGACGACAGCATCTACAAGGCACAATGTCAAGTGATGAAAGACCTAGTGGACCGTGAGTCGTGTGTTATTGTGGGGCGCACTGCCGATTATGTGCTGCGTGAGCACTGTCCCGTCATCAGCGTCTTCCTCCATGCCCCGATTGAAGACCGCGTCAAGCGCATCATCGAGCGCGGCGACTGCGACACCCGCGAGGCCGCCGAGAAGCGCAGCGACAAGGCCAACAAACTGCGTGCCGAGTACTACAACTTCTATACCGACAAAATCTGGGGTCATGCCGAGAGCTACGACATGTGCATCGATTCCAGCCTCCTCGGCATCGAAGGCACCGCCCAATTCATCGCCGACTTCGTCCGTCGCCGCCTTAAATAACAATAATACTATTAACACAATAATCAATCCAAAACAATTTGCCCTTGCACACGTTTTCACATCTTTTAGGGTGAAAAGGTTGTGAGGGTCGAAGATTGTATGTATCTTTGGCCTTCTTTTTGTGAAATCGAGAATTTAGATAAGAAAATGACTGATAAGATCACTAATAAAATCACCAAGATTGTCTTGACGGGCGGTCCCTGCGCCGGCAAGACGACGGCTATGGCACGCATTATTGAGCACTTCAGCGGCCTTGGATTCCAGGTATTCGCCATTCCCGAGGTGCCTACAATGTTCAGCAGCGCCGGCATCAACTACCTGACCCACAACAAGGCCCTCTTCTTCGAGGCCGAAAAATCCACGCTCAACATCCAATTGGCTCTTGAGGACCACTTCGCCAAGATGGCTGCACAGTGCAGCAAGCCCGTGCTCATCGTGTGCGACCGCGGCACGATGGACATCAGTGCCTACGTCTCACCCGAGTTGTGGGAGGCGCTGACCGAGGAGATGGGCACCAACACCGTGAAGTTGCGTGACGCACGCTACGAGGCCATCCTGCATATGGTGACCGCTGCAGCAGGTGCCGAGCAGTTCTACACCAACGAGAACAACAAGTTCCGCAGCGAAGACGTGGAACTGGCACGCGAACTCGACCGCAAGGTGCTGAGCGCCTGGACGGGCCATCCCCACCTGCGCGTCATCGGCAACCAGACGGACTTTGACGACAAACTGCGTCAAGTGCTAAATGAGATTTCTACCGTGTTGGGCGTTCCCTGCCCCATCGAGCAGGAGCGCAAATACATCGTCAAGGTCACGGGCGAAATCCCCGACTACATCGAGAGCGAAATCACCCAGACCTACTTGCTGAGCGAGCCAGGCACAGAGATGCGCGTGCGCAAACGCGGCTGGCAGGGCAGCTACGTCTATTTCCAGACCATCAAGAAGACCGTCAGCAGCGACAAGCAGATCGAGACCGAGCGCCGCATCACTGCCCAGCAATATGTCGATCTGCTCCAGATTGCCGACCCCAACCGCAAGCCCATCAGCAAGATGCGCAAATGCTTCGTATGGAAAAACCGCTACTTCGAGTTGGACACCTATATCGAGCCCAAACTCGGTATGCAGATCCTGGAGCTTGAAGGCATCAAGGAGGGCGACGAGGTAGAATTTCCGCCGTTCATCAAGGTTGTCGAGGACATCACTGGCAACGAGAAATACTATAACTACCAGCTGTCGCTGAGAAAGTAATAGTTTTCGAGACACATCCGATAACAGCTATAGATAGCAAAAAAATAATCCCTTGTGGCATTGGTCACAAGGGATTATTTACATTGGTGTCCGCTAAAACCCAAAAATGAATGATAGCCCCGTCCGCAATGCCGAT
>CAMZFV010000089.1 GCA_947306175.1 uncultured Prevotellaceae bacterium
GACTTAGGATCTGGTAACTCCGGTTGTGTAGGTTCGAGTCCTATCAGGCGCACAGAAAAACAAAACCCGCTGAATTCCAGCGGGTTTTATGCGTTAATTTAGGCTCTGAAATGAAACTGAACCTATTGTTTTACATAAAAGAGATACCCCTTGGATGTAATTGTTTAGATTATCATTTTTTTGCTTCAAGTTGTTTCACTCTTTCAGGGCTCAATCCGTAGGTATCAGCTATGTCATTCAGAAGATGGCGTTGCATTTCAGTAATCTCGCCTGTTTCGGCATACTCATGATATTTTTTGAGATAGAATTGTTCACCTTCTGTCAATTGGGTGACAAGTGAATTTTCAAGTTCTGATGCACGTTGCTCACTAATACCGAGTTTGCTTCGCTTTATATTGAGGAAGTTGCGTTCATGTTCGCTAATTTCTCCATCCTCAAGAAACTGCTTCACAGCCTTGATATATTCTTGCTCTGCTGACGAATCGGTAATTGCCGCTTTATCGCTTTTAGTGTTCTGATTGTTCTTAAACTCGCTCAGAGGCTTAAATTCAGCCGTGATTCGCCACATAGTTTCCTCGTTCGTTTTTACCTGAAATTCCTGTTTGTGATGATAATTAACATTGATATGAGAAATAAGATTCTCGTATGCGGCATTAATGTTCTCTTCTGATTGCTCATCAAGTGAACTTACTTGTTTTGTGGATATCGATTGTTCAAAGTGCAATTGATTGTGATGAAATCTTGCATCAACAATATCTTGCCATTCAGGGTCACTGTTATACCAATGCAATCTGTCTGGTAAGGAAGGATATTCGTTTGAGTTAAGCCTTTCAATATAGTCAACCTTAATGCCTTGACTACTCATGCGATTTTGACCATCTTCAGAACCATAACCTCCACTTACTTTGTGGCCAAGAAGTCCCGCCTCGGCATTTACACTAGATTCCATCTTTTTGGCTTCTTCAATCTTAGTTCCTCTTAAGGATGTGAATGTGATTTCTGTAGCGCCTAATGAGCGAAGTAAACGCTTCAACTCACGAATCTTATCCATGAATAGCGTTAGCTCATAATTATCATATGGCACATATTCGTCTGGCTTAACAGGATTCGCGATATATAGACTGTTAACATTAGGTCGTCCTAATGGAAATTTGATATCCGAAGGAATACAATCTGGAGTAAAGAAATAGTTGATAGAGTCAATCTTACCAATATATCCAGTTACATCATGAAAAGATTTAGCTACAAATATTACCTTACGTTCATGATCATGCCTTTGTTTTGTGAATTGATATTTTCGGTTTCCGTTCTCATCTGGAGTCCACAAGTCCCGCATCTTCAGCTTAAAGTTACTAATTAGACTCTTAATATCATCGTCATTGTTCTTACCTTCTAGAAACCCTATGAGTTCTGGTAGCTCAACTAAGTAGAGACTGAAATCTCCAGCCTGCCTCACCCTTTCGTCAATCTCATCCATTTTTAATTTAATCTTATCAACAAGTGTCAATTTGTACCCACAGTGATCACATTTTAGATTTAAATCAAATAAGGCCTGTAAACCTAAATGTTTAAAATCATGGTAAGTTCTTTCAATAAGATTAGAGCCAAAATTCATTGCTGCGTCGAAAAAAGCTTCATTGCCTTGTGATTCCGCATCTTTATCACTAATTTTTTCTCCAATGGCATTTCTACCGATTTCTACAAATGTCGGGGCTGAATCAGTAGTAGCTTTCACTCCGGCCTTTCCAGCATTGCCTAATAATTTTTTTAGCATTGTAGATCCAGTTTTCGCATAACCTATAATTCTGTCAAAAACTCTAATTTCTATTTCCTTCCCACATTTGGGACATTTTCTAATTATCTCATTCATATTATTGCTTTTAGTTTATTCGTTCTACATTAAGATAGTTCATATTGAGGATGCCGGCGCGGCGGATGTCAATGCCATAAATGCGCATGAAGGCGTCCACGACGGGCTGACCGCCATTTGACAAGACGGGGTTGCTCATCGATTGAGTGACCACCTCTACTGACATGCCAGGCTCGATGCGGATGCCATTGGCATTCTTTATCTGCTTGGTGGTAATGATAAATCTTGGCATAGTTTTATCTCAAGGTTAGTGGTTTACAGATTCATGTTCTTCGCTATTTGCCCACTGTCATTAAGTCGCGGGGCTTCTGCCATAGAACAACTGCAAATATACACATAATTTCGTGTTTCTACGATTTATTGTTACTTTTTTATCCCCAAAAGCATTGTTTCCCAAATAGAGATGAGCCCTTAGTTGTGCCTTAATAGAACAAAAATGTGTATTGTTACAGTTATATTCCATAGAAAAATAGTGTGAGAATCCTGGGGGTGCGTACGCTCCCCCTTTTCGCGCCGTTCAACGCCTTTAGACGCCTTTTAACGCCTCATCGGCTTCCTGGAAAGGGCTGTCAATCAGGCGTCAGGAGGTTTTTAAAGGTTTTGGGAGGTGCGCCCCGAAGTCCTATCAGGCGCACAAAGACAACAAAACCCGCTGGTAATCAGCGGGTTTTATGTATTTTTGGAATCCTGAAATCAAACTGAACCTATAGTAGTTTTTTACATCAAAAGAACCATTCCTTTTTAATAGTATGAGTAACATTTATAAGTTCTTTACCGTCTTTTCTATGATAACCAACATCATTAGGGTCAATATAGATTATGTACCAGCAAGAGACAGGATGACCAAAGATCGTTGCAGGCTCAAACTTAATCGGTATTTCACGGCATATCTGTTTTTCCAATTTATCTTTTTCGCTATTAACGTCATAAAGTTCACACCTGACAACATCACCAGCATCCGAGATACATAAGTTTATGGGAATTCCTCCATTCTGTATCTCTTTCCTAATCATGGGTCCCGAATGCCGATAGATATAATTTGCTAAAGCTCGCTGGCCGCTAATGCAACGCGGCTTGACTTCCACAGTCTTGAAAATGCCATCTTTGTCTCTTTCATATTCCAGCAAAGACCCGCTCTCCTTGCAGTGAATTAATGTTCCGTTCCCCAAACCCAGAGAACGAGAAAATATGGTCGTGTCGGCAACTGGATACTCCAGATAGTATTCTGGTTTATCCCAAAATGAGGATGGAAGATAATAGGAAGCCTTTTTGCCTTTTCCCATTTCATACACGGTTGAGCGCAGTGCATTCATGTCATGCCATTGCGGCAACTCGTCGCCACTCCACGTGCAAGTGTCATGAAGCCTTGAGACAATGCACTTGTCACGAGTCTTGACATACATGTTTCTGAACACCTGATTGTCGCTATGTGTCTCAATCTGCAATTCGATAATCGTGTCTTTCAGAATATACCGATCATAAACACAAGAATCCTCTCCAGTGATAACCACTCGATTATACCAGCCCCAATCCTTCTTGTAGTAAGTAAGAACCTGACTTAAATAGCCCGCCCTCACCACATAAACTACGGAATCCTCATCCTTGAGCAATACTATCCTTTGGTCACAGGAATCAGCCACTTCCCCTAGCATTACGCCACCCTTCATTGACCACTCGTCAAAAGCCAAGTAGGGTGTATAACCCTGTTCCTGGTATTCAGTTACCGATGGAACATGATTAACGTCACGGGGCTGACCATTACACGACGTGAGACAGAAAGCCATCAGTCCCAGGCCCACGCCAGCGATGATTGCCTTGAGCTTGTCACATATATTTTTTCCGTGTTTCATAACACTGCAGTTTTTGAATTGTTTAACCCATGGCAAAGTTACGACAGATTATTGAAATAACTGTCAAAAACGACTAACATTCGACAGTCATTTCATAAAGATAAACCAATTGATTTACAGGCTTCTACAGAACAAAAAGGTCATTTATAAGTAATTTATAAGAATAAGCACTGAAAAGGTGTGAAATCGGGGGAGCGTGCGCTCCCCCTTTCTGCGCCGTTGGACGCCTTTAGACGCCTTTTAACGCCTCATCGGCTTGCGGGAAAGCGCTGTCAATCAGGCGTCGGGAGGTTTTTAAAGGTTTTAAGAGGTGCAAACCAGAGTCCTATCAGGCGCACAGGAAAACAAAAACTCGCTGCATCCCAGCGGGTTTTGTGTGTTTATTAGGGTCCTGAAATCAAACTGAGCACATAAATGTTGTTACTTTTTACATCAAAAGATCCGTCCCTTTGATGTATGTGGTAGAAGATGCGGTTTTTTAAGAATTAAGTGCTATTTGGTATGATTCTTGCAGTATTTTTGTATAAAACAGATAATCTCTAACAAAAACATAAAACTTATGAGTATGAAACCAGTATTATTAGCCTGTTTTGATGATGAAATGACCGCTACCAGATTACAACAAGATTTGGATGCAAGCGACATTGACTGTGTCGTACAAGAAGAGATAAAAACCTATGATGTCTTGATTGATCTTAATCGTGGTGGTTCTTGTTTTGCATTATATGTTGATGAGAAAGATTACACTAAAGCAAAAGTAGTTTTTGAGCAATTCAACAAAACAAGAGACGAAGAAAATCCTTGGTGCCCAAAATGTGGTTCTGAGGATGTGACGCGTACAAAAGTTCATCATCCGCATGGTCCAAAATGGTTGTGGTATATTTTCGATTCAGCACTTGCAGCGCACTTCTATTTCCAGGAATATGATGAAGAGGATTGCCACTGTAATAGTTGTGGGCACGATTTCAAACGGTAATGAAGAACTTGTCCGATTAATTCATCTTTGCAAGTTTTCAGATTATGGCATTACAGTGTATAACCGCTCATGATGCCGCGAAATTTGATTTTATAATACCGTTCAATCGCATCGTCAACTATTTCAGGGGATAAGTCAGAAGTCATTCACTAATTTTTAATCGGCCTAACGGCCGAGAAATTAAACAAAATTATAAATAAAATTATAATAAAAATTTATTTTGTTTAATTTTGATACAAATTTTTGCTTAATTTTTCGAGCGGAGCTCGATCAAAGTTTCAGGCGATAATTATGACGCTCCCCCTTTTTGCGCCGTTCAACGCTTTTTAGCGCTTCTTGAAAACAAGCAAATCCCTCACACCCGGGAGAGCATGAGGGATATATCGAAACTATGTTGGGAAATTATTCCCAATTGCCGCTCAGCAGGTAGTCGATAAGCATCGTGACATCGGCTACGCTCAGCTGTCCGTTGCCATCGCAGTCGGCAGCTAACTCGTTGGGCAGTGGGCCACCGCCACCCATCAGATAGTCGATCAGGACTGTGATGTCGGCTA
This sequence comes from uncultured Prevotellaceae bacterium, assembly GCA_947306175.1. Classification (GTDB taxonomy): domain Bacteria; phylum Bacteroidota; class Bacteroidia; order Bacteroidales; family Muribaculaceae; genus Sodaliphilus. Next base: position 5,251 of record CAMZFV010000089.1, read on the forward strand.
CGCTGACCTCGCCATTGCCATCGGCATCACCAATCTGCTCGATGGCGAGCATCTTGTTAAAAAGTTTCCAGTATTGGGCGGTCTTATAGGCGTCAATAGCCTCTTGAGGAACTAACAACCTTGCCTGATCATACACCGAGAAGCACGACTCGTTGTAAAGCGTTGGCGGAGCGAGAGCCAGTGACTTCACTTCCCTCAATGCGTTACATCCACCAAAGGCACTGTAACCTATTGAAGTCACCGAGTCGGGAATAGTCAATGACCTTAACGAACTACAGCCAGCAAATGCAGAGGATTCTATCGTTTTGAGTGACTTGCTCAGCTTTAAGGACCTTAAATTAATACAACTATAGAACGCTTGACTTCCAATCGATGTAACTTTGTCTGGAATGACAATCTCGGTCAACGTAGTACAGTTCAGGAAAGTGCCTTGCTCAATTTTCTTCAACCCTTGTGGCAGGATGATATTTTTTAATGCAGGGCAATTATAAAAAACGCTACTTCCAATCGACGAGAGCGAATCGGGCAGATGAACGGTTTCAAGTTTTGCACATTGTCTAAAAGCTGATCCACCTATTGTCCTTATCGATTCAGGTAAATTAAGAACCACCAGTGTCGAGCAGCCAAAGAATGAACTTGAACCGAGGTTGTTGACAGAACTGCCAAACTCCACATCCTCCAACTTTTCGCACCACTCAAAGGCATTGTCAGGAATGCTCGTCAATTGATTACCGATTTTTAACTTGGTCATAGCCCAACAAGTTGAGAATGCCGATTTGCCCAGCGATATCAAACTTTCAGGCAGAGTCACCTCCCTCAACTGATAACAGTTGTGGAAGGCATATTGGCCGATGCTTTGCAGACCCTCAGGCAGTACCACTTCCTTCATTAGTGAACAAAGGTAAAATGAATAATAGCCAATGCTCTTGACAGAACTCGGAATAATCAGATTGCCTTCAAAGATGCAACGCATAAAAGCATAGTCCTTAATGGCTGTAACGGTGGACGGAATCTCGAGGTCGGTCACTTTCTCGCCGTTAATATACATATAACCGACATAGCAGAAAGGGTTGGAGGTGATTGACCCAAACTTAATGTTGCACCATTTTGTCAGGTCAGATATATATATGTTTTTGATTGTATTACTGTTACATTGTTCAAACGCACCCGACTCAAACTCCGTGACACCAGTCCCTATCGTCACATTTTGGAGAGAAGAACAACCCGAGAAAGCTTTGGACTTTACAGTCTTGATACCATTGCCAATGACCAGGTCTGTCATGCCGCTGCAACCCTGAAACGCGTTGTAATCCAAGTACGTGCACGAGTTGGGAATATCGATGCTTTTCAAGCTTTTGCAGTTATAGAAGGCCGACATCCCAATAGCACCAAGTTGGTTGCTAAACGTCACGGTCTCCAGGCTGGTACATCCCGAAAACGCTCCGTCGCTCACCGAAGTTACCGTGTTGGGCAAGTCAATTCTCTTTAACTGTGTGCACCCCGAGAATGCATACAAGTAGATGACTTTCATGTTATCATGGAAGGTGACACTGGTCAACAGAGTATCACCACTGAACGCACTAACTCCCACAGCCTTCACTGGCTTGGTGACGCCATTGTAGGTGACTTCCGCGGGGATGTCGATGTCACCCACATACATTCCCGAGTCGGGTTTTTCGACTGTCGCACCGCCAAAGTTGCCTGACAGGGTGTAATAGAGCCCGTCGATGAGGACCTTTTCGGCAGACATCGATGTTGCGGCACACACCAGGCACGCCAATAGCAATGCCCGGCTCATTGTTTTAAGAAATCCTTGTTTCATAACTCATTCTTGGTTTTAGATGGATAATAATTTCAGTTATCAAATATATGCGCAAACCTAGCAGTAGCCAGGCTTATCGGGAATTGTTTGACAAAGACAGACCTACGCTAAAGATTAGGTTCACGTTGGACAAGGTGCCACTAAGATCCCAATCCTCACGATACTCGTCAGATGGTTTGTGATACCAGACAGGCATAGGATATTTATTGGGCTTGCTCACATCCACTGGGTGAAGGCCGTTCTCCAAAACCACCGCACGCACACCCTTTTTCACGAAATTATAATGGTCGGAGCGGTAAAACCAGCCGTCTGAGTTGTCATCGTCGAAATAAATATACCTGCCCTGGGCAGCAGCGGCAGCCACATAATATTGGTCTAAGTCGCTTTCCCCACCGCCCAAAATCACGACATCGCGCGTCAACTCGGCAGGGCCTATGCTCTCAAAATTGAGGCAGGCCACAGTCTTCTCCATCGGTACGACAGGGTAATCGCAGTAATATGCAGAACCGAAAAGTCCGCTCTCCTCAGACGAAGGGAAGATGAACAGCAGGTCTCGTCGCTGCTGGGGCATCTCCTTGAACTTCTTGGCAACGAGCAAGGCTCCTGCCATGCCAGATGCATTGTCTGCAGCACCGTTATATATCGTATCTCCGTGCTCGTCGGCTTTCCCGAATCCCAGGTGATCCCAGTGGGCACAGAACACAACGGCCTCACCTTCATGACCGCTCCCTCGAAGAATGCCGCCTACATTGCTCGTCTTCTGAATGGTGTAAGTAACATTCATCTTCACATCACCTCTCACATTCAGGGAAAAACTCTTGAAGCCCGGCTTTTTAGCATCAGCCAGGGCTTTGTCCATATCCATGCCGGCCGCAAGAAACAGTTTTTTGCACCCGTCCTCATGCAGCCATCCTCTGAGGGCCAATTCGCCGGCATTGCGCGTATCTGGATCATAAATGGCGAGATTGTCACTTAGGTGGCCATTCACGCAGACATGCCACCCGTAACTGGCGGCTTCAGTATTGTGGAGCACCAGACAGCCGGCAGCGCCCTGACGCTGTGCCTCTTCAAACTTATATAACCAACGACCATAGTAGGTCATATTACGTCCTCTGAAGAGCTGACTGTCATAAAAACCGGGGTCGTTGACCATTACCACCACAATCTTGCCTTTCACATCGATGCCCTCGTAGTCATTCCAGCCGTATTCAGGCGCGT
>CAMZFV010000090.1 GCA_947306175.1 uncultured Prevotellaceae bacterium
CTTCCACCTGGCTGAAGCCGTTGAGCACGTCGCTCGACACGTTCAGCGCAAGCATGGCCGTCAAGACGATGTACATGAGGTTAATCATCTTCTCTCGCGGCGACATGCGGTTGACGCTCTTATTTTTTGAGGTTGCCATCTATAAGTTTCTCTCTATCGGTTAGAATAGGAATGATGTCGTTAGTTTAATCACGGGATTTCGTCACGATCAGGCGTCCTGGTCGTTCTTGTCAGGATCGAAACCGGGCATACCGGGCACGGGACGGTACATGTTGACAGTCATGGCCTTGACCATCTTCTCATAGACGCTGTTCAGCTGCTTCATGTAGCGTGCCATCTTCTCGGTCTCATCACAGTAGTGGGCACTCTCGGCTGCACTCTTCTCGTACATGTCACGAATGTCCTTAAGGCCACGGTTCACGCGGTCGATATTCTCGAGCTGCGAGGAGATGCTCTTGAGCTGAATCTCATAGATGGTGTTCAAGCCGCTGATGTTGTGGTTGAGGGCCTGCATCTGATCCACGTAGCCTGTGGAGCTGTTAGAGATATTCTGGCTGTTGTCGGTAATGGCTTTATAGCTGTTGAGCAATGTCTCGCTCACCTCATTGAGCGCCGTCGTGGTAGCCTGCAACTTCTGCATCTGCTCGCTGATACCCGCCATCTGGCTCAGGTACTGCTGGGTGGCGTCGGTCAGCTCGGCCATGCGTGAAAGCTGGTCACTTGCGGCAGCCATCTTGGCAATGCTCTCGCTCAGCGACAAGGTGTCCTCCTCACTCAAGTTTACGCCCTGGGGCAATCCCACGGCACCCTTGGCCTCGGACGCGGAGACATGGATTTCACCGCCTTCATAGCCCTCGCCTCCACCGGCACCGCCAATGAAGATACCGCCGCCCGTGTTAAAGTCGGGACGATCCTCGGGATCCTGGCTGGCCAGCACGGGGAAAACTTCCTCCCAGTGGTACTCCTTCTCGGGCTTGTCAAATGCCGTGAGGATAAACATCAGCACCTCGGTACCCATACCGATACACAACAAGGTGTTGCCGCCGGGCAGGTGCAGGATCTTGAACAAGGCACCCCAAATAACGATAGCGGCACCAATACTATAGGCAAAGTTGAAAAAACGCTGTCCACTGTCGCTCTTGAGGAAGCGGCCTGCTTTCTTTTTATATCTCTTGATCTTACCCATTGTTGCTTGAACTTAAATAATGAGTGTTATGATATTTGTTCTCTTTAAATATATTATATAATGTGCTGATTAGTCCTTGCAGCAGTTCTTGCGCTTGCCCTTGACAATACCCACCTTGGAGCGGACGCAACGGAAGCCGATATAGCTCCTCTGCTCGTTCTGGTATTCCCACATGCGCAGGTCGGAACGTAGGTTGTGCACCACATCCTTCCAAGAACCGCCACGCACGATCTTGCGTGACATCTTGTAAGGATCCTCCTTGGCCACATAGTAGCGGTACTCGGGGTTGATGTCATCGGTCATGCGGTCGATGCTCTCGGTATAGGCGGTGGAGGTCCACTCGCTCACGTTACCTGCCATGTCATACAGGCCGTAGTCATTAGGCTCATAGGTGCCCACGGGTGACGAGATGATATAACCGTCCTTCACGTAGTTACCCTCATCGGGCTTGAAGTTGGCATAGAAGCAGCCCTCGTCAACGGTCAGCGGCAGGTCGCCATCCCACGGATACTTGTTCTTGTTCTGGCCGGCGCGCGCAGCGAACTCCCACTCGGCCTCGGTGGGCAAGCGGAAGGGCTCCACATAGATGCCCTGACCTCCCATCGACTTCTTGAGGAACTCGGTGCGCCAGTGGCAGAAAGCGTTGGCCTGCTCCCAGCTCACACCCACGACAGGATAGTTGTTGTAGTTGCCGTTAGCGAAATACATGCGCACGTAAGGCTCCTGATAAGCGTTCTCAAAGTCGTTCACCCAGCACGTGGTGTCCGGGTAGATGTTGACGATGTAGGTGTTGAGGAAGTCATAGTCGCTCTGCATGGCTCGAGTGATGGTCTGACGCACAATGCGGCCCTCGTCATCAATATAGGCAGTGTCCTTGCTGATGGTGGGCGGTGTCAGATCCACCTCGTGGTCGGTGTTGTAGTCACGTCGGGTGGGGTCAAAGCGATGCTTGCGCTTGGCAGCCTCGGTGAGGTTATAGACCTCGTAACGGTAGTTCATCTGTGAGGCATCCAGCTCTCTCACGCCCGTGATGGGGTTGATGCGATAAACACTATTGATGGCACGTTCCTCATCCTCGCTGGGGTTCTTCCAGGGAATCGATTTGCTCCAATCCAGATGGGGGGTCACGGGGTTACCCTCCTTGTCCTCCTCGATCTTGAACTCCTCGTTGCCGCCATATTGGGGGTCGGCCAGGCGCTCACGGATAATCGAGTCGCGCACCCAATAAACAAACTGTTTGTACTTGGAATTGCTCACCTCCATTTCGTCCATCCAGAAGGCGTCAACCGAGATGCCATGGGCAGTGGAGTCAATGCCCCACACCGAGTCCCTCTCGCTGGGACCTTCCCGCATCGAGCCGACATCAACGAGCACCATGCCAAAGGGCGTGGTCTCGTTAAACACGGTGGCGCCTACGCCAGTGACTTCACCGCCATAGCCTCCTCCCTTGCGGACCGAGCTGCAAGAAACAGTCGCCAGAGCGACCAACAGTATCAAAATTAGTTTCTTCATATTCTTACATTAAGCGTACGCATTTTTGTTTGTTCTTGTTCTTTTCATGAGATTCCATCTTCACGTGATAGGTGATGAATACCTCATGGCTACCAAAAGTCGCCTTACTGATGGCCGACACGGGATAGTCATAGGCATATCCGATGTAAGCATCCTTAAGGTTCACGCCGATGAAGGCGGTGACAGCGTCCTTGTAGCGGTAACCGGCACCGATGTTAAACATTCGGTTATACCGCAACATGGTGGCAACCTGAGCCGTCCAGAACTTGGCATCATAGGCAAACATAGCTGACGGCTGTATTTCAAATAACGAATTATTAATTGGAATATTGCCACCACCCATTAAATAATAGATGCGGCTCACGTTGAACTCATAGTAGTCGATCGACTCGCGGGACACCTTCAGCTCGATGTTCGGCGAGGTGACGTGGGTCACCGAAGCGCCAGCCCAATAGTGGGGCGCGGAGAAGAAAATGCCCACGTTAGCATCGAATGAGGTACCCGAGACATCCTCCTTCTTGATGGCCTCGTCTGGGACCTCATCCTGTTCCTTGGTCGTGATGGCCTCGCGGCCGCGGAAGGTCTGCGAGAACACGCCAGGTTGCACACCCACGCTCAGGGTGCGCTTGCCGAAGCGCTTTTTCCATGCGATCTGGGCACCGATACGCGTGTTGGTATAAAGGCCGATGCGTTCAAACTCTGCTTTCACGCCTACGCCCAACCTCTGTCCCAGCAGTTTATAAGGCATGTCGGTAGCGAGATAGAAGGTCATGGGGGCACGTCTGAAGTCCACCCACTGCATGCGGCTGCCCACATTAATGTTGATGCCGTTGAACTCACCTGCCACAGCAGGATTATAGTATGACTTGCCGACCCAGAAGTGGGACATTGCCGCATCGGCCTGGGCCATAGCGTCAAACGTCACGACTGTGCTCAACACGGCCGCGACCAACAAGCATCGTATGTGGTGAAACTTCAATCTCATTCCTGTTTCATTCAAAGTAGAACGTGACCACTACCATGTTACTTGTCACCTTATTGATACTACGAGTGAATTTCAGCATATCGAAATCGTCGTCCTCCAGATCGTCACGTTTGGTATCCAACAGGTTCTTCAACCCGAAACAGAACTTGACCTCGGGACACAACTTGAAGAAAGGCATATAGAAGTCGCAGCCCATACCGACCGTCAACATCAGGTCGCCGTTCTTCAACTTCAGCTGCTCGCTGCGGTCTTTGGCCAGGTCCTGGGCATACATCACGCCACTGGTGAAATAGGGGCGCATGTTGTGGTAACGCTTGGCACTCATCTTCAAGTCGATGGGCACCACGATGTAGGTTGACTTCACATTCTGGCTCTGCTTGTAGCGGCTCTGTTCGGCCCACTCGGGGTTGCCCCTGTGGTTGAGGAAGCGCACCACCTTGTTACCGAAGTATAGGCCCGGCGAAATCCTCAAGTTGAAGTGCTCATGCAGGCGCAGGTCGGCCAGTACGTTCACACTGAAGCCTGGCGAGATAGCGGATACATCAGCGTACCACTCCTCGCCATTATCGGTGATGAAGCCGTTGTTGGTAATGGCAAGATTCTGGAAATTCATTCCCACCGAGAAGCCGAAATGGACAGGTTTTACGTCGGCGTAGGGTCGGTTTAGAATCATGTCATTATCCTGAGCGTGCGTGCCAGCGCAGCCCAGAACCATCAGCAACATCACTGCTATATGTCTCAGCTTAGTCAGGTCCATTTACCCATAATAACGCAATATCCCCCGCGTTATTGCTTAGAAAGTTCTTAAAAAAACACCAATAGCAACTTTTTGAGCCTCATCGAATGCGTTCAACGGGCCCTAAAGGTAATAGAAATCGTACCGATTAACGATGATTATATCGCCTTCAACAGGAGCCTTTTCACGGGACGCGTGAACAAGCGGTTGACCAGCCACGACAACAGCAGGTCGATGGGAACGACGAACCACGGCAACAGCGAACTGGGGTTGATGCCACTCAGGTCAAAGAAGCCCGACGAGGCAGAAGGCTGACCTACTCCCAAGTGAACCAGCAGCGGCACCATAAAGTAGGTGAACGCCAGGGCGGCCACACGCTGCAGCATGAAGAACTCAAAGGCGATACCGCTCACCCATTGCATCGGCGGAGAGGCCAAAATCTTACCCCAAATGCCCTCACGCCTGTTGTAGAACACACAGACGAGCAACAGGATAGCGACGGGAATCCACCACAGGCACATCTCACTGAGTTTATACAGTCCCTCGCTGTTATCCTCGACCATCATGGTCAGTGCCGACAATAGCGCGAGCGCCACCAACTCGGCATCGGTACCTTTGCTCTCGGTGCTCAGGAAGCTGACGTGCTTCAACAGGGGTAGCATCTCAACCAGCATCATGCCTAAAATAAAGCCGATGATGCGGAAGGGCGGGAACACCGTCATCGCGATAAAGCCCAGCTCATCGGTCAGCAGCATTATTGTCAAGCAGACTAATGAGAGCGCCCCGACAATCATCAGCTTGTACCGCATCCGCAGCGGCATGAAATACCGCGACAACAGCGGGAAACACAGGTAGCAGAACAGCAACGCGCTCAGGAACCACGAGAACTGGTTATAAGAGAAGTAGATGTGGTGGCACAGCGACCAGCTGTGTAGCAGCGTGAAGTTGAGCGTCAGCGCCAGCGGGTCGATCACGAGTTGGCCCGTCAAGTACAGCACCAGCAGCAGCAAGGCCAGGGTGAACCAGTGCAGCGGATAAATCTTGATGGCGCTGCGCAAGGCAAATTTCTTATAGCTTGCCTTGTCCAGCTGACGGAAGGGGTGCTTCATCTCCATGAGCATACCGCTAGCCATGAAGAAGAAGAACACGCCTGCGGGCATCAGCACAAATCGCGTGACACCCATGTGGTAGAGCACAATAATGGTCGCAAAGATGGCGCGCCAGCCATTAATCGTTTTTATCATATTTCAGTTTCTATTTGTCAAACTACGAATTTGGCTTCGCCAAGCTAAAGGTTCGTAGTTTTAAAAAACCTATTTGAATTTCTGTTTCACATAACGGTTCACGGGGCGGGTGAAGAACCTGTTCACCACCCAGCAGAGCACCAGCAGCAACGGCCACACCAGATAGACCACCTTGTCGTGGATGTTGATGCCGAAGTGCCCCACAAACGGAGCCAACACATAATTATATAACTTGAATGCCACAAACTGCAGCATGAACATCTCAAAGGTGAGGCTGCCCAGCCACTGCAGCGGAGGGCTCGCCAGCACACGCCCGATGGCACCCTCCTGCCCGTTGAGCAGGGCGGAAACCAGCAGGATGGCCCCCATGGGCACAATCCATATCAGGTCATCATCCCATGGGATGAGAAAAGTGGTATGCCTGTAAACCAGATGGATAGGCACCCACGAGAAGATGGCTACCAGTTCCAAGGCGGTCGCTGTGTAAAACCCCACGTTACGGCACCGGTGCTTGAGTTTCTGGTACAGGTCAAAGCAGGTCAAGCCGGCGACGAGATCCGCCAGATGGGACAACGGGCAATCCTTCACCCGCTCCCGCCCAGGGATGTCGAGCGGCAACAGTATCACCGCCAGCACAGCCATCAGGACGAGCAGCACCAGCACCTTGTACCTGAGCCGCTTGCGGTACAGCCAGTGCGTCACCACAGGATAGAACAGGTAACACCAGATGAGCACCGCCAGGAACCATGCCACAGGGTTCAAGCCATACCTGAACTCGTGCTGCGGGAACCAGCATTGCAGCAGTAACGCGTTCAGCGCCGTGGAGAGCCAGTTGATCGACTTGTCGGTCAGCAGCAGGGTAATCACAATCAGCAGTGCCAGCGCCAGCCAGTGCAACGGGAAGAGCCGCATCGCGTGGCTCATGAAAAAGCGTCCGTACTGCCTCGGTTCCAGGCGGTCAAACGGATACTTCATCGACAACAGGAAGGCACTGGAGATAAAGAAAAAGGTCACACTCATCGCACCCAAATTCGACAGGCGCAACGTGCTGTGGAGTATCACCGTGATAATCACGGCAATCCCACGCCATGAGTTGATGGTCTTAATCATTTACCGCGCGAAATTACAATGAAAATTTGATTAATGGGCACCTAAAAAACAAATATTTCAGATAATCTTGCCTAACACCCATCGTTGGCGGCGCTTCAACAATGCTCAAATAAATTTGGCATTGTCTGCGGCTTGCACTATCTTTGCAGCCGCAAAATGACGGAAACAGTCAAAAACAACAAGTCTGGCAACCGGGGTTCTAAGTTTATCAAGGACATCGGGGTGTATGCTATTGGCAACATCGGGTCGAAGTTGATTACCTTCCTGATGGTGCCGTTGTACACCTATTTTGTCCACGACACGTCAGACTTCGGCTACTACGACTTGTGCCTGACGGTGTGCTTCCTGCTGCTGCCGTTCTTCACCCTGCAGCTGCGTGACGGCGCCTTCCGCTTCCTGCTCGACTGCGATGACGAGGAGCAGCGCCAGCGCATCACGACCTTCGTGTCACGCACCATGCTCACGACAATGTCGCTGGCGGTGCTGATTGCCATCGTCCTGGCGTTATTCACTCCCATCCGCTACCTGGGCTACGCCTTGGGGCTGCTCATCGCCTTGTCGCTGCAGGAGGTCTATTCCCAGGTCTTCCGCGGCCTGGGCAACAACAGGGCGTTTGCAGTGACGGGCATTCTGTCGGCACTGGGCATCGGCGTGTTCAGCATCCTATTCGTCGCCCTGCTGGGTTGGGGCATCAAGGGTGTGTTCCTGGCCAATATCGTGGCGCGCCTGCTGGCCCTGGTGCTGGTTGAGGCCCGCGTGCGTCTCATCACCCGCAACACCCGCTGGTCACTCAATTCCAGCGAGTTGGGCCGCGACATCATCCGCTATACCCTACCCTTGCTTCCCGGCTCGTTGTGCTGGTGGCTCACGGGCAGCAGTGACCGCCTGTTCATCAGCAACTTCCTGGGACTTGACGTCAACGGCGTGTATGCCGTCGCCATCCGTTTCACTGGCATCATCAGCACGCTGGCCATCATCTTTTATCAGGCCTGGCAGGAAACCGCTA
>CAMZFV010000091.1 GCA_947306175.1 uncultured Prevotellaceae bacterium
TTTATTTGAAAATTTTATTTATTAACCGTCCACAATTTTTAGTGGACAGCAATGAATTTGCTTAATTCCTCATCCGAAAGGCGATTATAAATACTTAACGGCTAAGCGTGAGACATAAAATATGCAGACGTTAACCTAATGCCTTACTGGTAGTTGCGGATGCGGACGTCGATGCCGCTGCCGTCTAGCAGTTTCACCAAGCGCTGGATGTCGGTCTCACCATAGTGATAGGGGAACAGCACAGCGGGTTTAATCATCATGGCAGCTTGTGAGCATTGCTCGGGCGACATCGTGTAGGGCAGGTTGCAGGGTAGGAAGGCTACGTCAATGTCCTTGATGGTGCCCATCTCGGGAATGTCCTCAGTATCGCCGGCAATGTAGATGCGCATACCCTCGAGGGTGAGCACAAAGCCGTTATCGCGGCCCTTGGGGTGGAACTTGAGCTTCTCGGGCGAAATGTTGTAGGCGGGAACGGCATCTATCGTCCAGTCCCCAGGCAGGATGCGGGTGTCGCCATTGGCCATCACATCGCCCTTACCGCCCAAGATTTCGTGGCAGCGGGCATTGGTGATGAGCACGGTGCCCTCCTTAGTCAATTGGTTGATGGCCACCGAGTCCAGGTGGTCAAAGTGCTCGTGGGTCACCAGGATGTAGTCAGCCTTGGGCAGGGTAGAGTAGTCCGTTTCGGGCTTCACCGCCTTGGTCACGGGATCGACATAAATCCACTTGTCACCCACCTGCATCCTCAAGCTACCGTGCTTGATGCAGTACATTTTTACAGTCGTGCCTGTCGGGGTCTTAAACACATCACAACCCTCCTCTGCAGGCTCTCCATCCTGTGCCGAACAACCGCACAGGGATCCAACAATCATCATAGCCATAATCAAAAATTTTACTTTCATATTCCAAATATTTTATCTGTTATCATTATCTATGTATCTATTATTTGTTATAACTATCGGCATCAAAATTAAACAATTCAATTCACAACTATTGCCAAAATAAACAAAAAAAACGCTTTTTTACTTGTTTTCAAGGACGATTGTATCTTTTTCTCATCGGTTTTCATGATTTTTTACTACATTTGCACCCCATAAACCATAAGGTAGTACTTGATTGTCATGAAAAGGTACGTTGAACTCAAGGTGTTCTGCAAGAATACTAACGAGTATATCGATATCGAAGGCGGTGAGGCGTTGATCGACCTGTACGACACCATCAAGGGCCGCCTGGGCCTGAAGGGTGAAGCCGTGTGTGTGCTGGTCAATAACAAGGTGGAAGATCTGCATTACCCCGTCTTTGCGCCCAAGCACGTTGAGTTTATCGATATCACTAGTAACAATGGCTATCGCGTATTCACACGCTCACTGTGCATGGTGCTCTACAAGGCGCTCAACGACCTGTATCCCGGCAAGCGCCTGTGCATCCAGCACAGCATCAGCAACGGCCATTATTGCCAAATCAAGCACGAGGAGAAATTCCTGACGCCCGAGATTATCGAGCAGCTCAAGCAGCGCATGGCTGAAATCATTGAGGCCGATCTGCCCTTCATTCGCCGCGAGCGCCTTACCAGCGACGTCATCGAGATGTTCCGCAAGCAGGGCCTCAAGGACAAGGTGCGCATCCTGGAGGGCATCAACCAGCTATATACCGTCTATTACAAGCTCGATAACATCATCGACAGCTTCTACGGACCATTAGTCCCCTCGACAGGGATGCTCAAGGTGTTTGACCTCATCCCCTACGAGGAGGGAATGCTCCTGCTGGGTCCCGACCGCAATGATATCACCCAAGTAGCCCAGTGGACACCGCAGCCCAAGCTGTTCCAAGCGTTCACCGACTACATCAACTTCAACAAAATCATCCATCTGGGTGATGTGGGCGAGCTGAACCATGCCATCAAAGCTGGCTACGCCCCCTTGCTCATCAACGTGGTGGAAGCACTCCACAACAAGCACTTCATCCAGATTGCCGACGAGATCACCCGCCGTTACCACGAGGGCGGCGCACGCGTGGTGCTCATCGCCGGTCCGTCATCGAGTGGCAAGACCACGTCGTCCAAGCGATTGGCTATCCAGTTGATTACCAACTGCATTGTACCAAAGGTTGTTGAACTTGATAACTACTTCATCAACCGTGACCGCACGCCGCGCGACGAGAATGGGGACTATGACTACGAGTCACTCTACGCCCTCGACCTGGAGCAGTTCAACAAGGACGTGACCGACCTGCTGGCTGGCAAGGAGGTAGCGATGCCCACCTATAATTTCAAGACAGGACAACGCGAGTACCTGGGCAATACGCTCAAGCTCAATGACGGCGACATCCTGCTCATGGAGGGTATCCACGGTCTGAACCCCGAGTTGACCAAACTCATCCCCGAGAATCAGAAGTTCCGCCTGTTTGTATCGGCACTCACGACGCTGAGCATCGATGACCACAACTGGATCGGTACCTACGATAACCGACTGCTGCGCCGCATCATCCGTGACCACAAGTACCGTGGCAGCAGCGCACTGCAGACCATCCAGCGCTGGCCCAGCGTGCGTCGTGGCGAGAACAAGTGGATCATGCCGTTCCACGAGAATGCCGACGCGATGTTCAACTCCTCGCTGCTGTTTGAACTGGCAGCGATGAAGAACCACGCGCTACCCATCCTGCAACAGGTGCCCAGCAATACGCCCGAGTATTCCGAGGCTACCCGTCTGATAAAATTCTTGAATTATTTCGAGCCGCTGGACGAGAAAGACATTCCCAGCACGAGCTTGTTGCGCGAATTCCTGGGCGGAAGCAGCTTCAACTACTAGCGACAAATGCGGGCCTTATTGCGATGTGCGATAAGGCCCGCTTAATTATATAAAACAAAGCCAACCAAAGAAATAAATAACTATAACTCAATAACCGATGACCGACATTACAGCAAGCGCAGAAAACCAGCACAGCGGCCACATGTCGCTGGAAGAATTTTGTGGTAACATCCGGCACTTGGAGGCACAGGGCAAGGACGGCATCTCGCTGTTCAACCAAGTGATTTCCGAGGGCTATGCTCCCGACCTCATCGCAGAGGATGAGTTCCAGCACAGCCGCCGCCTGGAACGCATCACCACCGAAATCACGCGCCGCTTCCGCCAGGAAGGACTACGCATGGTGCTGGTGGCAGGCCCGTCGTGCTCGGGCAAGACGACCACATCACGATTTCTCAACCACATGCTGCGTGACAACGGCATCCAGCCGTGCGTCGTTTCACTTGACAACTATTTCCTCAACCTCAATCAGAGGCCCCTTGATGCCAACGGCAACATCGACTACGAGTCATTCTACGGCTTGGACATCAAGCAGCTGGGTCGTGACGTCTCCAGCCTGCTCGCCGGCGACCAGGTATCGATGCCCACCTACGACTACGTCAAGGGCGAACGCACCTATCGCGGCAACACGCTCAAGTTGGAGAGCAACAGCCTGTTGTTCCTCGAAGGTCTGCATGCCCTCAATCCGCAGCTGGTACCCGACATCCCCGAAGAATTGAAATTCAAACTCTTTGTCACCGCCCAAGCAACCATCTACTATGGCGAGAAAGCCGGGCTTGAGGAACACGATAACCGCCTGCTGCGCCGCATCTACCGCGACTTCAACAGCCGTGGCGCCACCGCCCTGCAGACGCTACAGTGGTGGCCGGGCGTGTTGAGGGGTGAGCACCTGTGGATCCTGCCGTTTGCCAGCCACGCCGATGCCTGGTTCAACACCTCGATGGTATTTGAATTCTCGGCCATCAAGTCACGTGTGAGCCTCCTGTTGCAGGAAGTGCCTGAGACCGAGCCTGTGGAGTATCAGATTGCCCAGCGCCTACACGCGATGCTCGACCGCATCGCCCCGCTGACCCACGAGGACCTGATCGCCATCGCACCCAAGCGCCGCTTCCTCCTCAGCAATGACGGGAAGTAAGTTAGTAATGCATGCATTACTAACTGGTTAGAAGCTATCGCTTAGGGAACTGATTTCATTAAACTATAAACCTTAAACTATAAACTAAAAAAGTGGTGTTTTGAACACCACTTTTTTCTTAATCGTCGCTAACGACTTGGAAGTCCTTGTTCTCGTCCTCGTAGTCGCTTTCCCAGTATTCCTCGCTCCACTGCTTGCCACCCGAGTCCACCATCTTGCCGCCGGCATCGGGGGCTTCGTCCTCCAGGTCCTCGGCGCCGAAGATGAAGTCGTCCTCGGCCTGTTCGCGGTGCCGCTCGTCCAGGTCATGGTGGGTCAAGGTATCGGGGATGCGGTTGCGCTCATCGTTGATGGTGCGCCACAGCAGGTCTTTCAGTTCGGTCAGTCCCATCTGGGCCACACTTGAGATAAACACGCTGGGGATATCCTCGGGCAGTTCGGGACGCATCTGCTCGATGAGTTCCTCGTCGAGCATGTCACACTTGGTGATGGCCAGCACACGGGGTTTCTCCACTAGGTCAGGGTTAAACGTCTCCAACTCACGGCATAGGATGCCGTACTCCTTGCGGATGTCGTCGCTGTCGGCAGGTATCATAAAGAGCAGCACGGCATTGCGCTCAATGTGGCGCAGGAAACGCAACCCCAGGCCACGTCCCTCACTGGCTCCCTCGATGATGCCGGGGATGTCGGCCATGACAAACGACTGCTGACCACGGTAGGACACAATGCCCAGGTTAGGCTCCAGCGTCGTGAAGGGGTAATTGGCAATCTTGGGTTTGGCGGCGCTGATGACGCTCAAGAGGGTGGATTTGCCCGCATTGGGGAAACCCACGAGACCCACGTCGGCCAGCAGTTTAAGTTCCAAAATGACAGCCTTTTCCACACCTTGCTCGCCAGGTTGTGCAAAACGTGGCGTCTGCCGTGTCGCCGTCTTGAAGTGCTGGTTACCCAAGCCGCCGCGTCCGCCACGCAGCAGGCGTACAATCTGGCCGTCCTCGGTCACGTCACACAGGAACTGCCCCGTCTCGGCATCATAGACCGCGGTGCCACAGGGCACCTCGATGGTACGGTCCTCGCCATCCTTGCCCGTACACTGGTTCTCGCCGCCCGACTGGCCGTCGGTGGCGAACACGTGACGCTGGTACTTCAAGTGGATGAGGGTCCACAGGTTGCGGTTGCCTTTCAGGAAAATGTGGCCGCCACGACCGCCGTCGCCACCGTCAGGACCTCCCTTGGGGACATACTTGGCGCGATGCAGGTGGGCCGAACCCGCACCACCCTTGCCGCTGCGGCACAGGATCTTCACATAGTCGATAAAATTGCTCTCTGCCATAACAGTCAAATTTTTTGCAAAAATACGAATAAGTTTTCACTTGTCAGTTCTCAGTTCTCAGTTTATTACTTACCGAGAGGAAACTAATCACTGTTAACTATTATCTATTCATTAAAAAAACGTATCTTTGCCACCGCTAACAAGATATCAACTTCACAATGATACTGGATTATATCACTTGGACTGCGAGTCCTAATCTGTTCAGTGCCGGCAGCATCACCGTCCGGTGGTACGGCCTGATGTTCGCCATCGGCTTCCTGGTGGGCTACGAAATCGTTTACCGCATCTTCCGCCACGAGGGCGCGAAAGAGAGCTGGGTGGGCAGCCTGTTCATCTACGTTGTGGTGGCGACCATCGTGGGCGCACGACTGGGCCACGTCTTCTTCTATGACTGGAGCTACTACAGTCAGCACCTGGGCGAGATCCCCAAGATATGGGAAGGCGGACTGGCCAGCCACGGCGGCACGCTGGGCATCATCATCGCCATCTGGCTCTATAGCCGCTATGTCACCCGCAAACCCATGCTCTGGACCTTGGACCGCTTGGTGGTGCCTGTGGGCCTTGTCGCTGCGCTCATCCGCATCGGCAACCTGATGAACCACGAGATCTATGGCGGCGAGACCTCGCTGCCGTGGGGATTCCGCTTCGTGGAGAACGTGGGCCAGTGGATGCATGGCGCCGACCCCGTTTTCACGGCACCCAGCCACCCGACGCAGATTTATGAGGCCGCCTTCTACCTGCTGACTTTTGTCCTATGCATGGTGATGTACTGGCGGTGGCGTGCCCAGGAGCGGGAAGGGCTCATCTTCGGTGTGTTTATGCTGGGCATCTTCGTGCCGCGTTTCTTCATCGAGTACATCAAGAACGTGCAGGAGCCGTGGGAAATCGCCATGCGCGCCAACTGGGGCATCGACCAAGGTCAGCTGCTGAGCATCCCCTTCATCGTGTTGGGACTCTGGCTCATCATCCGTGCGATGCGCCGCCCGCGTGTGCCGCTGGAATACCCCGACCGTTTTGCCGACGAAAAAAAATAGGTGTTAGGTGTTAGGCATTAGGTGTTAGGTAGTATCCTAAAGCCTAAAACCTAAAGCCTAATGCCTTAAAAAAAGAATATGAAGTCTATTCATTATATATTGATAATAGTGGCGGCAGTGCTGTTGTGCTGCTGCACCCCCAAGATATCCAAGCAGACGACTATGGACAAAGATGTAAACGCCATCACTATGGAAGGCTCGCCCGTGATGATTGACGATACCACTGTCAATGGCCTTATCGTGTATTATCCGCTGTTCGACCGTATCGATCTTGTATGCAAGAAGATGCCGTCCAAGCAGGATACCAATGTCATCTTTTGTGCCGAAGCGGCCTTTACCCACGAACTGCTCGACGAGTTTGCCCACAGCAACATCGACGGGGACCACGTGAGCGGCGGCAAGCGCTACACGGGTGCCCAGTGCAGGGATAACAGCGGCGCCTTCGCCTGGTTCAGCGACACGACATGGGAATTCATTCACGGCGAATATGACGAACTGCTCGACAGCGTCGCCGAGGCGGGCGGCATGGGCTTCGGCCAGGCCATCATCATCCACAACGGCGAGAGCATCTGCCCCCTGTGGCGCGACGGCGTTAACCAGTACCGCGCCCTGTGCGAGAAAGACGGGCAGCTGTGCATCGTCGATAGCCGCAACAAGGTGGAATATGAGAATTTTGTAGCCCTGCTGGAGGAGTTCGCCCCGACCCACGCCCTCTACATGGACATGGGCGCCGGATGGAACCACTCCTGGTGGCGCGACGGTGCTGGTAAAGCCCACGAAATCCACCCCAAAGCCGACAAATCCCGCTACTGCACCAACTGGATCACCTTCTACAAATCACCTATCAAACAACCCTAACAACTATTTTTCAAACAACATTTTTTCAAACAACTGATTATTCTGAATTGTCTGAGCATCCGCGCATTTTTTCAAACAACATGGACAACTTCAGGGACTAATTGGGACAACTTTTTTATTTGGCTCCGACTGTCGAAAAGCAATGGGGTGGTTTTACGGCTGATTTTGTAACTTGTTGATTTTCAAGATGCGTTTTGTCCTGTTCAAAACAAAAGGGGGCGTGCGCGATCATTAATGAATGTTAAACGCATTTCAAAGACCTCCATTGCAAAGGTACAACAACGGGGGTTCCAACACCATGACAAAAAGTATTTAGTCCCTAGTCCTTAGTTTCTAGTTGGCTGACACGCACTTAATTAGAAACTACGAATTACGCGAATTTATCTAAATTGGCATCCGCGCACATAATAGAAGGAAGACAATAAATACAATAATTACAATGCTATACAGCGCGACTTATTTAGAAGACAAGAAAGACAAGAAACACAATTATTGATTATCAATTAATTATATTGTGCTGATCAGATAATTCAGATTACTCGGTTGTTGAAAGAAAAATGCCTGCCGAGCGGGATGCGGTTCCCCAGGGCAGGCATGTGATAG
>CAMZFV010000092.1 GCA_947306175.1 uncultured Prevotellaceae bacterium
ACCGACGAGGCCATCTGCGGTTGGGGTGATGAGGGTATTCCTTCCTACTGCCACAACAGCTACGATGCCAGCCACCCGATGCTGCGCGGCTACTACTATGGCCTGTGTATCGGTATCACCTTCTGCAACCAGTATCTGCAGGTCTTTGCTGACTATGATGCCACGATGACTGCCGAGGTTCGCTTCCTGCGCGCCTTCCAGTTCTATCTGTTGACTGATGCCTTTGGCAACATTCCTTTTGCCACCACCATCTCGGGTGATAATCCCGAGCAGTACAGCCGTGCTCAGGTGTGTGAGTTTATCGAGAGTGAGCTCAAGGCCATCATCGGCGAGGGTGACGACAATTCCAACATCCTGAATGATCCTAAGCCCAAGAAATATGGTGAGGCAGGTTATGGCCGCATCGACAAGGCCGCTGCCTGGATGCTGCTGGCCCGTCTGTATCTGAACAGTGAGGTTTACACTGGTACTCCCCGCTGGCAAGAGGCTGCGAACTATGCCAAGAAGGTGATGGATTCGCCCTACAAGCTGCATACCGTAGGCTATGATGCCAACGGTCGTCAGTTCACGGCTTACCAGATGCTCTTCATGGGTGACAACAGCAAGACTGATGCTGCCTATGAGGCTATCTTCCCTGTTATCCAAGATGGTACCCGCACTACCTCGTGGGGTGGTACCAACTTCCTGATCTGCTCTACTGCCGATGCCGATATGCATCCCAACCCCTATGATGAGACCGAGGTCAATGGTCTGTACAACAACAGTACTTGGGGTGGCAACCGTGCACGTCCCGAGCTGATCCGTCTGTTCTTCCCCAATGACGATGCTCCTTCGGGCCACGCTTACGTTCTGGCCATGGCCGCTGAGGATGACCGCGCTCTGTTTGAGACCGAGGGTCGTTACCTCAACGTCGAGGACGAGTCCAACTTCAAGTATGGCTACGCTGTTGCCAAGTTCAACAACTTCATGTGTGATGGTAGCAGGGGCAGTGATAATACGTTTGCTGATTCCCACCTGTTCTACATGCGTGTGGCTGAGGCTTACATGACCTATGCCGAGGCTCTGACTCGCATGAGTGGTGGTGTTGCTCCTGCCGATGCCGTAGCAGCTCTCAACGCTATCCGTGGCCGTGCCCACGCTTTGCAGCGCAACCGCTACACCCTCGACCAGATTTTGGACGAGTGGGCCCGCGAGTTCTACTTCGAGGGTCGCCGTCGCGTCGATCTGATCCGCTTTGGTAAGTTTGGTGGCAACACCGACTACCAGTGGCAATGGAAGGGCGGCGCTTATGCAGGCCGTGACTTCGAGGCATTCCGCAACGTGTTTGCCATTCCCACCGATGACCTGATTGCTAACTCCAAGCTGAAACAGAATCCCGGTTATTGATGCAAACGCAATGTCTAACATTTAATAAATGACAATAAGAATATGAAAAAGATATTTTTATCATCACTGATGCTGCTGAGCATGGCTCTCGTGTTCACTGCATGCGAGGATGACCGTGATTCCAACCCCACGCTGGTGCAGCCCACCTCGTTCACGCTCAACAATCCCGTGAACACGCTGGTTGACTTGGCGCAGTCTGTGGCCATCCCCTTTGGCTGGTCGCAGCCCGATTTCGGTGGCTGGCCCGCAGCTTGTGAATATCAGTTTGAGGTGTCTCCCACCAACGAGTGGACCGTCTCGACCGATGAGGCTGCTGCCGACACTACCGGTATGACCATCGCTAACTATGCTGTATTGAAATCTGTCTTTGCAGGTTGCAGCGGCGATATGAATGTAGAAGATCTGAATAAGGCTTTGAACAGGATCTGCCAGTGGGCCGAGGACGCTGTCCCCGCCAAGCAGACTGTGTATGTGCGCTGTCGTGCGATTACCGCAGGTGCTAAGACGGTTTACTCCAATGTGGTTAACCTTGACGTGAACCCCTATTATGTTGACCTCAGCTCTGAGGTTAGCGAAGAGGTTGAAATCTGGTACCTCGTTGGTGCTGGTATCGGCTCTGCCGACTGGAACAATGACGCAGGCGCTGTCGGCTCTGGCGGTCTGATTCCGATGTATCCCGTCTTTGACACCGATGGCAGTATCATGCCTGGTGAGATTCAGTATGTGGGCTACTTCACTGCCGACATGCAGTTCAAGCTGATCAAGAACCCCGGCAGCTGGGATGACCAGTGGGGTATGGGCGACGCTGGCTACGTCAAGAATGACGGTGGTAGCGGCAACCTTAGTGTTCCTGGTGATGGTTACTACATGATCCACCTGAACACTGCAACCGATGAACTCACCATTGAGCCTTACGAGGGCACTGTTGGTGTTTACACCCAGATCTCTATGCCTGGTGCATATCAGGATTGGAACACTGGTGACAACTTTATGAACGGCATGAGCACCAGCGTTGAGAATCATGACTGGTACCTGAAGAATGTGACCTACGATGACACCGAGCTCAAGTTCGCTGCCGACAATAGTTGGGATGTGAACTGGGGTGCAAGCGGATTCCCCTATGGTCAAGGTACTCAGGGCGGCGCTAACATTCCCGTTGCCGCAGGCACTTACCATGTATACTTCAACGATATCTTGGGCACTTACACCTTTGCCCCTGTTGAGTAATTAATAATGTAGTTGTAAGTTTTAAGTTTTTAGTTTTAAGAATGGTCACTATCGCCTGAAAATGGATGAGGCTAAGGTATTATTACTTACAACTTAAAACTTACAACTTAAAACTAAGAATAAAAAAATGAAGAAGTTTTTATATATTGCTGCTACAGCCTTGTTGCTGGCAAGCTGTACCGAGGATTTCAAGGACTGGGCTGAACCCCAGAGCACTCCTCAGGCCGATATGATCACCTTCGGCACCGGTTCGGTAAGCCCTGCTGGCGTGATTGACTTTGCTGAGGTGACAGAGGAATTGGTCAAGGTATGTAATATCACTGCTCCAACGACCAATGACACGACCTATGCTCCCACTTATACTATCTTCTTGAATGGCCAGGAGTTCCCCCTGAATGACGATGGCACCATGAGTGCCGCCGATTTGGAGGCATACGTGATTTCGCTCTATGGCAAGGCTCCTGAAGCTCGTGTACTCTCTGCTCAGGTGAAGTGCGTGATGAGCAACGGTGTGACCGCCACCACCATCATGAGTGAGCCGTTTGAGATTACCGTCGTTCCCGCTCCCATCGCAGTGCCCGACTTGTGGTATCTCGTGGGTTCGTGCATCGGTGACGGTTCGTGGGGCAATGATCCCGCCAACATCGGCACCGCATTGATTCCCATGTACACCGAGGCCGAGGACTTCTCGGTATTGACTTATGCTGGCTACTTCCCCGCCGGACAGGGCTTCAAGATCATCCACAGGCCCGGCAACTGGGACGAGCAGTGGGGTATGGCTGATGGTGCCTACGTGAAGAACGATGGCAGCAGCGGTAACATTGAGGTTTCTGCCGATGGTTACTATATGGTTACCTACGACATGAACACCGAGACCCTGACCATTGAGCCTTACACTGGCCCCGTTGGTGTTTACAGCACGATGGGCATGCCTGGCGGTTACCAGGATTGGAACCCCAGTGGCACGCTGATGTCTGCCATGAGCACCGTGGTTGAGAATCATGACTGGATGTCTGTGATGTCCTTCGAGGAGAACACCGAGCTCAAGTTTGCTGCCAACGGTGGTTGGGCAGTGAACTGGGGTGGTCCCACCTTCCCCGTAGGCGTTGGCGTACAGAATGGCGCTAACATCCCCGTTGAGGCTGGTAACTACAGGATTGTGTTCAACGACATCTTGGGTAAGTACTACTTCATCATGATGTAATCACTTGTCGATATCTAGAGACGCAAAATCTTGCGTCTCTCCGATTTCCCATAGGCGGGGACGTGTCTTTTGAGGCGCGTCCCCGCTTCGCAATCGTTTGCAAGTAAAATATTTTGTGTGTTTTCTTGTCTTTTTGCTTGACATGCATTAATTTTGTGGTAAGAATAACCAATTCAAAATGATATTTGCTATGAAAAAGATTTTTACTACCGCACTGGTTATGATGCTGCCCTTGCTGATGATGGCGCAAGGCTGGCCGACTAAGTATGATGGTGTGATGCTGCAGGGCTTCTATTGGGATTCGTTCAATGAGTCCCGCTGGCCCAAGTTGGAGGCTCAGGCAGATGAACTGGCCGAATTCTTCAAGCTCGTGTGGATACCTCAAAGTGGTAACTGCGGAGGCACGTCGATGGGCTATGATGACCTGTACTGGTTCACCAACTACAACAGTTCCTTTGGTTCCGAGTCGCAGTTGCGCTCGTTGATCAACACGTACAAGAGCAAGGGCATCGGCACCATTGCCGACGTCGTTGTCAATCACCGCAAGACCATCAACGACTGGGTGACCTTCCCCGTTGAGGTCTATAAAGGTGTGACCTACAAAATGCTGTCCACCGACATCTGCCGTAACGACGATGGCGGAGCCACGCTCACATGGGCGAACAGCAATGGTAAATCACTGAGCGCCAACAACGACACTGGTGAGGACTGGGGCGGTATGCGCGACCTGGACCACAAGAGCCAGAATGTGCAGAACATCGTCAAGGCCTACGTCAAGATGCTGATTGATGACCTGGGTTATGCTGGTTTCCGCTATGATATGACCAAGGGTTACTCAGCTTCCTATACGGGCATGTATAATGCCTATTCAGGCACTGAGTTCTCGGTGGGTGAGTATTGGGATGGTAACCAGACGGCTGTGAAGAACTGGATCGATGGTACCAAGGTGGATGGCGTTGTGCAGAGTGCCGCATTCGATTTCCCCTTCCGCTATGTCATCCGCGATGCTGCCAACAATAGCAGGTGGACCAACCTGGGCACATCGACCAATAAGGGCCTTTGTCAGGAAAACAACTACAAGCGTTATGCTGTGACCTTTGTTGAGAACCACGATACCCAGTACCGTGATGCCAACAACCAGCAGGACCCCATCCGCACCAATATCGAGGCAGCTAACGCTTACCTGCTCTCGATGCCTGGTACGCCCTGTATCTTCCTCAAGCACTGGATCGACTACAAGGAGAGTATCAAACAGATGATTTATGCCCGCCAGTTGGCCGGTATTACCAACACCAGCACTTCCTATAACCTAGCCAACAGCCAGGGTAGTAACTATTATGTGCAGCGCACGATGGGTGATCGTGGTGCGTTGCTGGCCGCTATGGGTAGCGTTGCCTATCAGATCCCTGCCACCTTTGTTGTTGTGGCTAGTGGCACCAACTATCGTCTGGCGTTGAGCAAATCCACTGAAACCGCATGGGCCAGCAAGCCCAGTGGCGAGTATGACGACACCTTCACTGTAACGCTGACGGCTGTGAGCCAGACCGATGGCGCCCAGCTCGTCTACACCCTCGACGGCAGCACGCCCACGGCAAGCAAGGGCACAAAGGTTACCGATGGCTCAAGCATCACCATTACGGGCAATTGCACCCTCAAGGTGGGTCTGCTCATCAATGGCGCTGTGAGTGGCATCATCACCCGCAACTATGTGGTTGACAACAAACCGTTTGAACCTTACGAGATTACCGTATTCCTCATGGATCCCACTGTGGCACCCAACAACTGGACTCAAGTCAACTACTTCTCTTGGGATAATACCTCTTCTCCCAATGGCGGTTGGCCTGGCGAGACCATCACTCAGACCAAGGTGGTTCACGGTGTCAAATTCTACTATGATACCTATATGGTCAATTCAAAGGACTATTACATCAACTTCGTATTCAACCAGGGCGGTGCCTCGGCTTCAAGCCACCAGACCGAGGATGTTACCTATGTGAACAAGACCTCCTTCTTCGAAGTGACTACCCAGACCAACAAGTATCAGGTGCAGGATGTGACCGATCAATATCTGCCTTATCTTGATGATGATAAACCTGGCGATGTGAACGGTGACGGCGAAATCAATATTGCTGACATCAATGCCCTGATTGACCTTATCCTCGCAGGCGATGCTTCCGATACAGGCGATGTGAATGGTGATGGTGAGATCAACATTGCCGACATCAATGCCGTGATTGATATCATATTGACGCAATAAGATTCTTTCATGAACACGATATATCGATTGTTTTGCTTAACATTGGCGCTGGTGTTGACGACACTCGGCGCCAATGCCGCTGTTCATGGCGACGTGAATGGTGACGGTGAGGTGAATATCGCCGATATCAATGCCCTGATCGACATGATTCTCACCAGTAATGATGATATCAAGGGTGATGTGAATGGTGATGGTGAGATCAACATCGCCGATATCAATGCGGTGATTGATTGTATCCTGGGCGGTGACGAGGAAGAACCGTACAACGGCCCCGTGGTGGGTGGCGACATCTCGATGTTGACCAAGTATGAGGCGCACCAGAAGATGGCCTTGCGCTACAACATCAGCAATGCCCACTATTATGACAGGAACGGGCAGATCATCAATGACGTTATCACCTGGACTAAGCAGCAGGGATGGAACGCGGCGCGAGTACGCTTGTTTGTCAATCCCGAGAATGCTTCATCGACCGATAGGGGACAGGGTGTTATCCAGAATTTGGATACGGTTAAGGTACTGGGTGCCCGCATCAAAGCTGCTGGTATGCAGTTCATGCTAGACTTCCACTATAGTGACAGCTGGGCTGACCCCGTGAAGCAATACACGCCCGCCGAGTGGGCCAATCTGGATGATGAGCAATTGGAGCAAAAGGTGTATGAATACACCCGAGACTGTCTGCTTGCCCTCAAGGACGCCGGCGCAACGCCCGACTATATCCAAACGGGTAACGAGATCAGTTATGGCATGTTGTGGGGTCCAGTTGGAACCCCCGCGGCCAACCTTAAGAAGTGCTATGTGGGTGACGAGACCAATTGGGACCGATTTACCCGCCAACTCAAGGCCGCAGGACGTGCCTGCCGTGAGGTGTGCCCAAAGGCAAAGATTATCTTACACACCGAACGTGTCGCAAAACTCAATATTCTGTTCAACTTCTATAATCAGATGAAGAGCAAACAGGTAGACTATGACATCATCGGGTTGAGTTATTATCCTTACTTCCATGGGGACCTCTCGACATTGACGGCCGCACTTAATAGCGTTAGCAACTCGTTCCAGGATAAGGATATCATGATTGTCGAGACGGGCTACAGTTATCACTACAAGGTGGGCGATCTGGATTTCTCGTCAACATGGCCTTTGACCCTTGAGGGACAACGTCAGTTCACTGTGGATCTCATCAACACGCTCAAGCGCTATCACCGTATGAAGGGCCTCTTCTGGTGGTTCCCCGAGGCTAATGAGTACGGCTTGGGCGGAAGCTACTGGAGCCAGTTGCATGTCAACGACAACTGGTACAACGCTGGCTTGTGGAATCACGAGACGGGTCGTGCAACCCCTGCCTTATATGAATTAAAGTCCTTTGTGGAGGAGTAAACCACAGTCATTGGATAAGAAAGAAATTGTGGAAAAGGGGCAATCACCCTTTTCCACAATTTCTTTAATTTATGTCTTTCCTGACTTCGTCACCGTTTTTGGTGTTAAAAAATAATTGTCTGTTAGACA
>CAMZFV010000093.1 GCA_947306175.1 uncultured Prevotellaceae bacterium
ACGTGACCAACTTCTACATGGACATGGGCTACAGCTGGCACCAGAACGAGCAGGGACTGCACTGGGGCGGCAAGGTTGACGAGTTTGACTCCTGGAGCGCCCTGCCCAC
This sequence comes from uncultured Prevotellaceae bacterium, assembly GCA_947306175.1. GTDB lineage: Bacteria > Bacteroidota > Bacteroidia > Bacteroidales > Muribaculaceae > Sodaliphilus. Next base: position 110 of record CAMZFV010000093.1, read on the forward strand.
CAACATATATGCCACTGCCCGCACCGCCGTTGACGGCACTCCCATCAACATCACCACCAATGGCGACGGCAAAGTCAAATTGGAGAAGCCCCAGAACATCATCGGCGTACAAGCCCAGTTGTGGGGTGAGACCCTGCGCAGTTTCGACCAGGTGCAGTACCTGGTTCTGCCCAAGATGATGGGCGTCAGCGAGCGTGCCTGGAATGCCGTGCCCGAGTGGAGCAAAGACCTGACGGACGTTAAGAACTACAACGAAGTACGTCACCAGTATAACCTCAAGATCGGTACCCGCGAGTTGCCGCTGATGCTCGGCATGGGCTACAACTTCCGCGTAGGTCCTCCGGGCATCAAGGTGGTTGACGGCAAATTGCTCATCAACACCCAGTATCCCGACGAACTGGTGACTTACACCCTCGACGGCAGCGAGCCTACTATCGACTCGAAGCGCTGGACTGCACCCGTCACCCTCAAGAACCAGCCTCAGGTCATCAAGGCCAAGGCCTTCTATCTGAACCACGAGAGCGTGACGACCTACCTGTTCAAATAACCACACGACAACAGATAAAGAGAAGACAATAAGTACAATAAATACAATGCTGCGCATCATGAGATGCGCCATCAAAGCATGCTTGTGTTTATTGTACTTATTGTCTTTGTTATCAGCATTTATTTGTAAAAAATGTTGAAAAATTGTTGTTAAATATAAAAAATATTGAATTTTGAGTGTTAAAAACGGGCAATGTATATTATGATTGAAAAATAATGTGTAAGTTTGTAGTTCAATCGCAAAATAACTTTTGACATCATCATTACCTAATCAATAAACCTAATTTTAAAATGAGAAAACAGTTACTATTGCTACTGCTGTTGAGCCTCTTGTCGCTGCCGGGACTGGCCCGTGTGGTGACAGGCGTGGTGACGCAGTCGAGCGACGGCGAGCCGATTATCGGCGCGTCGGTCAAGGTGCACGGCACAACGCGCGGCACGGCGACCGACTTCGACGGCCGTTTCTCGATTGAGGCTAACGACGGCGACGTGCTCGACGTGAGCTACGTGGGCATGAATCCCAAGAGCGTGAAGATCGCCCCGGGACAGACCGAGGTCAAAATTGCGCTCGAAGACAATGCTCAAGTGCTGGGCGAGGTCGTGGTGACCGCCATGGGCCAGACCCAGGAGAAGAAGAAACTGAACTTTGCCGTTCAGTCCCTCGACGAGGAACAGGTGACCGCTGGCGGTTCCACCAACTTCGCCAACTCGCTGCAGGGCAAGATCGCCGGTCTGCAGGTAAGCACCGGCGGCAGTTCGCCCAACTCCTCAACCCAGGTCATCATCCGCGCCATCTCGTCAATGAACAACTCGATGAACAACGAGCCGCTGATTATCATTGATGGTATGGCCATTCGCGGTGGTGCTTCAACGCTCGCCGACATGAATCCCAACGACATCGACAACATTACGGTGCTGAAGGGTGCTGCCGCATCGGCCCTTTATGGCCAGGAGGCGGCAAACGGCGTCATCATGGTCACCACCAAAAGCGGCGGTACCAATGGCGAGGTCACTGTCTCGGCTTCGGCCTCACTCGAGTTGAACACTCCCTACCGATTGCCCAAGATTCAGAGCACCTTTATCCCCGGTGCCAAGGGTATGTACAAGGAAAACATGGGCAGCGGCGGCTGGGGCCCCTACATGAACGAGAATGACACCTATTACAACAACTTGAAGGATTTCCTCAAGACCGGTATTCTCCAGAAGTATGACGTGAGCGTGAGCGGTGGTTCCGAGAAGTTCTCCTCTTATGCTTCGGTGTCTTACTATGACAATCAGGGTATTGTCCCCAAGGACTACCGCAAACAGGTAAATGCCCTCATCAAGGGCATATACAAACCCAGCGATAAAGTGACGGTGCAGTTGAGCGCCAACTTCATGAACCGCAAGTCGCGCGGCTTCGGCAACTCGATGTCCACCATCTACAACTGGGGTATCAACAAGGACATGAGCGATTACCGCACCCTGGAGGGCCACGTGAACTGGTGGGCCTACTATGACCACTGGGAGAACCTGCTCGACACCGAGCGCATCAATGGTGCCGTGTCGCCCTATTTTGGCCGTTACATGGACTGGAGCCAGACCGAAGGCAACCGCTTCGTCATCAATGGCCAAATCAGTTATGAACCGATTAAGAACCTGGTGTTCACCGGCAAGATGGGCTATGACAAGAGCTACTCGATGTATGACTCCTATACTGTGCCCCGCATCTATGACGGCGACCTGGTCGATCCCATGGCCGATGATGTGCAGACCAAGCTTTCGGACATGCAGTCCAAATTCGGTTCATACAGTTTCCAGCCCTCACGTGGCTCATTGCTTAACATGCAGTTCCTGACCACCTATCAGCACACCTTCGCCGAGGACTATACGGTAAGTGCTCTCTATGGTCTGGAATACAAGGAAACACGTGGAGTGGAAGCCTCGATGTATAACGAGCACTTCCAGCTGGGTGGTGAGTTCTACAGCTTCAACAACACCGACTTCACTAACGGTGACCTGCTCATCAGCAACCATCCCACGCTCTACCACAGCAAGAGGAACATCTACGGACACTTCGGTGAACTGCGATTTGACTACAAGGGCATGGCCCAGATTTCGGCTACCGCCCGAATGGACGGCTCATCGACCTTGAGGCAGTCCACGCAGACGACATTCTTCTATCCGTCGGTCACCGCCGGTGTCATCTTCAGCGAACTGTTTAACCTGAGCAACGATTGGTTCAGTTATGGCAAGTTGCGTGGCAACTGGGCCAAGGTGGGTAAAGACTGCCAGGCCTTCCTGTTCACCGACACCTACAAGCAGTGGACCCTCTTCCCCGATGGTGGCTATGGTGTGGATCCTACCACATCGCGTGCCGTTGACCTTGTTCCCGAGATGACCAAGTCGTGGGAGATTGGCGCCGACCTTCGCTTCTTCCACAACTGGACACGTCTCGACATTGCCTACTACTCGACCACGGTCGATAACCAGATTGTGACGGTGCGCGTGTCGCCCGCCTCGGGTGTGATTCTCCAGACCCGCAACGAGGGTAGCTTGAAGAATCATGGTATGGAAATCTCGTTGAATCAGGACCTCATCAAGGCCAGTGACTTCTCATGGACCGCTCTGGCCAACTTCTCGTTCAACCGCAGCAAGGTGCTCTACCTGCCCAACGAGTTGACCGAAATCCAGGGCACCCAGTATGGCGACATCTTCCCTGTTGCCCGCCTGCATGAGTCATCGACGGGTATCTCGGGTAAGGACTACGTGCGCGACCCCGAAGGCCGTGTCGTGTGTGACGAGAACGGTTATCCCATCATCGATGCCGCCAAGGGCCTTTACATCGGTAACCGTGAGCCCGACTGGCTGCTGGGTATCGGCAGCACTTTGCGTTACAAGAACGCCACGCTGTCGTTCCTGTTCGACGGCCGCAAGGGCGGTGACGTGGTCAACGTGACTGGCCGCAGCCAGATCACCAACGGCATGAGCAGCCTCTATGACAGGTATCGCAACCGCGAGTACATCATCGACGGTGTGCAGGCTGTCCCCGGCCCCGATGGAACGACGACCTATGTCAAGAACACGACGCCTATCGTGCTTGACTCATATTTCATCAACACCTATTACTCGACTGTATCGTCCAACTTTATCGAGGACGGTTCCTATATCCGCTTGAGTTATGTGACGCTGAGCTATGACTTCGGCAAGCACTTCAAGCGCACCTGGCCCGTCAAGGGCTTGTCGTTGACGGCTACTGCACGCAACCTGTTCCTGTTGACCAAGTACCGCGGCAATGACCCCGCCGTGCTTGCTGCCACTTCAGGCGGTACCGGTAGCGCCGGCATCGACAATTACAACGTGCCCAGCACGCGCAGTTTCAATTTCACGCTTAAAGCAACATTCTAAAAGGCCAACGACTATGAAAAAGATCAAATTTTTAGCATTATTGATGCTGGTTGGCCTGGTGTCGGTGAGCTGTAACGATGTCCTCGACGATAACGTCAACCCCGACAGGGCCCATGTGATCGATGCCAAGGACGGCCTGCCCGTCATCATCTATTACGCCCAGCAGATTGTTTATGACCACAGCGAATACTACGCCTACTTCTCCCAAATGCTTACCACTGGCGGCAAGAGTTCGGTGGGTGCCTACAGCTACAAGTGCGAGTGGGAGATGCTGACGATGAACCGCCACCCGATGTGGCGCCGCCATTTCTATGACATCGGCAAGAACACCGTCAATCTGGTGAACAACTCCAAAGCCATCAATTCGCCCAACTACGAATTAATAGGCCGCACCATTATGCTGATGTCCACCCAATTGACAACTGATGCCTTTGGCGACATCCCCCGCAGCGAGGCCTATCAGAGCATCGCTCCCACCTATGACACCCAAACATCAGTATATGCCTGGATGATGCAGGAGTGCGAAGACCTCATCAAGATGTATGAGGACCCCGCCATTGTCAACAGTCCTGACAACCAGCCGCTCACAGCCAAGGAAGACCGCGTCTATGGCGGTGACTTGGAGAAGTGGAAAGGTCTGGTGCTGGCCGTAAAGGCCCGCCTGCTGCTGCGCAACATCCCCAATGTGGACCGCAGCCCCGCGATGTGCCAGAAGATTATCGACGCTGCCGATGCCGCCATCAACCAGTGGCGCAAGGGTGACATGTTTGACTACCAGGGTGGCCGTGACCCATGGTTCGGCAACGAGCCGCGTTATTACTGGGACGGTGGAACGGGTACGCAGAACGCTGTTTGGAGTGTCGCCCAGCCCGTGATCAACTCTTGGGAGTCGCGTGGCAACCTGTTGGGTAGCGCGATCCCGAGCAAATTCTTCATGGTGGACCTGATGGGTATCAGCAAGCCCGATAACGAGATGACCTGCGGCATGTTCAATGCTGAGGGTGCTCATGACGGCTTTGCCAACGACCCACGCTGCGGCCTGCTGATGATTGCCCGCACGGGACCTGCCAGTGCTTCGGTAACCAGCGAACGCATCAAGATGCGTTACCTGGAGAACAACATCGGTATGGGTACGTCCTACAAGATTGCCAACTATCCCAACCTGTACATGGGCGCCTATGCAGGTGCTGCCGATGCCTACAATCCCATCTTCACGATGGAGGAACTCTACTTCATCAAGGCAGAGGCCTTGTACTGGATGGGCAAGAAAACCGAGGCTTGCGAACTGGCCCGCGAAGCCACACAGTGGAACATTCAGCGCCATCTTGCTGCCTTCCTGCGCATTTATCCCAACGAGAACTACAATGCGAGCACCGACAACAAGTATCCCGGCAACTCCGTAGCAGGAGGCAAGCCCGGTTACCAGCCTGCCGAGTACTGGGAGGCCCAGATTGCCGCATTCCTCGACAATGAGGATTATTACCGTGGCTCCGGCAGGACCCCTGCCGTGCACAAGGTCACTGACCGCGGTAACAAGCACTGGTTCTTCAACCCCAGCGAGTTCTCATTGAGCGACCTGATGCAGCAGAAGTATATAGCCATGTATCTCCAGCCCGAGCAGTGGACCGACATGCGCCGTTACCATTACAGTAACAACCGTAACCACTACGGCATCGGTGACAACCAGGAAATCGTTTATCCGACCCTGCGTCGTCCCTATAACCTCTATTCAGCCTACTGGATTGACGGCCTGACCGAGGAGCAGAAGGAGAACACCTGGATCCAGCGCATCAATTATGACCCCGAGACCGAGGAAAAATACAACCGTCAGGAACTCGAGCGTCTGGGTGCCTACAAGAACTACAAATGGTTGCAGGAACCCATGATTTGGGCTCATGCCTACGGTGAAGTCACCTCGTTGACCCAAGAGTAGATAACAGATAATAGTTAATAGATAATAATTGACAATTATTATGAAACGATATAAAATATATGGACTGATAGCTCTGGTAGCGTTGCTCACCACCTCGTGTGCGATACATGACCCGTTTGCCGACAACGGCGAACTCGGTCAGATGCTACCCACGGTGGACTGGGAACAAGGTTCGACTGTGGTCAAGGCGGGACGCTATGCCACTTTCAAGGGCAAGTACTATACCACGGCCGAGAAAGCGATTGACCACAGCGAGGTGTGGTGCCTCATCAAGCGCCAGCAGACCGCCACGGCGACCAGCAAGTTGACGACCTCGCTTGCTTACACCAAGAACTACTCCCTGACCGACACGGTGCGCTCCAGTCAGATGGTTGCCACCTATCCCCATAGCAAGGCTGAGTGGGACGGATACGAGTATGTTTTGACCGACAGTTTCCCCACCTCGCGCACCCTGGCCCCCGTGGTATGGGTGAATCCCGAGGAGTGGGATCAGGAGAAGTTTGATAATTACTATCCCTCGACGTTCCAGGACGAGTTCAAGGCTTATATGGTCAACGCATTGACCAAGGATAGCACCTACTACAACGACCTGCGCAACGTCTATATCAAGTACAACTTCCCCATCG
>CAMZFV010000094.1 GCA_947306175.1 uncultured Prevotellaceae bacterium
TTCCTGAATTGCTTCGATGATAGATTGAATTAATTTTTCGTTTTCGCTCATAGATTATGAAATTATTCCAATCTGCAAAGATACACAAAGTTTTAAAATAGCAAGTGGGAAAAATGGTAATTTAATTTAATTGAGGGGCGGATTCACGGAAGAGACGGGAGGAATAGAGAGGTATTAAACGAAAGGCAGGTTGCCGTTGATGGCAACCTGCCTTGTCAGGTACTTGGTTAGTTGAGCAAACCGGAGCGGGGATTAGATAACGCCCTGCTCGAGCATTGCCTGAGCGACCTTCATGAAGCCAGCGATGTTAGCGCCCTTCACGTAGTCGATGGTGCCGTCGGGCTGAGTACCGAACTTCACGCACTGCTCGTGGATGTTCTCCATGATCCAGTGGAGCTTCTCGTCAACTTCCTTAGCCGACCAGCTGAGGTGAGCAGCGTTCTGGGTCATCTCGAGACCAGAGGTAGCTACACCACCAGCGTTGACAGCCTTACCGGGAGCGAAGAGCACGCCGTTCTTCTGGAAGAAGTGGATAGCGCCGGGCTGGCAACCCATGTTGGAAACCTCGCAGCAGCACCAGCAGCCGTTAGCCTTCAGCTCCTTAGCGTCGTCCTCGCTGAGCTCATTCTGGAATGCGCAGGGCAGAGCGATGTCGCAAGGAACGCTCCAAGCCTTCTTACCAGCGGTGAACTTAGCCTTCTCGGGGAACTTGGTGGCCATGTCCTCAACCTTGTTGCGGTTGGAGGCACGCATGTCGAGCATATAGTCGATCATCTCGGGAGTGATACCCTCGGGGATCTCGCAAACGCCGTCGGGGCCAGAAATGGCAACCACCTTAGCACCGAGTTCAACGGCCTTCTTGGAAGCACCCCAAGCTACGTTACCGAAGCCAGAGAGAGCCACCTTCTTGCCCTTGATGTCCTTGCCAGCCTTATGGAGCAGGTGCTCGGTGAAATAGAGAGCGCCATAACCGGTAGCCTCGGGACGAAGGATAGAACCACCCCAAGTCTCGCCCTTGCCGGTGAGCACGCCAGTGTGATAGCGGCGAGCCAGCTTCTGATACATACCATTGAGGTAACCAATCTCACGGCCACCAACACCAACGTCACCAGCGGGAACGTCCTGGTCGGGACCGATGTTGTGACGGAGCTCAAGCATGAAGGCCTGGCAGAAACGCATGATCTCGGCGTCGCTCTTGCCAACGGGGTCGAAGTCAGATCCACCCTTACCACCGCCCATGGGCAGAGTGGTGAGAGCGTTCTTGAAAGTCTGCTCGAAACCTAAGAACTTCAGCATTGAGGGAGTAACGGCCTTGTGGAAACGCAAACCACCCTTGTACGGGCCAATAGCGCTGTTGAACTGTACACGATAACCGAGGTTGGTCTGAACCTCACCCTTATCGTCGATCCAGGTTACACGGAAAGTGAAGATGCGCTCGGGCTCAACCATGCGCTCAACGATCTTAGCTTTCTCAAACTCGGGATGCTGGTTATAAACCTCCTCGATGGACTCAAGGACTTCGCGTACAGCCTGCAGATACTCAGATTCGCCTGGGTGTTTAGCCTCCAGGTCGGCCATAATTTTCTCAACGTTCATGATAATAATACAAAAAGTTGTTAATTAGAAAAAAACTATAAAAAATTAATTAAACGTCTTCATTTATCTGACACCGCGAAAGGGTCGCAGGCGTCTTCAAAAAGCGTCACAAATTTACGGCTTTTTTTCCAATTCCAAATAATTTTGGAGCGGTTTTTCAGTTTTTTTTCATTGTCTGTGAAAAAAGCCAAAAAAGGCGAAAAAAACTTTTGCCACAAAAAATGTCGAGAATGGACAATCTGTCACTAAACCCCCGATTTTCAGCACCGAATTAGTCACGAAACCGCTGGATTAGGCTACAAATTGACAAAATGCCAAAAATCGTGTTTTTTGCTTAGGTATTGCGACAATGAAAAAAAAGCCGTAACTTTGTCACAGTCAAAAAAAGACACCTAACCGAGACATCATTAACATTAATATATTTTATAACTTCTAATTTCATTAAACGCATTATGAAGAAACATAATTTTTATGCTGGACCGTCAATCCTGAGCCAGTACACGCTGGACAAGTGCGTTGACGCAATTCGTGACTTTGCAGGCACTGGTCTGTCGATTCTTGAAATTTCTCACCGCAGCAAGGAGTTCCAGGCTGTCGTTGACGAGGCCGAGGCTCTATTCAAAGAACTGCTCGACATCCCCGAGGGTTACAAGGTATTGTTCCTGGGCGGTGGTGCCAGCACTCAGTTCTACATGGTTCCCATGAACCTGCTGAAAACCAAGGCTGCCTACCTGGATACCGGCACATGGGCCAACAAGGCCATCAAGGAGGCCAAGCTGATTGGCGAAGTAGAGGTTGTCGGTTCTTCTAAGGAGGACAACTATACTTACATTCCCAAGGGCTATGAGATTCCCACCGATGTTGACTACTTCCACATCACGACCAACAATACTATCTACGGTACCGAGATCCGCGAGGACTATGACGTGCCCGTTCGCATGGTAGCAGATATGTCATCCGATATCTTCTCACGTCCTGTTGACGTGTCGAAGTATGACCTCATCTATGGTGGCGCACAAAAGAACATCGCCCCCGCCGGCGTCACCTTCGTTATCGTGAAGGAAGATGTGCTGGGCAAGGTTGACCGCGTGCTGCCCACGATGGTGAACTACAAGACCCACGTGGACAAGGGTTCGATGTTCAACACTCCTCCCGTATTCCCCATCTATGCTGCTCTGCAGACTCTGAAGTGGTACAAGGAAATCGGCGGTATCAAGGAGATGCAGCGCATCGACGAGGAGAAGGCCGCCGTGCTTTATGACGCCATCGACTCGAGCCGCCTGTTTGTGGGCACCGTTAAGCCCGAGGACCGCTCTATCATGAACGTTTGCTTCGTGATGAAGCCCGAGTACAAGGAGCTGGAGAAGGACTTCCTGGACTTCGCCACCAGCAAGGGCATCGTCGGCATCAAGGGTCACCGCTCAGTGGGCGGTTTCCGCGCATCGCTGTACAACGCACTTCCCCTGGAGAGCGTGAAGGTGCTTGTTGACGCCATGAAGGAATTTGAAAAGAACCATTAATTTCAATAGACTAATTTCTAAAGACAAATCATGAAGATTTTAGTTGCAACCGAGAAGCCCTTTGCTCCCGTAGCTGTTCAGGGCATCCGTGAAGTGATTGAAGGCGCCGGCCATGAGCTGGTACTCGTTGAAAAAGGCACCCGTCAGGACATGATCAACGCCATCGCCGACTGCGCTGGTCTGATCGTGCGCAGCGACAAGGTGGACAAGGAAGTGTTTGACGCAGCTCCCCAGTTGAAGGTGGTTGTTCGCGCTGGTGCAGGTTATGACAACATCGACCTGGCCGAGGCTACCGCCCACGGCGTGTGCGTGATGAATACTCCTGGCCAGAACAGTAACGCCGTTGCCGAGCTGGTAATGGGTATGCTCGTCACCTTGATCCGTAACCGCTATAACGGCACCTCGGGCACCGAGTTGCTGGGCAAGACGCTGGGTATCCATGCCTATGGCGCCGTTGGCCGCTGCGTGGCACGCATCGCCAAGGGCTTCGGCATGAAGATCAGCGCCCTCGACCCCTGGGTGAAGGACGAAGTGATGGAGGCCGACGGCATCCACCCCGTTCACAGCGTCGAGGAACTGTACAGCGAGAACCAGTACGTGAGCCTGCACATCCCAGCCAACGACGAGACCCGCGGTTCTGTTGGCAAGCGCCTCATCGAGATGCTGCCCAAGAATGGTGTGCTCATCAATGCCGCCCGCAAGGAGGTCATCGACGAGGCTGGACTGGCCGAGGCCATGGAGAGCCGTCCCGACTTCCGCTATGTGGCTGATGTGAAGCCCGCCAATGGCGATGAGTTGGAGGCCAAGTATCCCGAGCGCGTACTGTTCACCCCCAAGAAGATGGGTGCCCAGACCGCCGAGGCCAACATCAATGCCGGTCTTGCTGCCGCCAACCAAGTGGTAGCCCACCTCAAGGATGGCTGGAACCGCTTCCAGGTGAACAAATAAGGAACACAATCCATATTACAAAAATAAAACCTGCCGCCCGTATTGGAGCGGCAGGTTTTTTAAGATTTAACCGAATTCTCGATTAGTTGGTACCCTGGAGTTTGAAAGTTACGGGCAGCGTGTACCATACGGCCACAGCCTGACCATTCTGGCGACCCGGGGTGAACTTGGGCAGCGACATACAGACGCGAGCGGCCTCCTTATCGAGGTCCTTATCCACCGAGCGGACAACCTTCACGTCACCCACCTTACCAGTCTTGTCAACAACGAACTGCACTACGACACGACCCTGAACATTGTTCTCGGCGGCCATGGGCGGGTAGTTGATGTGAGACTGGAGGTACTTCAACAGAGCAGTCTCACCACCAGGGAACTGGGGCATCTGCTCTACAGCGGTGAAGATCTTCTCCTGTGGCTTTTCTTTTTCAGGCGTTTTCTCCTCGACAACAATTTCGTTCTTGCGTTCCCGCGTAACATTCAAATCTGTCGTTCCCTCAAGATTTGTTGAATGTCCAGCAGCCGCATCGGATTCCAATCGTTCTTCCACAGTCACGATCTCGTCTTCCTTGCTCACCTTCTCGTCCTCGACGATTTGAAGCTCGGTTACCTTGATCGTTTTAAGAACTTCCTCAGGAAGCACTTCAGGCTTGGGCTCTTCGAGACGCTCCTGTACGGGTTCAGGTTCCTCAGCTTCCTGACTCATATCAATGAGCACCTCGGTAATGTCTTGCGAATTGGCAAGACGCCTTTCCTCAAGATACTGGTTGGCCTTCACGAAACCGAAGGCGATCAAACCGAAGACAATGGCCCCAATAAGGGTCCACAGAACAGCCACATTGTGACGCTTAGTAGAGTCTGTGCGGATTACATAAGCACCGAAGTCCTTATTCTTTCCTTCAAACACAAGGTCACACCATTCACGCGATGAAAGATTAACTGATTTTGCCATAATACTAAAATTTTAAAAGTTCAACAAATGCCCATTAATCAGTATTCATTCAGTCGTGATATCTTTTCAGATAGTCACGCTTATCTGTTTTAAAATCGATTTTGCCAACTGTAACCATAATAAATCAATCATGATTAAGGTTAGTAAAACGGGCTAACTCTCACTTGCAAAATTACTATAGAACAATGAAAAACGGCGTACATTTGATGGTCATACCTTCAAACACAGCAGACTGATTATCAATACTTTACAAAACAAAAAGGTCATTTGGGGGTAATTCGAAATTTGGGGTACTGAAATGACCCTATTTTATTGATGTTGAGATTGATTGAGAAGGAGGCAAAGACAATGGTCACCTTGTTTTTTAGCCTCTTCCCAGACACCAATAATTTTTCCAGACACCAATGAATGATAACAAATCCTCTTTACAGAACAAAGCCCCTGCTTTCCCAAGCTGAGGATTTGTCAAATGATTTTACAGCATGATACGAAAAAAGAGGTTGTGTCATTCTGACACAACCTCTTTTACTATACGGGATTAACCGAAAGTCGATTAGTTGGTACCTTGGAGCTTGAAGGTAACGGGCAGCGTGTACCATACGGACACAGCCTGACCATTCTGGCGACCCGGAGTGAACTTGGGCAGCGACTTGCAGACGCGAACGGCCTCCTTGTCGAGATCCTTATCCACCGAGCGGACAACCTTAACTTCTCCTACCTTACCAGTCTTGTCAACAACGAACTGCACAACGACACGACCCTGAACATTGTTCTCGGCGGCCATGGGCGGGTAGTTGATGTGTGACTGGAGGTACTTCATCAGAGCAGCTTCACCACCAGGGAACTGGGGCATCTGCTCTACTGAGCGGAAGACTTCCTCCTTAACCTCCTTGGGTTTCTCAACGGGTTTCTCAACGACAACCTCTTCCTTCAGTGTACGGGTAACGTTACGGTCCTCAGTACCTTTCTCGTTATCCTTCTGACCGAAGGCGGTCTCGGTCTCCTTCAACTCGTCCTGAGTCTTGATCTCGTCCTCCTTCTTCACCTTGTCGTCCTCGACGATCTGGAGCTCGGTTACCTTAACCGACTTCAGTACCTCTTCGGGGAGCACTTCGGGCTTGGGTTGTTCGAGACGTTCCTGCTCGGGTTCGGGCTCTTCGGCTTCCTGAGTCATGTCGATGAGCACTTCTTCCTGTTCGCCTTGCTCGCGGAGCCTCTTCTCCTCGAAATACCTGTTGGCTGAAGCAATACCCCAAGCAAGCATACCGAAGATAATGGCACCGATAATGGTCCACAGGACAGCTTTATTGTGACGTTTGGTTGATTCGGTACGAATTACATATGCACCGAAGTCCTTGTTTTTGCCTTCAAACACAAGGTCACACCATTCACGCGATGAAAGATCAACTTCTTTTGCCATAATGTTTTCTTTTACTTTAAAGATTAAACAAATCCATTAATCCAACATCACTTATTTTGCTCCTTTCCCAACAGCAGAATCATCATCGCTGAGTCAACCTCATTGATGCGGTCGATCTGGTAGCGGCTGATGTTATTGATCTGCATCTCGTCGAGCACGCTCAC
>CAMZFV010000095.1 GCA_947306175.1 uncultured Prevotellaceae bacterium
AACAGGAAGTGTTCTACTATGCCGGAAGCGTTTACCGTGATTTGCAAGACACTCCACAGTCTTTGGAGTTTTTCCTTAAATCAATAGAATATGCACAGAACAGAAGTGACTGCGATTCGATAATGATGCGCAATGCTTACTCAAATCTGAATGACCTCTACTACAGAGTCCAGAATTATGATGCTGCCGCCAAAGCGGCCCAAGACGAGCTTGAGATTTCCAAGAGGATGAACAAGGACATTATCCTTCCATACCTTCATCTTGGCACGGCACAGCTTGCCCGGGGCGATAAACGGCAGGCCAGGACAGCCTTTGACGCCGCCTTCGATGAAATAAAGCGTTCAAACAATCCTTCAGGACACCAGTATGAGCTTCTTTATCTGCTTTGTGACTATTCCCTTTTAAAGCAGGCCTCTAATGCAAGGGATTGTTTTTCTATGCTGGAGACAGACCCGTTAAGCGAGTTTTCGGATTTTCCGTGTATGGCATTCGCCAAATACTATGAGTTATGCGGCAAGACGGACTCCGCCATCGTTTACTGTAACCTGCTGCTGGACAAAGGGACTGACATCTATAATAAATATGACGCATCGAAACTCTTGTTCCGGATATACAACAGACTGGGAGACGCGGGCAATGCCTACCGGTCTGCGACGGTCTATATGGGGCTGAGCGATTCATTGGATTTCGGGAGGAGACAAGAGCTGGCGGCAACGGTAAACAATGAGTTCCAGTATCATCTGGACCAAAAGAAAGAACAAAAACTGAAGGACGAGAAAAAGAAATATAAGAATTCTCTTGTTTTTGTCGCATTGGCAGCAATAATGCTGGCAAGCGCCGCCTATATCCTTTATATCAGGAGGCGAAACAGGCATCTGCAGGAAGTGTTGTCGCTCTCGGCGGAATTGCAGCAGATGTCGGATGACGAAAAGCTGCTCCGCAAGGACATTGAACAGAGGGAAAAAGACCTGGAGAAATCGAGGAGATCATTAGAGAGGACAACAGATGAGCTCATCAACGTGAAAGGCGAGCTCCAGCGGGTCAGTGCTGAACTGTCTGGATATGAAGAGACCCTGAAAGAAAAAGAGCGGCAGCTGTCGGATAAGATGGAACAGAACAGGACCTTCATCAAACTGCTGCACCAGTCCGAGCTGGAGGGCAAGGCGGAAGACGTCATCTATGCCATCAGGCAATCTTCGGCAGGCAGGAAAGACATGAGCGAAGCGGACTGGAAGCAGCTCTTCCAGGCGGTCGACCAGCTTTACCCGACGTTCCATGGCAGGGTGTCGGCTGAACTGGGACGCGAAATGACAGAGCAGAAGATGAAGGTGTGCTACCTCATGCGCATCGGCCTGTCCAACCCCCAGATACAGGGCATGACCAACCTCTCGCGCGTCACCGTCTGGAGGTGGGTGAAGAAATTTGACTGGGTAATGACGAATGATGAGCATGACAGCCCACACCATAACGATCATAGCAAAAAATAGATGGTGCATCAATTAGTGGTTTTAGTTTTTTTCATGGTTTGAGATCAAATGATTTCTTATGAGGACAAACAAGAGTTCTATTCATACTTCAAGAACGACCTATTGTGTATTATCTATTTCTTTAACATACTTGCAATATTGGGGATTCGACTTTTTCAACTATGCACTTTGAGTTTCTTGACAAAGATGTGTGGTATAAGTTTAACGATGAGGTTGCCAAGCAAAGAGGATGGGCTTTGCCAAAGAAAACCGTAAGCCGACAGAAGATGCACATGAGCGCATAAAAGAGGCAAGGGAAGTCATCATAGCGGTGGCTTCCCTTGCTCATCTTACTTTTTGTTGAACTCCTGTATCTCCTTAATCATGTCCTTCACATCTTGATTGACTTGAAGAAAATTTGAATACAAGATACGCTCCCGCACCTCTGGGGAGTCGAAATGATAGAACTGAGGAATGGGATAATTGGCATAGTCGGCTTCTTCTCTCGAAATCTCCACCATATCAAAATTGGTCTTGCAGAAGAATTTGGAAGTCTGGAACTCCTCAGACTCCTGTATATCCATGCTGTCATTCCTTCCTGTCTTGGTCTTCACAAAGTCTCGTGCCGTCTGCCCACAAATCCAGCCAGTCGGCATATCGGCAATCTTAGAACCAGGTACAAGACTGTCCATATTTTCATTGAGATTGACAGAAGTGCGGTCACGGTCGATGGTCACACCTTTCTTCAGTTGTACGACCTTGCCAAAGATGTCGTTAGACAACCATTCAAGGGTTTCCTTGGCTCTGGCGGAGCCGCTGACCACGTTACCAACGGTAGTGATAATCTTCTGCATACCTGTCTTGCCGTAGTCAGCTTCCAACTGTGGCAGCTCCTGAAAGCCCAAAGCCACGCTGACTTTGTTGCTTCGGGCTGTACCGATCAAACGGTCGATCTTGTGGAAATACAACGTCGGCAGCTCATCGACGATGATGCTCACCGGAACGTTCTTGCCTTGACCCGTATTGACCCGTGTGACGAGACGGTTCAATATCAAAGCATTCAAAGCACCGATGATGCTTTCCATCTCCGGGTCATTGGCGATGAGCAAGTAGCTGGGATGCTTGGGATCTGACACCTTCAGGTCGAAGTCATCGCCATCCTTATGGAATATCCAATATGATTCCTTGGTAGCCAGGCGGGAGGTAAAGACACGCAAAGTACCAATCATACCTTCCAACTGCTCCATTGCCTTGTTCTCAAAGGCTGTCTTGAAAGGGCCAAGCAGAGGTGCCACTTCGGTATCGGTCATCAGCACTTCAAAGATTGTCTCATAACTCTCATTGAGGAAGGAGAGGATATGAGGCATGTCACTATACTTACCCAACCAATAGGCAGGTGTTGTAACATTGCCCATCGCATCGCGGACTACACCTGTAGGCTTTATCATTCCTGTTTCCGGGTCAATGGTCTTGTCATAGTTCAACTCCTTACCGTTCTCATCATACGGACGTTTCTCGTAATTACAGAAGAAATAGATGCAGGCTGCCAAGAAGTTGACGGCAGAAGTCTGGAAGAACTGGTCGCTGCCTCCACCTCCCTCTTTCTTGCCTTTCTGCAAGGATTCCAGAAGGGTCTCGGCAGTCTCACTGGCAGCGGCAAGGTTGCTGATATACTTCAACTGGATGGGGTTGACACGGCGACTGTACTCGACATTCACGAAGTTGATGATGTTGAACTGACATCCTTCAGGCGTGTTCCCGGCTTTCTTGTTGATACGATAATGGTAATAGAGCTTCTGGGCAAGCGTGGGAAACTTGTAATCATAAACCACCATCGCAAAGCCCTTGGCACTGTGCTGGCGGATGAACGGCTCGATAATGCTGAAAGTCTTACCCGAGCCTGGTGTGCCGACGACCCATGTGCCTCGGAAAGGATTGATGACATTAACCCATCCCTTGCGGAACTTACCCTTATAATAGTAGCGCATGGGGATATTGACGCTGTACTTGTTTTCTACCTTTTCTTCCATCTGCTCAAAGCTCTCGTTCTCAAAGTTGAAGCGGTCTTTCAACAGACCATCTTTCAAATACTTGGAGATGTTATCAAGAGCTACATGAACGAGCACCGTGCCGACAACAGACATTACAAAGTATATCCATGTGCTGCTGTGGAGCGTGAAGAATGTGGGATTCCAGTGACGGTTGAAGACCCAGACGGAGAAGAACATCAAAACGGCTCCAAAGGTAATGGGATAAATGACCATCTGCTTGGCATTGAACTCCAGATGCTTTTTGTTCCTGGTGCCGACACAGGTGACACATATCATCAAGAATGTCATGATCTTACTGCGGAGCATATGACCGTCCTGATAAACATCCATCAGTTTCAACCTGCCATGCAGATCAAGGAGGATGCCGCCCCAGAAGTCCAAAAGTTCTGGGGCGATAGCATACTCGAAGAACTCCACGACCAAGGAAATGTAGATGAATGTACGGAATACCTTGTACAGCGTCTGTAGGTCTTTACTCTCTTCCATCATGGCTTATCTCTGCTCTTCTTTGTTGAGACGTATCATCAGAATAGGACGCACTGGAAAAGCCGAATGCTTGTCGGTGCTCTCAAAACGACCTGAGTAAAGACTGAAACGCCAAGCCCTGTCGGTAGTGGCCACCTCACATTCGGTACTGGTCCAGTACCAGCAATCCACATTGTCAATGGGAAGGATGTCACCGCCGCATCGCTCTATGGCTTGATTGACAACACTTCTGGCCCCAAAGAGCTTGTACATCTCGCTTACAGACGGTATGAAATATTTGTCCGAAATGCTCGTGGCAATGGGTGACGCTATCTTACCATAACGCATGGCTGTAGTATTCGTCTCACCATCACAGGCACTGATGTCGGCAGAAGTCCCCTGTGTCACATAGATGGTGTCGGGATTGCAGAAAGCATTCGCTGGAGAGTCCTTCAGACTGACCGCGTAAGCAACGCCCGAGATGGCATCTGTGGCATCTATATAGAAAAGAACGGCTTCAGGGATATTGCCATCAGCAATGCAGCGGTCATAAGTGCTCACCTCGCCATTGGTGCAATAGACCATACCCGGTTGCCAGGAACGCCACGAAAAATCCTCCTCAAGATGCTCGTCACAAGAGGTGAAGATCATGGTGGCCACGATGGCGACTAACCAATAATGGATAAATCTTATATTCATTGTCTATCCGTTTTTAACGTGCCCCTGTAGGGAGCTTGATTCCCAATACTAATCCTGTACGGAACAGATCCTGACCATTGATGCACACATCCGTCTTGACCTGCCAGTAGAGATGCCAGCCATGGCGGAGAACATAGTTGTGCTCGTAGCCGACATGCGCCCAGCCAACGAACTCATGCGTGTCACTGCCGGCACTGGCACCAAGGCGCAAACTGCCGTACTTGTTTCTTGAACGTGCCACACAAGGCTTGTATGCAATGCCCAAGCCCCATGTACGGTAATTGTTCCAGAAAGAGTCCTTTGTGACATGACCGGCTTTTTTGTCTTTTGTCCACTTGACATAGCCATTGGCAAAATACTCCCATGCATTATGACTCTTGGTCTCATGTTCCACAGCAAGGGTGGCATCCAATCCACTCTCATAAAGCGCGCCGAAGCCCAACGAGAGTCGGTTGCCATGGCTCTGCGCTCTACCCGTCACTGTCATCAACAACATGACAGAGACAAGCAACAGTTTGAAAAAAAGTTCTTTTTCTCTCATGGTCGAAACGGTTTAGTTTTCCATCAACAGGACATTGTTGAACGAATCTGCATTCAGCACGTCTTCGTACTCAATGCTGAGACTTATCGTGCGGCCACTGATCTGCTGCTCGCTGAGTTCGATGGTCAACATCTTGTCATTGGGGAAGGTCATCTTCTTCAGGACTATGACGTTCCTGTAACCGTAACGGAACGACCGAGTGGGGTCAAGGACAAGTTCAGGGATCAACTCTATGGCCTGGACGGTCGTGGACCTGGCGGTTTTCTTGTCATTGAGTTTCACTCTCAGCTGATCGATGTCAAAACGGATGTTTGTTCTGTTATCCACCGAGAAGTCGATGAAGAAATATTCACCGACACTGTAGATGTTGTTCAGGCGCATAACCATCCTATTCCTCTTGGTAGAGACATTGCGGACGCGTGCAGGAGATGCCCATATCTGACGGGCATAGCGGGTCATGTCTTCTGTTGACATGCTGACGGCTGGATTATTGTATGGTTCGCACTCATCCAACGTGATGGTTTTCTCAGTCACAGCCTCGTCCATGCGGGAGGTGTAAATAAGAGCGTACTGGCTGCGGTAGCGTTCCGTGACAATGGTAACGACCGCCAACACATCGCCGTCGTGATGAATCTCCATACCTTCCTTGGGCTTCAGACGCACGAGATTGATGATGGGTTGGTCACCAGCTACCTTATCGGTACTGATGTCCACAAAGCGGACAGGTTCACTGGCCGTGATGACGGTAGTGACATTCTCATTGATGGTAAGATATTGCATATCATCCATCGTTTTCTGTGCCATGACAGGCGCGGCGGAGAGCAGCGCAACGGCTGCCAGGCCAAAGATTCTTGATCGTTTCATATTGATGCTCATTTTGTTTGTTTCTTTTCCTTAGAATTAATCAGATAGACCTGCGTGCCATATTTCAATAGTTCGGTAAATTTTTAAAATTTGATGTTTATATGTCTCGTTTTAATAA
>CAMZFV010000096.1 GCA_947306175.1 uncultured Prevotellaceae bacterium
TGGCCTTCAGCTGCTCGATGCACTCCTCGCGGTTCCAGCGGATGATGCGCAGGTACTCCTTGTGGTTCTCGTAGTCGAAGAACAACTGCGCCACGTCAAGCGCGTTCGACACCAGGCGTTCGTTCATGCGGGCTCCGCGCAGCCGCTCGTTAGCCAGCTGCTTGAAGGCGTTCTTTACCAGGTCCAGCTGTGCCAGCGGGCTGGGAATGGCGGTGCGGGGGTTCTCGCTCAGGCCACCGTCGGGATCCTTGATCCGCGCGATGTCGTCGTCGCTGTAGGGGGCGTGGGCAATCCAGTCCTCCTCGCCATTCTTGATGGTGTTGTTGCTATATGATAATATCTCGCTCATATTGTAGTTTCTTTTGTAGAGACGCAAAATCTTGCGTCTCAGTCCCAAAGTCCTTAAAGTCCCTAGTTTCTAGTTCTAAGTTGTCAGTACTATACCTAATGCCTAAAGCCTAACACCTAAAGCCTAATTAATATTCTCATACCGCTCGTTGAACACGTTGTGTGCCGCCTTGTCAAACAGGTCGAGCAGCTTGAATTCCACGGTGCGGTCGCTGTAACTCGGATTGTTCTTGCTCAGCTTGTTCATCTCGGCCTTGAGCACGTCATTGTCCACCTTGTAGTGGCCTAGCAGGCGCTTGCGCAGCCCCACGCCCTCGATGGCGTGACCCATGTCGATTTCGCCGGGCTTGAAGAACGCCACGCTGCGCATGTTGTCGTTCATCTCGGTCAGCCACTGCGCATAACCCAGCAGGAAGTGATCGACCAGCGTGCGGTAGAACTGCGAAGCGAGGAAGTCGCTCTTGATCTTGGGCGCGTCCTCAGTAAAGCCCTGGCCGATGATGTCCCTGAAACCTGTGGTCAGGAAGAGGAACAGCAGGTGGAACTTGCTCATCGGCTCATAGATGAGCTGGCGCGTACGGTGACCCAGCGACAGGAAGTTCAGGCTCAGGTCATCCTTGGCGAGGGCATACTCGTAGGCCGTTGTGGGCAATGGGTAACCGTCGGGGTCGGTCAGCTTGCTCTCGGGAGCACCGGCAAAGTCCATCGGTGCCAATGCGCCGATCAACTCGATCAGATGGGCATTGTTGCGCTGGCCGTGTTCGCCCGGGTCATACAGGTAGGGCTTGCTCCTTACCTGGTCGCCCAGGTAGTAGATGCTGTTCACGTTGCTGTCGTTGGCGCCCGTGAGGGTGTTCTTGTAGTAATAGAGCGCGCTCTGTGTCTTGACGATGAAGTCGCTCGTGGCGATACGCTGGTCCTGCTTGTTGCCCTCCAGGGTGAAATAGGGGAGCACGGTCAAGCCGCCGATTGGGGCGCGGCTCAAGGCGTCGCGGTTCTCGATGCCTTCGAGGTTGGCCGCCTGGCGGATGTTCTTCACCATGATGGGGAAGCCTGCCGCACCAGTGCCACCAAAGATGGAACTGATGAAGAAGATGCGGTCGCCCTGGCGGAAGATATTGCTGAAGGCCTTGAACTCGTTACTGTCCTTGATCTCGTTCAGCGCCACGCTACCGATATTGGGGCTGCCGACGAAGCCGATGTTCATCTTGTTCTCCAGCTGGTAGTTGGCGAACAGCAGTGACGTCAGCGCCTGGTTGGCCTCGTTCATCGTGTCATAACCGATGAATTCGCGGAATTTGGCGTTCTCCACGGCACCCAGGTTAAAGATGAACGTGTCGCCCAGCGTCACGCTCGTGTTGCTCATAATCTCGCGAAGGGTCACGATGCGGTTGGCGAAAAAGCCCTCGGCATTAGGTTCGTTGCCATAGAGCTTGCGCCTGATGTCGCGGTAGTCGTTGAGCAGCGCCTCGGTGCGCTTCAGGTCCTCGTTGGACTTGTGCGGGTCGATGATGACGGGCACGATCTCGAGGTCTCGCACGGGTTTACCGTTCTCGTCCAGGGGACGCACGCCGGCTGCCGACAGCATCAGCAGCGACTTCAATACCCTCGACCCGGTACCTCCGATAGCAAATAAGAATAATCTCATATATTGAGTTTTAAGTTGTAAGTTTCTAGTTTTATTTCAGACAACTTGGACAACTTTGTGGACTAATTGGGACAACTTTTTTATTAAAAAATATGTTGTCTTTGTTGTAAATCATTGTTGTCTTTGTTGTCTGATGGGAAGAGTTATTGTGGCAGCGGGGTGTGGCGGCAGTTGCTGCTCCACCAGCGTATCGAGAACGATGCGACGATGTAGAGTAATGCGGCGAAAATCACTGTCTGCATCTCGAACTGGATCGACTCGCCGACGTACAGCAGGCCGTTGTTGGCAAACACCGTGTCGTTGTAGATGTAGCACACCACGGGTGCCAGCACGGCCACCACGCCGAGCACGGCCAGCCAGTGGTACCAGCGGTCAAACTTCACCGAGTTGATGGCGTAGTAGTAGATGGCGGCGCCACCCCAAGCCACGAGGATGGTGATGGCGGCAATCACGGGATACATGTCCAGGTTGTACATCTTGTCGTTAAAACCCTGGTTGAAGTACATCTGCTCCCAGATGTTAAACCCGTCGCTGCAACTGAGGATAAAGAACACCACAGTCAGCACAATCCCGATAATCAGATAAACCAAATGTTTCATATAATTGAGTTGTAAATTTTCAGTTTTTTCAGACAACTTAGACAACTTTTTGGACTAATTGGGACAACCTTTTTATTAAAAAATGAAGTTGTCATTGTTGTAAATCATTGTTGTCTTTGTTGTTTGAGACAAGAGCGCGGATGCTCTAGTATTTATTGTTGTTGTTTTTAATATCGTAGTTGTAGTTTATCTCTGTAGTTGGATGGTGACATCGAAGTAGGCGTTGCCGCCCTTCATCGCGTCAAACATGCCGCCCAGCAGCTGCTCTAGGCCCAGCGTTGTCGTGGCAAACGACCCGCCGGTGCTCGTGTCGTTGTCGCTCGACGATTGGCGCACCCAGGCAGGCAACTCGTTGCGCAGCGAGATGCGCACCTCGTCGCGCGGACTCTTCAGGTCGCCCACCAGCGTCAGTACGTGGGTCATCCCTTCCAGGTACTCCTTGTTGTTGGCCGTCACCATGCTCGGGTCGATGGGCTGCACCGTCAGCGTGTAGCCGTCGATGCTCTTCACGTCATAGTTGGCAGGATTGGTCAGCGTGGCGTCGTCCTTCATCAGCCCACCCAGGTTGGCTGCCAGCGAGAAACACAGTTTCCCCGTCTGGCGGTCGCCGTCACACTTGGCCAGCACGATGCCGTCGCCATGCTTCACGCGGAAGCGTCCCGCGTTGTCCTTCCACTCGGGCAGCACGCGGCATTCCACCTCGCTCACGCCCTGGTTGAAGCGGTAGCTGTTGCGCACACTGGGCGCGTCGAGCACGCCGCTGTAGCGCTTGTCCTGTGCCAGCTGGTCCATCGCGTCGTTGTCGGCGATGATGACCAGGTAGAACGGGCGCTGGCCGCTGTAGTTGAACGGCTGGCCGTTATAGGGGTAGTACTTGCCGTTGTAGTCGCCCATGAACTGCTGCACCACCACGCTTTTGCCCTTATACTTGGCAAACACCCTGGTCGCCAGGCTGTTCTCCTCGTTGAAGATCTTGTCGAGGCTCACACCACGCGTGTCCTCGGGCGAGTAGATGAGGTCGCTCACCAGCACGCTCACGTTGCCGGGCTTCTGCGCCTCCAGGATCTTGTTGAAAATCAGCTGGAAGTCGGTATAGCTCGCATCACCTACGCCTGCCGTGCTCTGGTAGATGTCACGGTCCTTGAGGAACTCATCCACACTGTGCTGGTAGGGGTAGATGCCGTCGTTCACAATGTTGATATCCACCTTGCTCCCCGCGGGGAAGTGGTTGATCAGGTCGTTCACGGCCTTCTTCAGCTGGCCGCCGCCACCGCGCTGGTCGTAGGGCACCATCGAGCCGCTGCGCTCAAAATACACCGTCAGCGACAGGTCGTCCACGCCGCCGTAGGGGCGCGTGTCCCAGTGCATCGGCGGACGCAGGTGGCTGCCGATTTCTTCGATGAAACCGTACATTTTCTTGTGGTCCACACGGCCCTCGGGCGTCAGCATGTCGCCATACTTGCCAGGGTTATCGGCCACCAGCGAGCACAGCGAGTCATAGGCCGCACGTGTCGTGTCGCCGCTCACCAGCACACCCCGCACCGCCTTCTCCAACTGCCCGTGACCACCACATGCCGCCAGCCCCGCCAACAGCACGCAACACATCACCCACAATGGTAATCGTCTCATATTCTTCATTATATCTTTTTCTCAGTACTTCATTTTGGGGTACACCCCCGCATTAAAAAGCAAAATTAGTGCCATTTTCCCATTTAAGAAGAAAACCAGCGTTAAAAAGTGTTAGATTTATGCGAGCCCCCGTGTCAGGGTCCCACTATGCCGTGGCTCCCGCCATGGCCTTCCCTCTGTCATTTTTCCCGCTTTTCATTTGCTCAGCCTGGGAAATTGCATTACCTTTGCGCTTAATGGATAAAGAACAATTCCACAGCAAGAGACAATGGGCAGGCGACTGCATTCCGTCGATGAAACGACGCCGTGTAGGGCACGATTACCATGGCCGTTGCATCTACATGATCACCCTTGTCGTTGCAGAGCGGCGCCCGCTGCTTGGCCACATCACTGGCGACGGTGAGCGTGTCACCGCCGTCATGCACCCCAGCCCGTTAGGCAAAGCTGTCCTCGACGAATTGTCTTCCATCACCAGCCATTATCCCGCCGTCGCCGTCATCTCGCAACAATTGATGCCCGATCACCTGCATTTCATCATCTTTGTCAAGGAGAGGATCCCGAGCCACTTGAGTCGCGTTGTCAACGGTTATAAAGGCGGCTGCACTCGCATTTACCGTCAGCTCGTGCAGCAAGGGCTGCTCAACGAGTCCCAGCCCGCTCTGTGGGAAGAAGGCTACAACGACCGCATCCTTGATGGAAAGAATCACCTGCAACGCATGATGGACTACATCGATGATAACCCACGCCGACTGGCCATCAAGCGAAACAGGCCCGATTATTTCCAGGTGCAGCGAGATATCCAGTTAGCGGGATTCAACTTTGCCGCCTTAGGCAATCTGTTCTTGTTGCGTGCCCCGCAACTGTTGCAAGTGCAATGCACCCGCAGCCTTACTGAACAGGAAATTGAAGCCACCTGTCAGCATTTTTTGGCCCTTGCCGCCAACGGCGCCGTGCTCGCCTCTCCCAGCATCAGCCCTGGGGAAAAGAAAGTGATGCAGCGCGCTTTTGAAAACGGCTTCCCCATCATCATCTTGCAGGAGAATGGCTTTGCTCCGCTGGCAAAGCCCGGCGGCAAGCGCTTCGACGCTTGCGCACGCGGGCAGCTGCTCTTGCTCGCCCCATGGGAGCACCACAACGAGCACCGTGACATCAAGAGGCAACAATGCTGTCAACTAAACGACATGGCCGCCGCCATCTGCCACCACCCCCCTCGATAACAAAACTGCTACAAGCCGTGGCAGGAGCCACGACACAGAAAACCCTACCACCCCCCTCCATCAGTGACCTCTCAGCGTCCCGCGTCAGGGTCCCTCTATGCCGTGGCTCCCGCCACGGCCCGTTGAGTCATTGTTCCCTCAGCGTCCCGTGTCAGGGTCCCTCTATGCCGTGGCTCCTGCCACGGCCCGTTGAGTCATTGTTCCCTCAGTGTCCCGTGTCAGGGTCCCTCTATGCCGTGGCTCCTGCCACGGCCCCAAGATTCATCCCCGTTGCCTTTACGTTATAAAAACTGTTAGCTTTGTTGAAAAATAAAAGAAAATCGGCTTTTTTCTTGTGGTATTCGGTGGAAACTATGTACCTTTGTAGCCTAATATGCCAGTGTGCGTTTTCACGCGGCACTGGAACTAAGGTTATGATTACGAAAGTATTAATGGTGGGATTCAATGCCAACAGACCATATAGCCCCTAAAGCTAATGGTCCGCAACGCTTTGAGTGCCTTTTTTTTCGCCCATCGGTGAAGAAACGATCAACATCTACCATCAGGTAAAACAAGCCACAATCAACAACTACTATAACCTATTAATTTACATTATAAATTTCAATTAAAAATGAAAAAATTACTAACCCTTAATTCCGCAACACTATAATTTAACTTTATTTATAAGTTCCTGAGCAACA
>CAMZFV010000097.1 GCA_947306175.1 uncultured Prevotellaceae bacterium
TCGAAAACCGTTGTACGCTTTGCGTACCGTGGGTTCGAATCCCTCCCTTTCCGCAAATTAATGTAATGAATTGATTTTCAATTCATTACATTAATTTTTCATGCCTACCGGGACGCTATAGGGACGATTTCTACTCGTCTCCAATAATAGACAATATTCATAATTAACTGACTTACAATCTGTTAGAGATAGTTCAAATTTTGAATTTTCGGGACGCCATAGGGACGAATAATCACAAAAACAGGCGCTAAAATAATAGCGGTTGATTTGCCACAAAGGTAAATCAACCGCGCATGCCTTAAAAGACGTTACTTCACATCATTGTATCTAGTCTTTCTTGATTCGATTAAAAACAGTTATGAAGTGAGTTTCAGTTTTATATAACTCATCAACATTCGGAATATCCATCCCATAAATAAACTTTGCTAACACTTGAGTTGTTTTGTAGTTGGTCCAGATTCTTGTTTGTAGAATATCTCGTTCCTTTTTCATCTGTTCATGGACAGCCACCCCCTTCTCAAAAGGGCCTTCGTTTGACAAAATAAAATTAAGATCTTTCCATCGTTGTAGAAAAGAAATCGATTCACCAACCACTTCTATCAATTTAAGAATATGAGTATTTTTCTCTGTCTGTTTATGTTCTTTATCAATGAGATATGTATAGTAAAATATTGAACACGAGAGTATGATGCCTCCTATTCCTCCAATATAACTACCGAAACTTCCCCATTCTTCATGATTAGAACTTAAGCCTTGGTGAAAAATAACAACATAGATAAAAAGAAAAAGGGATAAGACGAGAATTGCAGCAATAAGTATGTTCTTTGTTTTCATTATTTTTATGAACTTGAAATAGGATTAATAGTTGGTTAATGCTTTATAACACCTTGCTAAACCGTTATTAAACAAATTTAGATAATCCTGATAAAAATGTTCATCCTTATAATTCTCAAGGGCTTTCTTCCCATCTGTATATGCGTCTATTGCGTCCTCTTTTCTATTTAATTCTTCTAATGACCAACCTTTATAAAGAAACGAATATATATAATCGTCAGCTTCGTATGATTTTAATTTCCGTTTCTTTAGAATTAATCTACAAGTTTCAATGCACTTATTTGCATATGTTATTGATTCTGGAAGCTTCTCAAGATTATTGTAGGCACCTGCCAAATGATTGTAGGCTTCTGCTTTTTCTGTATCTGTTGTTGCATACTTTAGATTAAGCATCGAGTATTCCAATGATTTATTGTATTCTTTCTTAAGTGAGGTTAATAAAGACAACTTTGAATAAATATAAAAAAGAATACCATTATCATTTTCTCCATCATCTAATTCAATTGCTTTTAAATAGCATTGCATCGCTGAATCTCTATTTTTAAGATTGGAATAACACATGCCCATTGAATATAGCACCCAGGGATCCGTATTATCACCCCAGAATTCATATACAATTTGATAATACTTCAAAGCTTCAGAATGGACTTTGTTTTGAAACAACTCTTCAGCTTTTTCATATATGTCAGCAATTTCATCTTCACTATAGATATTTGCATTATGAATGACCAAGTAGTCACCATCAATTGAAACCTTGCCTAAACGTTGTATGACAGACTGTCCGAGTAAAAGTGGAGCATTCTGAGAAGGGACAACAAGAGCAGTGACATTTTCTATCGTTTGTCCAGCGATTTCAACATTCCTCAAGTTGACAACGGCATTGTCAACAACACTGCCATCTGCAAGAATAGATTGTGTGGTCCCTTTAAAGTCCGATTCTACAAGATAGCCATTCTCCAGCATCATCTCAGCATATGTCGAAGAGATAGACACATTTGCCGCTCCTGTATCAAAAATGAATTTCATCTTTAATCCATTAACTACACAAGGCACTTTATAAACCCCAGCCTCCTTCTCCATATGGATTCTAACCTCTGCATTCATGCAGAGACTACCCAAGAGTATTATTAAAAAAACATATAAGTGTTTCATATCGTTTTCAATTAGCATCGCAAAGATAGCGATTTTTTCTCCAATACACTCATTTTATCTACTTTTTCGGTAATTAATTATGAGGCGCTGGTACTCCTCCTGCGCCTGTTTATCATAAATCTCACCAATAACACTATTCAAGTCGAAAAAGTAGGGTTTTGGCAAGATTTTTGTAATATCATTTGCGTGGTAACTATTTTTTAGTTACATTTGCGGCATCAAATGAAATGGAATGAGTACGAAAGAAAAATTGAGAAAACGATTTCTATCGATGCCGTCGGATTTTACATTCGACGAAATGCAGCAACTTCTTGCTGGATATGGTTATGTGCGAGGTGACAAAGGACACACATCAGGCTCTCGGGTGATTTTCAAGAATGGCGACAAGCGACCCATCATGTTGCACAAGCCACATCCTGGCAATATAGTCAAGCGATATGCTATGCAGCAAGTTTTAGAGGATTTGAAAGAAGCAGGTTTTATTAAATAAACAACGATATGAACACTATGAGTTATAAGGGCTATTTAGGCTCAGTCGCTTTTAGCGAACAGGACAATGTTTTCTTCGGCAAGATCGAAGGCATCAACGGTTTGGTGAACTTTGAGGGTGAGAGCGTGCAAGAACTGACCGAAGCTTTTCACGAAGCCGTGGACGATTATCTCGCCTATTGCGCTGACGAGGGAATCGAACCGGATAAGAGCTATTCGGGCGCTCTCAACGTCAGGCTGACTCCAGCCATCCACCGAAGGATCGCCATGCTTGCCAAGCAAGCTGGCCTCACCATTAATGCCTTTATCCGCAAGACACTTGAAGAGAAGGCAGAATCTGAATTGGTCATCTGATATCCAATATTGGATTACCAGATCATTATATTAGAATTGAGTATAATTTTGGGTTTATTAACTATTTATTAATTAAAGTTCAACGACTTACGAGTCTTCGTCCCGGGACGCTATAGGGACGGTAGAAGCGTAAAAAGACAGAAAATGTATTTTGTAACTCATTGATATTCAGTCATAGGTTACCCCTATAGCGACGTGATTTTAATCCCTCCCTTTCCGCAAAATGAAGAAGAAGTCCCTTGTGGGCTTCTTTCTTCATTTTAAGTGACAGGCGCTGTAGATTCGAATCCACAGGGTTCGCCATCGACCTTCAGGTCGCTTTCGAAGCGCAGCGGAGAAAGAATCCCTCCATTGGGCTTGAGCTAGCTCAAAGCACTAGTAGTTTGTTTACGCAAAGGTTAGCTATCCGACTATACTATAATAGACTGCGTGTTTCTTCCTCTTTCTTAGGGAGGGGGTGCTAATTTTGCGAGGCAAGCACAGCGCGCACACTGCCGCCGCCTTCGCGGGGGTAGCAGCCCCACCAGATATCGATCTTGTCCCCTGAATCGAAGCCCCCCGAATCAAAGTGCAGGACGTTCGCGCTGTATGGCATGATAACATCTGGTGAACACGACCAATAAACGCCTAGTCTGCCGGAGGATTCGTTCATATTACCGTTGCAGAAACCCGCAGCTGGCAAGAAAATAGTGTTACCGTTAGGACCCGTGCCTAAACGTCCGTTCACGCCATTCCTTGTCGTCCACTCCCAGCTACACTCAAACAACAGTTCTCTTTGTTGCGCGATGGAAGGCATACGCCATGACGGACCCCAGTTCACGTAAGCGGCATCGTCCTCAGAATCCAGTTCACCTTTACTGTCCACCGTGCCGTATTCGTACCTCATGTTGTACTTCGTCAGCGTGGTGTAGATATTGCCATTGCACCACTTGTAGTTTTGCACGGTATATTCACTTTTGGGCGAAGTCTCGCCCCAAGCGAAGTAGTTACCGTATTCCTCGGGAGCGTTGGCACCGACGTTACATGTAGCCCACAGTGTACCGCTGGACAGACCAAGGTCAACATACTCGTGATTGTCGGGAACCGTTGGTTCATCTTTATCGTCACCGCATGAAATGAAGGCGAAAGGCAATGCTACAGCCATTAACAATAGTATCTTCTTCATCATAATAATTTCCATTTGTTGTATGCGACAAAAATATGGAGTATTAACAAGAAAAACAATTTATTTTTTATAAAAATGGACCACATCTTGACTTTTCATCAAAAAGTGTCCAAATTTTTTACATTTACGCTTTCAATATCCATCGTTATGCATTTCATTTTTTTCATGAGGCGATAGTTCCCGTCTTGTTCACAAAGGCAGAATCAGAATTAGTAATCTGACATAAAATGAAGAAAGAAGCCCGAGATGGGCTTCTTTTTCATTCCTTAGTGAACTCTGTTAGAACAGTAAATTCTGTTGCGCAAATAGAAGGGTGCAAAAAATGTCTCCTGCGGTGAGTGTGACTTCGAGCACTCTTGCATCATCTTCAAACGGGCTGAATGTGAAGGTCACATTTTTCTTAGCACATTTCACACTGTACCACTCACCCTCATAGCTGCGTACATTTTCCCGCATCACGTGTTCAACCTGCGCATCTCCATGATACTCGGCAAGTGATACAATCCAGGGTTCGTAGTTCTCGCAGATGAAGGTGAAACTGCCTCCCGAAGCTGGAACCCAAAACACACCATCTTCCAACTGTACAATGCCACTGGGCACGGTCCATTTCATCTTATCCCATTTGCCATCGGGTTCGTCCTTGCCGCATGAAGTGGCTGCAACGAGCACAAGCAGCGCAATCAACAGTGTCTTTATCAACTGTTTCATCGGTCTTATCTATATGATGATACAATCAATAAACTGCAGGATCTAACAATCTTGCATTCAACGCATGGGCAAAATCACTCTTGGGGCAAACGGCGGAAACCTTCACCGAGGATCTCGGAACTCTCCATGATGTTGACAAAGGCGTGAGGATCGATGTTATAGAGCACCGAACGCAGCTTGATCATGTCAGAACGGTCGAGGGTGACGTAGAGCATCTTGCGCTCCGTGCCCTTGTAGAGGCCGCTGCCTGTGATTAGGGTGCCGCCACGCTTAATATCGTTGATGATGTAGTTACGAATGGGGTCAGGGTTGTCGGTGATAATGAACATGGTCTTGTAGGTCTTCATGCCATCGACAACAAGGTCGATCACCTTACCCTCGATAAAGATGATGATGATGGAGTAGATGGGCAGGCGGATGTCACCGAAAGCGACAAGGGTACTCAAGGTGATGATGCCATCGACAATCATAACGAGAGTGCCCAAGGAAATCTTGGTGTATTTGTGCAAGATCATCGAGATGATGTCCGAACCGCCACTGGTCGCGCCCGAGCGGAAAATAAGACCGATAGCGACACCATAGATGATGCCTGCAACGACAGTATTGAGAAAGTAATCGGGATGGAACCAACCTCCGTGATGGGGAATCTCGACCATCGACTTAACCATCGACGGGTCGGCTATAGCGGTAATGGCGCCGTCATGGATGACGGGATTGTAGCCCCATTTGCTCTCAAGCACGAAAGTGAACACAAAAATCAACGCCGTCGAGACGATGGTCTTGACACCGAACTTGGGGCCCAAAATCCATGTACCAATGATGAGCAAAGGGATATCCATGCAGATGGCATAAAGCGAAATCTTCCACGGCCACAGCGTGTTAAACACGTTGGAGAGACCGTAGGTGCCACCAGGAGCCATTAGGTAAGGGTTCACAAACATCACGTCGCCAATAGCGAACAACAGGCTACCCACTGTGAGCAGAACATAAGCCAGCACTTCCTGCCAGAATTTTCTCTTTGGATCAATCTTTATCATATCTTCTTTAGTTTCTAGTTGTTGATGTCACTATTAATTTTGGCCGCAAAGGTACTCATTATTTCCCGAACTGCGATATATCGCATGATAATTCCTGTAACATCTCTTCAAAACGATGCCATCAATAGGCAATAGACAAAAAACAACGTTGATTTGAGAAAATAATATGGCCGAAAATAGAATAAATAGAAAAAAACTGATTACCTTTGCGGTTAATCGTATTAAAACTAATTAAACTGATAATATTATGGCAGACAAAACTCCTACTCCGCACATCGGCGCCAAGTATGGCGAGATTGCACCCACAGTGATTATGG
>CAMZFV010000098.1 GCA_947306175.1 uncultured Prevotellaceae bacterium
TTATTAAAACGAGACATATAAACATCAAATTTTAAAAATTTACCGAACTATTGATATTTGCGAGAAAAGAAAAAAAGTTTGATATTAGCTGTGAGCGTATGATGACTTTCTTTTGTTACACGAATCATTATAACAACATATCATTATGAAACTGGAAGATTTATACTTGATTAACAAAGAAGAATGGCTGGATGTTATCAAGGACAAGTGCAAGAAAAGAGCGAAAACTCATTTCCGGGTTGGGTTGGTTTTCTTGATACTTTTGCTTATATTTTTGGCAATGGTAATCACTTTTGAGCATTCTCGCCTTTGGACAATAGAAGATTTTGTTTATTTCTTGACGCTATTGTTATGGGCCCTTATGTCAGGTTGGTGGGTTCTAAAATCTCACAGCTTTTTAAAAACCATCGACGGTCTCGGCACTCCAGAACAGCTATTGAACAAGTTCAAAAAGTACGTTAAAGACAAAAGTATCATGTGGACGATAGGACAATTGATATTTAGCGGGTGGTTTGCTTGTTTCATAATTTTTTCCTCAGCTTCGGGTATTATGAAAGTGATTGGCTGGATCACCGTCATAGTCTCAGCTATAGTGAGTATTTACAGATTAATACGCGGTAAATATTCTGTAGGCTACGGTGATGAGGATATCACCCGTCGTCTGCAAGAACTCATCGGGGAAGAGTAACCTCATTCCTTCGTAACTGTTAAATGTCAATTATAGCACGAAAACGATGATGTTATTCAAAAAGAACGTTGGTTTTATTTTGTTAGCTCTATTGGCTTTTCTTGGTTTGTGTGCAGAATTTGTATTGATGCTTATTGAGCAGCATGTCAATGGGATGGATATAGCACAATGGAGTGTTAGTCAATTGATTCAACATTGGCAAATCATAATTCCAGTGTGGCTGATAGTGTCCGTTGTAGTAATTTTACTTAGCAAAATACTTTGTTCATTTAATGTATTTGAGCCACATTCCACACCTTCAGGGTGGCAGCTGATACTTGGTATTGTACTGCCTGTGATATTTGCTGTGGTAGTATCGATTATCGGTGGGGGACCTGGCTTTGTGAGGACCTTCAAAGCTGCATCTTTGACATTTTTTACCTTACAGAACATATATTACCTTCTTGAAATGCTATTGAGTGGCTTAATCATTAGTCTGTCTCAACAGGCAATCACTGACTCTTCAGGCAAACGAAATATGTTCCCTTGGGGAGGACTGGTATTAGGACTAACTTGGGGTCTGGGCCACTATATTACAAAAGGTGATGTTTCCATAGCACTCATCGCCTTTGTGATAGCCATATTCTTTGGCCTTATCTTCAATTTGACAGGGATGGATTTAAAGAAAGCCTGGCCGTTGATGTATTTGGTTTTTGCTTGCTTCGGTTGACGCATTTCCCCCGTCTTTTCAAGGCATAGGCGGTTGGATTACTGTTGTGGTAACCCAACCGTTTTTTTCTCAAACAAAATAGGAACTGTTCTTTTGATGTAAAACATGAATGCCCATAAATCTCCGCGAATGTCCATTAATAAAAACATTTATGGCCCATTCATGGATTTTTGTGGGTATTTGTGTTATTCCTATCGTCGAGGGTGACGTCTCAACTGATTTTTTTTATCTCATAGCGTTGGCAATTTTATCTAAATGAATTAATTTTGCAACCATAATTAACCCAACTGTTATGATGAAGAGAATTGCAACACTGTTGACGATTGCCACTGTGGCGCTGCTTGCTGCTGCACAAATGGCCAATCCTGTGACCTTTACTTCACAACTCAAGACCACCAACGGCTCCAGCGAGGGCGAGATTGTCTTTACGGGCAAAATCGACAAAGGCTGGCATGTGTATTCCACCAACCTAGGCGACGCGGGTCCCACCGAGGCGGCTATCATCTTCAACAAGAAGGACGGCGTGGAGCCTGTGGGGGCGCTCAAACCCGTGGGCAAGGAGATCTCGCAGTATGACGAGATGTTCGGTGCCAAGCTGCGCTACTTTGAGAACAATGTGCAGTTTGTGCAGAAGGTAAAATTCACCAAGCCCAACTATGACATCGACTGTGACCTGGAATATGGCGCCTGCAACGACCAGTCGTGCCTGCCGCCATCGAGCGTGAGCCTGAAGAAGGCCGGCAAGTCGCCCGCCGTTGACGGCGAGACCGACAAGAACAAGGAAGAAGAGGACAAGGCTAAGGCTGAGGCCGAGGCTAAAGCCAAGGCCGATTCCCTCGCCGCCCTGGCAGCCGCCGCTGCCGACAGTGCAGCCATGGGAGCCCCTGTTGACAGTGCAGCACTCGCCGCCCTTGACCATGACGCGTTGTGGCGACCCGTGGTGGGCGACATCCAGCGCATGGACGGCACCGATGGTGCCAGTGGCGGCCGATCGCTGTGGTACATCTTCCTGCTGGGTCTGCTGGGCGGACTGGTGGCGCTGTTCACCCCTTGTGTGTGGCCCATCATCCCCATGACGGTGAGCTTCTTCCTCAAGCGCGCCAAGAACGACAAGAAGAAAGGCATCAAGGACGCCATCACCTACGGCATCTCGATTGTCGTCATCTACCTGCTGCTAGGCCTGATTGTCACCGCCATCTTCGGTCCCAGCGCCCTCAACGCGCTCTCGACCAACGCGGTGTTCAACATCTTCCTGTGCCTGCTGCTGGTGATCTTCGCCCTGTCGTTCTTCGGCATGTTCGAAATCAAGTTACCCAGCAAGTGGTCCAACGCCGTTGACAACAAGGCCAGCAACACCAGCGGCCTGCTGTCCATCTTCCTGATGGCCTTCACCCTGGCGCTGGTATCCTTCTCGTGCACGGGTCCCATCATCGGCTTCCTGCTGGTGGACTTCGCCACCTCGGGCAACTTCTGGGGTCCCGCCATCGGTATGTTGGGTTTTGCCCTTGCCCTGGCGCTGCCGTTCACATTGTTTGCCCTCTTCCCCTCGTGGTTGAAGTCGGCACCCAAGTCGGGCGGCTGGATGAACATCCTCAAGGTGGTGCTCGGCTTCATCGAGCTGGCTTTTGCCTGCAAGTTCTTCTCGGTGGCCGACCTGGCCTACGGCTGGCACCTGATGGACCGCGAGGTGTTCCTGTGCCTGTGGATCGCCATCTTCGGTCTGCTGGGACTCTACCTCATCGGCAAACTCAAATTCCAAAGCGATATCGTCATGCCTGGCGATGAGACCAAACCCATGCCCGTGATCTGCATCATGGGCGGACTGATCTCGATTGCCTTCGCCATCTATATGATTCCTGGCCTGTGGGGCGCACCGTGCAAGGCCGTGAGCGCCTTTGCGCCGCCCATGAACACCCAGGACTTCAACCTGAACACCAAGGAGGTGCGTGCCGCCTATACCGACTACGAGCAGGGCATGGCTGCCGCTGCAGCCTCAGGCAAACCCGTATTCCTGGACTTCACAGGCTTCGGTTGCGTGAACTGCCGCAAGATGGAGGCCGCCGTATGGACCGATCCCAGCGTGGCCGACAAGCTGAACAAGGACTACGTGTTGATTTCCCTGTTTGTCGATGACAAGCGCCCGCTGCCCGAGCCCATCGAGGTGACCGAGGCGACTGGCGAGACGCGCACCCTGCGCACCATCGGCGACAAGTGGAGCTACCTGCAGCGCTACAAGTTCGGCAGCAACACCCAGCCGTTCTACGTCTGCGTGGATCCGCAGGGCAACGCCCTGAGCGGCTCCTTCAGCTACAAGGAGGATGTCCCCGCCTTCCTCGACTTCCTGGACGGCGGCCTCACCACCTTCCGCAAAGAATAAAAAACAACTAGAACAACTAAGACAAATTTATAAAACAACAACAATAAATACAATAAATACTATGCTATCCAGCGCGTAATAATAAAAACAACTTGGACAACTCAAACAACTTTTTATCAGTTGTTCAAGTTGTTTCAGTTGTTTTTAATCATCGAGGGCGGATGCCTTTGTGATTATTGTATTTATTGTCTTCCTTTTTTATTTGTTGACTATTTGACTAAGAAATATGATTGAAGCGAAGATTAGAGAGCAGATTATCGCGCTCATCAAGCGCGAGGTTGTTCCTGCCGTGGGCTGTACCGAGCCCATGGCAGTGGCATTGTGCGTGAGCCGCGCCACCGAGGAGCTCGGCTACATTCCCGAGAAGATTACTGTATTGTTGAGTGCCAATATCCTCAAGAACGCTATGGGTGTAGGCATTCCCGGCACGGGCATGATCGGCCTGCCCATCGCCATCGCCCTGGGTGCCCTCATCGGCAAGTCGGAATATCAGCTTGAGGTGCTCAAGGACATCACCCCCGAGACATTGGAGCAGGGCAAACAATACATCGACGAGGGACGCATCGACATCCAGCTGAAACAGGATTGCTGCGACAAGCTGTACGTCGAAGCCATCTGCGAGGGCGGCGGACACACGTCCAGCGCCATCATACAGGGCTCTCACACCTGCTTCGTCCGCATCTCCCATGACGACAAAATCATGCTCATCGACCCTACGCCCGACGGCTTTGTAGGCGATGACGGCAATGACATCGCGCTGAACATGCGTCTGGTCTATGACTTCGCCATGCAGGCCCCGCTCGACGAAATACGCTTCATCCTTGCTACCCGTGACTACAACCTCAAAGCCGCCCAGGAGTCGCTCAAGGGCAACTACGGCCACTGCCTGGGGAAAACCATGGATAGGCCGCTGAGCCACGGCATATTCGGCAACACCATCTTCTCGCGCATCCTCTCTAAGACCGCACTGGCGACCGACGCCCGCATGGGAGGCGCCTTGATTCCCGTGATGAGCAACAGCGGCTCGGGCAACCAGGGCATCTGCGCCACCAATCCCGTCGCCGTCTATGCGATAGAGAACGAGAACACCGAGGAGGAGCTGATCCGCGCCCTCACGCTGAGCCATCTCACCGCCATCTACATCAAGCAGAGCCTGGGCAAACTGAGTGCCCTGTGTGGCTGCGTCGTGGCCTCCATCGGCAGCAGTTGCGGCATCACCTACCTGATGGGCGGCAGCTTTAACCGCATCTGCTACGCGGTGAAGAATATGATTGCCAACCTTACTGGCATCATCTGTGACGGCGCCAAGCCCAGCTGCGCCCTGAAGATCGCTTCAGGCGTTTCGACCGCATTGATCAGCGCCGTGCTTGCCATGGAGGGCCGCCACGTCACCAGCGCCGAAGGCATTATCGATGAAGATGTGGACCGTTCTATCCACAACCTCACCAGCATCGGTGCCGACGCCATGTGCGCCACTGACAAGATGGTCCTCGACATCATGACTGGCAAGAAATAACCGATATCCAACAACTTTAATAACTTAAAAACAACAGCTATTACAATACTG
Source organism: uncultured Prevotellaceae bacterium (assembly GCA_947306175.1). GTDB lineage: Bacteria > Bacteroidota > Bacteroidia > Bacteroidales > Muribaculaceae > Sodaliphilus. The sequence continues at coordinate 5,342 of CAMZFV010000098.1, forward strand.
GATTTGAGATGCCATATTTTTCAGTGATAGTGCCGGTGTATAACCGACGGGACGAGGTGGAAGACCTGTTGGAAAGCCTCACCAAGCAGACCGACAAGGATTTTGAGATCATACTGGTGGAGGACGGATCGACCGAGCCGTGCGAGGACATCGCATTGCGCTATGCCAGCGAGCTGGACCTGCGCTACTTTTACAAGGACAACGAGGGACGCTCCATCGCCCGCAACTTCGGACTGGAGCACGCCACAGGACAGTATTTCGTCTTCTTTGACAGCGACTGCGTCATTCCGCCCGACTACTTCAAGACGTTGGGCGACGAGTTGGCCAACAACTACGTGCCTTGCTTCGGCGGGCCCGATGCGGCAAGCGATGACTTTACTGACGTGCAGAAGGCCATCTCCTTTTCGATGACCTCGTTCCTGACCACGGGCGGCATTCGTGGCGGCAAGGTGCAGATGGAGAAGTTCGTGCCCCGCTCGTTCAACATGGGCTA
>CAMZFV010000099.1 GCA_947306175.1 uncultured Prevotellaceae bacterium
GTGGCGGCAAGGTGCAGATGGAGAAGTTCGTGCCCCGCTCGTTCAACATGGGCTACTCCCGTGGCGTGTATGAGAAAGTGGGCGGTTTCCGTGAGATGTTCAGCGAGGACATCGATATGAGCACACGCGTTCGCCAGGCAGGCTATGACATCCGCCTGATCCGTCCCGCATTTGTCTATCACAAGCGCCGCACCAGCATCGAGAAGTTTGCACGGCAGACCTACGTCTTCGGCATGTCGCGCATCACCCTGAAGCTGCTCTATCCCGACAGCCTCAAGGCAGTACACTGCCTGCCCGCCGTTTTCCTCATCGGCTGCGTGCTGCTGTTGTTGCTCTCGCTGTGGAAATGGTGGTTCATCCTGCCCATCCTGCTCTATGCCGCAATGCTGTGGGTAGCCGCGCTCATCGAGACGCGCAGCCTGAAGATCGCGTGCCTTGCCGTGGCGACGAGTTTCACCCAACTATGCAGCTACGGCTGGGGCTTTATCAAAGCCTACGTGTGGAAAATCCTCTTGAAGCACGGACGTGACATCGACGAGGAAGTGGAGATGAGGAAGGGGAAGTGAGGCTTTAGGCATTAGGTTTTAGGCTTTAGGCATTAGGTTATCAAAATGGAGGAGAAGGAAAATAGCAAGTTGGCGGGGACGCGGAACATCAAGGAGACGGTGCCAGAGGAGGACCGCCCGCGCGAGAAGGCCAAGAAGCATGGCTTCGAGAGCCTATCGACTGCCGAACTGCTCGCCATCCTGTTGCGGGTGGGCACACCAGGCGAGTCGGTCGTTGACTTGTGCCAGCGCATCCTGCGTGACAACGACGGCAAACTCTACCTCATCGCCCGCAAGGGCATCAAGAACCTGGTGAAGAACTACCATGGCATTGGAGAGGTCAAGGCCATCGAAATCCTTGCCGCCCTGGAGCTGGCCCGACGTTATCAGCAGGAAGAGTTCGACGAGCGCTTCAAGATCGAGAGCAGTACCGACGCCTACAGCTACCTGCGCTCCCGCATGGAGCACCTCGACCACGAGGAAATCCTGGTCGTCTTGCTCAACCACGCCAAGCAGGTGGAAGAGTGCATGCGCATCAGCAGCGGCGGCACCGCCATGACCGTTGCCGACATCAAGATGATCCTGCGGCCCGCCATCGAGCGGCTGTCCTCGGGCATCATCCTGGCCCACAACCACCCCAGCGACAATCCCAATCCCAGCACCCAGGACGACCGCCTGACCGAGCGCGTCCACCAGGCCTGCAAGGTAATGGACATCCAGCTGGTGGACCACATCATCGTGTGCCGCGGCGGCCGCTACTACAGCTACGCCGACCACGGCCGACTATTGTGATTCCGACTCCAGACGAAGAGAATTAAAACAAATATAATCCCGCTATGAGGAAGTTTTTTAAATATCTATGGCGTATTTTGGTGGGCATCTTTGCCATTATCGGTGTGCTGGCAGTGAGCCTGTATTGTTATCTGCTCACTACCGATAGGTACGACGTCTATATCCAAGAGGGCAAGACGGAATCAGAGTATGTCGATTTGATCAAGCAATCGCCGTTCAAGAGCGATACGGTGGCATACCACTTCACCGTAGTGAGGGATTCGGTGCGCACTCAAGAGATTCGGGATTACTTCAAGCTCGACACCCTCTACAGCCCCGATGCCACGACATGGGAAAAAGCGGTTGCCATATCAAAATTTGTCGCTACCAGTATCCCTCATGTTGACTCCAGGAATTTGCCTGAGCATAAAAATGCCATTGACCTGTGGAAGTTCACCAAGGAAGAAGATTCAGGCTTCAACTGCCGCATGCATGCCATCCTCAATTATGAATTGATGCAGGCTGCAGGCCTGACTGCCCGTTTTATGACTTGCTTGCCGCAGGACAAGAATGACAATGACTGTCATGTGGTGAACGAGGTGTGGCTCCCTGAACTGGGCAAGTGGGCTTTTATCGACTCGGATATGGACGGACATTACTGTACCGACAAGAGCGGCACGCCGCTCAACCTCCTGGAGATGCGTGAAAAATATGCCGCGGGGGAACAGATGGTGATGTATCCTCGCTTTAAGGATGGCTCAACCAAGCATGACTACTACTATAAGTACATGGCCAAGAACACCTATTGGTTCTCGTGCTGGGAGACACTCCATTACTTCCAGGAAGACCGTGCCGACAAGACTTTTGAACCGGGACGTTATATCATTATCGTACCAGAAGGCTTCACGCCATTTGGAAATATTGACCAGGAAGACGTCATCACCACAGATGCATCAAAGTTCTGGACAAGTCCAGAATAACAATGATAATCTCTACGTTTGATACAAATGAATAACCAATTTTATAAATCTTGACAGTATGAAAATTTTTAAGATGATTTTATGTTTTGCAGCCGCCACGATGGTTGTAGGTTCGTGCACCCCGAAGAAAGAGACAAAAGAAGCATCTAAGGTGCTGGTTCTTTATTATTCACAGACGTCGAACACCAAGACCGTGGCACAGGAAATCGCCAAACGCCTCAATGCCGACATCGAGGAAATCGTCCCCGTGGAAGCCTATGACGGCGAGTTTGAAGCCACGATTCAACGCTGCATGAAAGAGCGTGAGCAAGGGATTTTGCCCGAGATCAAGCCCCTGACTGTGGATATTGCCAAGTATGATACGATTTTCATTGGCTATCCCATTTGGTTCGGCACTTATGCACCTCCTGTCGCCGCCTTCTTGAACAATGTGGACTTGAGCGACAAGTGGATCTTCCCGTTCTGCACCTTCGGCAGTGGTGGACTGGAGTCAAGTGTGAAGGATTTGAACGAGAAACAGCCCAATGCCAAGATCATGCCTGGCTACGGCGTTCGCGCCGCAAGAATGGATGCTGTGCCTAAAGAGGTTGAATACTACCTGAAGACCTTAGGCTTCATCGAGGGCGGGGTTTTCGTACCCGCAGATTTTCCTGACCAGCAGGCCGTCACCGCTGACGAGGAGGCTATCTTTAATGCCGCCGTTGATGGCTACCCGATGCTGAATGCCAAGGCCATTTCAGTGGCCTCACGCACCATTCTGGATGATGGCATTGAATACCTGTTCACCGCCAAGGACATGCCCCGCGAGGACAAGCCCGACATGCCTCCCGCAGGTGAATTGAAGGTCTATGTAACAGTAGAAAAGGGCAAAGCCCCCGTCTTCACCAAGGTAGTTAGATAAAGGGAATTATCTTGGATTTTCGGCGAAGTAGCGCCACAGCGGGGCTGCCATGAGTGCCTGCAACTGACGGTTCTCACGCAGCATCGCCTCGATTTCGTCTCTTGACAACAACAACACTTCGATGTCCTCGGTGGCGTCGAGGTGTTGTTTGTCAACAAGTTCCACGCCCTCGGCCAGGAAGCAGTGGGTGATGTTGTTACAGATGCTTGGATTCTGGCCCACAGTCATGATTTCGCGCCACTGGCCATCGCCGTAGCCCGTCTCTTCCAAGAGCTCACGCTGCGCTGCCTGCAGGGGCGTCTCTCCTTCCTCAATCACGCCAGCACACAGTTCGTCGAGTACCACGTCCATGGCGTGACGGTACTGGCGCACCATAACAAACTCGCCCTCACGGGTGATGGCGATAATGTTGACCCACTCGGGATACTCCAGCACATAGTGCTCGGGGTTGATGCGCCCGTCGGGCAGCTGCACCTTATCGACACGGGCGGTAAGCCAGGGCCGCTGAATGATGTAGCGGCTCTCCAGCGTGGTCCATTTCTTGATTTCTTTTGCCATGATAATGGGTGATTTATATAATTATATAACGAGGAAATGCGCCGAATGGTACTTATAAGCAAAAAAAAGAGTAACTTTGCACTCGTGGACGAGAAAAAGACAATTAAGGTAAAGGAAAAGGAGCCCGAAAAAAAAGTGTGGTTCGCCATCCGCGTGACCTATAACCGCGAGCTCAAGGTCAAAGCAGACCTTGACGCACGCGGCATTACCAACTTCGTGCCCATGCAGTACCGACGCGAGGAACGCCACGGCCAAATGGTCAAGCGCCTCGTTCCCAGCGTTCACAACCTCATCTTCATCAATATCACGCCCAGTGAGATGAAGGAATACAAGATGACGACCGACCTGCCCATCCGCTACATCATGAGCAATCAAGCCGACGGATCCCGCAAACCCATCACTGTTCCTGACCGCGAGATGGAAAACTTTATCAAGGTGGCGGGCACCTACAACGAGAAGCTCATCTACCTGAACCCAGATCCCGGAGACTTCTCCGAAGGCGAGCGGGTGCGCATCATCGGCGGCATGTTTGAAGGAGCCGAGGGCATCTTTGTGCGCCTAAAGGGTGACCGCCGTGTGCTCATCAACGTCCCGGGTATCGTGGCCGTCGCCACAACCTACGTCCACATGTCGATGATTGAAAAGATTACCGACCCCGATCCGAACCAATTAGACGATGCTTTAGACGTTAAGCATTAGGAGGCAGATGCTAACTAGGGACTAGAAACTAGGGACTAAAAACTGAATAAGATAATGAACGAGAACAAGCAGAAAGTCGCCCTCATCACGGGCATCACGGGCCAAGACGGCTCCTATCTTGCAGAATTCCTGCTCGACAAGGGCTATGAGGTGCACGGCATCATCCGCCGCAGCAGCAGTTTCAACACGGGCCGCATCGAGCACCTATACCTCGACGAGTGGGTGCGCGACATGAAGCAACGCCGTCTCATCAACCTGCACTATGGTGACATGACCGACAGCAGTTCGCTCATCCGCATCATCGAGAAGATCCAGCCCGACGAAATTTACAACCTGGCTGCACAAAGCCATGTGAAAGTCTCCTTTGACGTGCCCGAATATACCGCCGAGACTGACGCTGTAGGCACCTTGCGCCTTATTGAGGCGGTGCGCATTGCCGGCCGTGAAAAGATAACCAAAATCTATCAGGCTAGTACCAGCGAACTCTACGGCAAGGTCCAGGAAATTCCCCAACGTGAGACGACTCCGTTTTACCCCCGCAGCCCCTACGGCTGCGCCAAGCTGTACTCGTTCTGGATCATGAAGAACTATCGCGAGAGCTACGGCATGTTCTGTGCCAACGGCATCCTGTTCAACCACGAGAGTGAGCGCCGCGGCGAAACCTTCGTGACTCGCAAAATCACCTTCGCCGCCGCACGCATCGCACACGGCCTGCAGGACAAACTATACCTCGGCAACCTCAACGCACTGCGTGACTGGGGCTATGCCCGCGACTATGTGGAGTGCATGTGGCTCATGCTACAGCAACCCGAGCCCGATGATTTTGTCATCGCCACGGGCGAGTGCCACTCGGTGAGGGAATTCTGCACCCTGGCCTTCCACCATGCCGGCATCGAACTGGAGTGGCAGGGCGAGGGTATCGACGAGAAGGGCATCGACAAAGCCACCGGCAAGGTGCTGGTAGAAGTCGATTCCAAGTACTTCCGTCCCGCCGAAGTCGATCAGCTTTTAGGTGACCCCACCAAGGCCAAGAATGTGCTGGGCTGGAACCCGCGCAAGACCTCGTTTGAAGACCTGGTGCGCATCATGGTCGATCACGACATGCAGCACATCAAGAAAATCTACCACCTCCAGTAACTCCAGTTCATCCAGTCATGGAAAAAGACGCTAAAATATATGTGGCGGGGCACCGCGGACTCGTGGGCAGCGCCATCTGGAACAGCCTGCAACGCAAGGGCTA
>CAMZFV010000100.1 GCA_947306175.1 uncultured Prevotellaceae bacterium
CAAACCCAAAGCCACAGTCACCAGCAACGATAATCACCGTGTCCGTCATTCCATACTGGACGCAACACTTAAAGACAAGCTGGTTGAACTCGCCGTGAATATCGCCACAGACGACGATGCCTTTAGCATCAGGAAAGTCGAAAACAGTTCCTTGATTCATCGAATGTTAGCGACACATGCCATGTATTTCTCTAATTCACTTTTAAGGTTGTTGGCTGTTAACCCCGTCAAGTCGCTTAGGGACATGCCCAAGATTCGATGAGCGGTGATTCCACTAATGCCAAACCTCTCACAAAGCCTTTTCGCGGCTTCTTTACGGTCATCAATCTTCATCAATAACTGAATGATTTCATCAATAACCCTGGGGTTCTCGATGAATAATTTCACCATTTCCTTTAAGAAAAAACCCTTGCTTTCTACTGCTTTACATACTTCAGCAAAGTTATCGTCTAAAATCTGATTGAAGTCCAATCCCAGCGTTAACGTGGACTCACCTCCGATGATATTGATAGTTGCGTTCATAGGTTGTAGATTATATCTTATTGCTGAGTGATCTGAAAGACAGTTGATTCTTTGATGAAAAAAGGATGAGAATCCAACTCTTTAATAAGAGCGCGTAGGAATTTTCTATCAGGATGAATATACTCATTGTATTGATACCCATTCAAAAAAACTAATGGAGAAGATTTGAGTTTGTAGAAAGGGTCTATGTCAAAACTCTTGAATAGTTTATTCTTTGGAATAATTTTCAAGTAAGTATAGGCCTCTAGAACGCAGCGTAGCATGGTTTCTGTACTATCTGGTCTCTTTAATTCTAATATATAAACTGTTTTAGATTTATCATTACGTGATAATAAATCTATCTTTCCTAGTCCTTTGTTCTTTTCATTGCGATTGCTTTTTAACGGTGTTTGATAATCAATATACGTACCAATACCATCATATTCAATCCTTGAATTAAACAATAGCTTCGCTAGATACTCTTCAGCTCGATTAGTTTTTTCGCCCATTTCTCCAGTATGGTGAACATTATATCCTTGTTCTCTTTCAATTGGTTGTATACTATCAAAGCAATGCAAGTTATCTAATAGCCATTCCGCAACAATTTCTGTATATAGCTCTTTGTCTTTTGTCATTCCTCTGTAATTAACGAAGCTTGCTTGATAAAAAGACTTCATGTTTTTTGAAGCTTTTACGCACATTCTGATGATGTCGTCTTTTGTATAGGTCTTACTCATAGTTTATATGAACTTAAACACAAACAAGTGATCGAGTGAAATATCTTTTTTATTGAAGATTGGGTTTAACAATTTCTCCTGTTTTTGCATCAATAAACACCTGGAACAGTAAATCATCAAGTTGCTTTCCCTTAAGATCTAAAGCAGCCTTCTCCTTATTTATCTCATCATTAAACATTTCTGCTGATGCATTTTTGATGTCATTAGGCTTTTCATACCCATTCAGAAAGTAGATATAAAGACATCTAGCTTCAATTCCATTGTTTCTCAAAAAGGCGGCAGTAGCTAACCTATTGGCTAATTGGTAATAATCTACTAAACATCTTTCCCGATCGATTGAGATGCCCTGCTTTACTAAATTGTCAAAGATATAGTCTTTTATTTTTTCTTTTGATTTGGCCTCATCAGAGCTGCAACTTCCCATCATTTCTTCTATATGAGCTTTTGCTTCAACCAGATAAAACGTATCATCAAGTTTAAATATGGCATCCCAACTCTGCCAATCACTTTTGATGTATCCTTTAATACTTTGGATATCATCAAGAAAGGACAAGCCCTTAAGTTCATTATCGGAAGTAATGCCACTACCTCCGAATTTAAAATCATACCAATCAAAAACGCTTTCTTCGTTGAGACCTCCTATACTCTTACGAATTGCTTCTTCCAACAGTTTGCGGTGACGAGCCATGAAGCGCATCAAGTGCCATTCGCTACCATAACCATATCCTATTTCAGCCATAATGATAATTATTTATATTGTTGATAAAAGTTGATTTGCAAAGATACAATAATTTGTTGTTATATTCTACTGTCTTTTGTTGCCCAGTCGCGGATGTTGTTGAGATTCTCGTTCTCGACAAAGACCACCCTCAAGATGATATCGTCTTGGTGACTGCTGGTGCTAAAGAAATGGTCAAACACCATATCCAAGGACCTGCAGTCGTCGATAAACCTCAGAATATCCCTGCTGAGTGCCTCGTTGTCACTATTACCGTCTGACATGATGATGTGGATGAAACACAGAAGCCCGTAGTTGGGGTGTATTCCCTGGATAGGCATCAACATGTTTCTCAATTCTCCGAAGAGATCATTGGCGTTGTCGTATGTGTATCTGCACTCGACCAGATTCACTACATTGAAATCGAACATCCATTCCATGTCGCTCAACCGGCATGAGGATTGTTCAAGACGGACACCCGCCCCGGGAGCGAATATCTGCTCCAGCAGGGTCAGGCGTTCAGTCGTTGTCAGGTTTTCGAGTATCCGCTGTTTCATTGCTCGTTCATCTTTAGCCACAGGCGTTCCACTTCTTGTTGGTGGAGGGCGAACTCCAGTTTTGATCCGCTGAATCCGTTGAGGGGGACTCGCTCGAAGAATTGGGAGTAGAACTCGCGGGCGTCGTAGTCTTCCCATGAGCGCCAGGCCATTGCGCTCCAGTCCCACTTGGTCGTGAACTTGCGGACAAGTTCGTTGGTCATTCTCACGTTGGGGTTAGTCGTGAGGGCTTTCCAGTCCCACAGGGGGGCGAGGGTTTCGATTCCTTCGGCCGTGAACGCCTGGCCGTGGGCGAATCTAGAGAATAGGTTCCAATTCAGTTTTTCTTTCCATTGCAGGGCCATCTTGGTGGTCCATTCGATTTGGTTGTTTTGGGAAACTTCGTCCCAGATGAGCTGTTGCTCGTACCTTTCCAGGTGGGTCGCCGTCAGGGGGCGTTTTCGAGAGATGGTCATCCATGCTTGCCATTCAATGTGCTTTTCCACCCTTGCTGCCATTTCCACTCGTCGCATTTCCGCTTGATTGTTGATGATTACTTCGTTCATTTCTTTGAAAATTAAAGATTTATATATTTGTTTATTTGATAATTTTTTTGTATATGAGGGGGTGAGTTGCGCATATAGTATTTAATACGAGTTACATATATTAACAGTAGTAAATCTTTGTTAAATTCGAATAATTTTTACTATATTTTTCTTCTTCAAAAACATCCACAAATAATACTCTCATCTACTATGAATAATGGGCGTTAAGAGATTTTAACAATATGGAGTGGTCATCATGCAGCAAGCCCACAATTCGCTTATTGGGATAAGCGGAAATTGACCAAAATCGCTTAACGCATTAAGCGAAAAATGGTAAAAACCGCTTATCGTGATAAGCATTTTTCGCCATTTTCCTTGCAGCATTCATGTTTTTCCCCTATTTTTGCCATCCAAACTTACTCGGATAGATTATGGAAACTCTTTTCAAGAAACATCGGATGCTCATCTCTCAGGTTGATACGCGCATCGTGCGCCAGCAGATGAATTACATCAACTGGGAAAAACAACTTGTTGCCATTCGTGGCTCAAGAGGCGTGGGAAAAACCACGCTCATGCGCCAATACATCAAGCTTAACTATGGCGTTAACGCAGGTGAGGCGCTGTATTGCGTGATGGACAGCATGTACTTCACCAATCACAGCCTGCTTGACCTAGCAGATCAGTTTCACGCAATGGGCGGTAAGCATCTGTTTCTTGACGAGGTGCACAAGTATCCCACCTGGAGTAAAGAGATCAAAGAAATCATTGACTTGTGGCCCAGCCTCAAAATAACCTTCACGGGTTCGTCGTTGCTGCAGATCTTGAATTCCCAAGCCGACCTCTCAAGGCGTGTACTGAGTTATCACATGCCTGGTCTCTCTTTCCGTGAGTATATTCATTTCTATAAAGGCATTAGGATTCCTCGCCACACGCTAAAAGAAATCCTTGATGACGCTGATTCCATTTGCCAAGAAGTCCGTCGTGTTTGCAATCCAAGAAGATTGATGGAGGAATATCTGCGAGTGGGATACTATCCTTTTTATGACGGAAATGAGATGGAGTACTATAGTCGCCTTGAGAATGTCGTGAGCTTCATCATCGACCAAGAGATGCCCCAGTTCTGCAATGTGGATCCGGCCTATACGCGCAAACTGAAATCCATGCTGCTGTTCTTGTGTGACAATCCCCCTTACGAGGTCAATATCACCAAGTTGGCGGCTTACCTGGAACTGAACAAAAACACGGTGCTGAGTTACCTTTCAAGTATGAACAGGGCCGAATTGCTGCATTTGCTTTATGCTGATAACAAGTCGGTGACGAAGATGCAGAAGCCCGACAAGATCTACATCCACAACACCAATATCCTCTACGCCCTGAGCAGTCAACTCAACACCGGCACAATAAGAGAGTGCTTTGTGGTCAATCAGCTATCAACATCACATACGATAGAATACGGAAAAGACCATGGAGACTTCAAGGTTGATGGAAAATTCACTTTTGAGGTAGGTGGCAAAGACAAGTCGTTCCAACAAATCGCCGACATCCCCAATTCCTATATTCTTGCCGACAATATCGACTTCCCCATCGGCAAGAAGCTGCCCATCTGGCTTGTGGGATTGATTTACTAATACCACCCGAGGCGGTTGAACCAGGTTGAGTTCCGAATGGGCAAAGAAAAAGCCACTTTGTGAAGTGGCTCATTCTTTGCTTGGTGCGCTACGGTTCAGCAGGTACGGAACACGTGACCGCCATCGCCCATGTCATAGTCAGACATGAACAGCTCACGGGCAAAAGCCTTGAAGTCAAAAAAGCGGGTGATGCTCTCGGGAACATTGTCGAACATGCAAAGCTCATCGGCGAGGTGCTGGGCGAACTCCTCCTCGCTGTCCCATCGGCCGCAGTAACGCTCGCGGAAATCCGAGAAATCCGCATCGCTGTCGCTCGTGACATCCAGAAACGCCCTGAAGGCCTCCTGCTCGTCATCATCGAGGTCAGCGTACTCGAGAATGCGCTCGAATGTGTCCTCATCGAGGCCGCTCTCACTGTACCACTCATCGGGGTAATTCTCATAATCGAGGTAGGCAAACTCGGGATCCTGCTCATCACGGTGCAGCCATCGGCAGGCGGCCACAAAATCCTCGTAGCAGCTGAAGGTGTACAAGTCAAGCCACATGCCAGCCAGCGGGCGGCCTTCATTATACTTGTGATAGGTGCAGCAGAACACGGCAGGATGGCCGCTGCGGTAATCATACTTGTGGAAATCGAGGTCAACCTCCTCAAGCTCATCAACGATATTGAAATTGGATGAGCTGAGCGAGCCTTTTACCAACTGCTCTTGAACACTGGCGCTGTCAGCACCGCTTACAGGATTGAAAGAATTGAAATTGTTGTCCATAACTGAAAAATATTAAAAGTTAAACATACGATTTTGAACTTGTTGTCGCTTTCGCTTCGCCTTTACGATGCCTGCAAAGTGCGGCTGGAGC
>CAMZFV010000101.1 GCA_947306175.1 uncultured Prevotellaceae bacterium
CGGCCAGCGTGGAGACCATCAAGCGACTCATCGAGAAGAACCGATTAACCAATAAGAATCAATAATAACAAATCATAAACGAGGCGACGGACTGAAAACATTTCCCGATTCCTCACTCCTAATTCCAAATTAATAGAAATGGCAAGTTTAAAAGAAAAAATCGGCTACGCCCTTGGTGATGCGGCTGCCGGTGGCATTACCTGGAAAGTCATGTCAATCGCTTTCCCGTTGTTTTTCACCAACGTTTTTGGCCTCACGGTTGCCGACACGGCAACGCTGATGCTCATCGCCCGCATGTTTGACGTCGTCACCGACCCCTTGATGGGCAGTCTGGCCGACCGCACACAGTCGCGCTGGGGTACCTATCGTCCCTGGCTCATCTTCGGCGCCATCCCCTTGGGCCTGGTATTCGCATTGTTGCTTTACACTCCCGACTTCGGTCCCGTGGGCAAGCGCATCTATGCCTACACGCTCTATCTGCTCATGATGGCCGTTTACACTGCCGTCAACGTGCCTTACGGCTCGCTGCTGGGCGTGATGACCGATGATGACAACGAGAAAAACCAGTTCTCGTCGTTCCGCATGGTAGGCGCCTATGCCATGGGCTTTATCACCCTGCTCTCGTTCCCCTATCTGCAGAAGATGGTAGGCGGCACCGAGGCACATCAATATGCCGTGCTGGGCGCTGGCCTGGGCTTCGTGGCCACAATCATGACGCTGGCCTGCGGTCTGCTGACCAAAGAGCGTCTGAAACCCGTTCGTGCCGAGAAATTCTCCTTCAAGCCTTTTGCCGACCTGTTCAAGAACAAGCCTTGGATTTACCTGACGCTCATCGGTATCTGCACCAACTTCTTCAATGGCTTCCGCTATGCCGTGGCCGGTTACCTGATGGAATACTGCCTGCACGGTGACGTGACCGTGAGCGGCCTGATCATCAACTACACGGTATTCATGACCTTTGGCGAGGTGACCTGCATGATCTTTGGCGGTCTGTCGCCCAAGTTCACCCAGTGGATGGGCTCAAAGCGCAAAGCCTTTGCCGTTGCAGCCATCATCTGCATGGTGACCTCCATCGCCTTCTTCTTTGTGCCGATGGATCCCAAGTACATTTGGGTATTGGTGGGCATCGTTATCCTCACTTCGGTTGGCGTGGGCCTCTATTCTCCGCTACTGTGGTCGATGTATGCCGACGTGGCCGACTATGCCACCGAGAAGAACGGCACCTCGTCGACGGGCCTCATCTTCTCGTCGGGTACGATGGCACAGAAGTTTGGCACGGCCATCTCGGGTTCGCTGGTTGCCCTGCTGTTGGGCATCGCCGGCTTCATCTCGGGTACTGACCCTGCCACGGGCCAGACGGTGGTAACCATCACCGACGAGGAATCAGTTCGCAACATGGTTTGGGCACTGTTCTCGCTCTTCCCTGCTGCCATTATTGTCATCATGCTTTACCTGCTCCATCTGTATCCCATCAAGAAGTAAGATGAACGACGATATCAAGAAGCTGAAAGCCGAAGTTCAGGATGTGTTGGAAAACAACATCCTGGACTTTTGGCTATCCAATATGATAGACGACGAGCACGGCGGTTTCTACGGCCAGATGACCGGTGAGGGCCAGCTCGTCAAAGACGCCGACAAGGGCGGCATCCTATCTGCCCGCATCCTGTGGGCCTTCTCGGCTGCCTACCGCGTGCTGGGCGATCCAGAGTACCTGATGGCGGCAACACTCATCAAGGACTACATTATTGAGTATTTCTACGACAACCAGTTCGGTGGCACCTACTGGTCGGTGGACTATCTGGGCAATCCCAAAGATACCAAGAAGCAGTTCTACGCCATCGGGTTCATGATCTATGGCCTGAGCGAATATGCCCGAGCTACCGGCGACCAGCAGGCGCTGGATTATGCCATCAAGTTGTTTGACTGCATCGAGCAACATTCGTTAGACAAGGTGAACAACGGCTATATCGAGGCACAGACGCGCGAATGGAACGAGATTGCCGACATGCGCCTGTCGGAACTCGATGCCAACTTCCCCAAGTCGCAGAACACCCATCTACACATCATCGAGCCCTACACCAACCTGTACCGCTGCCTCAAGGAATGCGAAGCCAGCCCAGTGTCTGGCGACGTTGTGGAGCGTGTGGAGAAAGCCCTGCGCAACCTCATCGATATTTTCACCGACAAGATTCTGAATCCCGAGACGCATCATCTGGACCTGTTCTTTGCTATGGACTGGACCCGCGAGGCTGGTGCTCTCGAGAGTTACGGACACGACATCGAGTGCTCATGGCTCATGCACGAGGCGGCACTGGTGCTGGGCGACCAGGCCGTGCTTGACAAAGTGGAACCCATCGTGAAACTCGTGGCAAAAGCCAGCGAAAAAGGCTTGAATGCCGACGGGTCGATGGTACACGAGGCCAATCTTGACACCGGCTATGTCGATGACGACCGCCACTGGTGGGTACAGGCCGAGACTGTGGTAGGATTTATTAACCTGTATCAGCACTTCGGCGACGAGAGCGCGCTGCAAAAGGCGCTGCACTGCTGGCAATACATCAAGGACAACCTCATCGACCGCGAGGGCGGCGAGTGGTTCTGGAGTCGCGATGCCCAGGGCAACATCAACCGCCGCGACGACAAGGCGGGCTTCTGGAAATGCCCTTATCACAACTCGCGCATGTGTCTTGAAATCATGGAACGCAATTTCGAACAATAATTATAAGATATGGATAACAAAAGATACGGTCACTTTGACGACCAACACCGCGAATATGTCATCACCGACCCGCAGACGCCGTGGCCCTGGATCAACTACCTGGGCAACGAGGATTTCTTCTCACTGATTTCCAACACGGCCGGCGGCTATTCCTTCTACAAGGACGCCAAGTTCCGCCGCTTGACGCGCTACCGCTACAACGGCGTGCCTATGGACAACGGCGGCCGCTACTTCTACATCAACGATGGCGGCACCGTGTGGAATCCGGGATGGAAGCCCTGCAAGACGCCGCTCGACAGCTATGAGTGTCGTCATGGCATGAACTACACCCGCATCACGGGCAGCAAGAACGGTGTCGAGGCATCGGTGCTATTCTTTGTGCCCCTGCACACATGGGCCGAGGTGCAGAAGCTCACGCTCACCAACAACAGCAATGAGGTGAAGCGCCTCAAGTTGTTCTCCTTTGCCGAGTGGTGCCTGTGGAATGCAGCGACCGACATGGAGAACTTCCAGCGCAACTTCTCGACCGGTGAGGTCGAAATCGAGGGCTCGGTTATCTACCACAAGACCGAATACCGCGAGCGCCGCAATCACTACGCATTCTACGGTGTGAACGTTCCTATCCAAGGCTTTGACACCGACCGTGAGACGTTCGTCGGCCTCTATAATGAGTTTGCCAATCCTGATGCCGTAATCGAAGGCCGTCCGCGCAACAGCCATGCCCACGGTTGGAGCCCCATCGCTTCGCACTACATCGAGGTGGAACTGCAGCCCGGTGAAAGCCGTGACTATATCTTCCTGTTGGGCTATGTCGAGAACAAGCAAGAGGAGAAATTCATCGCTCCGCAGGTCATCAACAAGACGCAGGCTAAGGCTATGATGGCACGCTTCGACACCAGCGAAAAGGTGGATGCTGCTTTTGCCGAACTGTGCAACTATTGGGACAACCTGCTCAACATCTACACGGCAAACACCGGGAACGATAAACTCGACCGCATGGTCAATATTTGGAACCAATATCAGTGCATGGTCACCTTCTGCATGTCACGCTCGGCCTCTTTTTTCGAGAGTGGCATCGGACGCGGCATGGGATTCCGCGACAGCAACCAGGACCTCGTGGGCTTTGTACACCTCATCCCCGAGCGTGCCCGTGAGCGCATCATCGACATCGCCTCGACGCAGTTCCCCGACGGCGGCTGCTATCATCAGTATCAGCCATTGACCAAGCGCGGCAACAACGACATCGGCGGCGGCTTCAATGATGACCCCTGCTGGCTCATCTTCGGCACCGTGGCCTATATCAAAGAAACGGGTGACTTCTCGATTCTCGACGAAATGGTTCCGTTTGACAACCAACCGGGCACCGAGGTCACGCTGTTTGAGCACCTGCAAGTGTCATTCAACCACGTGGTCAATAACCTGGGGCCGCACAGTCTGCCCCTCATCGGCCGCGCCGACTGGAACGACTGCCTGAATCTGAACTGCTTCTCCTGGGACCCCAACGAGAGTTTCCAGACCACTGAGAACAAGACCGAGGGCTCACAAGCCGAGTCACTGATGATTGCCGGTCTGTTTGTCGTGACAGGCAAAGACTACGTCGAACTCTGCAAGATTCTGCCTGACCACATCAAGACAATGCAAAATCTCAAAGATATCGATTTCGCCGCCGAGGCCGACCGTGCCCAGCGGCATGTCGACGAGATGGTCAATGCCGTCAAGGCCCATGGCTGGGACGGTGAATGGTATCTGCGTGCCTATGACTTCTATGGCAACAAAATCGGCAGCGACGAGTGCGAGGAAGGCAAAATCTTCATCGAGTCACAGGGCTGGTGCACCATGGCGGGCATCGGTCTGGAAGAAGGACTCGTGGAGCGTTCGCTCGACTCGGTAAAAGAACGCCTGGAATGCGAACACGGCATCGTGCTCAACAATCCTGCCTTCACCACCTATCATGTCGAGATGGGTGAAATCAGCTCCTATCCCGAAGGCTACAAGGAGAATGCGGGCATCTTCTGCCACAACAATCCTTGGGTCATCATCGGCGAGACGGTGGCTGCCCGCGGCGATGACGCTTGGAGCCACTACAAGAAGATTCTGCCCAGCTACGTCGAGGAGGACCGCCAGACGCTGCACAAGGTCGAGCCCTATGTCAACTGCCAAATGGTGGCAGGCAAGGACGCCTATCGTCCCGGTGAGGGCAAGAACTCATGGCTCACTGGCACCGCAGCGTGGATGTGGTACACCGTGTCGGAATTCATTCTTGGCATCAAGCCGCACTATGATGGTCTGCTCATCGACCCGTGTCTGCCCAAGACAGCGCACAACTACACGGTGACCAGGCGCTTCCGCGGTGCTGAATATGAAATCCATGTGAGCAACCCCGAGGGCGTGAGCAAGGGCGTTGCCAAGATGACTGTTGATGGAATGCTGGTTGAGGGCGCTGTCGTGCCCTCACAACCCGGCAAGCACATTGTCGAGGTCTTCATGGGATAATGAATAGTTGAACAACATTAACCAAAATAATCGAAACGATGAAAAGAATCTCTCTTATCCTCGCAGCGATGATGTTCCTAGGTTCCGGCTCGATGAGTGCTTGGCAGGGTGACGTTGCTGTGCAAACGCCCAACACCCAGTTGGT
>CAMZFV010000102.1 GCA_947306175.1 uncultured Prevotellaceae bacterium
TCAGTCTTCATTAGAAGAGTGAATAGTAGTTCTCCTTTGCCCAGAAGAGCTTGGTGTAGTAACCAGTAGACTCGGTGTAGTTGGTCTGGATAGCGTTCTGAACGTTGGTGGAGTTGAAGTTCAGCTCATCGCTGGGATAAGGCAGACGATGGGGAGGAGTGGGATAGTCACTCTGCTGGTTGTCCTTCATGAACTTCACGTTAGGATAACCGGTGCGGCGAGTAACATTCCAGGCCTCAAGCTCATTCATGAAACCGAAGTTGAGCCACAGCTGGGTGGCAACACACTCCTGGGTAGCCTGCCAGATATTGTTGGCATAGGCGGTGAAGTCATCGGTGGTGGGGATTACCAGCTCACGATAGCCGTTGTAGCTGTCGTTGCCTTCCTTGGCCAGCGATGAATTAAGCTTCATGTTCCAGTAGTACTCGTTGGAGAGGACTACACCGTTGACGAAGCACTCCTTAGCCTTGGCAGCATCGGCGCCCACACCATAGCCCATCAGATAGGCCTCGGCCTTGCTCAGGGCAACCTCGGCTGCGCTGATCCAGATACCGTTCAAGTTAGCATTACCCTGATAGGTAGTCCAACCTGCCATAGCGATGGTGTCGATGTAGCAGTAGTAGTTGCAGTAGGGGATACCACGCTCCTTGTACTCGGCGTCCTTGGCAGTGGCAATATCACTGATCTGAGCGTCGGTCAGGGAGTTGTCATAGGCAACATACTCACCGTCGGGGTTGCAGTCATAGATGGCAGCAATCCTGGGGTCGGTGTTGGCATCGGGGATACCGTTGGCGGGAACGTTCATAGCGTCAAGCATGGCCTTAGAACCAGAGCCTTCGCTGCGGCCAGCGAGAGCCTGTGCGATACCCTTACCATAGTTGTAGTCGTCGGTCGAGGTCTCGCCGTTGACACCCATGTTCTGAGCATTGGTCTCGATCAAGGGATACTTGCTCGGGTTGTTCAGGATCTCGGCGATGGCATTGCGGGCTTCACCAGTGAGGTCACCGTTGGTGGCCAGGTGCAGGGCGATGCGCAGACGCAGCGAGTTGACATACCTCTGCCAGATGTCGGCCGAACCGGCGGCGCAGGAGATGTCCTGACGAGCCAGCGAGCTCAGACCGGCAGCGTTCACGTTGCCGCTTGCGAAGTAGTCACCTGCTTCCTTGAGGTCGGCGAGGATCATCTTGTAGAGCTCAACGTCGTCGTCATAGGCAACAGCCTGCTTGGCGGCGTCATAGTCACCAGTCATCCACAGGGTACCGGCACCCTTGTAGGGCACGTCACCCCAAATCGAGAGCACCTCGTGCAACTGAGCCTCTACCATGGTGCGACCCAGCAGATAGAAAATCTCGTTGGCGGGTTTCTCGGTCTCGTTCATGTTGTTGTAGTTATACTCAAGCAGACGGTACTGGGTGAGCATCTTGTAGTAGTCCTGCCAGCGGATGTTGAAGTAACCCTCGCTGGCACCACGGAAACGACCGCGGCCATTGGTATTGCCGATTACGCCCGAGAAGCAGCCGGACGTGGTGGACTGGGTGTAGTAGCGCCAGTAGGTGGGATTCATCCAGCGGTTACCATTGTGCATGATGCCGGTGAATACCTGGGGCACACCCACAGTAGTGGTCTTTGACGGATCTGCATACTTCTCGTTGAAGTCATCATCAGAGCACGATGAGAGAGCGGTCATCAAACCCACTGCGGCAAAGAGCAATAAAAATATCTTTTTCATATACATTGTCTTCTTTAATTGTTTGAAATTTTTACTGGTTCACGCATTAGAAGTTTGCACGCAGGGCTACACCAAAGGTGCGGGTGCTGGCGGTAGAACCACCAACCTGTGCTTGGTAGATCCAGTTGGTACCATCGGTGGTCTCAGCATCAAAGATCTTGAGAGCACGATATACATAGAACGGGTTGCGGGCAAATGCCGAAATCGACAGGCGGCTGCAAGCGAACTTGCTGGTCAGCGACTTGGGCAACATGTAGGTGAGGCTGAGCTCACGGCACTTAACGTAGCTGTTGTCCTGGATAGCCTTAGCATAGCTCTGGGTGGAGCTGGTACCCCAACCATACTGCATGTCGTTGATCTCGAACTGGGTAACGATGGTCGTGTTGGGGGTGCCATCCTCGTTAACACCGGGTTGGATCACGCCATTGTCCCAAACGTAGTGACCGTCGATCATGGTCTCGCCGCGCTTGTAGTTAGCGGGAGCGCTAACTTGAACGATGCTGGACTTGTCGTTTACATCATCAACAGTGCTGTAGTAGAACAGACCGCCGCTCTGGGCATCACGAGCACCAACGGCCTCGCCGATGATACCGGTGTCCATGTAGTACTGCCACGGCAGGTTCAGCACGTCACCACCGATGCGGAAGTCGAAGGCGGCATCCAGGGTCCAGTTCTTCCAAGTGAAGCTGGTACCGAAACCACCGACGGCGTCCGGCATAGCGTTACCCACCTTGTGACGGGTCTCGGTGTCGGTGATATAGAGACCGTTGCTGGTCAAGTAGTTACCCTTGTCATCGGTCTTCCAGGTGTAGGTGTACCAGTCACCCATAGGCTCACCAACGTGAGACTCGAGCTGAGCGGCACCGTTATCAAAGTTCTGATGGGCCAGGATGTCAAGACCATCGGCAAGCTTTTTAACCTTGTTCTTGTTGAAGGCAATGTTGGCGCGCAGATCCCAACGGAAGTCAGAGGTCTGAACGGGAGTGCCGTAGATACCGAGCTCAACACCCTTGTTGGTCAGCTCACCGACGTTCATCAGCATGCTGGCAGCACCCATAGAGTAGGCAGCGGTGGTTTGCAGGATCTGATCCTTGATGTCGTTGCTGTAGAACGAGAACTCAAAGCCCAGACGATCGTGTAAGAACTTGCCCTCGAGACCAACCTCAAACTCGTACTTCTTCTCAGGACGGATACTCTCGTTACCAACCCTGGTGTCGATGTAGTTGTAGATGTAGGTGTCACCACGGTTGATGGTTCCCTGGCTGTAGGCGTTAACGGCGCTGTAGATGCCGGGGGCGTTACCCACGATACCGAACGAAGCGCGGAGCTTACCATAGTCAAACCAGTCGGGACGCTTATCCTTCATCATCTCGGAGAACAGGATGCTACCGCTCACCGAAGGATACCAGAAGGAGTTGTTGCCCTTCTTCAAGGTCGAGGTCTTCTCGTTGCGGATGGTACCCTCGATGTATGCCCAGTAGTCATAACCGTAGCTGGCGGTCAGGAACATACCGGTACGGAGCAATTCCTGCTTGTTCATGTTGGCGTTCTTGGTGCCCACCGAAGCATTCAGGTTGAACCAGTTCTCCTGGCTCAGACCCTTGCTGGTGCTCACGTTAGAACGGAAGTAGTTCTCTTGACGAGCGTTGTAACCGATGTTGGCGGTAAAGTTGTGGACATCGTTAAAGGTCTTGTCCCAGCTCAACATCACGTCGCCGTAGATGATCTCATACTTGCTGTTAGCCAGAGCATAGCTGTCGCTGTATTCACCATTGCTCGAGAACATGTGAGAGTTCTCACTGTAGTTCTTGTTCTCGATCTTGTCGGTGGTCAAGTCGGTAGCGATGCGGGCACCCAGGGTCAGGCCGGGGATGATTTCCCAGGTGGGGTTCACCGAACCGATGAAACGGTTGTGGCGCTCCTCCTGTACCTTACCCATGATGTTCCAGAAGTACTCGCTGATCAGTGAGGTCGAGCCCATGGGCGAGTAGAGGAACTGCTCATCGGGAGTCAGGGTGTTGGCTGAACCGCCGTTGACAGCAGCAACGCTGTTCATGTAACCCAGGCTGGTCATGGTGTGCTCACGGATGTACTTCACATCGGTGAAGCCGCCGAACATACCCGAGTAGTTGCAGACGATACGGCTGATACGATAGGGACGGTTCTTGATGTACTGGCTCATGTAGGTAGCAGCATAGTTCAACTTGATGTTCTTGGTGATACCAAACGAACCGCTCAGGTTGAAGTTGTGCTTGTTGTTGTTCGAGTTGAACTGAGTAGCCTGTACGTCATTGTAGGTGTAAGAGAAACGAACGTTGTTCTTCTCGGTGGCGTTGGTGATGG
This sequence comes from uncultured Prevotellaceae bacterium, assembly GCA_947306175.1. Classification (GTDB taxonomy): domain Bacteria; phylum Bacteroidota; class Bacteroidia; order Bacteroidales; family Muribaculaceae; genus Sodaliphilus. The sequence goes on from CAMZFV010000102.1 coordinate 4,073, forward strand.
CCACATTGTAAGCCTGGTTGAAACCGGTGCGGAACACCTCGTTCCACTGGTTGCCCTTAATGGCTTCGTAGGGGCGCGTGGTACCGTCAAAGTAGGTTACCTCACGGCCGTCGTAGCGGGCACCGTAGCTGTAATAAGTCTCACGGTTGGGTGTCCAGATCTTGTTGCCGTTGCGGTCAAAGCGTGTCTGACGGAAACCTGATAAAGCGTCGGGGTTGTTGTCACCCAGTACCCAGTTGTCATAACCGGGACCGAACTCGCGCTGGATGTCGGGCATATAGGCCACCTTGTCCCAGCTCAGGTTAACACCGAACTCGACATTGGTGCCAGTGCCGGCAGCACCCTTCTTGGTGGTGATCATCACAACGCCGTTGGCAGCCTCTGAACCATAGAGGGCCGATGCGGCGGCACCCTTCAGGATCGAGATGTTCTCGATGTCATCGGGGTTGATGTCCACCAGACCGTTGGAGTTGATGCGCTGGTTGTCCCAGTAACCGTCGTTGTTGGTGTCGCCATTGTGAATGGGCACACCGTCAAGAACGATCAGCGGCTGGGTGGTACCAGTGATTGACGAGAAGCCACGGATGTTGATGGAAACAGCCGAAACGTTACCACCAGGAGCGGCGGCGATGCGCACACCAGCTGCCTTACCATAGAGGGCGGTAGCAAAGTTGGGAGCACCCGTCTTCACAAGCTCCTCAGCAGTTACCGAGCTCACAGCGTAACCCAGCTTCTTCTGGTCTTTCTTGATACCCATACCGGTCACAACGACTTCACTCAGCGCGTTAGCGGCCTCGTGCATCTCGATGTTGACTGAGCTGCGGCCCTTCAGGTCAACAGCCTGGGTCTGATAACCAATGTAGCTGATCTCCAGCGTACTGGTCGTCGGGCAGTTCAAGGTGAAGTTACCTCCTATGTCGGTAACAGTACCCATGGAACCGCCTAAAACTTTGACTGAGGCACCGATGACAGGCTCCCCGTTCGGGTCAACGACAACACCGTTCACTTGGGCCAGTGCAATCATTGCCATAAACGCGAAGGCAACCGTCAAACCGGTTCTCTTGATGAAGTTGAAAAGGTTTTCTTTCTCTTTCATGCCTTTTAGTTTTTTGGTGAATAAATA
>CAMZFV010000103.1 GCA_947306175.1 uncultured Prevotellaceae bacterium
CCAAACTGAGGGATATGGATCAGAACAACTTCGTGCGTGAGCACCTCACCGAGGAGAACAGGGTTATCTACGACTCGCTGCCCGATGACGTGGCACGCCAGCTCACTCTTGACCGCGACGAGCACGGCAACGTGATGGTATCGCAAATCGAGAGCGAGCGCCTGCTCAGCCGCATGGTGGCCCATGAGCTTGATCTGCGTGTTGAGACCGGAAAGATCGAGCCCATCAAGTTCAAGACGCAGCACCACTTCTTCGGCTACGAGGGACGCTGCTCCTTCCCGTCAAACTTTGACGCCGACTACTGCTACTCACTGGGTTACAACGCTTCGCACCTCATCTTCGTGGGCGCTACCGGTTACATGTCGGCCATCACCCATCTGGGACGCAAGGCCCAGGATTGGGTCGCCTGTGGTGTGCCCATCACCATGATGATGAATATGGAACGCCGCTCCGGTAAGGACAAGCCCGTAATCCGCAAGGCGCTGGTTGACCTCGAGGGTGCCCCCTTCAAGCACTTTGTAGAGAACCGTGAACAGTGGGCGCTTGAGACCTGCTACATATATCCCGGTCCCATCCAGTTCTTCGGTCCCGAGGAGCTTTGTGACAAGACTTCCTACACGCTCTTCTTTGAGCAGTTCGGTAAGGAGTAAACTTTAGGCACTAGACGTTAGGCATTAGTGTATGTCACCTAAAGCCTAAAACCTAAAGCCTAAAGCCCTAAAAAAGGCTTATCGTAGGGCGAACCCGCCAGACTTTAAGTATAAAGTTTAACTTCTAAACAGCTTGCTCCCCGTCCCTGGTGTTCAGGAGACGGGGATTTGCTTTGACAGCAGGCAATAAAGGGCATGCGTTCACGTTTATTGATTAGTACAACAGACACATTAGTAAATAAGAAAAACAAAGACATCAATATGTTTTCAGGAATTGTAGAAGAAGCAGCGCGTGTTGTCGCATTGCGCAAGGACGGCGGCAACCTGCACATCACTTTGAAGTGCAGTTTTACCGATGAGTTGAAGATTGACCAAAGCGTGTCTCACAACGGCGTATGCCTAACGGTTGTGGAACTGCCAGGTGATGGAACCTATACCGTGACCGCTATTCAGGAGACACTTGACCGCAGCAACCTGGGTCTGCTCAAAGTGGGCGATGAGGTGAATGTGGAGCGCTCCATGCTCATCGAGGGCCGCCTCGACGGCCATATCGTGCAGGGCCACGTCGATCAGACGGCCGTGTGCACTGATGTCAAGGAGGTGGATGGAAGCCACTACTTCACCTTCAAATATGAGGTGGCTCCCGAGATGGCCCGCAAGGGTTATGTCACTGTCGAGAAAGGCAGCGTCACCGTCAATGGCGTGTCGCTCACCGTTTGCAACAGTGAGCGCGACAGTTTCCAGGTCGCCATCATCCCCTACACCCGCGAGATCACCAACTTCCACTGCATCGAAGTGGGTACCGTGGTCAACCTGGAGTTTGACATCATTGGCAAGTACCTCGCCCGCCTGATGGAATTTGCCCTTTAACAGCCGTAAGAGGCTAAAAGCTAATAGCAATGAAGAAGATAGGCATCATCAGTGACACGCACGCGTGGTGGGACGACCGTTACGCACAGCACTTTGCCGACTGCGACGAGGTGTGGCACGCGGGCGACATCGGCAGCGATGAGTTGGCCGACCGCTTGGAGGCCATCGCACCCGTGTTCCGTGCCGTGGTAGGCAACGTGGACGGGGCGAGCCTGCGCCGACGTTTCAAGGAAATGGAAATCTTTGAAGTCGAGGGTGTCAAAGTGGTGATGACCCATATCGGAGGCTATCCGGGCAAGTATGCGCCAGGCATCCGCCAGCGGTTGGAATTATCACAGCCCAAACTGTTTGTGTGCGGCCACAGCCACATCCTCAAGGTGATGCCCGATCGTGCCTTAGGCTGTCTTGTGGTTAATCCTGGCGCCGCCGGCGTGCAAGGCTGGCAGGTGGTGCGCACGTTGGTGACGCTTACTTTAGATAACGGCAACATCACCCACGCCCAAGTCATCGAATTAGCGAAATAATCGATGCGCGCATCGATTGGTTAGTGATTAGAGGTTAGTGATTAGAGATATGATGAAAAAGACATTATATATTATTGTGATGCTGATGCTTGGGGGCGTGATGTTGACCGCCTGCCATAGCAGCGAGCAGAATTACCGAGAGGCCTACGAGAAGGCGATGGAACGGCGTCAGACGGGCGTCGGTGCCGAGACCTACGCCAAGATAGAAGCCGAACGCCAGCGCTACACCCACGTCATCAACGGTGATAGCGTCAGGATGGTCTATGTCAACGCCAATGTCGCCATCGACTCTACAGATGTCGCCTATGACTACAACGTGGTTGTCGCCACCTTCTCCCAGCGCATCAACGCTAAAAGTTACCGCGACCGTCTGCGCGAGGAGTGCGGCCTGACTGGCAGCTACGTCCTCTACGGCGGCAAGGACAAGCAGTACTTCGTCGTCGCTCAGGGCTTCGACAACAGCGGTGATGCTGCAGCCATGCTTCACGACCTCGACAACAAAGTCTGCCTCAAGATTCTTGAGCCCCTACCCTGGATCCTCAAGAAAATGTAATCACACCCTGCCACAAAAACCATTAACAACCCACATCTCTATATCACCAAAAACTCCGATTTTGTGCAATAAAATCACTGTATTGCATAAAAAAGTACATTTTTTGTGCAATACAACGCACTAATTGCACAAAATAGGCTCATGTTGTCAAGGATTGTCAAGACAGTTGTCATGGTTGTCTGATATATGCAAGCGAGGGACGCCACAATGGTGTCCCTCGTCGTGTTATTATGCAGGTTGCGGATTACCTCACGCGGCCCTGGTAGCTGCCGTCACGGGTGTCCACCTCGATGATCTCGTCGGTGTCGATGAACAAGGGCACGCGAACGGTGGCGCCGGTCTCGACGGTGGCGGGCTTCAGCGTGTTAGTAGCGGTATCGCCTTTCACACCGGGCTCGGTATAGGTGATCTTCAGCTTAGTCTTGATGGGCATCTCAGCGAAGAGGACGGTCTCGGTCGAAGCATCGCTTACAACCTCAACGATGTCGCCTTCTTTCATATAGTCAACACCAGTGATCAAGTCCTTGCTGATGGGTATCTGCTCATAGGTCTCGTTGTTCATGAACATGGCGTCCTGGCCGTCCATGTACAGGTACTGATAGGGGCGACGCTCCACGCGCACGTCCTCGAGCTTCTCACCGATGTTGAAACGACGCTCCAGCACGCGGCCATCAACCACGTTTTTCAGCTTGGTGCGCATGAAGGTGTTACCCTTTCCGGGCTTTACATGGAGGAATTCGATGCAGAAATACAGATCGCCATCCATGCGGATGCACGTTCCGTTCTTGATGTCTTGAGCATTAATCATAATTCTTGTACTATTATTTTTTGTAAAATTTGTTTGTTCTCAGTCGTTTGTGGGTGCAAAAGTAGTGTTTTTAAGAAAAAAAACAAAAACTTTTCTGCAAAAATGCGTTTGGATTTGTGTAATTTGAAAAAAAGGACTAATTTTGCACCGCATTTTGCGAAAAATTTTCGGAACAAGTAAAAAAACAGAGATAAGAAATGAAAAGAACATTCCAACCCTCGAACCGCAAGAAAGCCAACAAGCATGGCTTCCGTCATCGCATGCGCACCGCCGATGGCCGCAAGGTTCTTGCCCGTCGTCGCGCTAAGGGTCGTTACAGCCTCACTGTTAGCGATACCGTTTACAAGTAATCCCCTGTGAAGGGTTGCCGCACATCAGCGGCACAACAAACGCATCAAGCCGTTATGGTCCCACGGGACTGTAACGGCATTTGTTGCATTTGATTATTCATGTCATTTTTATTGCACCTTCTCATTTTCTTTATAACTTTGCTGCATCAATCATATGTTTGACCTATAAAAAGTATTTGCCAATGAAAAGGATCGAGAAATACGGCATCTTCTGCCGCAGTTGGGAGGGAGGCTGGAGCAACAACCCGAACGATTCAGGAGGCGCCACGATGAAGGGCGTAACCTTAACGACCTACCGTAAATATTGCAAAGAAAAGGGTTACAAAAGGCCTTCAGAAGAAGACCTGAAGAATATCTCCGACAGGACATGGAATGCGATCCTGCGTTGGGGCTATTGGGACAAAATACGTGCCGATGAAATTAAAGATGAATGGGTAGCCTACATCTTTGTTGATTGGATATGGATGAGTGGCGTCCGATACATCAGGACCGTCCAACGACTCGTAGGCACAACGGCTGACGGCGTTATCGGCAAAAACTCGCTAGCCAAAATCAATGCAATGAGCGGAGAGAAATTGTTCAACCTCATCTGGAAAGAGAGGAAAGCACATTTCGAACGCATCTCCAAAGGTAAAAATGCAGGATTCCTGAAAGGATGGATGAATCGCCTGAACACCATCCATTACGGATATTTGAAACCCAACGGATCGAAGGAAAAGTTAACTTGACATAACAGTTATTTCACATCATCACTCCCCTGCCCTCCCGTCGGGATGGATTTGATGACGCGGCAAGGATTACCAACAGCAACAACGTTTGAGGGAATGTCGTGGGTAACAACTGAGCCCGCGCCAATTGTCACATTGTCGCCAATCGTCACACCTGGCAAGATGGTCACGTTGCCCCCGATCCACACGTTGTCGCCGATAGTCACAGGCTCGCCCCATTCGCGCCGGGAGTTGCGCTCCATGGGGTCGGTGCTATGGCATGCCGTGTAGATGCTCACATTAGGACCCACAAAGCAGTCGTCACCAATGGTCACCCGAGCCTCGTCCAGCACCGTGAAATTAAAGTTGGCAAAGAAACGCTTGCCCACACTGATGTTACTGCCGTAATCGCAATAAAACGGCTGGTTGATGAAGATGTTATCATCTCCCACATGCCCCAGCAGGGATTTCAGCATCGCAGTACGTTCGGCCCGCTTGGACGGCATTAACCGATTATACTGATGAATGATGTCCTTGCACTCATTCAATTCCCTAAGCAACTCAGGATCAGTCGCATCATAGGGCAACCCAGCCAACAATTTCTCTTTCTCAGTCATATCAAGACATTTATTTTTCGATACAAAATTACAAAAAAAATCAGCACTACTCTCCCGAGCCATGCTGACAATCATGTTTAACCCTAAAAAACCTCCAAAAATTATGAGTT
>CAMZFV010000104.1 GCA_947306175.1 uncultured Prevotellaceae bacterium
GATTACAAATCACGTGCTCTGGCCAACTGAGCTAAAGAGGCATCTATCGTTGCGCAAACAGACACGGGGTGATCTCGTTTGCGGGTGCAAAGTTACAACCAATTTTTAAACTGGCAAACTTTTTCTTATTTTTTTTTCAAAAAAGTTTTCATCAATCACCGATAGGCTATTTTAAATAGTTATGAATCAATCGTTTGTATCAATTTCGGCCGCCACTGCATTTTTCGTGCCACTTTCTCCGCCCCACCCCTTACACATATTATATTATATATAGGCATGATATCCTGTAGGGTGTTAACAGCACCCCCTGCCGGCAGCAGTGTGCGGGCAGGGGGCGTGATATGTCTTCAATATGTGAGGCTGTGTGTTACTTGTCTCGGCGTCCTTTCTCAATTTGTTTCTTGAGCGCGTCCACGCAGTTGTCAATGGCCTCCTCGAAGGTGTCGGCTACCTTGCTGGCAAACAAATCATCGTTGCGCGGCACCTTGAGACGCACTGACGCCTCCTTGTTCATTGCCGTTTCGGGCTTGACCACCTTGAGAATAACCTCGGCTGAAGAGACGAGCTCGTTGTGTTTACTCAATTTCTCAACTTTCTTGTTGATGAAATCATTCAATTTCTCGGTTGCTTCGAAGTGGATGGCATTGATTTTAATATCCATATTAACCTCCTTTTTTAAGTGCCCGTGGATGGGCGAGTTCATAATTGTGTTGTAATTCACTCAATGTCACATGGGTGTAAACCTGTGTCGCCGCGAGATTCTCGTGACCGAGCAGCTCCTTGACGCTATTGAGCTCAGCACCGTTGTTCAGCATGACGCTGGCAAAGGTGTGACGCAGCACGTGGGGGCTCAGCTTGCCGGTTCCTCCCGCTTGGGCCAGCGAGTCGTGTACTACGTGATAGACCAGCGAGGGATAGAGCGGCTTGCCCTTGGCTGTGACCAGCAGGTTACTGCACTCGGGACGCAAGTCGGCGCGCATTGCACGGTAGCGCTCGATCCAGTCTGCCAGCTCGTCGCCAAAGGGGACGATGCGGTCCTTGTCGCGCTTGCCCCTCACCTTGAGTTCGCGCTTGACGGTATCGACGGCCGCATCCTGCAAGCCGATGAGCTCGCTCAAGCGGATGCCGGTCTCGTAGAACAGCATCACGACAAGGCGGTCACGCACCTGGGTAAAGTCGTCACGGTCAATGTCGGCATCGAGCACGGCATCAACGGTCTTCTCGCGAACAAACTTGGGAAGGGGTTTGGGCAATTTGGCCAGATCCACCTGTGCGGCGGGGTTGGCGTTCACCTCTCCTTGCCGCATCAGGTAACGGTAGAGGGCCCTGAGCGCTTGGGTCTTGTGACGCAAGGTGCCTGCACAATCGCCCTCCTGGGAACGGCGGTAAAGCCAATCCCTGATGTCGCTTGTGGTTACCGATGGCAAGTCAAGTGGATGGGAACCAACGGTCACGAACGAGACCCACTGGTCGAGGTCACGGCGGTACAGGTCCACCGTTCTCCAGGACAGATTGCGTTCAAGGCGCAGGTATTGCAGGAATCGTTCAATCGTCGCGTTCATCGCAGATTTACATTGTGTGTGACAAGCAGGGCTGTTCCGGGGAGAGAAACCGATAGCGCTGCTTTTCGGGTGCTAAAGTTAGCAACTATTTTCATGAAATACAAATTTTGTGCCAAAAAAATTCAAAAAAAACGACAGGAACTATCGCATGGGCGACAATTCCTGTCATGTATTGTAATCTGAAAAGCGGAGTATTACTCCTCGCGAGCGCGCAGCTGCTGCACATACTCGGCCTTCATCATCTTCTTGCGGTTGGTGATAGAGGGCTTCTCAAAAGCCTGACGGGTACGCAATTCCTTGATGACACCGGTCTTTTCAGTTTTACGCTTAAATTTCTTGAGGGCGCGTTCGATGTTGTCGCCTTCCTTAACGGGTACAATAATCATAATGAGTTTGTTTTGTTTAAATGTTTTATTTGTTTGTAAAATGTTTGGAATTTCTTATCCGGAAAGTGACTCGATATGGATGACGCATCGCCAGCGAGCCACGTGCCGAGCGATGCCAGATTGGGTGATATGTATTGATTATCAATCTCTTATAGCAGGTTTACCAACCTCCTTTCGTTTTAAAGCGCCGCAAAGTTACACATTCTTTCCACAACTGGCAAGCATTTTTTCAGATTTTTTTATCGGGCTTTGAAAGATACGCAGATAACCGATAGAATGGAAATGAAAGGTGGGGACAAAAAAATCATTGCATGGGGACAGTGGCTCCATGCAATGACTAAACAGTAAAAGATCTCGGTTATTTCTTGCGGTTGCGCACCGAGCGCACGCCGGCATTGACCGACTGGGTGCTGGTCTTGGGCTTGCGCTCCTTGATCTTGGTCTTTTTCTCTTTCTCTTTGGCTTTGGCCTTGGATTTAGCGGACTTCTTGCTGTCCTTAGCCGACGCCTTGCTGCCACGCTTGGTGGTGCGGGTCACAGTCTTTTCTTCAGCCTCGGCTTCAGTGGCCTCGCCCTCTTCCACTTCGGTGCCTTCTTCACCTTCCTCGAGTTCACCCTCAGCCTCGGCACGGGCTTTCTCTTCGGCCTCGGCACGGGCTTGCAGTACCTCCAGAGGCGGAACCCACAGGTCCTGGTTGAAGCTGCGCAGTCTTGCCTCGATGCTGTCCTGAGCGTGCTTATAGGCAGTCGTATCGGGGAACATCTGCCTGAGCGAGAGGTTGCGCAGGTTCTTGGTCTTGATGATGTCGCCGGTGTACATGTTCAGCTTGAAGAAGTCGTCGAGGCTGAAGCGCGGTAGGTTATTGTCATCGTCGGTGAAGACATACTGCTGCGCCATGTAGGGGCGAATATCATTGAGCTTGACCCAGAACATGGGATAGCGTTGAGTCTCTCCGCTCCAGTCGTCCTCCCTGTGCATCACGGGGCAAATGGCCTCGACACGCGGTTTCATCTGGTTGCTGCGGGTGTCAAACTCCCATTTCTCAATGACATAGTAGCTCTTCACCATGTTGGAGCGGAAGTCGGCATCCTCAATATCATAGATGGGATTCTTCTCCGTGCTGCCTTTGGCCTCAACATAGTCAATGCCATGGTTATAGAGCATCTCGCCGACGTTGACCTTGTGGGCGTCATTGAAAATCTCGGCTTCCTGATCATAGGCCGAAATCTGGTTCTTGGCCAGCAGGCGCATGATGATGAAGTAGAGGCTCTCGCCATCCTCATTGGGAAGTTCGGGATAGAACAGCGCGGCATTCTTACCCTTGGCAAAGGGCAACTCGCGGTAGATGACCTTCATCCACTGCAGGTCAGCGTCACTGGGTTCCTTCACCTCGTAGAAAGACTGCTGACGGGTCGTAATCGTCGGAGCTCCGTCTTTCTTGTCCTTCTTGCGGGCGTCGCTGTCCGTGCGCTTTGTCACTTGGGCGTTACTGCCCAGCGCAAAGGACAGGAGCAGCAATGCAATTATCAATCTAAGACTTCTCATATTCTCGTTATTGATATTGAAATGGTTTCACTGTTAGTTGATGACAACCTGGATGGGGGCTATCGTTCGCGTGATGCCGTCAGGACCGGTGGCCTTGACGTTGGTGATGAAGAACTGCTTGCCATGCTGCATGCGGCGCATGCGCTCCTTCTGCCTCTCGGTGAACTGAGAACCCGAGCTCACCTCGGGGTGATAGTCACCCATAGCGTCCACAAAGTTACACTCAAACGAAACGACCTTGTAGTCAATGTTCAACAGGTCATCATCGATGGCGGCATCTAGTCCACCTGCTGCAAGAAGCATAGCCTTGGTAATGCCAGGCTTGCCGCCCTTGTAGCGATTGGACTGGCCGTTGGCGTCCTTATAGGTGATGAAGGGCATGGGATCGGGCAACTTGCGCACTTTAAACGAAGTGCTGCCCACGTTGGTGCGCTGTCCGTCCATTTCGGCAGTGACCGAAATGACACACTCGGCACCGACCTTGGTGGGATGGGCAATCCATCCTTCACCGCTCTTGGTAAGCGTACCGTTGGTCATCGTGGCGCTGATGCTACCCTGGGGCACACCAGGCACGGCGATACTGATGGGGTTGTTGATACCAGCATACAGCACATTCATCATGGTGGCGCTGATGGTGGCCAGCGGGTCGATGACGGTGTAACTCGACTTGAAGTCACGCTTCGTCACTGTGCCGTCGCGGCCCAGCACCTCGATCCAACCAGAATACTCGTAATTACCAGCCTTGCCGGTTCCCACTTCATAGAGTCCGGTATTGTTGGCCAGACGTCCGCCGTTGACATAGACAACGGGGCGCTGAGTGGTATCGATAGCTGCCAGAACAATCTGAGCCTTGTACTTGGTGCCGCGCATCACGATACGCGAGTCGGGTACCACAAAGGCGTTGACCAGGTTCACACGCAGGTCACCCAGATCGACGTTGGTCAGCATCTGGTTCAAGACCTCACCCTCGGCATAGCGCACGTCGTTCTGCAACTTGGTGAGCAGGGTGACAGCAGCGATACAGGGCATATTGTCAAACATGAAATCTTCCCAAGTCTTCTTGCTGATATCATATTTCGTCGTCTTGGGGGGCACCGTCGAGAGCGCCGTCTCAAGGTTCTGGCGCTTCTCGGGATCCTCAAAGAACGAGGTCACATACTGGCGATACTGGTCGATGCGCGTGCGCAGCAATTTACCCTTGCCACCCGTGGCTGTGAGCATCACCTCACCTGCAGCGTCCAGATTGTCGCGGTTGCGGATGTTGTGCACATCAGCATCATCGCCATCGGCATGACGCACGATTTCCAGTTTGAGCGAGTCAATATAGTTATAGAGTTTGTCAGTCTCCCCCACCACCTGGGTCGCCTTGTCGAGCCACAATTTACCCTTTTCAGGATTCTTCTCGTTGAAAGCCTGAAGTTGGGAGTAGAGTGACTGGTTACGCGCCGTGATGGTGCGGTTGGAGCGAGTCAAACCGTCTTCCACCTGGCTGAAGCCGTTGAGCACGTCGCTCGACACGTTCAGCGCAAGCAT
>CAMZFV010000105.1 GCA_947306175.1 uncultured Prevotellaceae bacterium
TCTCGCGTCCGAATAGCTTGTCTTCGTTGTAAGCTCTCACGCCGCCGATGCAAAGATTCACCGGCTGGCCATTGATGTAACGCGTAAGACCAGCAACATGGCAAACAAATGCCATACGTTGGTAGTAAATGGTCTTCTCGTTGTCTCTAAGCTCGCTAGTCTTCTTGTGCAGAGCCGATGGGATGCGCCCGTTAATCTGGTGCGATACCCTTATCTCTACAGGAGTAAGTTCTCCGAAGATGGTCTTGCCGGCCTCGATAACGCTCTTGATAAAAGCCTGGTGGCTGATGGTGAGCGTGTTGTCCGCGAAGGTCGGTACAATTGATTTCTCGGTGAGTTCCTCAAGCGTTACCGCCGAGGTGTTACTCTCGATAAAGTTCGGGTGGTTGTCCGGATCGATGTCGTCCAGTACCACTGCGTCTTCGATTTCTTCTGCGTCAATGTTGATGACGGAAGGTGATGTTGCGATGATCCCGTCAGTAGGGATGATCTGCATTTCTTGTTGTTCGTTGTTCATTGTTGGTTTGGTTGTTAGCGCGGCCTCCTCATCTTGCCGATTACAGCCGCTAGTTTTTTACTGTTCTTAAAAATGGTGCCCACGGTGTCGCAGGCTAGGATCACGAGGTCAACCCAGTTCTCAAGTTTTGTTTTTTGTCTGGCCATCGCTCGTGGTGTCGTTCTTTGTGGCCCAGCGCTTAATGGTCTTCCCGATATCGATCAGTGCCATGAGCTGAGCCGCGTAATTCATAAATTTCAAAAGTCGTCTCATAATGTTGTTGTTATTGTAATTAGTTGTTAATAAAAATGTTAGTTAAATCTCAGTATATATATAAGGCGACTACGGGAGATGGGAAATGGGCAAACCGATGATGAGAATTGGAAAAAGTTGATTACCTTTGTAGTCAGCACCTCGCAAGATACTCCAAACCGCAAACAATATTATACTTAACCAATAAAACTTGATACGACTATGAGCAATAAACTACTTTTCAGACTCGCCGTCCTGGTGGCGGCGATGATGTGCGCCCTGGGTGCCAGTGCCTACGACTTCACCTACGGAGGCTATTACTACAACATTTTGACTGACAGTACTGTCGCAATCACCTATCGAGATGGTAATTTCAACAGTTACAGCGGCGATGTGACCATCCCTGAACATGTTTACAATGGTAGCAAGTACTATACCGTTACGCAAGTTGGTGTTTTTGCATTTTTGAACAGCACGCGCGTGACCAGTGTGACGATCCCAAACACGGTTACCTATATTGAATCTCGTGCTTTTGAGAATTGCGTAGAACTGGAATCGGTTGTGATGGGTAAGAATTGCAGTTTCTATAATCCAGAAGAGTATAGCTACAGTTCCCAAGTCTTCAAGAATTGCCCCAATCTGCTGTCCGTCACTTGTTGGAGGTTTCAGCCCGATGAGTGGCCTGAAAGTGGTAACTTGAATTTTGACCAATTGGTGCTCGACTATGCTGTTTTGCGTGTGCCCCGTGGTGCCATCCCCAATTATCAGACCACTGAGGGTTGGAGGCTCTTCGAATGGTACCAGGAAATCTCCGCCTACTTCAACTATGACTTCTATTATGAAGGTGTCTTCTATAAGATCAAGAACGGTAACGCATGGGTTACCTATATGGATGAGGATTATAACTCCTACAGCGGCACGGTTACTATCCCTGCGAGTGTGACTTACAACAATACTACCTACACTGTAAAAGGCATCGATGACTATGCCTTCAGGAGCTGTGGTGACCTGACGAAAGTGGAAATGCCTCTCACAATAGATTCCATTGGCAAGTATGCCTTTTATTACTGTACCAAACTCACCGAGATTGACATTCCTAACGGTGTGACCTATATCGGCGATGGTGCTTTCTCTTGGTGCAGCAAATTGAAATCCCTCATGTTCCCGGCAGGCGTGACTGTTATCAACGGCACCACGTGTCGTGGTTGCTCAGCGCTTGAAACTGTTTGGCTCCCCGTTAATCTCACTGACATCTATGCCGGAGCATTCTATAACTGTAATGCGATAACAAAGATTATCAGCCTGAGTGAGGCGCCACCCTGGATGTATAACAAGAATGTTTTCCCCAGCACCGTCTATGACAACGCTACACTCTATATCCCCGAGGATGCCATCAGCAACGGCTATACCTCGGCCTACGGCAACTGGCAGTACTTCACCACGCAGAAGCCTTACAACCAGTATCTGTCCAGTGAAATCAACGCTACTGGCGGCAACATCACGTTCTCCACGCTATCGACCAACAATTACCCCTGGCTGGTCAAGACCAACAGTTATCGCTTCTGTGCCCAGTCGGGCAACACTGGCATCCACGAAAGCACATCAGTGTTGACGGCCACGGTCACCGTGCCCTATGGCGGCACCCTGTCCTTCCTTTACAAGGCATGGGGTGAGGGCACATCGAACGCTTGGGACGCGTGTAGCTTCTTTGTCGATGGTGAGGAAAAGCTCAAATTAGGAGCCTATGATAATGTCGATTGGGAGACCTTCACTGTGGAAATCCCTGCAGGTACCCACACGTTGAAGTGGCGCTACAGTAAGGACGGCAGCATCAATCCCGAGGGCGACTATTTCGCCATCGACAATGTCCTCCTTGAGGCCAATGTCCCTGAGGCCTATGGCTGCTACACCGAGTCTAACACGACGCTGACGTTCTATTACGACACCCAGCGCAGCTCCCGCACGGGCACGACCTACGACCTGAACACGGGCGACTACTCACCCGATTGGGACTTCGACGACACCTATACCAACGTGACCAAGGTGGTGTTTGACCCCTCGTTCGCTGATGCCCGCCCGACGACCACCAAATGTTGGTTCGCTGACATGACCAATCTTCAATCTATCACGGGCATGAGCTACCTCAACACCAGCGAGGTCACCAATATGGGTTGGATGTTCGGTAACTGCACAGAATTGACGAGCATTGATTTAAGCCACTTCAATACGTCCAAGGTGACCACTATGGGCCATATGTTCTATAGATGCTTTGGTTTGACGAGCCTTGACTTAAGCACTTTCAACACGTCCCAAGTGTTCGGTATGACTCAAATGTTCCGTGGATGCGGCGATCTGCGAACCATCTATGTGGGCAATGGCTGGAGCACAGCGGCAGTGACATACGATGACTGGATTTTCTATAACTGCACCAGTCTGGTGGGCGGCCAAGGTACGACCTATGACCGCAACCACACCGGCAAGGAGTACGCCCACATCGACGGCGGCCCGAGCAACCCGGGCTACCTCACCGAGAAGCCTGCCTTCCTGCGTGGCGACGTGAACGGCGACGGCAGCGTGAACATCAGCGACGTGACGGCCCTGATCGACTACCTGCTGAGCGGTAATCCATCAGGCGTTAATCTGACAGCCGCCGATTGCAACCAGGACAGCAGCGTCAACATCAGCGACGTCACCTCCCTGATCGACTACTTGTTGTCTGGCACCTGGAATTAAAACTTCATCAAAACCTAAAGTATTTCCCTCATGCTCATCCAGGGCGTGAGGGATTTTTCTATTCATGGAGCGAAAAAAAACCGCCAGCACCTGTATTAAAGTGCTGACGGTCGTTGTATAAGGGCATCATTTATGTGACTTGAACTTCATCCTGTCACAGCCGAAAGGATTATGAGTATAGGCCCATCCTGCTGCATGTGTTACCTCTTCTTCAGCGCTGGTCCATGTCGGGAAGAGTGAAACAACAAACTCAATGGCCTTAATCATTAGGGAGGTAGTTGGTGAGCTATTAGTCCAAAAATAGTCGAGTTATAGCTCACTTTCTCGATTCAAACCTGCCGAATCTTGCCAAAAAATACACCTTTGCGGCAGAATATAGTATGTTTAATCCTGCCGAATCTTGTGTTTTTTGATGTTTGCGGCAGAATATAAAAATGAATGTGGTCGCTAATGTATGTTTTTATGTACTCTTGCGACCATTTTCGTTTGTTGTTCTATGGTGTTTTGAGATAGGGTGTCTGTTCTGATATCACATTTCTCGAGAACCCATTCAGACTCTCGGTCGCCCTCAAGCCTTCATTGGAACCTCTTCGAACGATTTTTCCTTGATGTCCACTCGGCCTTCACGTGTGCTCCGGCCAGTGTCCATTTAACCAGGAAAAATGCTTACGCCGTTGTGGAATCAGAAATAGGAACGGCTCGCTAACGCTCACCCAAACTGCCCTTCCCCCCCTGATGAATATACATGGCCAATTGCAGCTGTTGATATTTTTTGGTTTTTATTGATTGGCGGGGGAATGATAATGTTGTGCTCTGTGTTATGTTAAGAGAGAAGAGGCAGTTTGGGTGAGCCGAAGGCGAACCGTTCTTTTCTTTTCTATTCATCTATTATTAAACCCGTTATCACACCCATACTAGACCTATTATTCTTAGAAAAATCAAATACCCCTATAAGAATCAATATTTCTTTAAAAATATTATTCCATTATCGATTAGGGTATTGGACCTGTTTTTTTTAGAAAATCACGATATCTCTATAGTAAGCATGTTTTGTCAGAAAAAAATTACACTATAGAGTATCAATTCCTCCGCTTTTCTATAATGACCACTTTTTTATAAGAAATACCAAATACTATATAAGAATAGGGATTATTACAAAAAAAATAGGTATGGTAAGTTTGCGAATTCCTCCGACTGACAAGGATTACCACTTTTTTGATGGGAACGAAAAAATAATGATCAACCCGTGATAGAGTTGATCTGTTTGTCGTTTTAATGTCCTAGTTTATACTCATCATAGGACCTGTAGTTACTTCGTTCACTACCGTAGAGTTGATTGTTTTTCTCGTAAGCATTATAAACCGCTCTTTCCACCTTATCCTCATTAAAGCCGGTGGG
>CAMZFV010000106.1 GCA_947306175.1 uncultured Prevotellaceae bacterium
TGGATAAGAAAGATTATAAGAACGTATTCGTTTTTGCTGAGCAGCGCGAAGGGGTGATCCAGCCCGTTGCACTCGAACTTTTAGGTAAGGCCCGTGACTTGGCCGACGCCCTCGGTGAGAAGGTCGTTGCCATGTTGCTGGGTGAGGGTATTAAGGACCAGGCACAGATGCTCATCGAGTTCGGTGCCGACGAGGTGATCGTGGTCGATGCCCCGGAGTTGAAGGACTTCCTCAGCGAGCAGTATTCACAGGCTGTTGGCCAGATCATTCTGGACCGCAAGCCCAGCATTGTGCTCTATGGTGCTACTACAATTGGCCGTGACCTGGCTCCGCGCATCGCTTCGCGCCTCAAGACCGGTCTGACGGCTGACTGCACCAAGCTCGATATCGAGCCCGATGCTAACAACGAGCTCGAATTCCGCATGACGCGTCCCGCCTTTGGCGGTAACCTCATGGCCACCATCATCTGCCCGAACAACCGCCCGCAGATGTCAACCGTGCGCCCTGGTGTGATGCAGAAGATGCAGCGCCAGGCTGGCCGTGAGGGCGTTGTGACTGAGTTCGTTCCCAAGTTCGACACCAGCAAGTTCAAGGTGAAACTCGTCAAGACCATCAAGGCCGACAAGCAGATGGCCGACATCAGCGAGGCCAAGATCCTCGTCAGCGGTGGTCGTGGCGTGCATGACAAGGAAGGCTTCGACAAGCTGCAGGCCCTCGCCGATGTCCTCGGCGGACAGGTGGCTTCGTCGCGTGCCATGGTTGATAACGGCGTGATGCCTCACGAGTGCCAGGTAGGTCAGACGGGTAAGACCGTTCGTCCCAACCTCTACATGGCTTGCGGTATCAGCGGTGCCATCCAGCACCTTGCCGGTATGGAGGAGAGCGATTACATCATCGCCATCAACAAGGACAAGTTCGCCCCCATTTTTAGCGTAGCTGATCTGGGCATCGTTGGTGACCTCCACAAGATCGTTCCCATGCTCACCGAGCGCATCAAGAAAGAACTCGAGAAGTAACCCCCTTCCCGTTTTCCCCAACAAAAAGCCGACTCACTCACGAGCCGGCTTTTTTGTGCTCTCGACTTGCCTGCGCCAGCAATGTTAAATTATGAAAAACGATTTTTATAATTGGGGAAATAAAGATATCTTTGTTGGTAATAACGAACTATTGTTTAATCCTTAACTATTATGGAATTATGAAGAATAAACCTCTTTTAAAAACGCTTTTCATATTAGCGTGCATGTTGATGTCATTCAATTCGGTGGCCCAAGAAGCGTATGTAGAGTACACTTCGGCCGACTCGACAATGACATTCTATTACGATAACCTTAGGGCCTCACGTACAGGTAAAACCTATGACCTTTCTGTGGGTTATCAAATGCCGAGTTGGTATCGCGAACTCTGTAATACGGGTTTAGTGACCATTGTGAAGTTCGACCCGTCTTTTGCCGATGCACGTCCCACAAGCACAAATCGATGGTTTTGGTACATGCGGAATATCAGATCAATCGTTGGCATACGCTATCTCAACACTAGCGAAACAACTATCATGAAAGATATGTTCTGGTACTGCAGTAATTTAGCGGAACTTGATGTGAGCAATTTTGACACCAGGAATGTAACTGACATGAGTGACCTTTTTACTGGATGTAGCAAATTAACAAGCCTTGACGTCACTAATTTCAACACAGAGAACGTGACAAACATGGCAGGCATGTTTAGTAATTGTTCGGCTTTGACAAGCCTTGACGTGACTAATTTCAACACAGAGAATGTGACAAATATGGCAAGCATGTTTAGTTACTGTACGGGTTTGACAAGTATTGACCTGACCAACTTCACTACAGATAACGTGACAAGCATGGGTGGCATGTTTAATAACTGTACGGGTTTGATAAGCATTGACGTGACTAATTTCAACACAGAGAACGTGACAAGTATGGCAAACATGTTTATGAGTTGTATTAGCTTTACTGACCTGGACCTGTCCAACTTCAACACAAAGAACGTGACAAACATGGGTGGCATGTTTAATTGTTGTAGAGGGTTGACGAGTCTAGACTTGAGCAACTTCAACACCGCCAATGTGACCGACATGAATAAGATGTTTTCTAGCTGCAACGGTTTGACAAGTCTTGACTTGAGCAACTTCAACACCGCTAATGTGACCGACATGAGTTACATGTTCTATGACTGTAAGTGTCTGACGAGCCTTGACTTGAGTAATTTCGACACAGGAAATGTAACGACTATGAAAGACATGTTTTGTGCTAACAACTTATTGTCTCTCAACATAAGCAATTTCAACACTGCCAACGTTACTAATATGGAAAGCATGTTCAGTGGGTCTCTCAAATTGACAAATCTTGACTTGAGCAACTTCAACACCGCAAATGTGACTGACATGGATTGGATGTTTAATGCTTGCGAAAAATTAGAGACATTGAACATAAGCAACTTCAATACTGAAAGCGTTACCTCCATGTATAGTATGTTTAATGAATGCATGCGATTGACAAACCTGGATGTGAGCCATTTCAACACAGCTAACGTGACAAACATGGATTACATCTTCAGTAAATGTTCGAGCCTGACTAGTTTGGATGTGAGCAATTTCAACACTCAGAACTTGATAACAATGGGAGGCCTTTTCGATGGATGCCAACTCTTGTCAAGTCTTGACTTGAGCAATTTCGATACCCGGAAGGTGAAAGATATGAGTTTCCTTTTTACTGGATGTTACAATTTATCAAGTATTGACCTAAGCAGTTTTAACACCGAGAATGTAACAGATATGTATGCTATGTTCATGGAATGCTATGGTTTAAAAGCCATTGACCTAAGCAGTTTCAACACCGCCAATGTGGCTAACATGGCAAACATGTTCAGCTATTGCGACAGTGTGACTACAATCTATGTGGGCTGTGATTGGAGCACAGCAAGTGTAACTAATTCCGATAGGATGTTCAAGAACTGCAGGCTTCTTGTTGGAGGAATGGGAACGGTCTATGATGACGAGCATGTTGATGCCAGCTTTGCCCACATCGACGGTGGCGTGTCCAATCCTGGTTACTTCACCGAGGGCACACAATCAATCCCGGGTGACGTGAATGGAGATGGTGCCATCAGCATTGCTGATGTGACAGCGCTCATTGATCTGCTGCTGAATGGTGTGGATGGCGATACTTCGCTTTACGATGTCGATCAGGACGGCGCCGTTAATATTGCTGACGTGGTGGCACTCATCGACTTCCTCCTCAATTCGGGGAATTAATAATTAGATATTAGGAGTTAGGAATTAGGCATTAACGGGTAGTGGCCTAATTCCTGATTCCTTACTGGGCACGCTTCTTGCATATTTAGAGTATTAATCTAAACGTTAAGACTTATGTACAACAGGGAATTTACACCAGAGTGGATTAAGGAGTTAAAAGAGAACGAGGTATTTGTCTTTGGCAGCAACTTGGGCGGATTTCATGTCGGTGGCGCAGCACACGTCGCCCGCAAGTGTTTTGGTGCCGTATGGGGCCAAGGTGTCGGCCTGCAAGGCCAGAGCTATGCCATCCCCACGATGCACGGCGGCGTGGACGTCATTAAGCCCTATGTGGACGATTTCATTGCCTTCGCCCGTGAGCACAAGGAGTTGAAATTCCTCGTCACACCCATCGGCTGCGGCATCGCCGGCTTCACCTTCGACGAAATGGCCCCTCTCTTCGCCGACGCCATCAACGACGAGAACATCATCCTCCCCAAGCCTTTCGTCGAAGTCATCGAGAATCTATAAATCTTTTCTGATAAGATGAAAAGGAAAAAGAAAAAACTCCCCGTCAACCTGGCCGATCTGGTCAAGGCCAGCCGACGTGGCAGCCGCGAGGGCGAACAAGAACTCCTCGGCCCAGGCTTCCACGCCACTAGCCGCATCCATCGCTCCAAGAAAACCTACACCCGCAAAACCAAACACAAGGGCACCGATGAACCCTAGTCGTAGATTTTCTCAGGGTTCATCTATGCCGTGACTCCCGTCACGGCCAGTGAATATTATTGTACATCAGTCCCTCCCCAACACATCACAGCCCACTTAAAAACCTTAGCGTCTTTGCGTGAATCCTGTAGAGACGCAAAAAACTGTGCAAGTTGAAGGCCATGAAAGCTCGCTTTCAATGGCTGAGCGCAGCCAGGTTTATCCAAATCTTGCGTCTCCCATGCGGATGCACCTAAAGCCTAACACCTGAAGCCTATAGTTTGTTTTTTTCGGAGTTATTCTGTACATTTGCGGGCAAAACAAAATCAATGAGATACGTTATGAAGAAATATCAGCAGATGATTGTGGCTGCCTTGATTGTAATGGGTGGCCTGTTGACGGGGTGCAAGAGCACTCAGGACGTGGCTCGGGTGACGGATCCGACGATGGATTCGAGTCAGTTTGTGAACATCACCGATGTGGTGCCTGATGCCATTCTGGAGATACGTTATTTCAGCACCTATAACTTTGTGGGCGCTCGCATCGACGGCTATGAGGAGCCAGTGGCGTTGTTGACACGTGTGGCAGCCGACAGCCTGCGTGCTGCCAGCGACGACCTCAAGCGACATGGCTACTGCATCAAGATTTACGACGCCTACCGTCCCCAGCGTGGCGTGGATCACTTCATGCGATGGGCGCTGGATCAGGGTGACACCATCACCAAGGCCTATTTTTATCCCCGATTGA
>CAMZFV010000107.1 GCA_947306175.1 uncultured Prevotellaceae bacterium
AGCGTTGCAAAATTACAGCCGCCGACCAAACCCACCAAATATTTCAAAGAAAAAAATCTAAAAATAACATTATTTAATATTTGGATGGCGGATTTCGGTCATTTTCCAGCCAAATTGGCCATCCCCCACCGAAAGCACATTATTAATATAATAATGCACCCAAACAGAGGAACCGCCCCCCCGAAAAGCAAGGAGCCATCACGCGAGACGGCTCCTTGTCATGTCATTTACAGATACTGGAATCAGAACAGCGACAACTGACGGGGATCCTCGCCAGGATGGGGAGGCATGCTGCCGTCATCGGCCCAGTCAATGTCATCGATGGCGCCCATAGCGGGATCATCCTGAGCGACCGGCTCATTCACGTAATCATTTCCAGCAAACTGAGTCTGCTGAGCAGGGCGCTGGGCTGCAGCCTTGAGCTCCTCGATTTCGCTCAAGAGGGCGGCGATGCGGCGGTCCTTCTCGGCGATAGCGTCATTCATGGCCTGTGCCTCGTGCTGCTTCTTCTGCAAGGTCACCTGCGTGCGTTTCAGTTCAGCCTTGGCATCATCGCGCTCGGCAGTGATCTTGGCAAAGTTTGCCGCTTTCTCATTGCCGTCCACACTCAGGGAGTTGTATTTGCGCTTGTAGTCCTCGGCAACAGCGGTCATCGAAGCGAGCTGCTGCTTGAGTCCATCAATCAGGTTGCCCGTGTCGATGCTGCGGCGATTCTGCACCTCGGCATTCTGCTTTGCGGTCTGCTCAAGCTGCTCGATGGTCTTCTGGAGGCCTTCGTTCTCACTCGTCAACACGATGTGGGCCTTGCGCAATTCGTCAAACTCGGATGAGCGCTTCTGCAGATCGATAATCTGCTGACGCAGTGATGCGATCTCGGAATTCTTCTTGTCCTTGAACTCCTCAACCTGCTCGACAGCCATCTTCAGTTCCTCTGCCCCCTTCAATTCCTCGGCAGCGACGTTCAAGCGCTCCTCCAGTTCGGCCACATTGCCACGCAGGCGCTCAATGAGGTCATCGCGCTGCTCAATCTGTTGTGAGAGCTGCTCTACGGTGGGTCCATCATTGGCGGGCAATGGCATATTATCGCGGCGCTCAATCTCAGCATCCTTCTCCTCAATCTGTCCACGCAATTCGGCGATAGTCGCATTCAGATCCTCGACCTTCTGGTTGAGCTCATCGGCGCCTTCGCTTTTCACCTCCATGGCCTTCAATCGGCTCTCAAGGCTCTTCTTCTCAATCTCAAGTTTTTCCTGAGCGGCTTCGAGTTCCTCTACCTTGGTCGTCAGCTCCACCGCACGGTTTTGGGCCTGTCTGCGGTTCGCCTCATTAGCTTGCATCTTCTCCTTGGATTCCTCGACCATCTTCTTGGCCTCTTCGGACATCTTCATGAGCTCTTCGCGCTCCTTCTTCCAGTTGCCCTTGAGCATGTCGATTACAGCCTGGGTATGCTCATTCATCAGTCTTGCCGCCTTATCGGCAAACTCAGCATCAATGGCATATTCCTCACGCTCATCCACCTTGATGATCACCTCATCCTTGTCGTGCTCATGCTCAGGCACATTCTTATCCTTGCTGAAGGGGTTCACAAAAGTAGTCGGCTGGCCGTAAACATCATAATCGTCACCCTCGGAGCCACCAAAAGCGTTCTTGATTGATTTGAAAAATGACATAATTCTAAATAATTTTTCTGTTGTGGTTTGTTTTAGTTGTTTTCTACTCAATTCAACCGTTAGACGAAGGGGCAAAAACTTAAAATTTACTTGAAGTTTTATGCTTTATCTTTTTGTCAACCAAAATGATAGTCATCAAACGGAAACGGAAATCAAAACGACAAAAGACTTCGTTTCTCTCTCCAGTCGGTAAAGTTACGATGATTTTTTCTAATACAGGCCCTAAAAAGAAAAAAATTTCGATATTTGGATTGATTTTTCTTTCAACAGCCTACAGCCATTAGACAACAAAAGGCTATGGTTCAATAAATTGACAACCATAGCCTCGAGTAACACTTTATTGTTTGAATTATTTTTTGGCAGTTTTATTGGCCGCTGATCGGCCCTTGGCAGTGCGCCGACGCGAGCCTCCTTTGGAGACATTGGCCTCATCGGCAACTATTTCACGGCACTCTTCCAGGGTAAGGGATTCAGCGTCCTTCCCCTTGGGAATTTTCACGTTCTGCTGATTGAACACAATGTAGGGACCATAACGGCCATTCATCACCTTGAGGCCGGGTTCTTCCTCAAAGGTCTTGAGGACTTTCTTGGCCTCGGCTTCACGATGCGCCTTGATCAAGTCTATCGCCTCCTCAAGCGTGATGGCGGTGGGCGAAATCTCCTTAGGAATCGAAACATACTTGCCGCCATGCTTCACGTATGGGCCATAATGTCCCACACCGACCATCACCTGGTCACCCTCAAACTCACCCAACTCACGGGGCAGGTCAAAGAGCTTGATGGCATCTTCAAGGGTGAGCGTCTCGATGCTCTGTCCCTTCTGCAATGAAGCGAAACGCGGCTTGTTGTCGTTGTCGGCACTACCCATCTGCACCAGGGGGCCATAACGACCGATCTTGACCATGACGGGAAGGCCAGTTTTGGGATCATTGCCCAAGATGCGCTCTCCCACCTTGTGCTCAAGCCTGAGAGAAGACACCTTGCTGATATTGGGGTGGAAACCTTCATAAAAGTCGGCAATTTCCTTGTTCCACTCCACATTGCCTTGAGCCACCTCATCAAACTCATTCTCTACCTTTGCTGTAAAGTTATAATCCATGATGGAGGGGAAGTACTTCACCAGGAAGTCATTAACCACCATACCCACATCGGTGGGAATCAGTTTGCCCTTCTCTACGCCGAACAGCTCACTCTTCTTGGAAGTGGTGATCTTGCCCCCCTTGAGGGTCACGATTTCATAGTCACGCTTCTGGCCCTTATCTTCGCCTTTCTCGACATACTGACGATCCTGAATCGTGGAGATGATGGGAGCGTAGGTTGACGGGCGTCCGATACCCAGTTCCTCCAAGCGACGCACCAGCGAAGCCTCGGTATATCTGTTGGGCTGTTGGGTGTAGCGCTGAATGGCATTCACAGCAACGGCAGTGAGGTCATCACCCGATGACAGAACAGGCAACGTGTGGAGTTCGGGTGAAGCCTGACCTGCATTGTCATCGGTGCTCTCGAAATAGACCTTCAAGAATCCGTCAAACTTCACTACCTCGCCCTCGGCCACAAAGTTATCTTCACGGCCCGATACAGTAATCGTCGCTGTCGTCTTCTCGAGTTCGGCATCTGCCATCTGAGAGGCTAAAGTACGCTTCCAGATGAGGTCATAGAGCTTCTTCTCCTGCACCGTGCCTGTAATCGTGTGATTGACGATGTAAGTGGGACGAATAGCTTCATGAGCCTCCTGCGCACCCTTACTGGTCGTGCGGTAGCGTCTCACCTTGAGATATTCCTCACCGATGTTCTCGCGAATTTCCTTGCTGATGGAATTGATGGCCAGGTTGCTCAGGTTGACCGAGTCGGTACGCATGTAGGTGATGAGACCTTCCTCGTACAGGCGCTGAGCCAGACGCATGGTCTGCTTGACCGAGAGGCCCAACTTACGCGCTGCCTCCTGCTGCAGGGTGCTGGTGGTGAAGGGAGGAGCCGGAGAACGCTTCACAGGCTTGACGGTCACGTCAGCGATACGGAATGTGGCCTGCTTGCAGTCCTCCAGAAAAGCGATGGCGGCCTCGTGATCCTCCAGGTGACGGTTCAATTCGGCCTGGAACTCTTCAGTCTTATTGCCCGTGAACTGTGCCGACACGCGATAGTAGGGCTCGCTCTTGAAAGCCTTGATTTCCTTCTCACGCTCAGCAATGAGGCGCACGGCGACGCTCTGCACACGACCAGCCGACAAACCCGGCTTAATCTTGCGCCACAGCACCGGAGACAGTTCAAAGCCCACAATGCGGTCCAGCACGCGGCGTGCTTGCTGGGCGTCCACCAGGTTCAGATCAATATTGCGAGGATGCTTGATGGCTTCGAGAATAGCAGATTCAGTGATCTCATGAAAGACAATACGGCGGGTGGTTTCCTCCGTGAGGCCAAGCACCTCAAACAGGTGCCAAGCAATGGCTTCTCCCTCGCGGTCTTCATCACTCGCGAGCCACACGAGGTCGGCCTTGGCGGCTTCGTCCTTGAGCTTCTTCACTTGTTCCTCCTTGTCCTCGGGGATTTCATAGAGGGGCTTGAAGCCATTTTCCACGTCGATGCTGAAGTTCTTCTTGTGCAAGTCGCGGATGTGTCCGAAACTCGACATCACCTTATAGTCATTGCCCAGAAACTTCTGGATGGTTTTTGCTTTAGCGGGAGACTCAACGATCACTAAGTTTTTTGCCATATCTAAATGCTCTGTTTATTCAGTTTTTCAAAATCGGCTGCAAAGGTAAGGCAATAATTTGGAAAAAGGTGCCGAAAACGACAAGATTTTTTTCATTATACATATCTTAATAATATTTATTGGTGTCCGCTAAAAGTTTTTTGAGCGGCTGAAAAATTAGGCTGAATCCCG
>CAMZFV010000108.1 GCA_947306175.1 uncultured Prevotellaceae bacterium
AGCTCGATTCAGAAGAACTCAAGCACCTTCTGGCAGTTGAAGAACTACTTGACCTACACCAAGACCATAGCCGACCTTCACAACCTGACCGCCATGCTTGGTCAAGAGTGCTGGGAGTCGAAATGGGACTACTCGAGTATAACCAACACCAACCTGCCTTCTGACGAGGTTCACAATCCCAAGTTGGGTCAGGGCTCGCCCCAAATCAACTACGGCTTTGGCAGCTCGTCGATGGCTTCGTTCTTCACCCGTTGGACCTACAGCTACGATAACCGTTACAATGCGACCTACACCTACCGCTATGACGGTAGCTCCAACTTCGGTCCCTCTAACCGCTGGGCAGGTTTCCACTCGCTCGCCGGTTCGTGGCGCTTTACCAACGAGAAGTTCATGGAGAACGTGAATTGGCTCACCAACGGTAAGCTGCGTCTGGGTTGGGGTCAGACTGGTAACTCCAACATCGGTGGTTACCTTTGGGGCACCACCATCGCTATGATCAAGTCTTCGCTGGGCACGGGCTACAAGCCCCAGAACCTTCCCAACGAGAGTGTGAAGTGGGAGAAGCAGGAGCAGTTCAACGTCGGTCTCGACCTGGGCTTCCTGTACGACCGCATCAGCCTGGTTGTTGACTGGTATCGCAAGGAGTCGAAGGACATGCTGATGAACCTGCAGTTGCCGTCTTACATGGGCACCTCGGGTAATGCATCTTCAGCCTTGACCGCTCCCATGGGCAACTATGGCCACATCCGCAACACTGGTGTCGAGATCACCTTGACCACTCACCCCATCGTTGGCGCGTTTGAGTGGGATTCTGAGGCTCAGATTTCGTTCAACAAGAATAAACTTATCGCTCTTGACGGTACCGACAATGCCCAGATCGTGGGCTACGGTCAGTGGACCGACGTGGTCAGCGTGACCAACGTGGGCCAGAGCCTGTTCAACTTCTACGGCTATGAGACCGACGGTGTTTACACCTCGCTCGAGGATATCCAGACCTCGCCCAAGGCCGAGAAGTATCCCTGCAACGGCGTGTTCTCGAAGAACACCACCGTTTGGGTTGGCGACGTGAAGTATAAGGACCAGAACGGTGACGGTATCATCGACGAGAACGACCGCACCAACATCGGTTCGCCGCTGCCCAAGTTCACCTTCGGTTGGACCAACACCTTCCGTTACAAGAACTTCGACCTGAGCATCTTCATCAACGGCTCTTATGGCAACAAGGTGTTCAACTACACGAAGATGAAGCTCACGCACATGAACTCGACCTGGACCAACCAGCTTGTTGACGTGCTCGACTGCACCACGCTGGCTCCCATCGATCCTAATAAGGATTACTCGGCAGGCGTTGACCGTGGCGATGGACAGCTCGTTTGGAACTGGTATGATGACATCACCAACGTGCGCATCGACAAGGAAGGCAAACTGCCTCGCGCTTCGATTATGGACCCGAACGACAACGACCGCATCAGCGACCGTTACATCGAGGACGGAAGCTACATCCGTCTGAAGAACGTCACCCTGGGTTACACGTTCCCCAAGCAACTCGTAGGCAAGCTCGGTCTTGAGACCCTGCGTCTGCAGGTGAACATCCAGAACCTGCTCACTATTACTGGTTATGACGGCTACGATCCCGAAATCGGTGCTAGCACGGCATCTAACCATGTGATGGGCCTTGACAACGGCCGCTATCCGTCGCCCACGACCTATAGCTTTGGCGTTAATGTTACTTTCTAACATTCATGGTTAACGGTTTTAAATATTCAAAGGATTTAAAGATATGAAACTATTCAAGATTAAATATATCATTGCTCTGGCACTCGTTGCGCTGACCATGACTTCGTGCGAGGACTTCCTCGATCGACCCAATGAGGACAGCTACAACGCAGGGAACTACTACAAGACCGACGAGCAGTGCATTGCAGGCGTCAACTACCTGTACAACTCTCCCTGGTATGACTACCAGCGTGGTTTCTTTAAAGTGGGTGAGGGCCTTTCGGGCAACCTCTACATGAGCAATTCGCCTTACTGTGAGTTCACCCTGAACGGTACCGACCAGGACTTGGTGAACATGGCTTACTCTCTGTGGGCCGTTATCGGTCACTCAAGCACCGTCTATAACTACATTAACGGCAGCAGCGGTCCTTCGCAGGCTGTTAAGGACCAGACGATGGGCGAATGCCTCGTTTGGAAGGCAATGGCCTATTTCTATCTGGTTCGCTCATTCGGTGAGGTGCCCATCGTGCACAACAACACCGAGGAACTTGCTGGTGCCTATAATACCAAGGAGAAAGTTTGGCGTTCTGACGTCTATGAGTACATCATCATGACGCTCGAAAAAGCCCGTGAACTCCTTGCTGGTGTCAAGACGCCCACCAACGGCCGTGTAGACTATTATTCAGCAACTGGTCTGTTGGCCAAGGTTTACTGGATGAAGGCTGGTATCAGCGGCACCATCAATGGTGACGACATGGCCATGGCTGCCCAGTATGCCAAGGAAGTGATTGACAACAGCGGCCGCACGCTCATGGAGAACTATGAGGACATCTTCCGCGGTCACAACAACAACTGCGCTGAGAGCCTTATCGCTTGGCGTTGGACTGCCGACGGCAACGTTTGGACCGCTCAGAACTCGCTCGAGAGTGACCTGGGTTTGACCGGCTTCGAGGGCTACAGTGCCACTTGGGGCGACTGGACCTGTCCTTCGGTTGACCTGCAGGAAGCCTTTGGCATCAAGCTGCTGGAGAACAGCCCTGACATGTGGCTCAACAACGTTGACAGCCGCCTGAAGGCTACCATGATGCTGCCCGGTTTCACCTATTCCTACTTCTGGCGTGATCATGAGATGAACAGCACTACCCATGAGATGGGCTTCGATTATCTGAAGTTTATGTTCGACACCGATTATAACAAGTCGGCTGGTGGCCAGCTCAACTCGGCTACCGGTTCCAACTGTGTGAAGCACCTGTACGGCAACACTGCCGACCACGTTGCTGAGTTCGGACATTCTGATGACCGCATGGCCAGCTCGCTGTCGACCCACCTGCTGCGTCTTGCCGACATTTATCTGATTTATGCCGAGGCCAAGATGGGTACTGCCAAGTCGACCTCCGACGGTAGCGCCATCGACGCATTCTATGCAGTGCGCCACCGCGCAATCAGGAACGCTCAGCGTCCCAGTGTCATCACCTTTGACGACATCTGGAAAGAGCGTCGCTTGGAGCTCGCCTTCGAGGGTGACCGCTGGTTTGACTACGTGCGCGTATCTTACTTCGATCCCGACTTCTGCGTTGACGAACTCAGGTCTCAAAAGCGCAGCACGTTCTATGGTCTGAGCGACATTTACAAGACTTATGCCGAGACCGGTATCTGGTCGATCACCGGGTCGGCTGGCTATAACGATGCACAGTCTGCTCCCAATCCCGAGGCAATGATGAAGACCAGCCCCGACGGCAGCAAGCGTTACTTCTTCATGCCCTTCCCGCAGGAAGACGTTGTGTTCAATCCCAACCTGGGCAGCAATGTTGACGGTGTCCATGTTGACGTGAGAGCAACCTATAGCTATTGATACTTTAGTTTGACACCTATTCAATTAAAGATTAAAGAAAATGAAAAATTTCAAATATAATTTCATCGTCATGGCACTTGCCGTTATGGCATTGGGTTTGTTCTCATGTGCCGACGAGCCTGACAAGTATGAGGTGGCAAGCGGATTACCTTCGGTAAGCTATGTGCGCTGTCTGAGCACCGAGATTCAAGGCTCTAACGACGACCCCGACATGCACTACACCAATGGTGAGTTGGTGACCGAGGCCTCTCCTCAAAGCATCGTTTGCCTTGTGGGTAAGAACCTGCGTAGTGTCTATGAGATCTACTTTAACGACAAGAAGGGTATTCTCAACTCGAGCTACATCACCGACAACACCCTCATCGTGCAAATCCCCCGCTCGGTACCCGAAACAGTTACCGACAAGATTTACATGATCACCAAGGATCAGGATACTGTGACCTATGACTTCCACGTTGTTATCTCAGCTCCGCAAATCATCAGCATGGGCAACGAGTATGCACCTGTAGGCACATCCCAGACGCTGACTGGTAACTACTTCATCGACGATCCCGGTACTCCGCTGGCCATCAACTTCACTGGTGCCGACGGTTCTATGATTCCTGCTGAAATCACCAACATCTCCTCCGATTACACCCAGGTAACCTTCACGGTTCCCGCTGGTGCTGTCGAGGGTCCCATCTATGTGACTTCGGTTTACGGAACTACCAAGACGAGCTTCTATTACAAGGATTCGCGCGGCATGCTGTTCGACTTCGACACCAACGTCCTGGACAACCACGGTTGGAACGGTCACAGCAGCACGATCGATGATACCGCATTGAGCGGCAAGTTCATCCAGTTGGGTGACGGCAGCTCGGTACTGAATGGCGAGACCTGGGACGAGCA
>CAMZFV010000109.1 GCA_947306175.1 uncultured Prevotellaceae bacterium
GTCTAACAGACAATTATTTTTTAACACCAAAAACGGTGACGAAGTCAGGAAAAAAGAATGAATTCTTTTTGTTCTCCGCTCGGCTTTAATTACCGTTGCCTACGGCGAAGGTAAGCGGCGCCTCGGGATAAAAAAAGAATGAATTCTTTTTGTTCTCCGCTCGGCTTTAATTACCTTTGCAGGTTGAAACAAACACTAAAAGGAAAAAGATTATGGCAAAGATTCGTAACCTCATGCTCCTGTGCCTGTGCGCAATGATGGTGGTCCCCGCCCTGCGTGCCGAGCATCTGATGATTATCGCTGTTAACGACACCCATAGCCAGATTGACCCCGCTAGCGACGGCATGGGCGGTGTGGCAAGGCGCCGCGCCATCTATGACAAACTGCGCGCCGACAACCCCAACACGGCGCTCATCCATGCCGGTGATGCCGTGCAGGGCACCCTGTTCTTCTCGCTCTATAGAGGCGAGGTGGAATTTGCGCTGATGGACTCGCTAGGCTATGACGCTATCATCCTGGGCAACCACGAGTTTGACAACGGCATGGAAGAACTTGCCCAGCATTACAAGGATGTCGATGCCGTGAAGATGAGCGCCAATTATGACGTCAGCGCCACACCGCTCGACGGGCTGTTCCAACCCTATTGGATCAAGGCCGTGGGTGACAAACGCGTGGCGTTCTTTGGCATCAACGTCAATCCCGAGGGACTGATTGCCGACATGAACTGCGAGGGACTGCGCTATCTTGACGCCCCCGACGTTGCCGACGCTACCGCCCGTTACCTCAAGGAGGTGCAGAAGGTGGATTATGCCATCATGGTGTCACACATCGGTTTCAGCAGTTATGAGCCTTCTGAGCCTAACGACACGCTTATCATCAGTCACAGCCACTACATCGACATGGTCATCAGTTCCCACTCCCACACCACCATCAAGCCGGACAGCGAATGGAGCAGCTTTGCCAATGCCGACGGCAAGATGATTCCCATCGGGCAGAACGGCAAGAGCGGCAAACTGGTTGCCACCTATGACCTGGACCTTGAGACGGGCAACATCGTCTATAACCACATCCCCGTTGATGCAAGCTGGGACGAAGCTGCCAGCCAATACACCGCTATGAACTCATGGCTCGACCAGTACCGTCACGGTGTGGATAGCATTATGAACAACCCTGTGGGCACCAGCGCACGCTTCATGAAGAATTCCAGCGCTGCCGCCCAGAACTGGGTGAGTGACGCCACAATGGAAATCATCAAGGGTCTGTCGGGTATCAAGAACATCGATTGCGCCATCATGAACAAGGGCGGCATCCGCACCGACATGCCCAAGGGCACTGTCACCGAGGGTGTCATCGGCTCTATGTTCCCCTTCGACAACCGCTTTGTCGTGCTTGAGATGCCAGGTACCGAACTCATCGAGAGCGTGAAACTCATGTGTGGACGCGGCGGTGATGCCGTAAGCAAGGAGCTGCGCGCCACCTACAATGACAAGGGCGAAATGACCAAGGCCACTGTCAATGGCAAGAAAATCGACCCCAACAAGACCTACATCGTCGCCACTATCGACTATCTGGCCAACGGCGGTGACTACATGACGCCCATGACCCGCTGCAAGCGACTGTTTGTCGATACCCAGAAGTACGGCAATCACATCCTCGACTATGTGAAGGCACTAGAGGCCGCAGGCAAGAAAATCGATGCCAAGGACGACGTAAGAATACAGAAGAAATAAACACTAATAAACTGGGGATTTCATCATTCACGCCTGAAATTGTAATCGAGCTTCGCTCGAGAAATTAAACAAAATTATTATTAAAATTTAAAGAAAATTATTGTTTAATTTCTCGGCCGTAAGGCCGATTAAAAACAGGATACGACTTATGACACATCCTCTTTGAAAAACCTTAATAAATAAGGAATAAGATGACCAAATTCAATCGCATTTTGCTGGCTATCGCTACCGTGGCGCTCGCGCTGAACGCTTCGGCACGCGGCAATGCCAAATTGCCCAACCTGTTCAACAACGTCGATCAAGTGGCGATGAACCAATGGGTGGACAGCGTGTTCAACAGCCTGTCGCCCGATGCCCGCATCGGTCAACTCATCATCGCTGCCGTCACCCCCTCCAGCAACGAGGCGACACGAGACGTGGTGCGCCGCTATGTCACCCAGAATCTAGTGGGCGGACTCATCTATGAGAACAGCACCATCGCCGAACAAGCTGAGGTCACCAATCTGGCCCAATCACTGGCGACAGTGCCCCTGATGATCACCATCGACGGTGAATGGGGACTGGGCATGCGGCTCAAGGAGGTGCCCAACTTCCAACGCAACCTCATCCTGGGCGCCATCGACGATGACATGCTGCTCTATGAGTATGGTCGTGAGGTGGCACGCCAGTGTCGTCGCATGGGCATTCAGGTGAACTTCGCTCCCGTGCTCGACGTGAACGATAACCCGCAGAATCCCGTCATCGGTGACCGCTCCTTCGGCGAAAGTCCCGAGCTGGTGGCCAGACATGCGATTGCCTTTGCGCGCGGCTTGGAGGACGGCGGTGTTATGGCCGTCGGCAAGCATTTCCCCGGCCATGGCAACTCCAGCGAGGATTCCCACAAGACCTTGCCCGTCATCAACAAGAAACTGCAGGAGATCAACACCTGCGAACTCGTTCCTTTCCGCAAGTTCATCGAGGCGGGCCTAAGCGGCATTCTCACCGCCCACCTGCTCGTGCCTGCCATCGACAACGGCAAGGCGCCCACCAGCCTGTCGCCTGAATGTATAACGACCCTGCTGCGTGGCGATTTGGACTTTGACGGACTCATCTTCACCGACGCCCTTAACATGAAGGGTGCCACACAGATGTTGAACGGCTCACCTTGCGTCAACGCCCTGCTTGCTGGCAACGACGTATTGCTCATGCCAGAGAATATCGGCGACGAGATTAACGCCATCAAGGCCGCCGTGGCTAACGGGAAACTCTCCCAAAGCGTGATTGATGAGCGCTGCAAGAAAATCCTTCGCTACAAGTACGCCCTCGACCTTACCAATCGTCAGCACGTCAACACAACCAATCTGACCAACGAGGTCAATTCACAACGTGCCAATGTGCTCAAGCGCCAACTCACCGCAGGCAGCATCACCCTGCTCAAGAACAATGACGACATCCTGCCCATCCACAACCTGCAGAGCCGTCACATCGCGGTGGCCACCATCGGCAATGAGGATGGCACCGCCAGCAAGTTCACACGCCGCTGCGCCGACTATGCCCAGGTCAAGCGCTTTGACCTCGCCAAGGCCGGCAGTGCCAATGCCCTTGCCGAAGAGCTGCATGACGGCCACTTCAACACAATCATCGTGGAGGTGGGCGAAGACAACGCTACCAACCGTGCCGCTCTCGAAGCTGTGGCCAAGAAGTGCAAGAATTTAATCGTGGTATTGACCTGTAAGCCCTACGACATCAAGCAGTACGGCGCTACCATCACCAATAAGCACGTCAAGGCGGTCGTGCTCACCTACGAGAACTCGACCCTTGCCGAAGACTATGCCGCACAGACCATCTTCGGCGGCAATGCCGCTGGAGGCAATCTGCCCATTTCACTGGCCTTCGACGGCAAGAAGACACGCTATGATGCCGGTCATGGCATCCATTATGCCGCATGCCGATTGGGTTATTCCATCCCTGCCGAGGTGGGGCTCGACAGCCGCCTGACAGCACAGATTGACTCGGTTTGCCGTTTGGGTGTGCAGCAGCACGCTTTCCCTGGCTGCCAAGTGATTGTGGCTCGCCACGGCAAGGTGGTTTACAAGGGTTCGTTCGGCACCATCGACTACAACAGTAATGTCAAGGTCGATGACAACACGCTCTTCGGCCTCGCTTCGGTTTCAAAGGCCACGGGCACCATCAGCGGTGTGATGAAGGCCTTTGATGACGGCAAGTTCCGTCTCGACGACAAGGCGAGCCAGTATATTCCCGGCCTGCGCGATGGCGACAAGGAGGACATCACCTTCCGCGACCTGCTCTATCATGAGACGGGCATGCCCGCATCACTCAACATGTGGTACATGATGATGGACGAGAAGACCTATACGGGCAACCTCATTTCTAATGTTGAGGATGCCACCCACACCGTCAAAATCATGAATGGCGCGTGGGGCCACAAAGACGCCAAGATGCGCACCGACATCATCTCGCCCGTCAAGACCGACAAATTCAATATTGCCATTGCCGACGGGCTGTGGGGCGGTCGTATCACCTACGACTCCATCATGAACCGCATGTACCACGCCAAGTTGGGCAAGAAGAAATACCTGTACAGCTGCTGCAACTTCTCGTTGCT
>CAMZFV010000110.1 GCA_947306175.1 uncultured Prevotellaceae bacterium
CGGTCTCGTTCATGGCAACAGCCTTGCCGTTGCTGCGGAAGAACGACTTCTTCACGGTCACGTCAAGACCTTTCTCGGCGCATTGTTCCTCGGTGAGGCCCACCATGGCCAACTCGGGCACAGTGAATACGGCGCTGGGAACGATATCGAGCTTGATGTCGTCAGCCTTGCCCAGGATGGCGTGCAGGGCACGCTGGCCTTGTGCGCTGGCGGCATGGGCGAGCATCATGTGACCGTTCACGTCACCGATGGCATAAACACCAGGCACGTTGGTCATCATGTTGTCATCCACCTCGATGCCACGACGGCCAACGGTAACGCCCACGGCGTCAAGACCTTGAGGCAGCACGGGCTGGCGGCCAACCGACATCAGCACCTTCTCGCAGGTCACGCTCTGGGGCTTGCCCTTGAGGTCGAAGGTAACGGTCAACCCGTCCTCGCCTTGACTGATGCCGTTCACGGCAGCGCTGGTGATAATCTTGATGCCGCGCTTACTCAAGACGGTCTTCAGGCGCTTGGCCACGTCCTTGTCAAACGGTGGCAGGATTTCCTTGCAATACTCAATAACGGTCACCTCAACACCAAACGTGCTGAACACAGCGGCGAACTCCATGCCGATGACACCACCACCCACGATACACAGGCTCTTGGGCAGCGTTTCCATCGCTAAGATGTCATCGCTGGTCATCGCCAGGTCGGCGCCCTCAATGGGTAGGCCGCGCGGTGCTGAACCCGTAGCGATGATGATGTTCTTGGCGCTGTATTCTTCGTCGTTCACGACAACGGTGTTGGCATCTTTGAGTATGGCTTCGCCCTTGATGGCGGTGATGCCGGGAGCGCCCATGAGCATCTCCACACCTTCGCGCAACTGCTTGACAACAGTCTCCTTGCGCTCAAATACGGGCGCATAGTCAAACGTCATATCCCCGGTCTTCACGCCCCAGATTTCGGCCTCGCGCATGAGGTTGACGACCTCGGCGTTGCGGCACAAAGCCTTGGTGGGGATGCAACCGCGGTTTAGGCAGGTACCACCCATCTGGTCACGCTCCACGATAGCTACGTTCAGGCCATGTGCGGCAGCGTCGGCAGCTGTCTCGTATCCGCCAGGACCAGCACCTATAATAATAATGTCAAACATTTTCGATTATAAAAAGTGTTTAGTTTGTTGTTTGAAGAAAACCTCACGCTAAGCCGCGAAGTCGCTAAGGAAAATTTATAAATAAAAACTTAGCGTCTTGGCGACTTAGCGTGGGGATTGTTCATGCAGTGTCTAGTTATTCGCTGTCGGCAACAAGCTCGCGCCAGGTCACGATGGGATGCAGAGCGGCCTGGGTGTCGTCAAGACGACGAACGGGCGTGTTGTGGGGAGCAGTCTTCACCATCTCGGGATCGTCCTTGGCCTCTTGGGCAATCACACGCATGATGCGGATGAACTCGTCGAGGGTCTGCTTGCTCTCGTTCTCGGTGGGCTCTACCATGAGGGCCTCATGGAACAGCAAGGGGAAGTAGATGGTGGGGGCATGGAAGCCATAGTCCAGCAGGCGCTTGGCCACGTCGAGCGTGGTCACACCAGTGGACTTGTCCTTCAGCCCGTCAAAGACGAACTCGTGCTTGCACACGCCGCCGATGGGCAGCTCAAAGACATCCTTCAACGACTCCTTGATGTAGTTGGCGTTGAGGGTGGCCAGCGGGCCGACCCACTTGAGTTGGTCACGGCCTAAGGTCAGGATGTAGGCGAGGGCGCGCATCATCACGCCGAAGTTGCCCAGGTGACCGCTGATGCTGCCGATGGACTTGTCGCTGCACTCCAGTTTGAAGTAGTCGTAGTCATCTTCCTCGACTTTCACGACGCGGGGATTGGGGAGCAGGTGCTCCAGGCCCTCACGCACGCCGACGGGACCGCTACCGGGACCGCCACCGCCGTGAGGCGTCGAGAAGGTCTTGTGCAGGTTGATGTGCATGATGTCGAAGCCGATGTCACCGGGACGCACCTTACCCAGCATGGGGTTGAGGTTAGCGCCGTCATAGTACATCAGGCCGCCGGCATCGTGAACAGCCTTGGCGATAACGCCGATGTTCTGCTCAAAGATACCTAACGTGTTGGGGTTGGTCATCATCATGCCGGCTACAGTGTCGTCGAGCAGGGGACGCAGGTCATCTACATCGACGGTGCCGTCAGGACGGCTCTTCACTGTCACCACATCAAGGCCGCAGACGGCCGAGCTGGCGGGGTTGGTGCCGTGGGCGCTGTCTGGAATGATGACCTTGGTGCGCTTCACGTCGCCACGCTCCAGGTGGTAACCGCGCATGATCATCAGTCCGGTCAGCTCGCCATGAGCGCCAGCGAAGGGGTTCAAGGTGAACTCCTTCAGGCCCGAAATCTCGGCAAGGCTGGTCTGCAGGAAGTAGTAAACGGCGAGGGCGCCCTGCGTGGTTTCGGGGTTCTGCAAGGGGTGCAGACCTGTGAACTCGCGGTGGGCGGCGATTTCCTCGTTGATTTTGGGATTGTACTTCATCGTGCAGGAACCTAAGGGGTAGAAGCCCGTGTCCACACCGAAGTTGTTGTTGCTCATGTTGGTGTAGTGGCGCACAACGCTCAACTCATCCACCTCGGGCAGCAGGGGCGCGTTCTCACGCGTCAGACCCTTGGGGAGGTCGCTCATCTTGTACTCGGCACACCTGTTCTCGGGCAGGGAATAACCCTGACGGCCATTCTGTGACAACTCAAATATGAGTTTACCGTAAAAAGTGTTATTCATAACTTACTTGCCCTCCTTTTCTTCGTTAAAGGTTACACATGCGTCAACAAGGTCATCACAATCCTCGCGGCTGTAGGTCTCGGTCACGGCGATCAACAGGGTGTCGTCGGCAATCTTGAGACCGCACTGCAGGTACTCGTCGTTGCAGTATTCCTGCAAATCGTCGATATTGAGCTTGGTCTTCACGGCAAACTCATTGAGGAAAGGCTTGTCGGGATAAGCCATCTCGAACAGACCCGTCTTGACCAGGCTGTCGGCCAGGTAGTGCGCGTTGCTGTAGCTGATGGAGTTCACCTCCTTCAGACCCTTGGCTCCCATCAGGCCCATGTAAATGGTCACATACAGCGCCATCAGGCTCTGGTTGGAGCAGATGTTGCTCGTGGCCTTCTCGCGGCGGATGTGCTGCTCGCGGGCTTGCAGGGTGAGGACAAATGCGCGCTTGCCGTCAGCATCCTTTGTTGCACCAACGATGCGGCCCGGCATCTTGCGGATCAGTTTCTTGGTCGTGCACAGGAAGCCCACGTAGGGACCGCCATAGTTCAGGGGGATACCCAGGCTCTGACCGTCACCCACTGCGATGTCAGCACCCCACTCAGCGGGCGACTTGACAACGCTCAGGGCGGTGGCAACGCAGTTCATGATGAGCAATGCCTTGTGCTCGTGGCACAGGTCGGCAATGCCGGTGTAGTCTTCGAGGATACCGTAGAAGTTGGGCGTGGCAACGATAACACCGGCCACGTCATCCTTCTCGAGTTCCACCTTGAGGGCATCACGGTCCATCACGCCACCCTTGGCGGGAACCATGTCAATCTGTACACCCTGGTACTTGGCGTAGGTCTTCACCACGCGCAGCACGTAGGGGCTGATGGTCTCGCTCACCAGCACGCGGTTGCGCTTCTTGGCGTTGGCAACAGCCATCATCATGGCCTCGGCAGTGGCGGTCGTGCCGTCATACATGGACGCGTTCGACACTTCCATGCCGGTCAGCTCGGCCATCATGCTCTGGTACTCAAAGATATATTGCAGGGTACCCTGCGAAATCTCGGCCTGATAGGGCGTGTAGGCGGTGAGGAATTCGCTGCGCTTCAGGATGTCTTGAACGACGGCAGGGCTGTAATGGTCATAGTAACCGGCACCCAGGAAGGTGCGCATGGTGATGTTGCCCATGCCCA
>CAMZFV010000111.1 GCA_947306175.1 uncultured Prevotellaceae bacterium
TTTATTTGAAAATTTTATTTATTAACCGTCCACAATTTTTAGTGGACAGCAATGATATAATATATGGAACCAACTCAACGAATCACTTTTGGATTACACTTAAACAACCAAGCTAATCGCTCTGGTGACTACGCTATCTTTGTAAGAATCACTCAGAACAGGAAACATAAGTATGTCAAAACGGAAGTTGTGGTTGCTAATAAGAAATGGTTCAATAAAAACGGGAGAAACGGGAACTGGATCAGGCAAAGCGACCCGGAGTATGCAAAGAAGAATGAGATTCTTGCTAAAGAATTAGAAAAAGCAAAGGATGAATATAGAGAAGAACTTAAGAATCACGAAGCTGCCACACCGAGCACCATTAAGGCTAAGCTTGAGGAGACACCGGTAGCCCCTTCGTTTATGGCCTTCATGAAGGAACACAATGATGACTTGCACGCTAATGGTCAGGTTCGCTATTGGAAGCAGTTTAACGGCTTAGCGAACAAACTCGAACAGTTCAGAAAGAAACGACGCATGCAAGATATTTTGTTCGTTGATCTTAATGTAGCCTTTATAGACAAGTTTGAGAAGTTTTTACTACAATTACCCAACGAGCGGGAGAAGGGTTCCGGCAAAGTGCTCAACAAAAATACTGTGCTCATTATCATGAAGCGCTTCCGGACGCTCACAAGAAAAGCGGTGAAGCTCGGCTATATAAGTGCCGACAAGGATCCCTTCCTGAACTATGAGTTTCATTGGCTCCCGACGACCAAGGACAAACTCGAAGTTGACGAACTGGAACGCATTATTAGGCTTGACCTGAAAGAAGGCTCGATACTGTGGCATACTCGGAACTGCTTCCTGTTTAGCTTCTATTGCGCCGGCATTAGAGCTGGTGACCTCCTTCAGTTGCGCTGGAGAAATGTAGAGGACGGCCGTTTGGTTTACCAGATGGGAAAGAATCATAAAATGCGGAACATTCTTTTGATCCCTCAAGCCAAAGCCATCCTCGGCAACTACGACCATGAAGGAAAAAAACGAGACGACTATATCTTTCCGCTGCTAAGCAATTCCAGCCCCTATGCAAAGAATGCGACTCAAGAAGCAAAGGACACCATGTCTGTAGAAATGAAAACGGAGCTATACAACGATATTTCAGCAAAAAACGCACTTCTCAATAAATTTCTCAGGCAAATCGCTAAGCTTGCCAATATTGAGAAACACCTGTCATTTCACGTGAGCCGACACTCATTTGCTAAGCGAGCCAAAGATAAGGGCATCGACTCGGGCGTTGTCCAAGGACTGCTTGCTCATTCCTCGCTACAGACAACTGAGAAATATATGGGTCAGTTCGATACCAGCGTTGAGGACGAAGCCATGGCCAAGATATTTGATACAGATACCACTGAAGAGGCGAAGCTGGAAAGCTTTGTGGACAGCTTAACTCCAGAGCAGCGAGAAGCGCTAGCCAGGATGCTAGCAAATAAATAGCCGTAATTACATCATTCACGTAGCGGACTGTGCCGAACAGGTGCGGCCCGCTTTTTGTGTCCCCCTGGCACCTATTTGCATGGGCTAGGGACCACGCGAGTATAGCCAAGAAGAGAATTTTATGCCTTTAGTGGTGCCATCACAGTAAAATAGCACCACCTCACATCTTGTTAAGTTTTTTTAACAAATAGATATATTTGCATAAACTTACAAATAATTCACTGTAAACTAACTCTTAACTCACGATAAACCGAGCTAACTCACTTTCATCTCACCGACAACATTTCGACCCCAAAATCTTTCATAAATAGCTGTATTTCAGCACATAAAAATAGTTGCAAAATAATTTGTCAGTTTGGGAAATGGTTGTACTTTTGCGCCCAGAATTAACAACAAACATTTTTATTTTTATACAATAATTATCATGACAGAAAATTTATACATTTTAAAAAGTGCGGATTTCGACTCGATTAAGAACGAGTTACAGGAGATTAAGGCTCTGGTGGCTGAGGGCAAAAAGAACTCAACTTCCCAGGACGAACTTGTCGATGCACAGACTGCGGCAGCCATGCTCCACGTCACGCCGAGGTGCCTTTACAACTGGACTAAGAAACGCCTGTTGCCCTATGTCCAAATTGGTCGCCGCCGCTTGTACTCCAAGAAAGTGCTGCAGGCGCTGATTGACCGCAACACCCTTAATCGTAAATAATGTGTAACATCATACTTTATTAATTATTAAAAATTAAAACAATGGTAAAAGAGAAATTTTTTGTTTTCGTCCTTAATGTGGGCGAAGTTGACCAAGTCAAGAAAGTCGCTGTCGGTATTGGCGGCGCAGCACTGGGAAAGTCCCTGTGTGTAATTGTTAATCACTCTAATAATATCGGCTATGTGCGATAAGAGCAAGAGAAGTAAAACGATTTCTACTATCATCCGCAACCACCAGTATGATGTGGATGGTAAAGGTTATCGCATAACGATCTACGGTGACAGCAACATCCGTTACCAAAGCTTAAGTGATCCCATGCGTCAGTCTAACGTCATCGACTATAGGAGCTTCACTCTGACAAGCTTGGGGGACTGCATCAGCGCGAGTAATCGTGAGGTGCTGCAGCACCTTCACATGTTACTTACTGAACACGAGGAAATGAGCTCAGCTCCCGATGGCATGTTTCTGGAGACCGACGCACATGTTGAGGTGGAGACCGACGCACATGCTGAGGAGGAGACCGTCGAAACCGAGCCAGAGTCTAAGCCCAAGAGTAACAAGCGTAAATGGTTGTTCGGTTTGGGTGCCAGCACCGTTCTGGCTGGAGTAATCGCTTATGTATTCAAGAACAATTAATATGACTATCAAGCTGTTGCGTGGTGGTGAGGCCAACTGCCTTGCCACCGCGGGCGGTAGTGAGACCAAGGGTCTTGCTACCCCGGACGGTGTGGTTTCGCCGTCCATCCGACAAAAGAAACTGTCGTGTGAATTAACTGTAATGGTCTGCTCTAAACTGAAACGCTATGGCAAAACTTATTGCTAGAAAAGGAGATATAACCATAGAGTGCGATACTGTTGAACAGATGGAGGCCATATCTGAAATCCTGAATAAGATGCCAAATCGTTTTTTATTAAGGTTGGGTAAAATGTGTATCAGCGGACATGGCAAAGAGGTCACGGTCATTTTGATGACTTTGGCTGCCATTATGCTGGCAGTTGGTACTTTCTTCAGCCGCAAGAGAATTAAAAAGTTCATTACTAAGCGTATTGCGCCGATGATTGATAAGGCTGAGAGGGCACTGGGATTGCCTTGGGCTCCACCTGCTGAGGTGGGCGTAGAGGAGGTGGAATTTGAAGAGGTTCCAGAGAATGAGAGCTGCGAGGAAGATGAACAACCAGAGGAAGAAGAGGCACCCAAGCCCATGACCTGGAGTGAGAGGTTCCGGGATGAGTTTGGGCCACTGCCCGAGCTCCCCCCGATGCTTCAGTTCGTCGTAGAGCGCAGCCCTGCTGGCTATGAGGTGGCGATGACGGTCACCCTGCTCTGCGCGTTTGCCGCGCTGTGCTTCTCTAAGGTGCGTGCCAAGTACCTGGACGGTAAAGTCCATGCCCCCAACCTGCAGGTGCTCGTAGAGGGCAACTGGGGCACTGGCAAAGAGAAGTTTATGACCGCACTGAACGCCCTGTTCAAGCGATTGTTTGACCGCGATAAGGAGAAGTACTCGTCGGAGGACGAGGGGAAAATCATCCAATGGGCAGGCATCAGTGCGACGGAATCGAAGTTCATTGACATTCTGGCCGACAATGGCGAGGTTCATGTTCTCATGGTCAGCAGCGAGGTGCTCGCGGCAGTAAACAACATGAGAAAACAGAACGGCCT
>CAMZFV010000112.1 GCA_947306175.1 uncultured Prevotellaceae bacterium
GACACTCTCCCAAGTATTCCCCCGGCGAAGATCTAAAACTCGCCATCCAGACCCTCTTAATGCCTTTTTAGGACAATTCTCTCGGCGTTCCATATCCAAGCAGCTTACACAAAAAATACCGGCGCTTTTTTAATGCCTCGATATTATCCACGTGAGGCATCTGGATATGTTTAGGCATACCTCTAGCGCCGAACATTCTATCCTAGACTTCACACATTGATTCAACCAGGGATATTAGTTGTTCTTTGGTGGGAGGATCGGTCATAAATACGGACTATAGTGTTATAGTTGTGAACGGGTATGAAGCGGAATTCTAATGCTGATATTTGATCTGGAAGTAGTTGAGCAGGGCTTTGAAGTTATCCTGGGCTGTGAGGCAGGTATCAAGCAGGAAGCCTTTGACGCGGGGCCATTCACGGAGACCTCGATAATAGAACATCTTCAGGTCGCCGGTGATGATGAAGGGGACGATTCCAGCCGATAAACATTCTTTGAACATGATCAGCCGGCCCACACGTCCATTACCGTCCTGGAATGGGTGGATTGCCTCGAAACGTTGATGGAAGTCGATAATGTCCTCCAGGGTGTGTTTCTTGATAGCGTTATATTCTTGCAGCAGCTCTTTAATCTGTCGGTGAACGTCGGATGGTGCTGCTGTTTCCATGCCTCCCACTTCGTTAGGCAGTCGTTTATAGTCTCCCACAGCGAACCAGGGCTTTCGAGAGTCAGAGGTGCCAGACTTGAGTATCAGGTGCAGCTGTTTGATGAATGCCTCAGTCAATTTCGCTCCCGCCTGTTCAATGATACAGTCGATACAGCGGAAGTGGTTAGCCGTTTCAATAATATCATCCACCTTGACAGCCTCGTCTGTGATGCCGATGGTGTTCGTCTCGAAGATATATCGTGTTTGGTCGTGGGTCAGGCGGCTACCCTCGATGTGATTGGAGTTATAAGTGAGATCAATCTGGACGCGATGATAGATACCTCCCTTAATCCTTCCATCCTTTTGCTCCTGAAGTGAACTTAGTAAGGGTGATATCTTTGCTCTCTTCTTACGGTCAGGCAAGACGGCATCGGCAGGAATATTCCACGACTTCCCCACGAGATAAGCACCATCAATC
Source organism: uncultured Prevotellaceae bacterium (assembly GCA_947306175.1). GTDB lineage: Bacteria > Bacteroidota > Bacteroidia > Bacteroidales > Muribaculaceae > Sodaliphilus. The sequence continues at coordinate 1,122 of CAMZFV010000112.1, forward strand.
TTCCCGCTAGCACAGTAGTTACGGGCGGTGCGTTCCGAGATATTGAACTTCTCGGCATATTGCTTCACTGATATATACTCCATCGTTCTATCGGCAAGAAAAACCCATTTTACCGCTGCAAATATACCCATTTTTGCCGACATCGGCAAGAAAACGAGCAAATTTTTCCTCTAGCAGTATCATGGTACTGCATAGCGCTCTGATAGTACCACCGTAGCGGTCGATTGGTACCACCTTCTCTGACTTACTTTGAAAATCCTTCAAGAATCTCAGACTTATTATCATAATCCCAGAGAATCGTCCCACTACTCTGAGACTATCTCCAACTGTTTAAGAGGCTATCATATAATCTCACAATACGGGGATTACTGATGGCTTACGATAGGAACAGCGTAATAATTTGCAGAGCAATATACAATTATTGTTTATTGATGCATCGAACAATGCCCTTTAGTTGAGGCTCGTTCTCTAAAAGATCAAAATCACCTTGTGTGCCAAGATTAATAGTGGTATAGCATTTCTCCAATCTACTGATCATTGGGAGAAGAATTCCTTTGTATTGCTGTACAAAGTCATGGAGCTCCTCGATTTTTGCTGGAATTTTATAACCGTGGCTACAACTTGCAATTATTACTCCGGCATCTCTTAGTTTTGCAATAACCTTATTTCTAAATGTCACCACAGAACGATGCTTATATCCGTATTGTTCTAATAGATTCCGCAATTCTTTTGTAGATATATACTTCCGAAAGGAACTATTAAGAAATCTGAATTGCAGATACTTAATAACTATTATTTGCTGACGTATATTGTCATCATCTTTAGCTTTGTTTTCATTAACAAAAGCTTCCACCCTTCGATTGCAAATATCTGCGACCCGTAAATCTAACTCACTTTCATGACTTCTAATCCGTGCTTCGTCAAATAGGTCTTGTATAGACTGAGGGAATAATTTAGTCCCTATGATTTTTGTCCCTAAGAAATCACGATAGCTGTTTCCATCGCTGAACTTGGTTTTAGTATCATCATAGTCATAAGCTAAACTGCCAGCGATTACATCAGCGACTTGAATAAGTATTGAAGATTTACTGTTCGACAGATAAAAATGGCAGTCATCGAAGAGAGACGGTTGAGTTTGACGCTGCTTTGTTTTAACATAATTCACAAAACTTACAGCATATTCTGATGAGCCTGATTCATCAGCAAAAATATCGATTTGACTAAAACAATACCTCAGTTCTTTGTATAGTAGTTCATTGAGGAATTTGTAGAATGACCTCTTGAACATTAAACCAGAATTCTCTTGATAAATCTTACGCTTGTCAACTACTAACGTGAAGACTTTAAAAGGCAGTTCTTTTAGTTCATTCAAGACAGATCTTCTTCTTTTATGGTTTTTACTAATGCTACTGGATTTCATCTCGCCTGTTTGAAAATAGCGCTTTCGGATATCTTCAACGGCAGTAGTCAAAGGTTCAAGGTCTTCATTTTTTACGAGGACTGCCGCAATGATAAAATGACTACTGCATCCTGGATTATCAAAGTTGAAGCCATATGCTCCAAATTCATCAATAAATGCTGTTACTTTTTTCGAAAACATAATTAAAGATAGTTTATTCTATAGCTTACAACTGTTGTACCAAAGAGGAATTGCACATATAACACGGCCACTGTTGTGACACATTGTCATAATAAATACCTTTTTTGTGACATGATTGGTCTTCGAGTATGGCAATATCATTGAGGCCCAAATGGTCTCGTTATCTTAACTTTAGGTATAGGTACACATCATGAGTAAAAATATGAACGGGGGTGTTCCGGAATACTATCGTTTACCAGGTGATGATTTTGTCCACGATGGCTTGTTGTTCGCTGGCGGTGCGGCGCAGGTAGATTCGGGTTGTTTCTATGCTCTCGTGGCCCATCAAGTCGGCGAGTAGGGCTATGTCATTGAACTTGTCAAGGAAGTTCTTGGCATAACGATGGCGGAATGAGTGGGGGTAAACGACTTTGGGATTCAATCCGAACTTGATGGCATACTTCTTCAGCTGCTGTGAGATGCCTCGTGTGGTGATACGTTCCCCGAAGCGGTTGAGGAACAAATATCCCGTAGTGCGTGACGTAGCGTTGAGCCAGATGACGGTTTCTTCACGCAGTTTCTTAGGGATGTAGAGGCGTCTCACTTTGCCCCCTTTGGTGTAGATGTCGAAGTAACCAGCAAAGACATGCTCGGCCTTTATTTGGATCAGTTCACTGACACGGGCCCCTGTAGCAGCCAGAAATCGGACAACAAAATACCATTCTTGGTTTTCCTCATGCTTTAGCCTGTTCTTTAGGAAAACATAGTCGGCATTGCTGATCACATTCTCGAGGAATGAGCGCTGTTGAACCTTGACCGATTTGAGACGCAGTTTCCTCTTGCCCATGAAATCAAGGTACTTGTTGAGGGCTTGGATACGCAAGTTCACGGTCTTTGGCTTGAAATTGTCAATCAGGTATGACTTGTGAGCTAGCAAGTTCTTTTTATTGACGACTTGATGTTGTGAAAAGAAAGCGTTGACGGCATAGATGTATGCGTCAATCGTGTTTTTTGACATGTTCTCCTGAAGCAGGAACTCTTTGAATTTGTTGATCATAATTTTAATGAATTAAATGTTTAAAAACCTTTGTAATAAAGGTATCTACAAATTCTCCGAGTTCCTATTATGAGAAGAT
>CAMZFV010000113.1 GCA_947306175.1 uncultured Prevotellaceae bacterium
GGGGTTCATTCTTGCGGTTCAGTAACTCCTCGTGATGCTTGCGCAAAGCGGTAATCTTATTCTTGAATTCACTCATTATTTTGCAGTAGTTATATTGTCGTCTTTTAGTTGGCTGGTTGTTCTAGCATTCCTGGAGGCTCTAGTGTTTAAAATACTGAAACAATTGCTTTTACTTGCTCCTCAATTGGTCCATGAGCCACTGAAGCCATTCGTCCCATTGTTCCTGGTACCAGAAGTGGGCCGTCTGCTGATAGACACTCAACTTCTTGGGGGCAGTTACCACGTTGTAGGTCGCATAGGCGGTCGTGGGAGGCACCACGTCGTCGTTGTAGCCAAACGAGAACCAACCCGGGCAGGTGATGCGGCGGGCGAAGTTCACGCCATCGTAATAACGCGAGGTCTCAATCTTGTCCTGACTGGCTTTGCGCTGCTCGGGCGACATCCAGTAAAAATAATGGGGCCAACCGCAAGCCACGCCCTGGAGCGAAGCCGTGTGGTCGCACAGGGCCGAGTGCACTGCACCGTAGCAGCTCACGCGCTTGTCGAGTCCGGCAGTTGTCAGCGACAGGAAACCGCCTTGGCTGCTGCCCGTCACGCCCAGGTTCTTGCCGTCCCAGTCGGTGTATTGCTCAATGTAGTCGATGGCACGCACGCAACCCACGATGACGCGCTTGTAGTAACTCTTGTCACGGTCGTCCATACCAAATTCCCAATAGCAGCTGAGGGCGCCATTAGCCAGGTTGTCATAGACGCTCTGTGGCATGGTCACGTCGATGCCGTGGATGCCGATTTCGAGTGTGATGAAACCTTGTGAAGCTGTATAGACGTCGCCTTGATAGGGACGCACACCGGCACCGGGCACACGCAGCAGGGCAGGGTATTTGCCGGGCTTGACAGGCTCGCACAGGATGCCATAGGTGCGGCTTCCCCAACGCACGTTGTGGAACGAGACTTGATAGACGTTCACTTCTTGTGTGCAGCGCTCGGGCAGCAACGTCTTGGTGGGCTCTAGTTTGGTCCAGCGGGCCTCCTCAATGGCTTTTGCCCAGAACTGGTCAAAATCTTTCGGGTCAACCGTCGTGGGTTTCAGTTGCTCGGGCGAGTAGGCTGCGGTGCACCATGCCGAGTAATTCTTGCCATCCACGTGGGCGGTGACTTTCAGGCGATAAAAGCCCGGAGTCTTCATCTGGCCCGTATAGCTCATAGTCCCCTTTTTCAAGGTGGTTGATTTCTTCACGTCCGGATACATCTCGGGACCGGCTTCATAGTCGATGTCCACGTTGTCGAGCAATGTGCCCGAGCGGCGCACCTCGACATTGAACTTGCATTTTTCGCCCACTTTATAGTTCCAGTCCTGATGGTCTGGTTCCACGGTGACCACGATGTTGTTACCTCTGATTTGCGCTTCAAGCGGCAGCACCACTAAGAGCAGCAATAAGCACAATAGTTGACGTTTCATTTAGATAATGTTATTAGGTTATTTAATGTGGCAAAATTAAGTATATTTCCCTAATTGGAGTGGTACTATTTTCACTAACTCTTATACTTTTTTAATATTTTAGGGCCTTTGTATTAATCAGAAACGGGTAAATTATCAAGAAAGACATGTTTTTGTTATAATTTTGATTGAAATTTATGAGTGTTTTCGGCACTTTGAACTTTCTCAAACTCTCATGGCACTTTAGTTAGATTAGCCTTTTTATTGTGGAATTCTGACGAGGCGGTAACGGATAGGATATTCTGTTTCTTGGTTTTAATGAGCTAACCCATATAAAGCAACGGTTTTCAGTCAAAATGTCAAGAAAGTGTCAATATAGAGCAAAAAATAGTTTATTTTGTTGGATAATTCACATTAACTTTGCAACGATTTTATTATTATAATTGTGTTAGAATGAATACGGTCCTGAGATTGCAGGAATAATAACTCAAATCAATATATAAAATTTTTTTATTTTCAAACCAATACCTATGTATATTAATTACTGTAAAAAATCTATGATTGCGGCCTTTTGCTCGCTTGCTTTGCTGAGCGTGGCGCCGCAAGCGTTTGCAGCCAGCAGCGGGGGAGCGGGCGCTCCTCAGCAGTCGGCACAGCAGACCAAGAGGATTACGGGTGTGGTGAGCGATGCCATGGGTCCGGTTATCGGAGCCACGGTTGCCGTTAAGGGTACGACCAACGGCACCAGCACCGACAATGACGGTCAGTTCTCGCTCAACGTCAGCCCGGGCCAGACACTGGTAGTGACTTATGTGGGCTATCTCACCAAGGAGGTGAAGGTTGGCCAGCAGAACAACTACGACATTTTCATTGAGGAAGACCATCAGCTTCTCGACGAAGTTGTCGTAGTGGGCTATGGTACGATGAAGAAGAGCGACATCAGCGGTTCCAGTGTATCACTGGGCGAAAATGCTGTGAAGGGATCTATCATCACATCGCTTGACCAATCTCTGCAAGGTCGTGCAGCTGGTGTTACCGCTGTTCAGACCAGTGGTGCTCCTGGTTCAAGCTCTTCAATCCGCGTGCGTGGTACCGCAACCATCAACGCCAACGCTGAACCTCTCTACGTCATCGACGGTGTGATTGTTCAAGGCGGTGGTTCGTCGGGTGCCGACTTCGGTCTGGGCGACGCTCTGGGTAACGGTTCGGTTTCGACCATCTCCCCGCTGTCGACCATCGATCCCGCCGACATCGTTTCGATGGAAATCTTGAAGGACGCCTCGGCAACCGCCATCTATGGTGCGCAGGGTGCTAACGGTGTTGTCCTGATTACCACCAAGCACGGTAAGGCCGGTGAGGCTAAGTTCTCTTACAACGGTATGGTGGCCATGAACCGCCAGACCAAGCGTCTTGACATGATGAACCTGCGTGAGTTTGGTACGTTCTACAATAACCTGGTACAACAGGGTGAGACTCAGGCCAACGCCTACTACAGCGATCCTATGATGCTGGGTAAGGGTACCAACTGGCAAGATGCAGTCTTCCGGACCGCTATCCAGCATAGCCACCAGATCAGTGCTCAGGGTGGTACCGAGAAGATTCAGTACTACGTTTCGGGTTCTTACATGAGCCAGGAAGGTACTATCATCGGTTCTAAGTTCGACCGTTTCTCGGTTCGTACCAACCTTGACGCTCAGCTCAACAGCTGGTTGAAGTTAGGTTTGAACGCCACGTTCTCTAATACCAACGATAACCTGAAGCTCGCCGACAGTGACGAGGGTATCATCAACTACTCGTTGACCACCATTCCCTCGATTCCTATCTATAATGTTGACGGTAGCTACAGCAGCATCTCGCAGGAAGGTTACACCAACCCCAATCCTGTTGCTCTGGCATTGATGGACGAGATCCTGCTGAACCGTAAGAAATTGACAGGTAACATCTTCTTTGAGGTTAACCCCAATTTCTTGAAAGATATCGTTTGGCACACCGAGCTCGGTTACGACATCTCGTCGTCAAAGGGTGAACAGTGGGAACCCACCGTCCACCTGGGTACCTGGAACCGTACCACCAACACTAGCTCGATTCAGAAGAACTCAAGCACCTTCTGGCAGTTGAAGAACTACTTGACCT
>CAMZFV010000114.1 GCA_947306175.1 uncultured Prevotellaceae bacterium
TACTTCTGCATCGGTGACGAGCAGTCGGTCGAGAAAGGCCTGTCGTCGTTTGCCGCCGAGATGAAGAACATCGATGCCGTTATCAAGGCATCGCGCGAGAATAAGAAAATACTGGCGTTGATTGACGAGCCGGCCCGAACCACCAATCCCACCGAGGGCGCCGCACTTGTGTCGGCATTGCTCAAGGTGTTGGCCGGTAAGGACATGAGCCTGGTCATGACAACGCACTACGATATAGAGCCAGGCGAAGCCCGTTGCCTGCGGGTAAAAGGCTTCGAAAATGGCACGATGGACTATCAGCTGGTCGAAGTGCAGGACGGCGAGGTGCCCCACGAGGCGCTCAACATCGCCCAGAGCCTAGGCATCGACAGCGAGTGGATATCCATCGCGAGAGCCCTGTTAGAGGTTCCCAATCAGCAACAATGACATCACACTATATACTATATACACTATGCAAAAGAGCAAGTTAGGACTAGATTTTGAAAAAGTTGAGTATGCCAGAGGTTTGGCCAAAGGCATCGCCGAGGACGTGCAGTCCTTCGTGGAGCAATACACGACGGTTGCCGTTGAGCGCACCTTGTGCCGCTTGATGGGCATCGACGGTGTTGACGACAATGATGTGCCCCTGCCCAACGTGGTGGTGGAAGCCTTGAAAGACAAGGGCGTGTTGAACGAGGGTGCCTTGTTCTTTATCGCCAATGCCATGATCCAGACGGGGCTCAATCCCCAGCAGATTGCTGAGAAGGTTTCAAAAGACGAGTTGGATATTACCAAGGTCGTGACCCGTGACCCGCAGCAGATTGCTGCTGCTCTGCAGCCCGTCGTTGACGAGAGCATGGCGCGCATCCGTGCCCGCCGCGCTCGCCGTGAGCATTATCTGGAAACCATCGGCGAAGGTCCCAAACCCTACCTGTACATCATTGTGGCAACGGGTAACATCTACGAGGACGTGGTGCAGGCTCAGGCCGGTGCCCGTCAGGGAGCCGACGTCATTGCCGTAATCCGTACCACGGGTCAGAGTCTACTGGACTACGTGCCCTATGGCGCAACGACCGAGGGCTTCGGCGGCACCTTCGCCACTCAGGAGAACTTCCGCATCATGCGCAAGGCGCTCGACGAGGTGGGCGAGGAGCAGGGCCGTTACATCCGCCTGTGTAACTACTGCTCAGGCCTCTGTATGCCCGAGATTGCCATCATGGGTGCCTTTGAGGGTCTGGATGTGATGCTGAACGATGCCCTTTATGGTATCCTCTTCCGCGACATCAACATGCAGCGCACGCTCATCGACCAGTACATGAGCCGCATCATCAACGGCTTTGCAGGCGTGATCATCAACACGGGTGAGGATAACTACCTGACCACTGCCGATGCCGTCGAGGCAGCCCACACCGTGCTGGCATCAGACCTCATCAACGAGCAGCTGGCCCTCATGGCTGGCCTGCCCGAGGAGCAGATGGGTCTAGGTCATGCCTTTGAGATGGATCCCATGCTGGAGAACGGTTTCCTGCTGGAGTTGGCTCAGGCACAGATGACCCGCGAGATCTTCCCCAAGGCCACGCTGAAGTATATGCCGCCGACCAAGTTCATGACGGGAAACATCTTCCGCGGCCACATCCAGGACGCTCTGTTCAACATGATTGGTATATGGACCCATCAGGGTATCCAGTTGCTGGGTATGCCCACCGAGGCTATCCACACCCCCTTCATGAGCGACCGTTACCTCTCGATTGAGAATGCCAAGTATATCTTCAACAATATGAAGAGCATCGGCGAGGAGATGGAGTTTGTTGAGGGCGGTATCTGCCGCAACCGTGCTAAGGAAGTGCTCGGCAACACCATCAAGTTGCTCGAGGAAATCACTAAGGAAGGCCTGTTCACCGCCCTTGAGAAGGGTATCTTTGGTGACGTGAAGCGTCCCAAGAACGGTGGTAAGGGCCTGCAGGGTGTCACCATGAAGGGTGAGAACTACTATAACCCGTTCGTTGAACTGATGAAGGGCAAGAGATAATAACAACACATCACAATTAAGGTTACTATACGACTATGAGCGAAGGATTATATAGCATGGAAGCTAAGGATTTCGACAAAACCTTAGACTTCACCAAGATAAAGCCCTACGGCGACACAATGAATGACGGCAAGGTGCAGCTCAGTTTCACCCTGCCCGTGCCCTGCGGTGCCGAGGCGGTAGAGGCCGCCAAACTGTTGCTGCGCAAAATGGGACTTGAGAACCCCAGTGTGGTATTCTACAAGGAACTGACACCGGGTTTCACTTTTGTCAATTGCTACGGCAGCTGCACCCACACGGTGGACTACAGCACCATCTACGTCCCCAAGGTGGAATCCGACACGATGGACATGTATGAGACCGATGAGTACATCAAGGAGAACATCGGCCGCAAGATTGTCATCGTGGGAGCCTCGACGGGCACCGACGCCCACACCGTGGGCATTGACGCCATCATGAACATGAAGGGCTATGCTGGCCATTACGGACTGGAGCGCTACGAGATGATCGAGGCCTACAACCTGGGCTCTCAGGTGCCCAACGACGAGTTTATCGCCAAGGGCATCGAACTTCATGCCGATGCGCTGCTCGTCTCGCAGACGGTGACGCAGAAGGACGTGCACATCAAGAACATGACCGAGTTCATCGAGCTGATGGAGGCCGAGGGTCTGCGCGACAAGATGATCTGCTGCTGCGGTGGCGCCCGTGTCACCCACGAGTTAGCCAAGGAGCTGGGCTTCGACGCCGGCTTTGGCATGAACACCTATGCAGACGACGTGGCATCGTTCGTCGTGCAGGAGATGGTCAAGAGAGGAATGAAATAACTTTTTTAAAAACATATAATTAATCTCAAATCACTATTTTCATTATGGACAAATATCAAATGAGAGAAGTCATCGCAAAACGTGCTGCCAAGGAGTTGCACGACGGCGATGTTGTGAACCTGGGTATTGGTATCCCCACGTTAATCCCCAACTACCTGCCCGAGGGCGTTTCGGTAACTTTGCAGACCGAGAACGGCGCTATGGGTATGGGTCCCTCGCCTGAAGAGGGCAAGGAGGACAAGAACCTCATCAACGCTGGTGGAGGTGCCATCACGTTGAATCCCGGTGCATGCACTTTTGATTCGGCTACCTCGTTCGCCATCATCCGCGGCGGCCACGTGAACGTGTCGTTCCTTGGCGCCCTGCAGGTCGATGAGAAAGGTAACCTCGCTAACTGGATTATCCCCGGCAAGATGGCTCCCGGTATGGGTGGCGCTATGGACCTCGTTGTGGGCGCCAAGCGTGTGATCCTGACCATGGAGCACACCCAGAAGGGTAACCCGAAGATCTTGAAGGAGTGCACACTGCCCCTCACCGCTGCCGGTCAGGTCAACATGA
>CAMZFV010000115.1 GCA_947306175.1 uncultured Prevotellaceae bacterium
CGCTAGCGTTCATCCTGAGCCAGGATCAAACTCTTCGTTGTTGTATTATCGTTTTTTCTATTTCTAGAATTAAATGAAAACGCAACACTCGACCGAGTTGTGTCCGGCCCTTGATGTTCCTGCTCTATTGTGTTGTACTATGATTTAGAATTAACGGGAACAATATTTGTCCCTGTTCTCTTGTACTACGTCAATACATTGCTGCAAACATGTCAAAGAACTCTTTTTTGAGTCACTTTCCTGCCCCATTTGGGGCGAAAAGCGGTGCAAAATTACAGCCGTTTTTTATACTGACCAAATTTTTTCGTCTTTTTTTTCAAACAAAGTTATTAACAATCCTTGTTTTAGAGTGTTGAAAACGCTTAAACACCACTGAATATCAATATATTATCGATAATAAAAATTCTCGAAAAAAATTTTACGAAAAAGTAAAAAAAGTTGCACGAAAACATCACCCACACCCTGATAATCTCCCAAAAGCACAGAAAAAAGCAGGCGGCATGTTATGATTATCACACACCGCCCGCTTGATATGTTACAGGGTTAATCTCCAGGTCTCGCTATTCTATTATATATAATGTGGAAAACAACGCTACTCTTCCCCACCCCTCGCTTCGATAAGGACATCCACGCCAGTCGCCCTACATATAATATTAAATAGCCTTATCTCGTTATCGTCATCATTGGCATCGGCATCGATCACGCGGATGAGGAGCTGAGCGGTGGCCAGCTTCTGCACATCGCTCATATTCTTCATGATGTTGATAGCGACCATACTGTTGAGCGAACGCCCAATGTTGTAGGTGTCCTCCCCGATACGATGCTCTACGCAAATGGTATTAAACACCGCACATTCACTGGGGTCAACCACACTGTCAGCATTGATCATCTCAATGAGCAGGCTGACGATTGCCGCCTTTTGTGTCTCGTTATATTCTATGACTGCCATTATGATGATGCTATGATTTATTCGTTAGGCTCAAAGGTAGGAGGCGTCAAGGTGACATTATCCCCTTCAACCGTTACCGTGGCGGGCTCAGCGTCCTTGATGATTTCCTCGGTGCGGGACTTCCACTGGCGGGGGCCAAAGATGCGCTCGGCATCCTCGGTGTAAATCACCTCGCGCTGCTGCAACAATTCAGCCAGTTCGTGGTGGCCACGCTCATACTTGCTGAGAATCTCACGGGCACGCTCGTACTGACTATCGATAATCGCCTGCACTTCCTGGTCGATGGTCTGCGCACGGTCTTCGCTATAGGGTTTGGTGAAGCCGTAAGACTCACCAGACGTGTCATAATAGGAGATATTGGGCAACTTGTCGCTCATGCCATAGTAAGTAACCATCGCATAGGCAATCTTAGTCGCACGCTCCAAGTCATTGAGCGCTCCTGTATCGATAAAGCCCAGGAACATATCCTCGGCCACTCGACCGGCCATAAGCGAACAGATCTTGTCGAGCAGGGCCTGTTTAGGTTCAATCTGTCTTTCCTCGGGCATGTACCATGCAGCACCCAGGGCCTTGCCACGCGGCACAATGGTCACCTTGATGAGCGGGTCACCATAGCGCAGGTGCCAGCTGACGGTGGCATGTCCGGCCTCATGGACGGCGATAGAACGGCGTTCCTCATTGGTAATCACCTTGGAACGCTTCTCCAAACCGCCGACGATGCGGTCGATGGCATCCATGAAGTCCTGACGCTGCACAGCCTGTTTCTTGTGACGCGCAGCAATAAGGGCCGCCTCGTTACATACGTTGGCAATATCGGCACCCGAGAAACCCGGGGTCTGACGTGCGAGCAGGTCCAAATCCACCGAACCGTCGGTCTTGACGTTGCGCAGGTGAACCTGGAAAATCTCTTTGCGGTCGCTGAGTTCGGGCAATTCGACATAGATTTGGCGGTCGAAGCGTCCTGCACGCAGCAACGCTTTATCGAGGATGTCGGCGCGGTTGGTTGCGGCAAGGATGATTACACCGCTATTGCTGCCGAAGCCGTCCATCTCGGTAAGTAACTGGTTGAGGGTGCTCTCACGCTCATCGTTGGAATTCATGTTGGCCTTGTTACCGCGAGCACGGCCCACGGCGTCAATCTCGTCGATAAAGACAATGCAGGGAGCCTTCTCCTTGGCCTGACGGAAGAGGTCACGCACACGCGAAGCGCCGACGCCGACAAACATCTCGACGAAGTCGGAGCCTGACATCGAGAAGAAGGGCACATCGGCCTCGCCAGCGACAGCCTTGGCCAAAAGGGTCTTACCTGTTCCCGGAGGTCCCACGAGCAGAGCGCCCTTGGGAATCTTACCACCGAGTTCGGTATAATGCTTGGGATTCTTGAGGAAGTCCACAATCTCGGCAATCTCCACCTTGGCTTCGGCCAGTCCTGCCACATCCTGGAAGGTCACCTTGCTGTCATTGTCCTTGTCAAAGAGGCGCGCCTTGGACTTGCCGACGCTGAAGATTCCTCCACCGGCGCCACCAGCACCTCCATTCATCCTTCGGAGCATAAAGAACCAAAGTCCCACAAGCAACAGTATGGGTCCAAAGGTCCAGAATATCATCGAGAAGTCACTGGCCTGGTCATACTTGACATCACCCGTGAACACGCCTTGCTCTTTCCACTCCTCCACTTTCTCCTCAAACTTGTCGGAACTGGGAATATGGGCCACCATCTTGGCTGCCGTGCCAGGTGCAGGAGCATACTGGCTGCCCTTGAACAGTTCCTGAGCAAGGGAGTCGCTCAGAACAGCCTCGGCAGTATTCTTGTTGGTATAGACAGTGATGGATTTCACACCGCCCTTTTTCACCCAGGTCTCAAACTGGGTCCAACTAACGGGCTGTGACACCTCGTTGTTCTGCCAGTAATAAAAAGTCAACAGGGCAAGTACTATGAGTCCATACATCCAGAAGAAGTTGAACTTAGGTAATTTGCGCTGATTTTTGTTGTTCGCCATTATCGTAAATTAACTGTAGTCGCTATTATCTCAATCCAGATCGGGGATGGCGTTGATGCGCGCATCGGCCCACAGCTGCTCCAGGTTGTAGCGCTCGCGGAAGTCGGGCACAAAGACGTGAACGAAGATGTTACCATAGTCGATGATAATCCACTGGGCATTCTGATAGCCGTCGTAGTTGAAGGGGCGTTGCCCCGCGTTCTTCTCCACGTATTCTCGCACGCTGTCGGCGATGGCCTCGACCTGCATGGGCGTATTGCCCGTTGCGATGACAAATCCCTGGGCTGCAGCAGTCTCTATGCCCGAAAGATCAACATGGACGATGTTGCGTCCTTTCTTTTCCTGAATTGCTTCGATGATAGATTGAATTAATTTTTCGTTTTCGCTCATAGAT
>CAMZFV010000116.1 GCA_947306175.1 uncultured Prevotellaceae bacterium
CGTAGGTAAGCGACATATGCAATATTATTCATAAGTTTGAAACATATTAAACGTGGGTTTAGTATTGTTCAAGAATAGTGGGACCCTCCGGAAATGCCCAGAAAATCCCACTTTCTCTCAATTTTCAGATTCTGTGATAATGCCGTATTCCGCACATATCGACTTTTCATAATTGTCGGTTTTCTCTACAGCGTCGTCTATCACAGCAACTAGATTGTCACAAAAGACCGATTGTATGGTATCGACAGTTGTACCATTGTCGTCGATAAGCGTCACACAAAACAGGTCTTCAGTTTCGTTCAGTGTCACTCTCACAAGGCCAGTATGCTTGAAGCCTTGCACGTGAAATTCCAGTCCGAGTTCAATCGTCTTCACTGTCTTGGGATCAACGCCCCAGGACATAAGGATGATGGGTTGGCTCGTGAGGATGGTCCATATATACTTTGCCAGCCTCACATTGTAGTCTTCGTTGTCGATCATAATCAGAAAAAGCTTAGGTGGAGGTAGTCGCTGTCAGGTTCACCCATCGTCAGCAAGCGTTCCATCTTATCGATTACCTCATCGGTTGTACATTGTAAATCCTTAATTCTCATCTCGATCTCCCCGGCCTCATCATCGGGCAAGGTATCGAGTCTCTTCAGTTTATCGATAACGTGGCGCCAATCTAGTTTCAGCACTTCAAAATCAATGTCAAATTCTTCGCCGCTATAATCGCAGCAACAAGCATCCAGGAGGTAGTGGAATTCCTGTATCTTGTGGTTAAATCCTACTGCGTTGCCCCACTGTACGTTATAAGTGGTGGCACAATGTAGTCTGAATCCCATAATCGTTAAGCTAAATAGGTTTCGTTCATATAACAGGTTTTATAGAATCGGTTGTCAGCGGGAATAGTAATCCGCTTAAACACGACCGACCAGAACCCCTCCTTGATCTCAAAAGTCGTTGGGGTTTCGTCAAGCAGCATTTCAACTATGCTCGGAGATATCGGGAAGCAAAATTTCAATGCTCGTTCCCTTGATCCTCTCGATAGGCTACACCAGTATTTGATGGTGAGCTTCTTGTTCTTAGTCTTTGCCATTGTCAGTTGAATTTTTGCGGTTGTTATAGTTCATTTTTACGCGTGTGAGGTAGAAGTCTTGATACTTGCCGTCCAGTTGTCCTCTCACATAGAAGTTGCCGTCCACATAGAATTCGGCATCTCGTTGGGTGAGCTGAGGGTTAATGGTCGTCAGGTGTATCTCGATCGTCCTTCTCACAGTAAAGTTGCGGAATGACGGATTGGCTGGTTTATCGGCAGTGGTGTGATGTTCCTGCCGTTTCTCAGCCAGCATTCTCTTGTTCTGCTTTCTTCTTGTCATAGTAGCTCTTGTATTTGCGTTGAACATAGGTGAGCAACAATGACCTAAGTGCTCGGGCCTTGTCGCTCTGGGTGTAGGTGTAATAGTCAGTATGTGGATTTCCATAGCGGTCCTCATAGCAGATGTGTCCGCGATAGTCACCTCTTGAGAAAAACTCATTGTAGGTGGCGTCAGTATCGGTATCGGTGTTGCTGTACTGAACATAAAGGCTCACATACAGTTTGCCCTTGATCAGTTCCACAGCATTGAAGGTACTGTTCCAATGGTTGCCTGTGCGGAATCTATCGGGAATCCACAGCCGCTTGTCCCTGGATCTGTAAAGTCTCATTCCCGCTTCCTTGATGATTCTCGTGATAGTGGCGGGAGTGATGTTCAAAAGCTCGTCCTCGGTCAGTTCCATGATGATCTGAACCTTCTTGTCGGGCTTGAACGCTTAAATAATTCAATGTTGATGTTCATAATTGGTTGGGTTTTAAATGAATGGTAAGTAAATTTCGTTCTTATGGTCCTCTAAGGCTTTGGCAAGGATGACCGCTGCCTCATGGGATCCTTTGTTACGCAGGTCGATGAATCTATTGCTATCATCGGCCAAGAACTTGATACATGCGATAATCAGCCTCATAAAGTTCTGTTCCAGCGTCTTGTGGAACGATGGAATGGCTGCTGTAAATCGATCAGGGTTGAAGCTGTAGTCGTTAAGTACCCGCTCCAGTTCCTTTGCCGCTTTATACTCACGGCTCTCATTGATGTTCATGTTCATTTTGTTCAAGTGTTCATAAGAAAGCCAGGAGAACGGTATGATGTGGTTCAATTTCATTCTCCTGGCGTGGTTAGTAATGTATCGGTTAGATAGTGATCAGCACGCTGCCAGATACGTTGCTGACCTTCATGTAGTCGCTCAGGTCAAGATCGGGGTTGTCTGTCTTATAGCGCCCCAGATCAAAACTCTCTCGTTGGGTCGGTAGCTTCCGGGTGATCCTCATGTGGTCGCCTTCCCAGATCTTCGCGTTAGTGGCCTCCATGCGTAAAAGGATGTCGGCCTTAATGCGCTTGAGTTCATCGTCCACTTGCTGTTTCGTCTGGATGAGCTCGCGGATGGTCATTTCCTGTGCCTTGATGTCAGCAGGAATTGAGTACGGGTTTTTGAATTGCTCGCCGTTGAGGTCCGCTTCGAGCAGAGCCTTGCAGATGTTGGCGGGTATTCTCTCAACTTCAATAATCTCGCTGATGTGGTCCTTCCCCTTGCTGCGGAGACGGATCACTAGTAACCGGTCGATCTTTGCTCCGGGGTTTTGGAGCGTGAACAGATAGGCATAAATCGATAGCTGCCATTTAGCACGCTCCATCTTCTCGGGGGTGAAGGTGCCGTAGGTCTTGATATCAGCCAGTGTGAAGGTGTCCTGGTTGATGCGGTACACCTTGTCGATGCTTGAGGCGTAGTGCTTGGTATCGGTAACAAGATACTCGCTAGCCTCGTGCACAAGTTGATTGGAATGGGTCAGCTGGATGTAGTCGGCGACCTCAACGGTGCCGTCATTTACCCATTCACGATCAAAAAGCTCACATGATTCATGAACCGCGCTGCCATACGCGGCAGCGGCCTTTATCATTTCTTCGGGAACCTCGTCATACTCGTTTGGAAAGAGCTGACGCTGAATAACGCTCGTGATGCCGGAGAGTTCTTTGCCCTCCAGGTGATAGGTGTGGGCTTCCTTGTTGAATACCACGCCTGAATCATTTAATCTGATCATTGTCATAGCGTTAGAAAGTGATTACGGTGGATTTGTGAATTTCCTGCTTACGGCGCGAAAACATGGCCTTGATGTCGGGATTGTTCTCGACTTCCATGCGGTGTTGCTCGTAAAGCTCGATAAGTGAGTCGATATCGTTCACTTTAGCCAATGCCGCTTCGATAGCAGCATAGCGGGGATCCTTGG
>CAMZFV010000117.1 GCA_947306175.1 uncultured Prevotellaceae bacterium
GCGTTGAAGAACAAAGCAAAAGACAACCAAGCAGACTTAAAACTACAACTGTGTTAAAAAAATGAGAAAGGCTAAGCCCAAAAAAAGGATCATTCTCCCCGATCCTAAGTTCGGTGACGTACGTGTGACCAAGTTCGTCAACCACCTCATGTATGATGGTAAGAAGACCACTTCTTACCGAATCTTCTACAGCGCCTTAGAGCTTGTTGGCAAGAAGATGGCTAGTGAAGAGAAGACCCCGCTGGAGATCTGGAAAGCCGCCTTGGAGAAAATCACTCCTCAAGTGGAGGTTAAGTCCCGCCGTGTTGGTGGTGCCACCTTCCAGGTGCCTACCGAGATCCGCCCCGACCGCAAAGAGTCGGTTTCGATGAAGAACATGATCATTTTCGCACGCAAGCGTGGCGGCAAGACTATGGCCGACAAGCTGGCTGCTGAAATCATGGACGCCTATAACGAGCAGGGTGGTGCATTCAAGCGTAAAGAGGACATGCACCGCATGGCCGAGGCTAACCGCGCATTCGCTCACTTTAGATTCTGATTTAGCGACGACGTGAACTAGCAATGGGCACTGACGCACAGCTGAAATATACACGTAACATCGGCATCATGGCACACATCGATGCCGGCAAGACCACCACATCGGAGCGGATCTTGTACTACACGGGCCTTACCCACAAGATGGGAGAGGTTCATGAGGGTACCGCCACCATGGACTGGATGGAGCAGGAGCAGGAGAGGGGAATCACCATCACCAGCGCCGCTACCACCACGTTCTGGAACTATGACGGTAGCAAGTACAAGGTCAACCTGATCGACACTCCGGGGCATGTGGACTTCACCGTTGAGGTGGAGCGCTCGCTGCGCGTGCTGGATGGCGCTATCGCCACCTTCTGCGCCGTGGGCGGAGTAGAGCCCCAGAGCGAGACCGTGTGGCGTCAGGCCGACAAGTATGAGGTGCCCCGCATCGCTTACGTGAACAAGATGGACCGCGTGGGCTGCAACTACCTCGATGTAGTGCGCCAGATCCGCGAGGTTCTCGGGGCCAATCCTTGCCCCATTCAGCTGCCTATCGGTGCCGAAGAGAATTTCAAGGGTATTGTTGACCTGGTGAAGATGCAGGCCCTGTACTGGCACGACGAGACGCTCGGTGCCGAGTATGAGACCGCCGAAATCCCCGCCGATATGGTTGACGAGGCCCAGGAGTACCGCGACAAGATGCTTGAGCAGCTCGCCGAGTTTGACGACGAGTTCATGACCAAGTACTTTGACGACCCCGAGTCGATTACCGAGGACGAGATCAAGAGCGCCCTGCGCAAGGCCACCCTCAACCGTGACATGGTTCCCGTGATGTGTGGCAGCTCGTTCAAGAACAAGGGCGTCCAGCCGCTGCTTGATGCCGTGTGCGCTTATCTGCCCAGCCCCGCTGACGCAGGTGAGGTGACCGGTACCGCAGTCAACGACCCCGAAAAGGTGATCACTCGCAAGCCCGTGTTCGAGGAGCCCCTGTGCGCGCTGGTGTTCAAGATCGCTACCGACCCCTATGTGGGACGTTTGGTGTTCTTCCGCGTGTATTCGGGTCAGTTCAACGCCGGCAGCCTGGTCTATAACGTGCGCACCGGTCAAAAGGAGCGCGTTTCCCGCCTGTTCCAGATGCACAGCAACCGTCAGAACCCCATGGAGGTGATCGGCTGCGGTGACATCGGCGCGGGAGTCGGATTCAAGGATGTTCACACTGGTGACACCCTGTGCTCCAGCAAGGAGACTGCCGTTGTCCTCGAGGCAATGGACTTCCCCGAGCCTGTTATCGGTATCGCCGTTGAGCCCAAGACGCAGAATGACCTTGACCGCATGGCAGTGGGCCTGGCAAAGCTTGCCGAGGAGGATCCCACCTTCCAGGTCGAGAGCAACGAGGAGACCGGCCAGACCATCATCCGCGGAATGGGTGAGTTGCATCTGGACATCATTCTCGACCGCCTGCGCCGCGAGTTCAAGGTGGAGTGCAACCAGGGTCGTCCCCAGGTAACCTACAAGGAGGCCATCTCACAGCCTGCCACCATCCGCGAGGTCTTCAAGAAGCAGACCGGCGGTCACGGCAAGTTTGCCGATATCGAGTGCCGTGTCGAGCCCATCGACGACGACTTTGACGGTAACTTCCAGTTCGTCAACGACGTCAAGGGCGGGAATATCCCCAAGGAGTACATCCCCAGCATTGAGAAGGGTTTCAAGAGCTGCATGCGCAGCGGTGTGCTCGCCGGATTCCCCATGCAGAGTCTCAAGGTGACCATCCTGGATGGCAGCTTCCATCCCGTGGACAGCGACGCACTCAGCTTTGAGCTGTGCGCCATGCAGGCTTACCGCACCGCTTGCCGTCAGGCACGCCCCGTGCTGCTTGAGCCGATGATGAGTCTCGAAGTGGTGACCCCCGAGGAGAACATGGGTGATGTGATCGCCGACCTCAACAGGCGTCGCGCCATCGTCGAGGGCATGGAGGATGCCCGCAGCGGTGCCCGCATCGTCAAGGCCAGCACCCCGCTCGCCGAGATGTTCGGTTATGTCACCGCCTTGCGCAACATCACCAGCGGCCGTGCCACGAGCACTATGTCGTTCTCTCACTTCGCTCCCGTAGCGACCCCGATCGCCATCAAGGTGCTGAGTGAATGTTTAGGTCACGTCGAATTATTGCAATAATACAATTTCACATTATTAAATAATATGAGCCAGAAGATTAGAATTAAATTGAAAAGCTACGATCACAACTTGGTTGACAAGTCGGCCGAGAAGATCGTGCGCACAGTGAAGAGCACTGGCGCTGTAGTGAGCGGTCCTATCCCCCTGCCCACCCACAAGCGCATCTTCACCGTGAACCGTTCGACTTTTGTCAACAAGAAGTCCCGCGAACAGTTCCAGCTGTCCGCATTCAAGCGCCTCATCGACATCTACAGCTCGACAGCCAAGACTGTTGACGCCCTGATGAAGCTTGAATTGCCCAGCGGAGTTGAGGTTGAGATCAAGGTGTAGTACAAAAGGATTGAACAAAACGAGTAAAACTAACAGCATTAACAAACAGTAATTAAATTTCAAGAGAAATGCCAGGATTATTAGGAAAGAAAATCGGAATGACATCCGT
>CAMZFV010000118.1 GCA_947306175.1 uncultured Prevotellaceae bacterium
CACTAACTGTTCTGCAAAAGCTTTCAAATCTGCCATAATAGTATGGATTTAAAATTGTTTGTTGTTTTAGTTTTTTAATTTTCTTTTTTGGATAAGGTTTCCAGAACTCCGTGGAGCTTATTGCCACCCGACTGGAGAGCGCTGATAACGTTCTTGGCCGGCGACTGCAGCAATGCCACAACATCGGCGATGAGCTCGTTCTTGCTCTTGATGGCCACGAGGGTGTCGAGATTCTGCTCGCCTACATAGACGGTCTCCTCGACATAAGCAGCCTTGAATGCGGGGATGGTCTCCTTCTTACCGCGGAATTCCTTGATGAGTTTAGCAGGCGCGTTACCCGTGTCGCTGAGCAACAGGGTAGTGGGGCCAGCCAGGGAGTCATAGAGGCCACTGTAATCGACGTCACATGCGTCCATGGCCTTCTTCAACAGGGTGTTCTTGACAACCATCATCTTGATGCCAGCCTTGAAAGCAGCGCGGCGCAGGTCCACGGTCTTCTCAGCGTTCAGCGATGTGGTGTTAGCCAGATAAACTACACTATACTTGTCAAGAGTCTCTTTGATCTTGTCGATCATTAAGGTTTTATCTTCCTTCTTCATTTTGATAAATCAGATTTAAATGTTTAAGCCTCAATCGACTTGGGATCAACCTTGATACCCTTGCTCATGGTGCTCGAAAGATAAATGCTCTTGATGTACGTACCCTTAGCAGCGGCGGGTTTCAGCTTGATGAGCGTGTTGATGAACGCGGCAGCGTTGTCGCGGATCTGCTCGGGAGTGAACGAAACCTTACCGATGGAGGTGTGTACAATACCACCCTTATCGACCTTAAAGTCGATCTTACCTTGCTTCACTTCTTTGACAGCCTTTGCCACGTCAGGCGTTACAGTGCCACTCTTGGGGTTGGGCATCAGGCCACGGGGACCGAGGATGCGACCAAGGGGACCTACCTTACCCATGATCTGGGGCTGAGTGATGATCACGTCAATGTCAGTCCAGCCGCCTTTAATCTTGTCGATGTACTCGTCAAGACCGACATATTCTGCACCAGCTTCCTTAGCGGCAGCTTCGGCCTCCGGTCCGCAAAGAACCAGGACGCGCACCTGCTTGCCGGTGCCATGAGGGAGAGATACAACGCCACGAACCATCTGGTTGGCCTTACGGGGATCCACACCAAGACGTACGTCGATATCGGTAGAAGCGTCAAATTTGGTGAAAGTGATTTCCTTAACCAATGCTGCAGCTTCCTCAAGGGTGTAAGCCTTCCCCGTTTCAACCTTCGC
Organism: uncultured Prevotellaceae bacterium; assembly: GCA_947306175.1. Taxonomy (GTDB): domain Bacteria; phylum Bacteroidota; class Bacteroidia; order Bacteroidales; family Muribaculaceae; genus Sodaliphilus. The sequence goes on from CAMZFV010000118.1 coordinate 1,283, forward strand.
GTTGTACAACTTCTGATTTTTCGTTAATTTACTCATAATCAATAAAGTTTTTAAACGTTCTCAGGGAATTGACCCTTTACAGTGATACCCATACTTCTTGCTGTTCCGGCCACCATACGCATAGCCGAGGCTAATGTAAAACAGTTCAAATCAGGCATTTTGTCTTCGGCAATTTCCTTCACCTGATCCCAGGTCACCGAAGCCACCTTAACGCGGTTGGGTTCACCAGAACCACCTTTAACCTTGGCAGCCTCAAGCAGCTGTACGGGCACGGGGGAAGTCTTGACGATGAAGTCAAAACTCTTGTCGGCGTAGTAAGAGATCACTACGGGCAACACCTTGCCGGCCTTAGCCTGGGTGCGGGCGTTGAATTGCTTGCAAAAATCCATGATATTGATACCCTTAGAACCCAGAGCGGGACCTACGGGAGGAGAGGGGTTTGCTGCCCCACCCTTAATCTGCAATTTGATCTGTCCAGCAATTTCTTTAGCCATTGTACAAATTCGTTTTTATATGGTGATAAAAAACTTTGCAAGCAAAGCGCAGTTGCGTAACATCGACTGCGTCATTACTCGCGTTCGACTTGCGAATTATCCAACTTGAGCGGTGTCTCGCGACCAAACACCTTCACCATCACGGTCAGCTCGCGCTTCTCATGGTTGATCTCCTTGATCTCACCAATGAAGCCGCTGAAGGGTCCGACGTTGACCTTGACCGACTCGCCCACGACATAGTCGTTGACGGCATCGGCAGCCTCCATCTCGCGCGCCTCGGCCTGGCCCAGCATCGTCAAAATCTGCTGCTCGGGCACGGGTTCGGGGCGACGCTCGCCCTCACGTGAGCGCACAAAGTTCACCACGTTGGTGGTGTCCTGCAGGGTCACCTCGATGTCGGGAGTGAGCTGGAGTTTCACAAACACATATCCCGAGAACATGACCTTCTCCTTGAGGACCTTCTTCCCGGCACGTGTGGTGTAAACCTTCTCGGTGGGGACGAGAATCTGAGAGATATTCTCGGCGAACACAGGATTGTTCTTCCTGTATCCCTCGATCATCTCCTTCACCTTCATCTCCTTGCCCGAGATGGTACGCAGAATGTACCACTGATGCTTACTCTGAGACATAGTTGTGACTTGTGCTGTGACAGTTTGTTAAAATACTTGATAAGCGAAACTACCGCCCACTGAGTGGACGGTCATGTGAGCGAGTCAAATTAACCAGCTACATGTACATGGTAAACGACTTTCATCAATTCATTGATGCAAAGGTCGATTCCCCAAATTACCAGGGCTGCGATGATGGAAGCAACCATCACAACAATGGTACTGTTGGCCAATTCACTCGTAGTGGGCCAAGAAACCTTATGAACGAGCTCGTTGTAAGATTCCTTGATATCCGTAAGCCTGTTATTAAAAAAGTTACTCATTTGTTTATTCGTCTTTTTGTTTGCACGGGAAGTAAGGCTCGAACTCACGACCTACGGTTTTGGAGACCGTCGCT
>CAMZFV010000119.1 GCA_947306175.1 uncultured Prevotellaceae bacterium
GCCCTCAGAGCCAGATCAGCATCTTTGAGCTCGTGCGCGACCCGTGGTTACCGCTCGTTTATATCGGCATAGGGCTGATGCTTGCAGGAGCGTTGTGTATGTTTGTGTTATCTCAAAATCAGTGCAAACCGAACGCAAACGGGCAAGCTCGATCTGCTGAGGTTTCGCCTGATTCATCTAAAAAACGCGTGACGCCATGATTTGGGATTATTTCATCTACTTTGCCATTATGGCCATCATGCTGTGGGCCGTAGGCGCGTTCCTGGCATGGAAAGAAAAAACGGCTGGCGTCTATGCTTCAACACTGACGGGCCTGGCCGTGTTTTTCACGTTTATCGTCATCATGTGGGTGACGCTCGAGCGCCCGCCGTTGCGCACGATGGGCGAGACACGCCTGTGGTACTCATTTTTCCTGCCGTTGGCCGGTATACTGGTCTATAGCCGCTGGAAATACAAGTGGATCCTGTCGTTCTCTACGATGTTGGCAGCCGTGTTTATCTGTATCAACATCTTCAAGCCCGAGATTCATTCCAAGGCCTTGATGCCTGCCTTGCAGAGTCCCTGGTTCGCTCCGCACGTCATCGTCTATATGTTCGCCTATGCCTTGTTGGGTGCAGCGACACTCATGGCGCTTTACCAACTGTTTTTCAAGAAGGGGCGTCCGTTGGAGCGCAAGGAGATGGACATTACCGACAACCTGGTGAATGTCGGTCTTGCGTTCTTGACCTTTGGCATGCTTTTCGGCGCGTTGTGGGCTAAAGAAGCATGGGGCCACTATTGGTCATGGGATCCCAAGGAGACTTGGGCGGCCATTACCTGGCTTGCTTATTTGGGCTATATCCATTATCGCATCTATCGTCCCAAGTCCATCAAGCCAGCCCTGTGGGTGCTGCTCATCGCTTTCATCCTGTTGCAGGTCTGCTGGTGGGGCATCAACTACCTGCCGTCAGCTCAAGGCTCCAGCGTACATACCTATACCTCCTGACATAACCCATAATGACCAGAATAGAACGAGAGAAGCAGACCGTCCGCAAGATGATTGAGCTTTATTGTAGCCATCGGCTGAAGGCGGACACGATACCTGAGGCATACCAGCATCTGGCTGACTTTGCGTGCCGCCGTCTCGACCATTGCCGCTATGGGGAGAGCAAGAGCGCCTGCAAGGATTGTCTCACCCACTGCTATCCCCCTACAGAACGTGAACAGATTCGTGAAGTCATGCGGTGGACTGGTCCCAGAATGATTCTCTATTCACCAATCGCCGCCATTCGGCATTTATTCAACAAGTAATGATAAGATGAGAAGATCTGACAGAGAGAGGGATGCCGCTTTCGCCTTGGAGGTCTTGGACAAGGCCCCATTCGTGACGGTCAGCATGACCAGGGAAGACGGAAGACCATACGGTTTACCATTGTCGTTGGCGCATACCGATGACAAGACGTTCTACTTTCACTGCGCCCTGGAGGGAGAGAAACTGGACTGCATCGCCCATAACCCGGTTGTGTTCCTCTCTGCGGTGACCCGTTGCTCACCGACCTTCGACTCCAAAGTCGGGAACTTCACCTTGCAGTACAGGTCTGCTACTGCCGTCGGCGTGGCAGAACTTGTGACTGAACGTGAAGAGAAGATATCGGCCCTAAGAGTCATTTGCCAGCGTTTCCTGCCTCATCACATGGATGCTTTTGATGATGCAATAGCTCGCAGCCTCGAACGGACAGCCGTGGTTCGTATCACATTGACCGAACCACCCGTCGGTAAGTGCAAGCAACTGACGGAGCAGTGAGAACCCGCTCCCACCGCTCATCGATGGCCCTGCCGCTGATACCGCCGTGTCGGGATCACTCCGTTACCGAGAGTGCCTTATCGGGCTGTCTGTCCGCATCGAGACCTCACACGCACGGCTCGTTTCGTCGCTGACGCATCAGGTCTCGCTGCGCTCGATTTGATGCACGCTCCTCAATCAAGCCCAGCGTTCTCGCTACGCTCGGAGGTATCGATGCTGCCAGCCCCATGGCACACTCGTCCACTACGTTCATCCTGGCACGTCGGCTAAGGCTCCAGGGGACAAGCCCCATACCGATGGCAAACCTCACTGCGCTCGGTCGCCGTCGGTGCAGCCTGCGGCATGGCCATCGATTCCAAGGTCAAGCCTTCGGCCATAAGGTGAATTTTATCATCGCCTGCAGCGATTGGCCCACCCACGAACCCCGATGGCGATGGGCCGTTCCGCTCCGTCTGCGCCCGCTCCGAATGACTGACTTATCGGCTGGAGAGTGCCTGGACAGGCTCACTGGCCGCGCCGACTCCCCGCACAGCAGGCTGCTTCGGTCATTCCCGTTCCGCACTGCGTTTCGCTGCGTCATCGACAGTGCACCACCTGCGGTTCAAGGCGGTCTGCTGACGGCGGGTTCGGGTACGCACCCGGCTCACTGCACTGGTATCGGGCTCGTCCTCCGTCCTCAACCCGATCCTGACGTTCCGCAAGCCCGATGCTCAATCGCAGATTGCCCCGCAACGCCTACTTCCCGCCTGACACTCACGATGACTCCACTCATCTTGTGCCTCCACTTCATTCCCTCCGCGCCCCGCTGTTTTCGCTGCGCTCAGGGGTATCGGTGCTGTGAGCCTTGGGCACACTCCAGCCTCTGTCGCCATTCTGCGCTCCCTTGCCTGCGCTTCACCGCCCATCGCCATCGCCAGAGCA
>CAMZFV010000120.1 GCA_947306175.1 uncultured Prevotellaceae bacterium
CCGCCTGAACGGTGACGTGAAGTTTGACGAGGTAGCTCCCAAGTGCGAGTACATCACCCCAGTCCCCGGCGGCGTTGGTCCCATGACCATCTGCTCCCTGATGAAAAACACCCTCTCAGCCGCCAAGAAAGAAATCTATAACTAGTTAATAGTTAATAGTTAATAGTTTGCAAGATATAGCTTGGGGCTTTAAACATACAACAGTTTAAAGCCCCAAATCATTTATTCTTTCGTGTCGTTTTGACGAGTTGTTTTTGCAATACTTATTAATAGTCTTATTAACTCAGTGCAATCTTGATTAACACTATTGAATTCATTATCAGACAGATAATCAGTATTCTTTAATAATTCCAACCAATATTTAGTCTCAGCACATTCCTTCAAAGAAATATAAACCTTTGAAAGAAAATCTTTACGGCTAATACCATACAAAGCTTCTGATAAATTCGCACCAATTGACGTACCAGAACGTAGCAACTGCTTAGACAAGACATACTCATGCTTTTCTTTGCACAAGTAATTGTAAAGTTTCACCATCCTAACAGCAAAATCCTTACTTTTATCTAATGTCAAGCTCTCTGCCATCACTATTAACTGTTAACTATTAACTGTTAACTTCCTTAACTTGGTTAGTCGAAGAGGCCTTCGGTGGCGCCATCGTCTTGGCCACCGCCGCCTTCTCCGCCGGCGGCATCGCCACCGCCACCGCCGCCGTGCCAGTAACCGCCGCCACTGCCGGCGTAGCCACCCAGTTCATCGCCGCAGGGATTGAAGTCCTTGGGGAACTCAAACTTGGTGCTCTGCTTGTAGGGAAGGTTCTTATCGTCATAGATCCACTTCATGAAGTAGCCCAGGATGGGAAGTGCAGCTTCGGCACCCTGACCCATCGCCATACTGTTGAAGTGGATGTAGCGCTCCTCGCCACCAACCCACACACCAGTCACCAGCTCGGGTGTGAAGCCCATGAACCAACCATCGCTGTGGAAGTTGGTTGTACCAGTCTTGCCGCCCATGTCGGCAGTGATGCCGTAAGCATAGCGCAGACGGGCACCCGTACCCTCGTTCACCACATTGGTCAGCATCGAGAGCATCTTCAAGTAAGTATCCTCGCTCATGATCTCGGTCTGGTTACCCGTGAACTCGGCGAGCACATTACCACGGTTATCGGTGATGCGGGAAACATAAACCGGCTCGACACGCATACCGCCATTGGCAAACGCCGAATAAGCAGCCACCATCTCACGCAGCGTCACCTCGCAAGCGCCTAGACTCAACGCGGGCACGGGATCGAGGTAGCTCGTAATGCCGAAACTGTGCATCCACTTGGCCAACTCCTCGGGCGTCATGGTGTAATAGCCATTGCGCTCAATCCAGTTCTCGCGGGTGCCACGCATGAAACCTGCCGAGATCCAGTTCTTGGAGTAGGTCAACGCCTGCTTCAGCGTCATTCCGCCACCGCTACCCTCATTGGCAGGGTTATAAACCTCATTATTCCATATAATGTTAGGCGCACCACCAGGACGGGTCGAACAAGGCGTCAATCCGCCGAACTCGATAGCCTGGGAATAGACAAAGGGTTTTACAGTAGAACCGATCTGACGGCGACCAGTAGAAACCATGTCGTACTTGAAGAATCGGAAGTTGGGACCGCCCACATAAGCCTTGACAAAGCCAGTGACAGGATCCATCGACATCATGGCACAACGCAGGAACGACTTGGTGTAGAGCAACGAGTCGAGCGGTGTCATTTGGGCATCAAAGCCTCCCTCATAGTTGAAGAGGTGCATCTGTACCGGCTTCTTGAAGTTCTCCATGATCTGGGCATCGCTCAAGCCATCTTTCTTCAACACACGGTAACGCTCGCTGTGGCGGATGGCAGCGTTGATGAGTGCCTGCTTGCCCGCACTGGAAAGCTCCTGTTTGTTGTTGGTATAAGGATTCTTGGTGCCACCACGTTCACGTAGGAATGCAGGCTGCAGGGTCTTGCTCATGTGCTTATGTACCGCCTTCTCGGCATAGTCCTGCATGCGTGAGTCGATGGTGGTGTAAATCTTCAGACCATCGGTGTAGATGTCATAGTGAGTGCCGTCGGGCTTGGTGTTCTTATTACACCAGCCGTAGAGCGGATTCACCTCCCAAGCCACCGAGTCGTCGATAAACGCCTGCTGGTTCCACGAGGGGTAGTCGCTGCGTTTGGGCTTTTTAGCGCTCAACACACGGCGCAGCTCTTCACGGAAGTAGGGAGCAGGTCCGTCATTATGGTCGAGTTTCTTGAACTTGATGACCAGTGGCAGGGTCTTGAGCTGTTCGCACTCGGTCTCGCTCAGGTAGCCAGCCTTCACCATCTGCTCAAACACGACATTGCGGCGCTGGCGTGTGCGCTCACCATATCTTACAGGATTGTAATAGGACGGGTTCTTGCACATGCCCACCAGCGTTGCTGCCTCCTGGATGTTCAGGTCCTTGGGGTCCTTGTCAAAATAGACCTCCGAGGCCATCTTGATGCCCACAGCATTGTTGAGGAAGTCAAACTGGTTGAAGTACATCTTGATGATCTCATCCTTGGTGTAATAGCGCTC
>CAMZFV010000121.1 GCA_947306175.1 uncultured Prevotellaceae bacterium
GATTTGGAAACCTACTTCATCTCCAAGGGATATCCCGTTATCATCGGCGAGTATGGCACCAACGGCGCTGGCGAAATTACCATCAACCAGAACAGCACCCCCGCCCAAAAGGCCGAGGCTGGCAAGCAATCTGGCGACATGAACCGCCTGTGCAAGCGCTACGGTGCTGCCTCGTTCTATTGGATGTCGCTCGTTGACGGAGCCGACCGCAGCGAGGCCACCTTCAAGTGGACCATGGAACAAGTTGCCGACTCGATTGTCAACGTGTATAAATAACTTTTGCGGGACAGCAATATCAACAAAAACAGGGAGGGCGCCTGGTGACGTCCTCCCTGCTTTTTTAGTGCTTAGTCCTTAGTTGTCAAGCCGTTACTTGAGGTCGGGCAACTGGTCACGGGTAATGACATAGGCATTGGACATGGCGTTTTTCCACCAAGCATCGCTGGTAAAGTTGCCGCCATACCACACCATGAACGAACCCCACTTGGCTCCAGCACCCCAGATGTCGGAAATGTTGGCAAAGCTGGTGCTACCGTCAGCGCCACACTCGCCCAGGATAACCATCTTGCCGCTATAGGTAGCCTGAATTTCATCAAACTCCTGCTTGTTCTGCGCGGCGTTGTAGCCGTACAGGTCGCGGGCAATGATATCCACATATTCGTTGCCGGGATACCAATCGGTGTCCTGGTTGTAGTTAGAGCTGTCGCCGTTGTAATTCTGAGTGGTCCATACCCAGATGAGGTTTTTCACGCCCTTCTGCTTGAAGTAGTCAAACATGGCAACCCACAACTTCTTGTAGGTATCGGCGCCGTCATATCCCCACCAGAACCAAGCCTTGGTCCAAGAGGCCTGTTGCTTGGCACATGCATTGCCTGCGCCCTCGTGGAAGGGACGCCACATGGCAGCGATGCCTGCATCCTGCAACTTGAGCAGGACGCTGGCCACCTTGTCCATCTGGCCATAGAACCACTGGTTTTCCCAAGTACCGCTGGTCAAGGCATTGGTTGCCTTGAAAGTGGTCTCGCTGGGCGTGCAGGTTACGCCCGAGCCATCGGTACCGGGAACGGTGCTCGCAGTGAGAGGCACGTTGAAATGCCACATGAGCTGGACGATACCACCGGCGTCGAACCACTCCTTGACAGGCGTGATATCGCTGTAGTTGATCCAGTTGTTCTGGGGAACATAGATATGGATGAAGTCATAGCAGTTCATGGCCGGATATTTACCGGTCACGCCCTTCACCTGGTCAGCCAAACGATGATTCCAGTTCACATCGGCCATGACGCTCGAGATGGTCTTGCTGCCATACTGTGACCACATATAAGCCAGCAGTTTCTTGGCAGGTTCGGTAGTAGCGGCCACAGGGTCCTGACCCTCGGCAGGGGGAATCACGGTAGCCGCCTTGGTCTTGAAGTTCAAGGTAAACTCGGGAGCCGATGCTGTAGCGTCGGTAGTAGAAACGATAGCGCCCTTGGGCACCTTGACAGTATAGTTGGTGCCAGCAGCGAGCGATAACGGAATATCTACCGCCATCGTCGTCTGTGAATTGCTCTTAGCAGCAACTGCAGTACCGTTGAGCGTGATGCCAGTCGAGGACACAACCTTGACCGTCGTGTTATAGGTCAGCGTGAGCACAACGGTGGTTTCGGCATCCACTTCGGCTCCCTCGGCAATGGACTGCCCTCGCAAGATCACGGTCACGCTGGGCGTGGGTTCATCCGGGTCATCTTCACTACCACACGAGGAGAAAGTGAATACCGCAGGTAACAGCATCAGGACGAATAACGCAAGATTAACGAGATGGTTTCTTTTCATTGTCTTTACTTTGTAATGATGTGCATAATTGTTGTACTCGGGCAGTGATCGATGCGATGTAGCGGGCACGGCATTGCTCGGGCACTGTCTGCGCCATCTTTTGCAAGCGCTCCTGATAGGATATCCACGCGCGGCGGGCATGGCCTATAGCCGACTTGCGCTTGGGTACGCTCTGACCGATGAGTTTGAAATAAGCACTATCGATGGGAGCCATATCAGGCCACTCGCCAATCTCGGCGATATTGTCGGGACCAAAGAGTGCATCATTCAAGATGGCATCGACACTCATGACTTGCGTCTTGGTGCCCACACGGGCTTCAGCCTCCATTGCCTGCCATTCGCCATAGGCCTTCTTAGCCTTTTTGGCGGCATGGTAGAACTCGGGATAGTGGCGCAACACATCATCAACGCGTGCCGAGCACAGCGTGTCGCCGGGCTCCACAGCGATGGTGTCGATGCCATAACCCTCGATATTGGCAATGAGGTCTTCCTCCTGATGAGTGTTATCGTTTTCCTCCTTGTAATAATGACATGAAGTCAGCATCAAGGCTAACGACACGACAGCAGACAAAGAAAGGATTCGCCGAAAGTTATGTTGCAATATCATCTTTTGTGTGTTTTAAAAATATTCCCGCCGCCATAAAATGGAGCGGCGGGAATAATTTAGAGATTGAATGTCAATTGGATTACATGGGAGCTACGGTCACCTTGGTCAAGATGAAGTTC